>NZ_JBIOKZ010000008.1:0-203484 GCF_044142885.1 Pseudorhizobium flavum
TGGAGATCATGACGGTTCAGCTCGAGGGGCCTCGGGCGGGCGAGGTGCTGGTGGAGGTGAAGGCGACCGGCATCTGCCATACCGACGACTTCACGCTGTCGGGCGCCGACCCCGAGGGTCTGTTCCCGGCGATCCTCGGTCATGAAGGTGCAGGCATCGTGGTCGATGTCGGCCCGGGCGTCACCTCGGTCAAGAAGGGCGACCACGTCATTCCGCTCTACACCCCCGAATGCCGCGAATGCCCCTCCTGCCTCTCGCGCAAGACGAACCTGTGCACCGCCATCCGCTCCACCCAGGGCCAGGGCGTCATGCCGGACGGCACATCGCGCTTTTCCATCAACGGCGAGAAGCTGCACCACTACATGGGCTGCTCGACCTTCGCCAACTATACGGTCCTGCCGGAGATCGCCGTCGCCAAGGTCAATCCCGACGCTCCCTTCGACAAGATCTGCTATATCGGCTGCGGCGTGACGACCGGCATCGGCGCCGTCATCAACACCGCCAAGGTGGAGATCGGTTCGACCGCGATCGTCTTCGGGCTTGGTGGCATAGGCCTGAACGTCATCCAGGGCCTGCGCCTTGCCGGCGCCGACATGATCATCGGCGTCGACCTCAACAACGACAAGAAGGAGTGGGGCGAGCGCTTCGGCATGACCCATTTCGTCAACCCGAAGGAGGTGGGCGAGGACATCGTCCCTTACCTCGTCAACATGACGAAGCGCGGCGCCGACCAGATCGGCGGTGCCGACTACACCTTTGACTGCACCGGCAATACGAAGGTCATGCGCCAGGCGCTGGAGGCCTCGCATCGCGGCTGGGGCAAGTCGGTCATCATCGGGGTGGCCGGTGCCGGCCAGGAGATCTCCACCCGACCCTTCCAGCTCGTCACCGGCCGTACCTGGATGGGCACGGCCTTCGGTGGCGCGCGCGGGCGCACCGACGTGCCGAAGATCGTCGACTGGTACATGGAGGGCAAGATCGAGATCGACCCGATGATCACCCACACCATGGGACTGGAGGACATCAACAAGGGCTTCGAGCTCATGCATGGCGGACAGAGCATCAGGAGCGTCGTCGTCTATTGATGGAGGGTGCGCCATACCGGGCGGACGTGCGGCGGCTTGAGGAGTTCCCTGCCCTCGAGCTCTACGAGATGCTCAAGCTCCGCGTCGACGTCTTCGTTGTCGAACAGGACTGCGCCTATCCCGAACTCGACGGCAAGGACCGGGAGGCGCTGCATCTTCGGCTGCTCGATGGTCAGCAGCTTCTTGCCTGCGCAAGGCTTTGGCAGCCGCATGGCGCACCGCCGAGGATTGGCCGCGTCGCTGTCTCACCCGCCCATCGGGGAAAGCGTCTCGGCGAAGCCCTGATGCGAGAGGCGATCGCCGAATGCGAGACACGGTTCGCGGACCAGCCGATCGCGATTTCGGCCCAGAGCCACCTGCAGGAATTCTACCGGGGGCTTGGCTTCCTCGTCACCTCCGAGGAATATGTGGAGGACGGCATCCCGCACATCGACATGGAAAGAGCCGCCTCGTGATCTACGTAGATGCCGATGCCTGTCCCGTGAAGCCGGAGATCCTCAAGGTCGCCGAACGCCACGGGCTGAAGGTAACGCTTGTTGCGAATTCCGGTCTTCGCCCTTCGCGCGATCCGATGGTGACTAATGTCATCGTATCGGGCGCCTTCGACGCTGCTGACGACTGGATAGCCGAGCGGGCGGGAAGCGGCGACATCGTGGTTACGGCCGACGTGCCGCTCGCCGGACGCTGCGTCGGCAACGGCGCCCTTGTCACCGGTCCGACGGGCCGCATCTTTGACCAGACGAACATCGGCATGGCGACGGCCATGCGCGATCTCGGCCAGCATCTGAGAGAGACCGGCGAGAGCAAGGGCTACAATGCCGCCTTCAGCCCACGGGATCGATCGCAGTTCCTGGAAACCCTCGACCGGCTCTGCCGCCGTGCCAAGACCCACGCGCCACCTGGAGATCAACCATGAAAGTCATTTCCCAGAACACGGCCTTCGACGGCATGCAGGGCGTCTACGCCCATGAGTCCAACGCGTGCAAATGCGAGATGACCTTCGCGGTCTTCGTGCCACCGCAGGCGATCAGTGAGCCTCGCCCCGTCCTTTGGTACCTGTCCGGCCTCACCTGCACCCATGCCAATGTCATGGAAAAGGGCGAATACCGCCGCCTCGCCTCCGAACTCGGCCTCATCATCGTCTGCCCCGACACCAGCCCGCGCGGCAATGACGTGCCGGACGAACTGACCAACTGGCAGATGGGAAAGGGCGCTGGCTTCTATCTCGACGCCACCGAGAAGCCTTGGGCCGAGCACTACCAGATGTACAGCTACATCACGGAGGAACTGCCCTCTCTGATCAGCCAGCACTTCCGCGCCGACATGAGCCGGCAGGGGATCTTCGGACACTCAATGGGTGGGCACGGAGCGATGACGATCGCGCTCAAGAACCCTGATCGCTTCAAGAGCTGCTCCGCCTTCGCCCCAATCGTGCAACCTTCGACGGCCGACTGGTCCGCCCCGGCGTTCGAAAAATACCTCGGAGCCGACCAGAACGCATGGCGCCGATATGATGCCTGCGCCCTCGTGGAGGATGGTGCCCGCTTTCCGGAGTTCCTGATCGACCAGGGCAAGGCGGACAGTTTCCTGGAGGACGGGCTGCGTCCCTGGCTGTTCGAAGAGGCCATCAAGGGAACGGACATCGTCTTGACGCTGCGCATGCATGAACGCTACGACCACTCCTATTACTTCATTTCGACGTTCATGGAGGATCACCTCACGTGGCACGCAAAGAGGCTGGGCTGTCTCTAGGCATGGCTCCCATGCCGGACGGGCGGTTGCCGCCAGCTGCGAAGGTCACCATATATCGAGCAGGCAGACGACTGCCGCCGGGCCAGCCCGGTCACCTCCGCGGGGACGGCCTCGCTCCTGAAACGGAGTAAGGCAATGGCCTGGACACTTCTGACGCTTGCTGGACTTTTCGAGATCGGCTGGGCGATCGGCCTCAAATATACCGAAGGCTTCACCCGGCCACTCCCCACGCTGCTCACCCTCGCTGCCATGGTGGTGTCGGTGGTGCTCCTTGGACTTGCCATCCGCTCCCTTCCCGTCGGCACCGCCTATGCCGTCTGGACCGGCATCGGGACCGTCGGCACCGTCATCCTCGGCATCGTCCTGTTTGCGGAACCTGCCTCGGCGCTTCGCCTAGGCTGCATCGCCATGATCATTGCAGGAATCGTCGGGCTGAAGGTCGCGTCCGGCTAGGGGGCGGCAAAGAGCGCCGTTGCAAGTGTGACCGGCCCTTCACGGGTCAGGCGAAACTCGCTCGCGATGCGAGCGGCAATCTTCTCCGCCAGCAGCAGTTCAAGGGGTTCACGCCGGAGCGAGAAGACGGACGTGGTGAATGTCCCCTCGGCAATCGTCTCTCCGTTCGCAACCGCGACTGCTTCGACCGTGACTGTCGCCTCGCGCTTTCCGCCAAGCAAGGCCGGGACCGCTTTGTGGTGTTCGACGCGAATCGCTAGGATGGCGCGGGGGAGAACGCGACCGCGCATCGTTGTCAGGATCGCATCGTTCACCAGCCTGTCCGTCTCCGTGACCAGCAACGCCGGCACGTCTTCTCTCGCCGTCACGAAGGCCGCACGCACGTCGTAGAGCAGCGCCTCGCGCTCGGCCGCCGCCGGCTGCAGCCGGAACGACATCAGCAGCGGCAGGGTCACCAGAAGAATGCAGAGCGCAAGTGGGCGGACAGACATGGATCATCCCGGAAAAACTCCGGGGATCATCCGTGGCCGCAGTTAGCGAAGGCTTAAGCCGGCTGCCGAAGGTTCTTGAAGGCTGCTACAGACGCCCTGAATTCTTCGTGGCGCCGCTCGCGGCGCAGACGCGCCTCCGCATCCACGCCCCAGTGCTCTTCCGTCCAGTCCTCGTCGAGATGGGCGAGCGACCAAGCCTCGTCTGCGGAAAGACGACCTTCCGCGAATGCCAATGCAAGGATCGCAGAGCCGGTCAGGGTGGTCACCGTATGGAGACAGGCGAGCTCGATCGGCGAGTCGTACTTTCGCAGCGTGACCGCGAACGCACTGGTCGCTTCGCGTGGCTGCTCCTGCGGCATGACACCCTCGATCAGGATGAAGCGTGCGCCAAGTTGGCTGGCCGCCCAGTCGATCAGCGGATCCCAGCGCTCGCATTGCCGCGCCACCAGCTCCTCCGGAGCATCGGCGCGGTAGCACAGCAGGTCGCTGGCCGAAAAACGCAGGATATCCTCAAAAACCGCCTGCGGATCGAGTGCCACACCGTCAATCGCGGTATTCACCAGTTTCGTGACCGGCATGGTCTGCGGATCGACCGACTCGCCCTGCGCGTCCCATTCGGCCCGCATCAGTTCGGCAAGCCCTGCAGTGGGTGCAGTCAGCGGGTTCTTCGCCGGCGTCCGCACCGGCCGGCCGTCGAGCAGAATCACATAGCCACCCTCCTCCCGGCCGACGGACACCTGCTTGTAGAAGCGCTTCGGCAAGGGCCGCTTCATCTGGATCTGCGCCCGCCGGGTCGGATCCGGATGGCTCGTCCCCTCAAGATCTTTGAACTCGTCTCGCATCAGAAACCTCAGCCGATATGGGCCAGCAACTCGCTCGGGTGGTCAACGACCGCATCCGCTCCGGCGTTCCAGAGATCCTGGACGGACGCATAGCCCCAGGAGACTCCGATTGCCGTGGCACCGGCCGCTTTCGCCATCTGCATGTCGTAGACGGCATCACCGATTACCTTCGTCACGCCCGGCACCATCCCCGTCTCGTCGCAGCATTCCGTCACCATTGCGGGATGCGGCTTCGAGGGGCAGTCGTCTGCCGTTCGAGACACCACGAAGTACTTGCCGAACCCGTGCGTCTCCATGATGAGATCCAGTCCGCGGCGAGACTTGCCCGTGACTGCCCCGATGAGCAGATCGTCTCGCGGCCCGATCTTATCGATCAACTCCCGGATGCCCGGGAACAACGGTTCGCGGAAATCAAGGTCCCGTCGCACCTCGGAAAACAGCGACTTGTAGTAGGCCATCATCGCCACTTCCTCGTCGCCCGCATGCGGGCGCCCCAGCATGCGTGCAATGGCAATATCGAGAGTCAGGCCGATGATCGCCTTCGTCGCCTCCACCTTCGGCTCCGGCTTGTCGAAATGCAGGAAGGTCCGGCGCATCGTCTCGTGGATCAGCGACACGCTGTCGACCAGAGTGCCGTCGCAATCAAAGAGGATGAGTTTCATTCGTCGGCACTCCCGCCGCTCTCCAGGTCGAAGCCGAGCAGGTTCCAGCTCTGGACCATGTGCGGCGGCAGCGGCGCCGTCACCTTCAGGCGGCCACCCGAGGGATGCGGGATGTCGATATGACGGGCATGCAGATGCAGCCGCTTTTGGATACCGCCGGGGAACGGCCAGTTGATGTCGTCATCGAAATATTTCGGATCGCCGATGATCGGGTGCCCGATATGCAGGGCATGGACGCGCAGCTGATGCGTTCTGCCGGTATAGGGCTCCATCTCCAGCCAGGCCATGGTCTGTGCGGCTGTCTCAAGCACGCGATAGAAGGAAACCGCATGGTCGGCGCCGGTCTCCCCGTGCTTGGCAATGCGCATGCGATCGCCGTCCGGCGTCTGCTCCTTGACGAGCCAGGTCGAGATTTTGTCCTCGTGCTTGCGCGGCACGCCCTTCACCAGGGCCCAATACGTCTTCTTGGTGTCGCGTTCGCGAAAGGCCGCCGTCAGCTTCTGTGCCGCCCCGCGCGTGCGGGCAATGACCAGCACGCCGGAGGTGTCACGGTCCAGGCGATGGACGAGCCGCGGCTTCTCACCCTTCGGACTGGTCCAGGCATCCAGCATCTGGTCGATGTGACGCGTGACGCCGGAGCCACCCTGGACCGCCAACCCCGCCGGCTTGTTGAGGACGATCACCTTGTCATCCTCGTGCAACACCATGCGCTGCAACAGCTCGTAGTCGCTGGAATGCTTGAGATCCTTGCCGGCGATGGGGCCGGCCTTCTTCGTATCGACATCCAGCGGCGGGACGCGCACCGTCTGCCCGGGCTGGACACGGGCGTCGGATTTCACCCGCCCCCCATCGACACGCACCTGGCCCGAGCGCAGCAGTTTCTGCAGCGCGCCAAAGCCGAGACCGGGATAATGGACCTTGAACCAACGGTCCAGGCGCATGCCCGCTTCGTCCGCCTCAACGCGGATGTGCTCGATGCCCGCCATGATGTTCTTTCGTTCTTCTTTGGTTTGACCGGTCTTTAGAACATCGACCGACCAAGCGCCAGCCCGCCCATCACCGCCGCCAGCGAGATCCCGACGCTACCGAGGATATAGGCGGCGGCCGCTCCAGTCGCACCGCGCTCGAAAAGTACGAGGGCATCAAGCGAGAAGGCGGAAAAGGTGGTGAAGCCGCCAAGGAAGCCCGTCACGAGCAACAGCCGCATCTCCAAGGAGGCGTCCAGCTTTCGGGCGATCAGTTCGGCCAGAACACCGATGGCAAAGGAGCCCAGCACGTTCACGATCATGGTGCCCCACGGAAACGACGGGCCCAGCAGGCGAATGCTCCAGTGTCCGACCAGGTAGCGGAGAACGGAGCCGGTGGCGCCGCCGGCGGCGACGAGAAGCAGATGCAGCATCAACAGGCGATCCGACAGAAAAACGAACAATGATTAAAACCCTAACGAATTCCTTAACAGGGAACCAAGCCGCCCCCCATTAGATTCTAGGCTGGAGTAGTGGATAAACTCACATGACCCTGGTTGTTTCAGTCTCGGCGAACACGGCGGCTTACGCAGCAGATGCGTTGAAGCCTGCGCGCCGTCTGTCGGCCAAGGACGAGGCCCAGGACGCCAGGGTGATCGCGGATCGGGGAAATTTGCGTGCTAAAACGGGCGATGCAACCATCGACCAACTCATCCCGGCATCCACTGTCGATTTCGATCTGCTTGCTCCCAATTATCGCATGGGTCAGCAGGCAACACTTGCGCAGGTCCAGGCCGCTTATCGCAACCTGGAGGATTGAAACTCCACCTTCAGCACCCGATCGCTCAGTTCAGATACTGGCGCCGCCCCGCAGAACGCCGAGGCGTTGACAGTCGCTGCTTACAGTTGATGCGCCTTGGGCGGTCCACCCGAACGCTCGCCGGTCACATGACGCGTAGCGACCACTCAACGATCTCCGCGCCGACCTTGGCGAAAGCCCGGTCAAGAGCCGCGATGAAGTCGCGGTTTTCCGATCCCGACACCGGCACGCTTCCCGTAAATACCTGTTGAGCCCGTACGGTGCCGTTGCGATCGTTGAGTATCTTCACCGAGATCTCGACCTTCGCCATGTCGGGGCCGCTGGTATCGACTTCGAAGGTGCGGATATCGGTGACGACCTGGTAATCGATGGCAAGGCCCTGCCCCGGCTTGCCGACGCCGCCCAGCCGGCCGCTGTTCTCGAAGGCCTCCACCAGCTTGGACTGGACCATGCGTGGCAGACGATCGCCCCATTGCGACTTCGCAAGATACTGGATTTCTGCCTGGGAGACACGAACCACCACCTGCTCGCTGTCCAGCGATTTCAGCGCCGTCGGCTCCGGAACGAGGATCTGGCGCCCGCGCGCCGCCGGGCCCGTGCTTGCCGGGGTTATCGACAGGTCGAAGGTGTCATTGCTGGCCTTCGATCCACAGCCGGTGGCGAGAAGCGCCACCAGTGGCAGGACCGCCCAATGCTTCCAGGTCATGCGAACTTCGCTCCTATCGACGCGTCCTGCCGTCATATTGCTTCACCGTTTCCCCGCCGAAGATGATCCGCTGCGGGTTCTCGTCGAAATTGCTGATGGTATCGTTCAGGCTGCGGACTGTCCGTCTGGTGTCGTCCACCAGCGTTTGGATATCCCGGAGGCCCGAGGCCGAGAAGCGCTGGAGGTTGTCGGCAATCGGCCCCACCCGCGCATTGATGTTGTCCGCAACGGTGCGGAACGACTCAAGCGTGCGCCGCGCTTCGGTGAACAGCGATTCGGAGTCGTCGCTCGTCAGGAGGCCATCCACCTTGGCGAGGATTCCATCGACGCGGTTCGACGCATTGTTGAGCTTTTGGGCCAGATCGGTGAAATCACCGATCGCCCGATCGATATCCTCCCGGCGGGCGGCGACATCATCGACGATGCCGCGGGCGGACGAGATCGCCGTTCTAGCATCCTCGCTGGCGGCGGTGATGTTGTTGACGGCGGTGCCGATGTTTTGCGTGTCGATCGCCGCCATGAGCTGGTCCGCGCGTTTCAGAACCGATTGGGCATCCTCGGTGGCGCGCTGGAAACCGGACGCGGCTTCCCGGACGCTCCGGGCGATCTCATCCAGATTGTCCGATGCGTCGGCGATATTCCGCGTGGTCCGCTCGGCGTTCGAGACGACCTGATTGACCTTCTCCGCATCGACGGCCCGGACCAGTTCTTCAGCCGCCTCAAGTGTCGAATCCAGCCGCTCGGAAACGCGGTTGAATGTGCCCGAAAGCGTCGACATGCTGCCCAGGAACTCGTCGATTGCACCGGAATTGTTGCTGAGCGAGGCCGTGAATGTCTCGGCGTTTCGGATCGTCTGGGTGAGCGGCCCGCGAGAATCGGCGACGAAGCCCTGGATGTCGCCGATTGCCTGGTTCGCCCGGTCCAGGATCTTATCGGCAGTAGCCAGGAGATTGGTCACGCTCGACTGGTCGGCGATGAGGACGGCCGGACGCTCGGTCTCGATCGCCTTCTGCAGGATGTTCTCCTCGCCCTTGTTGCCGCCTGATAGCTCGATATAGGCAGCCCCCGTGAGGCCCTGCACTTCGAGAACCGCGCGTGTCGAGGGGTAGACCGGCGCGTCGGCGCGGACTTCCGTGAAGGCGATAGAATACTGGGGATCGTCCGGATCGATCGAAAGGTTGCGCACCGAGCCGACCGGGATGCCGTTGAAGCGCACCGGGGAGCCGACCGACAAACCGTTTGCGGATCCGGGAATGCGGATGGCCAATTCGGCCATCGGTCCGCCGCGACCCGACTGCGCCATCCAGTAGACAAATCCGAAGGCGGCGGCGATCACCAGGAGGGTGAAGAACCCGACGATCGCGTAGTTGGCTTTGGTTTCCATGGCCTCAGATCACTTCTTTTCAGGATGCGCGGAAGGCGCGTCCGGTCTCACGACCGAACGGGCACGCTTGCCGCGGAAGTAGGATTGAACCCACGGATCATCGAATGCGAACATGTCCTCCAGCGTCCCTTCCACCAATACCCGCTTCTGTCCGAGGACTGCAATACGGTCGCACACGGAAAAAAGGCTGTCGAGGTCATGGGTTACCATGTAGACGGTGAGGCCGAGCGTATCGCGCAGCCGGGCAATCAGCATATCGAAATCCGCGGCCCCGATCGGGTCGAGGCCCGATGTCGGCTCGTCCAGGAAAACGAGATCAGGATCGAGCGCCAGCGCCCGCGCCAATGCTGCTCTCTTGATCATGCCACCGGAGAGTTCGGACGGATATTTGTCGGCGGCGTCCGGAGCAAGCCCCACCATCTCGATCTTCAGGTAGGCGAGCTCATCCATCAGCGACTGCGGCAGGTCGAGGTACTCGCGCATCGGCAACTGGATGTTTTCCTTGACCGTCAGCGAGGAGAACAGGGCGCCATGCTGGAAAAGCACGCCAAGCCTCGTGTCGAGGGCCATCCGCTGCTGCTCGTCGGCCTTGTCGTAGTCCGTTCCGAGGATTTCTATGCTGCCCGAGCGGCGCGGCAGAAGCCGCAGGACGGTGCGCATCAGTACGGATTTGCCCGTCCCGGAGGCCCCGACAAACCCCAGGATCTCGCCGCGATAGATGTCGAGGTTCAGCTTGTCGAGCACGATGTTGGAGCCGAAGCCGACGGTGACATCGCGGACGGACAGTACCACCTGCCTGCCCTGTAGATCCTGTTGCTGCAAATCCGTTTCCCTCACTCCGCCGCTCCTAGAAGTCGATCGCGGAGTAGAAGATCGCGAAGAAGGCATCCATGACGATCACCGCGAAGATCGACTTCACCACCGACGCGGTGACGTGGCGGCCGAGCGACTCTGCGCTGCCCCCTACCTTCATGCCTTCGACGGCGGCGACGATGCCGATCGCCAGCGCCATGAACGGCGCCTTGATCATGCCGGACGCCACCGAGGTATGGTCGATCGCCTCGTGCAGGCGCGACAGGAAGGTATCGAACGTGATGCCGGAATAGGTGAGCGCGACAACCGCAGCGCCGTACAAAGCAGAGAAATTCGCGATGATCGTCAGCAGCGGCAGCACGATCGTCAGCGCGACCAGGCGGGGGAAGATCAGGACGCCGACCGGGTTGAGCCCGATGACCGTCAGCGCATCGATCTCTTCGCGCATCTTCATCGAGCCGATCTCGGCGGTGATCGCGCTGCCGGAGCGGCCCGCGATCATGATCGCCGTGAGAAGCACGCCGATCTCGCGCAGTTGCAGGATGCCCACAAGGTCGACGACAAAGATCTCGGCACCGAAATAACGCAGCTGGAAGGCGCCCTGCTGCGCGATGATGGCACCGATCAGGAAGGACATCAGCATGATGATCGGCACCGCGCGGACGCCCATGTGGTCGATCTGGTTGACGACAGATGCAGGGGAAACGCCGCCACCGCGGCCAAGCTTCATCTGAGCACCCCGGACCGCTGATCCGAGGATGTGCATGGCGGCTACTGCGTCGCCGGCCAGTTCGCTCACGAGCTTGCCTATCGGCGCGAAGATGCGTTCGAAGAGAGAGGCGCGCGGACCGGGTGATGCAGTTGGCGCCGGAGCCTTTTCAGGCAGGACTGCAATCAGCTCGTCGATCGCACCGTGCGCCCCCGACAGCGAGACCTCGCGTCCCTGCTCCTGCTTGGCACTGATGAGGCGACGGATCAGCCAGGCGCCGGCAGTATCAATCGCCTGTACCTCGGAAACGTCGATATCCACCCTGCCGCGCCCGGAGGACTTCTCGAGCCGCTCGAGCGTGCCGAGCACGTCGGAAATGCTGTGGTTGCGCCAGTCACCCCGCGCGACGAATCGCTCGCCATCAGCCCCGGGCATCGCTTCGGCTGCCATCTCGGCGATGCTGATTTCGAGGGACTGGGGCGGCACTGGCTTCTTTCGTCAATTGGCGCGGCAATGCCGATGACAGGTTGATCAGGTGAGACGAGCGGCAATATAACGTGGCCGTCTGGAAATACCACTTATGGGACGTTCAAAAGCATGCGCCGTAACCTTGAGGCCACAATAGAAGCCTTCCCGATTGCCGGCCTCTTCACGATCTCCCGCGGATCCAAGACCGAAGCCGAGGTCATCACCTGCTCGATCTCAGCCGACGGCTTCTCCGGCCGGGGAGAATGCGTCCCTTACCGGCGCTACGGCGAGACGGTGGAACAGGTCCTCGCTGACGTCCTTGCGGTCAGGCCCGCGATCGCTGCGGGCGCGAACCGGATCGAGATCCAGTCGCTGATGAAGCCTGGCGCGGCGCGCAACGCCGTCGACTGCGCACTTTGGGACCTGGAGGCCAAGCTGACTGGAACCCTGGTCGCCGAAAGGCTCGGCGTCGTGCCGCATCCGATCACGACGGCCTTCACGCTGTCGCTCGCCGAACCGGATGCCATGGCCGCGGCGGCTGCGCAACATGCTCATCGGCCGCTGCTCAAGGTCAAGCTGGGGACGACTGACGACACGTCCAGGATGCGGGCGGTGCGGGAGGCAGCACCAGCAAGCCGCATCATCGTCGATGCCAACGAGGGATGGACGGAGCAGAACCTCGAGGAGCATCTCCACGTCGCCCAGGAGATGCGAATCGACCTGATCGAACAACCCCTGCCGGCGGGGGAAGATGCGTTGCTGGCACGGATCGAAAGGCTGGTACCCATCTGTGCCGACGAGAGCGTCCACGCCACGGCGGACCTTGCCGGTCTTCGCGACCGATACGATGCGGTGAACATCAAGCTCGACAAGACCGGGGGACTGACCGAGGCGCTGCACATGAAGGCGGAAGCCAGGCGGCTCGGTTTTGGGATCATGGTCGGCTGCATGGTCGGCACCTCGCTCGCCATGGCGCCGGCGGCACTCCTGGCGCAGGACGTCGACTATGCCGATCTCGACGGTCCGCTTCTGCTGGCCCGCGACCGGCAACCCGGTCTCGTCTACGAGGGGTCGACGCTCTTTCCGCCGCCCTCGGCACTCTGGGGCTGAAGGCGCGCCGCCAATGCCAGCAGCAACAGGCCGAGCGCGGCGGTCAGGGCCATCGCCGGGTAACTCGCCACTCCGTAACTCCGGTAAAGGGCGCCGGAGAGAAATGTAGCCAATGCGAGGAAGGCGCCATTGTAGAAGAAATAGGTCCCTTGCATCGACGATTCCTGCTCCTCGCGGACGATCTCGACCAGCTTCTGCTGAACACCGATATGCAGGAAGGTGAAGGTGAAGGCGTGCGCCGACTGCAAAAGCAAATACCCCCAGAAACCGAGGGGCATGGGGAAGATCGCCCACCTTGCGACAGCGACAGCACAGCCCAGGCGCATCATGGTCCAGGGCGACAGGTGCCTGGCGATGAAGGCAGACGCAAAGAAGACTCCGATCTCGGCAATCACTGCCGTGCTCCAGAGGATGCCGATCTCCATGCCATCGAAGCCGACCTGCTGCCAGTGGATGGCGCCGAAGGCATAGAACATGGCGTGGCTTGCCTGCGCCACTGAGGCACCGATCATCAGCATGTGCAGGTCGAGCCTTCCCATCGCTCCCAGGCGCCAATTGCGCAGGCCCGCAGAAGGGCGCCGCTTGCGGCCGATCCGGGGAGCAGCAAAGGCGGCCGCGATTGTCATCGCAAAGGCAAGGCAGGCGACGGTCGGAAGGACACCCCCGCCCCAGATGCCGATGAGTTGCCCCATCAGCAGGCTCATGGCGACAAACCCGACCGATCCCCACACCCGCAGAGTCCCATACTGGAATCCCCAGCGCCGCACGCCGCTCACCGCGATCGAATCGACCACCGGGACATAGGCGGCGAAGAAGGCTGCCTGGAGCGCGTAGACGATGAGGACGGGCCAGAACCCGGTGACGGCAAACAGGGCAAGCGCCGTCGTGAAGGAGAGCATGCCTGACCACATCAGTACCTTCGACCGTTCCTGGAGGCGGTCGGCGATGGCCCCGACGATCGGAGCCGTGACAATGCGGACGATCATCGGGATCGCGAGGATCATGCCGATCTCGAACTCGCTGAACTTCAGCGTGTCGAGCCAGACCGGAAAATACGGGAGGATGATGCCGTTGACGCCGATCGGCGCCGCGAATGCTAGCGCGCAGCGCAGTTGGAAGTGCCGAGGCGGCTCGGTCGCAGTGCCAGTGATCACGGGAGCAACAAGGAATCAGGTCCGGGATCACGACCGTAGCACGCGGCCGCGCGCGATCCTGTGGCAGAAAGGCAATGCCCGTTCAGAATGTCGCAAGCGTCAGGCGGCCTTCATGTCGTTGAGGATTTCCGCCGGTACGGGCGAAGGCGCCGGGACGGTATCGAGGCCGTGCCACTGGATCATCTCCATCGTCCCGTCCTGGTGCTCGGCGACGGCCGTACAGCTCTCCACCCAGTCGCCGGTGTTGATGTAATGAATGCCGTCAATGTCCTCCATCACCGCATGATGGATGTGGCCGCAGATCACGCCGTCGACACTGTTACGCCGCGCCTCGTCCGCCACCACCCGCTGGAACTCGCCGATGAAGTTCACGGCCTGCTTGACCTGCAGCTTTGCCCAGGCAGAGAAGGACCAGTAAGGCATGCCGAGCCGCCGGCGGATCGCGGACAGACCGATGTTGATGACGATCGCCGCATCATAGGCCCAGTCACCGAGATGGGCGAGAAGCCGCGCATTGCGGACCACCACGTCGAACTCGTCGCCATGCAGCACCAGGTAGCGCTTTCCATCGCCCGCCTCGTGGATCAAACGCTCGGCAACCTCGATGCCGCCGAAATGGCTGCCGGGGAAGTCGCGCAGGAACTCGTCGTGATTGCCGGGGATATAGACGATGCGCGTTCCCTTGCGGGCCTTGCGGAGCAGCTTCTGCACCACATCGTTGCACCCCTGCGGCCAGTGCCAGCTCCGCTTCAGGCGCCAGCCATCGACAATGTCACCGACCAGGATGATCGTGTCGGCCTCATGGTGGCGAAGGAAGTCGAGGAGCAGATCCGTCCGAGCCGCCTTGGAGCCGAGGTGGACGTCCGAGAGAAAGATGGTGCGGAAATGCCTTGCATTCGCCATCGCGGTCGATGTCCCCTGTCGTTGCGATCCGTGGCTCGCCCCTCAAAACCAGACTCGTGTTTCAGGAACATGACACCTCCCCGCGCCATCCCGCCCTCCTCCCTGCCTGCGGAAATTACTGCTGTTCCGCCGCAATGATTGTTGTAAGGAATGCCTCACAAAGCATTGGACTAAAGACGAATCCGGAGGCGCCAGAGATGCAGGACGACGTAAAGGTGAACGGTACGAGCAAATCAGGCGACCTCGACGAGCAGGCCCTCTTCTTCCACCGTTACCCGCGCCCTGGCAAACTTGAGATCCAGCCGACCAAGCCGCTCGGCAACCAGCGCGACCTGGCGCTCGCCTATTCGCCCGGCGTCGCCGCCCCCTGCCTTGCCATCCGTGACGACCCGAACACCGCAGCCGACTATACGGCCCGAGCCAACCTCGTCGCCGTCATCTCGAACGGAACGGCGGTTCTCGGCCTCGGCAATATCGGCCCACTGGCGTCCAAGCCGGTGATGGAGGGCAAGGCCGTCCTCTTCAAGAAGTTCGCCGGCATCGACGTCTTCGACATCGAGATCGATGCCAACGAGATCGACCGCATGGTCTCGACCATCTCGGCGCTCGAGCCGACCTTCGGCGGCATCAACCTCGAGGACATCAAGTCGCCGGAGTGTTTCGAGGTCGAACGCCAGCTTCGCGAGAAGATGAACATCCCGGTCTTCCACGATGACCAGCATGGCACGGCGATCATCGTCGCCGCGGCCATCCTGAACGGCCTGGAACTTGCCGGCAAGAACATCGCTGAGGTGAAGATCGTCGCCTCCGGTGCCGGCGCGGCCGCCCTCGCCTGCCTCAACCTGCTCGTCTCGCTCGGCGCCCGCAAGGAAAACATCTGGGTCCACGACATCGAAGGCCTCGTCTATCTCGGCCGCGAGACGCTGATGGACCAGTGGAAGGCGATCTATTGCCAGGAGAGCGATAAGCGTAGTCTTCACGAAAGCATCGAAGGTGCCGACGTGTTCCTCGGCCTCTCCGCCGCCGGCGTCCTGAAGCCGGAGCTCTTGGCCAAGATGGCCGACAAGCCGCTCATCATGGCACTCGCCAACCCGACCCCGGAGATCATGCCGCAGCTCGCACGGGAAGCACGTCCTGATGCGATGATCTGCACAGGGCGCTCGGATTTCCCGAACCAGGTGAACAACGTCATCTGCTTCCCCTATATTTTCAGGGGAGCGCTCGACTGCGGCGCCCGCACCATCAACGAGGAGATGAAGATGGCCGCCGTGCAGGCCATTGCCGCGCTGGCGCGCGAGGAAGTCTCGGACGTCGCGGCCCGCGCCTATAGCGGCGAGACCCCCGTCTTCGGCCCCGACTATCTCATCCCCTCGCCCTTCGACCCGCGTCTCATCCTGCGCATCGCGCCGGCCGTCGCGAAGGCCGCGGCGGAAACGGGCGTGGCCTCGCGGCCGATCCAGGACTTCGACGCCTATCTCGACCAGCTGAACCGCTTCGTGTGGCGCTCCGGTTTCGTCATGAAGCCGATCTTCAGCGCCGCAAAGAGCGCCGAGAAGAACCGCGTCATCTTCGCCGAGGGCGAGGACGAGCGCGTGCTGCGGGCCGCGCAGGTTCTGCTGGAGGATCGGACGGCGCGGCCGATCCTGATCGGTCGCCCGAGCGTCATCGAGGCGCGCCTGAAACGCTTCGGCATCCGCATCCGTCCGAACGTCGATTTCGAGGTCGTTAATCCGGAAGACGATCCGCGCTACCGCGACTATGTCGACGACTACTTCTCTCTCGTGGGCCGCGCGGGGGTCAATCCGGAAGCTGCCCGTACCGTCGTCCGCACCAACACGACCGTGATCGGTGCCCTTGCCGTTCGTCGTGGCGAGGCTGACGCGCTCATCTGCGGTGTCGAAGGTCGCTTCGACAAGCACCTGCGTGACGTCAACCAGATCATCGGCAAACGCACGGGCGTTCATGCCTTCTCGGGCATGAGCCTGCTGATCTCCCAGCGCGGCGCGATCTTCTTCACCGACACCTTCGTCACCTACAATCCGTCCGCCGCGGAGATCGCCGAAATGACGATCCTGGCTGCGCAGGAAATCCGCCGCTTCGGGATTACGCCGAAAGCGGCGCTGATCAGCCATTCCAATTTCGGCTCACGCCATTCCGAAAGTGCGGCGAAGATGCGAGAGGCCCTGGCTCTCCTTCGTGAGCAGGCGCCGGAACTGGAAGTGGATGGCGAGATGCAGGGAGGATCGGCGCTGTCGGAGCCGCTGCGCAAGCGCGCCATGCCGGACAGCACCCTCACCGGTGAAGCCAATCTCCTCGTTTTCCCGAATCTCGATGCGGCCAACATCTCGCTCGGGATCGTCAGGACCATGATGGATGCGCTGCATGTCGGCCCCATCCTCCTCGGCGCCGCCCTGCCCGCGCATATCCTTTCGACATCCGTCACCTCGCGCGGCGTCGTCAACATGGCTGCGCTGGCGGTGGTCGAAGCGTCGCAGGGCTGACGGGCCCCTGTTATGACAATCTCAACCGGCGACGTGGATGATTGCCGGGAGAGATCGCTTCGACAGGAGGAGGCATGTTCCTTCGCCTTACCATCACAGCCGCACTGCTGTTCGTTCCGCTGACGGCGACGGCCGAGACGCCGGATATCTGCCGGACGCTGCAGAGGCGGCTTGCGACGCTGCCGCAAGTGATCGGAAGCACGGCGGAGGTTCGTCGGCACGCTGAGGCGCTGCGCTATCATGATGACGAAATCCGTCACTTGCGGACGGAAATGCGGCGCGCGCGCTGCGGTGGCAGCATCGTTACGTTCGGCCGGCAGAACGACCTCTGCGTCGACCTGGCAGGCGCTCTGCGGGAGATGGAAACGGCGCGGGACGCCATCGCCGCACAGCGCGCGGCGGCTCAACGCATCCTGCGCCCAAGCGGAGAGCGTAACGCCATCCTCGCAGCGCTGCAGGAAAACCGCTGTCAGGCTGACGCAGTCCCGGAGCCGGTCCCCGTTGCCGTTGACCCTGCCCCTTCCATCCGGGACGAGGGAGAAGTCAGACCCTATTCCAGCATCACGACCCTGTCCCCCGACGCCGGACGCACTCCCTCGCCGGCCGCCGAGGCGATCGCGGCGCCCCCGCCCCCCGAGCGGCCCTATGACGCGTCGAAGCCGGTGCGAACGGTAGGCCCGGTGTTTCTTCCCGACGACGATCGGATCGACCTCGCCAATCCCGCAAAGGACGGGGCCCAGCCGAGGCAATGACGCGGGCCACTCAGGCTGACGTGTTGACGGGAAAATAGCGGACATAGGCGAAGGCACTGCCATCCGGCGACCAGTTGGGGGAGTTCATCGTCCCCTGTCCGCCAAAGAGCTCGAACAGGGTTTCGACATTGCCGCCATCGGCATCCATCATCCGGATCCGTACCGGCTTGTCCCGCGGATGGTCGAAAACCTCCGGATCGTAGGAGAGGAAAATGATCCTGTCACCGTCCGGTGACGGATGCGGAAACCAGTCGCCATAGGCGCTCTCGGTGATCCTCTCGGCCGCGCCTCCCTCAGCCGGCACCCGCCAGATTTGCATCAGGCCGCTGCGGCTGGAGTTGAAGTAGATCCAGCGACCATCCAGCGAATAGTCTGGCCCGTCATTGCGCCCTTCGCCGAAGGTCAGCCGGCACTCTTCCCCGCCTTCCATGTCGATCGTGTAGATGTCGAAGAGGTCGTCCCTGATCCCGCAATAGGCGAATCTCCGTCCGTCAGGCGACCAGCCATGCCAGTAGGAGGGAAGGTTTCGTGTCACCAGCCGCGGCTCGCCCCCGGCAGCCGGGAGCACGTAGATAGCCGACTGTCCGAACTCGGCCTTGTCAGAGATTGCGATCAACGAACCGTCCGGGGAGATGCCGTGATCGTTGTTGCACTGTCGGGCGAAGCCCGTGTCGATCAGTTCCGGGCGCAGGTTGCCATCGATCGGCAGCCTGTAGATCAGTCCCTCGCTGTTGAACAGCAGGTAGCGCCCGCAGGGCGACCAGTTCGGCGCTTCGAACAGCGCCTCCGTCTGCCAGACCACACGGCTCTGGCCGGCAGCGAGGTCAAACGTCTCGATGGAGCTGCGAAGCATCTACCGGTCCCGGAAACGGTTGGTGATCGGGTAGCGCCGGTCACGGCCGAAGTTCTTCTTCGTGATCTTCACGCCGGGCGCCGATTGCCGCCGCTTGTATTCCGCCAGGTAGAGCAGGTGCTCCACCCGGTGCACGGTCGCCAGATCATGGCCGCGCCCGACGATCTCCTCCACCGACATTTCCTGCTCCACCAGGCATTCCAGGATATCGTCGAGCACCGGATAGGGTGGCAGGGAATCCTGGTCGGTCTGATTGGGCCGCAATTCCGCTGACGGTGCCTTGGCGATCATGTTCTGCGGGATGACGATACCCGTTGGCCCGAGCACGTTCGGCGGCATGTGCTTGTTGCGCCAGTCGGCGATCGCATAGACCTGCATCTTGTAGAGGTCCTTGATCGGGTTGAAGCCACCGTTCATGTCGCCGTAAAGCGTCGCATAACCGACCGACATTTCCGATTTGTTGCCGGTCGTCACCACCATGGAGCCGAACTTGTTGGAGATTGCCATGAGGATCGTGCCGCGGGTCCGGCTCTGGAGGTTCTCCTCGGTGATCCCCTCGTCCGTTCCCTCGAAGAGTTCCGCGAGCGACGACAGGAAGCCCTCGACCGGCTCGGCGATCGGCACGATGTCATAGCGCGTCCCGAGCGCCTTGGCGCAGTCGGCGGCATCCTTCAGCGACTCGTCGGATGTGTAGCGATAGGGCAGCATGACGCAGCGCACCCGCTCCTCGCCCAGCGCATCGACGGCAATCGCCGCGCAGACGGCAGAATCGATGCCGCCAGAAAGGCCGAGTACCACGGACTTGAAACCGTTCTTGTTGACATAGTCCCGGAAGCCGAGGACGCAGGCGCGATAGTCCGCTTCCTCCTTTTCCGGCAGGCGTGCCATCGGACCGTTCGTACAGCGCCAGCCATCCGGCCCGCCGCGCCAGTCGGTGACGGTGATCGCAGCTTCGAACTGGCTCATCTGGAATGCCAGCGTCCGGTCGGCATTGAACCCGAAGCTCGCACCGTCGAAGACGAGTTCGTCCTGGCCGCCCAGCTGGTTGGCGTAGATCATCGGCAGCCCGGTCTCGATCACCTGCTTCAGCACCACCTGGTGGCGAACGTCCACCTTGCCGCGATAGTAGGGCGAACCGTTCGGTGACAGCAGGATCTCGGCCCCGCTCTCGGCAAGCGTCTCGCAGACACCGAGATCGCCCCAGATATCCTCGCAGATCGGAATGCCGAGGCGGATGCCGCGGAAGTTCACCGGACCCGGCATCTCTCCGGCCACGAATACCCGCTTCTCGTCGAACTCGCCATAGTTCGGCAGGTCGACCTTGTCGCGAACGGCGAGAACCCTGCCCTCGTCCAGCACCGCGATAGAATTATGTCGCCCGCGCTCTCCCTGCCGCGGGAAACCCATGACAACGCCGGGTCCGCCATCGGCCGTGTCCGCAGCCAGCGCCTCGACCGCCTGAAGGCAGGCTTTGAGGAAGGCGGGCTTCAACACCAGGTCTTCCGGCGGGTAGCCGGAGATGAAGAGCTCGGTGAAAATCACGAGGTCGGCGCCCTCGCGCGCGGCTTCGGCCCTTGCCTCGCGTGCCTTTGCAAGGTTCTGGGCCACGTCTCCCACGGTCGGGTTGATCTGGGCGATGGCGATACGCAGGGCGCGAGCTTGGGGATTTTTCTGGGTCATGTGCGAGATCTACCGCAGCCTTGGAAAGCGAGCAACGGCGACGCCCGCCGATCGTTGGCAGACCCCATGCAACCTTGTCGTCTTCAACGGGTTCACCTCCCGTTCATGACAGTTATGTGACGGCTTCATGACAAGACGAAGCATGGAGTACGACTGTGGCCGAAGCCGCCGAGCATGGAGATCTGCCGAAGAAAGATATTGGCCGCGTCTCGCCCGCGGTTCATCATGGCGCGATCATTCTCCTTCTCCTGATGCTGTCTGTCGCGCTTGTGGCAGGAGTCGAATCGCTGGCCGGGCGACCCCTTCACAGGATTCCGCAGTTCCTTTCTTCGATGCCTGGGCTGACGACAGTTTCCGGCATCTTCATGATCGCGCTGGGCCTCGACGTGCTGATGGGTCGCGCCTTTCGTTCCATGCTTCTCATTGCTCCCGCCGCACTCGCGCTCGCCTTCCTCTCCGGCGAAAAGCAGCAATATCTTTCCGATCCGCTCTATCCGTCCGACCTCCTTTTTGCCCGCCAGATCAAGGAACTCCTGCCGGTCATGGCGAGTGCCCAGCCGTTGATGGCAGTTACGCTAGGCCTCGTGACAGTGCTGGTGCTGGCACTCGTTGTTTACTGCGGCTTCTTCGCCTGGAACCGCTTTCCGAAGCTCTCCTCCCGCGCGCGCCTGTTTCGCCTGGTCTTCTCTCTGCCGTTCCTCGTCGGCTTTACGCCCATGATGGAATATACCGACCATTCCTGGCTGCGCGACCGGCTGAAGATCCGGCCGATGATGTGGGACCAGGCTGCAAACTACAGGCATAACGGCTTCCTCGTGGCATTTGCCTTCAATGCGCCCATGTCGAAGGTTTCGGCTCCGAAAGGATATGACGCAGCGGCGATCGCACAGGTGGAGGTTGACCGGGACGTCATTCCCGCCTCCCCGGTGGCAGGCCGGAGCCAGCCTGCGGACGTCATCGTGGTCATGAGCGAATCGCTCTGGGATCCGACGAGGATGCCGGGGGTAGAGTTCATGGCCGATCCGATGCCGACCATTCGCCAAAATCAGGCCGGCAATGTCTTCTCCCCGGAATTTGGCGGGATGACTGCCAATGTCGAGTTCGAGGCACTGACGGGCTTCTCGAACGCCTTCCTCCCCTATGGCAGCATCCCCTACCAGCAATATATCCGCCGCCCGCTTCCGTCGCTTGCGAGGTTCTTCCGCGACAAGGGCTACGAAGCGGTCGCCCTTCACCCCTTCGAGGGCTGGTTCTGGAATCGTGAGAATGTCTACCGGCATCTCGGCTTCGATCGTTTCCTGGCGCAGGACGCGCTTCCGGAGCTGGAAAAGCGCGGCCGCTTCGCGTCCGACGAAGCCCTGATCGACCAGATCATGCGTATCGGTGACGAAAGCGTCGGGCCGCTCTTCCTGTTTGCCGTCACCCTTCAGGGACACGGCCCCTATGAAGCGACACGCTATCCTTCCGAAAATGTCGAACTTGCCAGCACCCTCTCGGCCGCAGCGACGCAGCAGGTGGGCACTTTTGCCGAGGGTGTCCGGGAAGCGGATTCAAGCCTGACACGGCTGATGGAGTGGGCGAAGACGCGGCCACGCGAGACCATCATCGTCCTTTTCGGCGATCATCTTCCGCCGCTCGGGAAAGCCTTCGTCGAAAGCGGCTATATGCAGGATGCCGTCGCCGCCCGACGCGCGCCTCTGCCGGTCATGCTCAAGGAACACGAGACGCCGCTGATCGTCTGGTCGTCGAAGACGGGGCCGAGAAAAGACCTCGGGACGATCAGTCCCGCGCTTCTCCCCCACCAGATCGTAACGTCCGCCGGTCTGAGCGATCCCTTCTACACCGGCTTCCTCGGAAAGATCGCCGCGCACTACTCGGTGATCGACCGCTACATGCTGGTGGATGCCGAGGGTTCGGCTCACCCCGGCTGGCAGGATGGACGGAAGGCAGCACCGCCTCCCCTCCAGGAATACCGGCTGCTGCAACACGACATGATCTTCGGCGACCAATTCTCGCGCGAACGCTTCTTCCCCGGCCTTCAAGGCGAAGAAGCGGAGACGGGCGAGCCCGTGGCCGCCCTGCCTCAGTCGCCCCGGCTGCCGGGATAGCGCGGAAGGCTGTCATCCGGCAGGTCATAGAAATCGGCCTTGTCATCACAGAAGATGTGGCAGCCCATGGTCAGGCTGCTCGGCTGGTCGAAGGCGCCGGCGAGAACAGAGATATCGTCAGCATCATCCTCTTGCCAGAACAATGCCGAGCCGCAGGTCGCGCAAAACCCACGCCGAGCCTGGTTGCTTGCGCGATACCACCGCACGCCGTCTTCTCCGTCGATCCTGATGTTGGTAACCCTCAGCCTGGTGGCCGCGTAGTAGAGGCCGGTCTGGCGTCTACATTGCGAGCAGTGACATGCGGTCACGTCCTCCAGCGGTCCTGTTGTCACGAATGACACCGTCCCGCACAGGCAGCGTCCACTGTTCTTCACCATCATATTCTTCCTCCCTGCGTTGAAGGAGTAGATGACGGCCATCCCGTTCTCAAACGCATTCCGTTGACGGTAAGCATCAGCGAGACGCGAAAATGCCGCCGGATCGCTCCGGCGGCTTTTCAATTCGAGTCACTGTACGCTTACTGGTTGGACGCGACCGGCTTCACCAGCGGCGTGATCCGGCGGATCGTGACGCGGCGGTTCTCCTGCTCGGCAGCCTCGGTCCTGATCTTCAGGTAGCGTTCGCCATAGCCCTGCGTGGTCAGGTTCTCCGGCGGGATGCCGAATGCATCCGTAAGGACCACGGCGACCGAGTCGGCACGCTCATCGGACAGGATGAGATTGCTTTCATCCGACCCGACTGCATCCGTGTGTCCCTCGATGAGGAAGGTCTCGGCCGGGTTGTCGTCGAGGATCTTCTTCATCGCATCGGCGACCTTGCGGAGCGACGTCGCCTGGTTCATCGGGATTTCGGCGCTACCCGTAGCAAACTTGATCGTGTCGAGGTCGATCCGGCGGGCCTTGTCGCGGATACGGGCGGAGTAGCGAACCTCGTCGATCGAATAGACGCGCTCGACGCGCTCTACCGGTGGCAGCTCCAGGAACTCGTAATAGTCCCGGTCCGGATCGCTGGAGGTGTCGATGATGTATTCGCTGACCGGCACAGTCAGGCGCATCGGCGGCAGTTCCCGGCCGGGATCGCGCCACACATACTCCTCTTCCTCATAGAGTTCGGGAGCGTAGTAGAGCACGTATTCCTCGCCATCGATGATGCGCGAACGCTGGACGACGACGCCATAGCTGTTGCGGATCGTCACCACCTGTACGCCGCCGGGACGTTCTACCACTTCACGATAGCGCTCGCCGGGCAGGCGCTCGTAGTAGACTTCGCCTCCGTCCCGATAGAAGCGGCGGGAGTCATCGCTGCGAACGATGGTGCGGTTGTCGATCGAGATGATTACGCGCAGATCGTCGTCGTCACGGTCGCGGCGATCGCGACGGTCCCGGTCGCGCCGACCGTCTCCATCGCGATAGGTCCAGCCATCAATCCGACGATATTCCGGTGCGCTCTCGATCCGTTCGCCCTCAACGGAGGTGATCGCACGCATCTCCACCGTGCCGCGCTGCTGCAGCGGTGCCTGCGCCTCAGCGTCGGAAGTCGGAGCGGCAACCGGCTCCGTCGACTGCGCCTGTACCGGGGCCTGCGCGTCGGCAGCCGGAGCCTCCGTCGTCGTGGTCGTCGTCGTGGTGGTGGTTGTGGTTTCCTTCTGGCTGTCGAGGATGGCAGCACCATTCTCAACCGGCAGCACTACGGTCTCGCCCTCTTCAGCCGCGGACGGATCCTCGGCCAGTTGCTGGGCGCGCTCGACCTGCTCAGGCGTCGTTGCGACCGCAGGCTCGGTAGTCTGGGCAGCCGGGTCAGCGGTCGGAGCTGCTGCCGCATCGGCATCGGTCGTACCCTCCTCGGCTGACGCAGGCGCTTCGCCGGTCGCAGGTGTCTCAGCGCTCGGTGCGGTGGCGTCGGCTGGCTGTTCTTCGGCTGGAGCCTCTTCAGCAGACGGCGCCTCCGCTGGAGCTTCTTCCGTCGGAGCGGCGTCCGTGGCAGGCGCCTCTTCCGCACTCGGAGCCGGCTCAGCAGGCGCCTCTTCCGCCGCAGGGCTTTCGCTCGTAGCCGGCGCGCTTTCTTCCGCCGGAGCTTCCTCGGCTGGCTGCTCTTCGGGCTGCGGCGCTGTCACAGCAGCCGGTGCTTCCTCAGCAGCCGGTGCCTCCGGTTCCGGTGCAGGCGTAGCTTCGGGAGCCTCGGCTTCCGGCTCTGCAGGAGCTTCGGGCTCTGGTGCCGGTTCAGGTGCTGGCTCGGGTTCCGGTTCAGGGGCTACTTCGGGCTCTGGTTCTGGTTCCGGTTCTGGTTCCGGCTGCACTTCAGCCGGTGCTTCCTGTTGTGCCTCCGGCGCAGGTTCCGGCGCGGGCTCTGCAGGTGGCTCCTCTGCTGGAGCTTCCTCGGCAGGCGCCTCCTCCTGAGGCTGTTCCTCTTCCGGTGCCGGGGTTCCGTCGGGCAGGATCAGCCTCTGTTGAACCTTGATGACGTCGCCTTCCGCCTCAGCGCTCAGAGGCGCTTTCAGCATCACGGCACCGGCCGGCTGAATCATCAGCGGCAGCGACACAAGCGGCGCTGCAACGCTGGCGAACAGTCTGGATTTGATGGACATCGAATTCTCCTCGACTTGGGATTGTCGTCCCTTCTTCACGCGTCCTTATGCCGGACGTCGTACGCAATGGTGCGGGCGCTCAACGAGACGTCACGCGTTTTGTTCCCTGAAGCTTGCCCTCACGGGGCTGAACCTCCGGTGAATGGCCATCCGGCGCGCACCAAGCTTCGCCTAACCGTCTGGACGATGGACCTGCACGTAAAATGCCGTTGCAATTCCCGTGCAGCCGGTATCTAAAAATCTGCAGCCGGAGTGAGAACTCCGCTTCTGGTGCGGATAAGAGCAATCCAACAACCGCGCCGGCCGCCAACAGAGAGGATCATCATGCGTATCGCACCACATTTTCTTGCTGCCGCGTCGATTGCAGCATTCGCCCTTGTCGCCGGTTCTGCCTCGGCCCAGGAAAAGATCGTCATCGCGTCCGAGGGAGCCTATCCGCCCTTCAACAGCCTTGAGACCGACGGAACACTGACCGGCTTCGATATCGACATCGCCAAGGCTCTGTGTGAGGAAATGAAGGCGGAGTGCGAACTCGTGACCAATGACTGGGACGGCATGATCCCGGCGCTGCAGGCCAAGAAGTTCGACGCCATCATCGCCTCGATGTCGATCACGCCGGAGAGGCTCCAGCAGGTCGACTTCTCAAAGAAGTACTACAACACCGGGCCCGCGATCGCGGTACCGAAGGACACCGACATCACCGATCTGGAAGGCCTCAAGGGCAAGACGCTCGGCGCCCAGACTTCGACCACCCATGCGAACTACGCCGAAAAGCACATGCCGGACTCCGACCTGAAGCTCTATCCGACGGCTGACGAGTACAAGCTCGACATCCAGAACGGACGGATTGATGCGGTGATCGACGACGTGGTCGTGCTCTCGGAATGGGTGAAGTCCGAGGACGGCGCCTGCTGCAAGATCCTGACGCCGCTGACCCCTGACGTCGAGATCAACGGAGAAGGCGCCGGCATCGCCGTCCGCAAGGGCGATCCGCTGGCCGACAAGTTCACCGCAGCCATCGCCGCCATCCGCGAGAACGGCAAGTACAAGGAAATCAACGACAAGTACTTCGATTTCGACGTCTACGGCGACTGAGGCATTCTCCAACCGTAAAGATCGGCGGATGGGTTGCCCTTCCGCCGATTTTCTTTTTTAACAGAGCAACGATAACAAGCGGCCAAGCCGCAAGGGGAAAGCAGTTTATGAGCGGATGGCTCTCCGCCCTCGCCACGGCGCTGGATCCGCTCTGCGGGCCGGTCGGCATCTTCACGCTCTTGGCTGGCGACGGCCTTGTCAGTTGCGGAGCAATTGGCTGGGGCGACGAGATCGCCTTCGGCGTCAAGGTGACGGTCACTCTCGCGATCGCCACGCTTCCCATTGGACTCCTGCTCGGCTTCCTGATCGCGCTCGCGGCGCAGTCCGAAGACAAGTTGCTGCGCGCCGCAGTCGGCATATACACGACGATCTTCCGCGGCCTCCCCGAACTGCTGACACTCTTCATCGTCTATTACGGCCTGCAATTGCTGATCCAGTCCATCCTCGGCTGGATGGGCATCGAGCAGCGCATCGAGATCAACGCCTTCCTTGCCGGCATGATCGCGCTGGCCGTGGTGTTTTCCTCCTACGCGTCGGAAGTGCTTCTCTCGGCATTCCGCGCCATCCCGAGGGGGCAGTATGAGGCGGGGGACGCGCTCGGCCTGCACCGGTCGAGGACGATGGTGCTGGTGATCCTTCCGCAGCTCATCCGCATCGCCCTGCCGGGCCTCGGCAATCTCTGGATGATCCTCCTGAAGGACACCGCCTATGTCTCGATCATCGGCCTGTCGGATATCGTCCGCCAGACCAGTGTTGCAGCCCGGGTCAGCAAGGAGGCCTTCTTCTTCTATTTCCTGGCTTGCCTGCTCTATCTCGCGCTGGCGATCATCTCCTCCTTTGGCCTCAGCTTCATCGAGCGCTGGTCCCGCCGCGGCGAGGTTCGCCGATGACCTACGCCCAGGAGCTCATTGCCGCGCGCCCGGCGCCGCCAGCCCCCCGCAAGCCTCTTACGGCGACGCGCATTCTTGCCCTCGTGATCCTCGCTCTCTGGGCCGCCCTCGCCCTCGCCATGCTGGCACTGGTGGTGACGGGCTGGGACGAGGCGAAGTTCCTCCGCTACGGCCCACGTTATCTTTCCGGTCTCTGGACGACGGTAACGCTGGTCGGCCAGGCGGTTATTCTCGGCGCCATCCTCTCTCTGCCGCTCGCCTTTGCGCGGATGTCGAACAATCGCGTCATCGGCGCCATCGCCTATTCCTATGTCTATGTCTTCCGCGGCACCCCGCTGCTGGCCCAACTCTTCCTCATCTACTACGGCCTCGGCAGCTTCCGGCCGCAACTGGAAGCCGTCGGCCTCTGGTGGTTCTTCCGCGAGGCCTGGTATTGCGGGCTCCTGTCGCTCACTCTCAACACCGCTGCCTACCAGGCGGAAATCCTGCGCGGCGCAATCGAGAGCGTACCCCGCGGTCAGCATGAAGGAGCGGCGGCACTCGGGCTTTCGAAGAGTGTGGCGCTCCGCAAGATCATCCTGCCGCAGGCGCTGATCGTCGCGCTTCGACCCTACGGGAACGAGATCATCCTGCTGATCAAGGGCTCGGCCGTCGTCGCCATCGTGACGGTCTACGACCTGATGGGAGAGACCCGCTACGCCTTCTCGCGGACGTTCGACTACCAGACCTATCTCTGGGCGGCGATCTTCTATCTCGCCATCGTCGAGACGCTCCGGCACATATGGGCCTGGCTGGAGGCCCGCCTCACCCGTCACCTAAAGCGATAGCTTTCCGGAACTTGCGGGGGCAAAGCTTCTAGCGACGCACCCCTAAAGACTTCGTTAACCGCACCATGTTCCCCTGTGGATGACGCTACTGCGTCGTCAACCAAGAGCGGGAACGAACATGAACGCGGAAATGGAAATGATGCTGAAGGGCTACGGCCTGACGACCGCCCAGATCTTCTATCGCATGCCCGATCATCCTACCCTCCTGCAGAGCTACGTCTGGCAGAACTACGACCTTGCGCCCGACTTCCCGGAGATGAAGGGCTTTCTGAAATTCTGGGAGGAAAAGCTGGATGGCCCGCTGCACTCGGTGCGTTACGTCCATCGGAAGATGATTTCGGCCAGCGAATGGCGCGCGCACCAGGGCGAGTTCATCCTGCATTAGGGCTGCGCGCTCAGACATGCACTTCGCCGTGGGCGAGCTCGCCGTCGTCGGAGGCATGGTGAAGCGATGCGTAGAAGACGAAGGCATAGAAGCAGCCAACGACGGCGATGACGCTCCAGCCGGGAAACGGGCCGAACGCCGCGTTCGCCACCGCATCTCGCCATGAGAAGACCACATCGGTCTCCGTCTCGTCCGGAAGCAGCTTCGGCGTGGAGATCTTCAGCATCCAGGCCAGGAGCAGGATCAGGTACATCCAGCAGTAGTTTCGCCTGATCCGACGAAAGAGCGCGTCTCGGTAGCTGACCAGAAAGCATGGTGTCCGCAGGCTTTTTGCGATCGCCTCCGCCCAATCCGGTTTGAGGTCCGCCTGCGGAAAGAGCGCCTGGGCAAAATAGTGCCGCTCCAGCTTTCTCACCCGCGCCCGGTAGACGTCGAAGAACCGGTAACGCCGCGCTTCGATCAGCAGCAGAAGCGATACCAGCAGCATGCCGAAGAGAACGACGCCATGGTGGGCGGTCGGCGTCGACAGCGATACCGACAGCAGCGCGGCCACGACGGTGATCGCCCAGTTCGTCGTCCGGTCGATACGGTCGCGCCAGCTCGTCATCCGCCCCATCTCGCCGCGATAGTAGTGGATGATCATGTTGGCCTTCTCAGCCGAGGTGATCGGCAGCGAAGGCGCTCGCCGCTCTATGTTCTCCTCCAGGGCCGTCTGGACCGGATTGACTGCCATCGTCCTTCTCCCGCTCGCGCCACCTGCGAGCCGTTCCGAAGGAATGAACGATCCTGCTGCGGTCTGCGTTCCGCAGCGATTGCCAAAGGGGCCCATCACGCCTAAAGCGGGCGGCAACGACGGAGAAAGCCGATGAAGAAGATCGACGAGGAAGCGCTGGCCGAAGCCTATAACCGGGCCCTTGCGCTGGAAAAGGCCGGCGACGTCGAAGCGGCCGTCGCCGCCTACCAGGAGGTTCTTGCCATTGATCCGGAAGACCACGGCGGGGCCGCCGTACGCATTGCCGCACTCGGCCGCGGCGAGGCTCCGCCGAAGGCTCCCGACGCCTACGTGGAGACGCTCTTCGACCAACATGCCGAAAGCTTCGAGGAGATTCTCGTTGAGCAGCTCGGCTATGCGGTCCCTGTCCTTGTTCGCCAGCGCCTCCAGGAACTCAACCTCGGCCCCTTCAAGCACATGCTCGACCTCGGCTGCGGCACTGGCCTGACCGGCGGAACGCTGCGCGACATGGTGGACGATATTACCGGCATCGACATCTCGGAGAACATGGTCGAGATCGCCCACGAGAAGGATCTCTACGAAACGCTCTATGTCGCCGAGGTGGAGGATTTTCTCGAAGACAATGACGACGAGCCCTTCGACCTGATCACCGCGACCGATGTCCTGCCCTATCTGGGCGCGCTCGAGCCGCTTTTCTTCGGCGCTGCCGAAAACATGGTGCCCGGCGGCATCTTCATCTTCTCGTCAGAAACCCTCCCGGCGTCTGACGGGCGAAGCTACATCGTCGGCCCGCACCAGCGCTTCCTGCATTCCGAGGCGTATATCCGGACACGTCTGGCCGAAACCGGATTCGATCTCGTCGAGATTACCGAGATCAATGTCCGGATGCAGGACGGACAACCCAGCCCGGGCCATCTGGTCATCGCCAGGCTCAGAGGATAGGGTCTCCGCCGGGAGGACCCCATGACGCCACAGCGCTACCTTCTCGCCCAGGCCTACAACAATGCCTGGGCCAATCACCGGCTGTTGAACGCCTGCCGGATGCTGTCACCGGAGGAACTCGCCGCACCGCGGACGGGCTTCTTTCCCTCCATCATCCACACGCTCAACCACATTCTCACGGTCGACTGGCTCTACATCAGCGCGCTGGAAGGCCAGTGTGTTGGGGCCGCCGCCTTCGATCCGGAGATTCCCTTCCCCCGCATCCTCGACCTCGAACGCGAGCAGCGGGCCGCCGATCGCAGGCTGATTGACCACTGCCGCCAGCTCGACCGCGATACGCTCGCAGCCGAGGTGCTTATTCCGCGGGAAAGCCATGTCCAGGTAGAGCGGACGGACCGCATCCTGCTGCACCTCTTCCAGCACCAGATCCATCACCGGGGCCAGGTGCATGCCATGCTGTCGGGCACTTCGGTCCGGCCGCCCCAGCTCGACGAATTCTTTCCCGCCGATCCGGCCGAACAGGCATTGCGCCGGCAGGATTTTGCCGAACTCGGCTTCACCGAAGACCTCATCTGGAATTGACCATGCTCTATTTCGTCCTCAAGTCACTCCATATCATCTCCGACATCGTCTGGGTCGGCGGGATGCTGGTCAACGCCTTCGTCATCGCCATGGTACCGCCGACGATCCGGACCGGCGTCATCGCCGCCGTCCGCCCGTTCGACCGCAGGATCACGACGGTTGCCGAGGGCGGTGCATGGCTCTTCGGCATCATCATGGCCATCTGGTACGGCTGGTACGCGACAGGCTGGTTCGGCTTCAAGTTCCTCATCGTCGTGATGCTGTCGGCACTGCACGGCATGCAGGCGGCCTGGCTGCGGCGTATGGAAGCCGATCCGCATCTCGATCCCCCTGCCTTCGTGCGGGTGGGGATGCCGATCGTGCTCGTGTCCGTCGTCGCGATCGTGCTTCTGGCCGTCGTCAAGCCGTTCTAGCCATTGAGGCTCTGCGGGGTTTCCGCTACGTCTCAAGGATCAACCAGTTGAGGAGGACGACATGGCGAAGGTGGCATTCATCGGTCTGGGCGTAATGGGTTTCCCGATGGCCGGGCATCTCAAGGAAAAGGGCGGCCACGACGTCACTGTCTACAACCGCACCGCTGCCAAGGCCGAGGAATGGGCGAAGAAACATGGTGGACGCTCGGCCGCCACCCCCGCCGAAGCCGCCAAGGATGCCGACTTCGTCTTCACCTGCGTCGGCAATGATGATGACCTTCGCTCCGTCACGCTCGGAGATACCGGCGCCATTGCCGGCATGAAGGCTGGCGCCATTCTGATCGATAACACCACTGCCAGCGCCGAAGTCGCCCGCGAGCTTGCCGATTCTGCCAAGGCCAAGGGCGTCGACTTCATCGACGCCCCCGTCTCCGGCGGCCAGGCAGGCGCGGAGAATGGCGTCCTCACGGTCATGTGTGGCGGCGACCAGGCCGTCTTCGATCGTGCCAAGCCGGTGATTGAGGCCTATGCCCGAATGGTCGGACTGATGGGGCCGGTCGGGGCCGGCCAGCTCACCAAGATGATCAACCAGATCTGCATTGCCGGGCTCGTCCAGGGTCTTGCGGAGGGGATCCACTTCGGCAAGAAGGCCGGCCTGGACATCGAGAAGGTCGTCGACGTCATCTCCAAGGGCGCGGCGGGCTCCTGGCAGATGGAGAACCGGCACAAGACAATGAATCAGGGCAAGTACGACTTCGGTTTTGCCGTCGACTGGATGCGCAAGGACCTCGGCATCGTCCTCGCGGAAGCGCGTCGCAACGGCGCCAAGCTACCGGTCACCGCCCTCGTCGACCAGTTCTACGGCGACGTCCAGTCCATGGGCGGAAACCGCTGGGACACGTCGTCGCTTCTCGCGCGTCTGGAAAAATGACCCTCACGCCATCCTCATCCGCCGAGGAGATCGTTGCGCATCTGAAATCGCTGCGCAACGAGGCCAATATTGCCGGCATGGCCCGCTACGGGATCGACACCTCGACAGCGCTCGGGATCACGACCCCGCAGATGCAGACAGTCGGCCGGCAGGTGAAACGAAACCACGAACGTGCTCTCGAGCTCTGGCGGACTGGTCTGCGCGACGCCCGAATGGCTGCAATCCTCACCGCCGACCCTGCCCGGCTGACGAAGGAAGACGCATGGGCCTGGGCAGCCGACTTCAATTCCTGGGAAATCGTCGACACTGCGGCCGACCTCTTCACGCAGACGACGTTCTGGCGGGAACTGATTCCCGAGTTCGCCGCGGACAGTCGCGAATATGTACGTCGGACCGCCTTCGCGATGATCGCTGGCGCGACCGTACATAACAAGCAGGAGCCGGACGACACTCTGCTCGCCTATCTGCCGCTGATCGAGGCATACGCGACAGACCCGCGCAACTTCGTCAAGAAGGCCGTGAACTGGGCCCTGCGCAATATCGGCAAGCGCAACCGCGCCTGTCATGCTCCGGCACTCGCCGTGGCGGAAAAGCTCTCCGCCGGCAACGACAGGACCGCTCGCTGGATCGGCAAGGATGCGGTGCGGGAGTTGACGAGCGAGAAGATCCTCGCCCGCCTGAAATAGGATCAGTCGTCGCCTGACTTCTGATCGAGGATCATGTAGTCGAGCGGCAGTTCGGTCGTGTACTTGATCTGCTCCATCGCAAAGGCGGAGGACACGTCACGGATTTCGATGCGGGCGATCAGGCGCTTGTAGAAGGCGTCATAGGCGGCGATATCCGGCACTACCACGCGCAGCAGATAGTCGACGTCGCCGCTCATGCGGTAGAACTCGACGACCTCGGGAAAATCCACGACGACTTCCGAGAAGCGCTTCAGCCACTCGATCGAATGGCTCGCCGTGCGGATCGAGACGAAGACGGTGACTTTCGTGTTGACCTTGACGGGATCGAGCAGCGCCACGCGGCGGCGGATCACGCCCTCCTCCTCCATCCGCTGGATGCGGCGCCAGCATGGCGTGGTGGACAGGCCCACCTTCTTGGCAAGATCCGCGACGGCGAGCGTCGAGTCTTCCTGAAGGATACGGAGGATTTTGCGGTCAAGGCGGTCCATTACACGGTCCTTCGAAATGCTTTTCTCCTGCATGGGTCCTTTTAGCACGAACAGGCGTAATTTGTTTTAACGTATCAGTCTATCCACATCCTGCTTCAATACCGGCAGGACATCGGCCTCAAACCATGGATTACGCCTCAGCCAGCCGGTATTGCGCCAGCTCGGATGCGGGAGCGGCAGGATGCGCGGTGCCTGGTTCACAAAGTAATATTCCCGCCAATCGCGGACCGTTTCCGTCATGTCCTTCTTCCGCCTCGCTCCCAGGTGCCAGGCCTGGGCGTACTGGCCGATCGTCAGGATCAGTTCGATCTGGGGCATTGCGTCCATTACCGGCTGCCGCCACAGCGGCGCGCATTCGCGGCGCGGCGGCAGGTCGCTTCCTTTGTCATCATATCCCGGAAAGCAGAAACCCATGGGCACGATCGCGAAGCGATCCGGGTCGTAGAACTCCTCCCTGCCGACCCCGAGCCAGGACCGCAAACGGTCCCCCGATGCATCGTTGAAGGGAAGGCCGCTTTCATGAACCCTCAGACCGGGCGCCTGACCGGCGATCAGGATGCGCGCTGTCCGAGAGAGAACCGCGACCGGTCGAGGCTCATGCGGCAGGCAATGTTGAGGGCCTCGGGCTGGCGCATCACGGCAGAGCCGGCAGATGCGGATGGCGGCCCGCAGGCTGTCAAGGCCGTCACCCTGCCCGGAAGCGGCCAACTGCTCCGTCAGTTCAGCCCCAGCCATCCCTTCAGCCATGCGAGGATACCCTCTGCCGCGCTCGGATCATCCATCACCCCATGTCGTACCCGCCAGTCGCGCGGGCGCTCGAACTCTCCGGCCCAGACGCCCTCGCCCTTTTCCTGCGCCTGCGCTTCCTCGGAAGCGTAGTTGCCGGACGCCACCGCCAGGCCCAGAGCCACCATGCGGGCGTTGATATCAAGCTCGCCGTCGCGGCAGGCCACCAGAAGCCGATCATAGCGGTCACGCTCGGACCCGCTGCACATGACGGAGGCGGCAGAAGTAAGGCGCTCGAGGGCAGCCCTTGCCTCCTCGCCGCAGCGCCAGTCTCTGCCCCGGCGATCCGTGCAGGTCTGCCGGACCTCCGGTGCATCGAGCCCGTGCAGGCGCAAGCGCTCGGCGCCAACGGCCAATGTATCGCCATCTATCGCGACGAATGGGCCTCCGATCGAGACGGCCGAGCTGTCTTCCAGCCGCGCGGCGACAAGTGCGCCCAGGAATACCAGCGCGAGCAGAAGCCCGGCATCCCTCAGCTTCCGGTAAATCCGCGTCACGATCCCGCCCCAATCAACAACAGACCCTTCAGGAAAATGGCAAACAAAACCTTGCCCGGCAGTATCTTCTTAAGGTTTCCCGCCTAGGGTCTCAACCATCGGGGACATCTATCCAGTGGTCATGAGTAACGGCGCAAGCGCCTCGGCGGACAAGAACATCGTCGACCTGTCTCGCAGCCACCGCAACAAGGCGGTGTCAAAGACCGTCCGCGCGACCCGTGAACGTTTACAGTCGACGGGGCGCAATGCGTCCGCCTTCGACCGCGACGTGCTCGCCATGCACGTCAATACGGTCCTGCAAGGCGCGCTGGTCACACCCTTCTTCGTCGCCATCGTGACCGCCGTCGGGCTCTACATCAACCCGACCGCCAACCTCTTCGGCTGGGCGCTGCTGGCGCTCAGCGTCCATGCCATCAACATCCTGATTGCGCGGCGCGCGAGCCGGATCGAGATCACCGCGGCCGATACCGCAAAATGGCATCGCCGTCTGCTGATCGGCCAGATCCTCATCGGCGTCGGCTGGGCGGTGTTCGCCTTGCAGGATTGCGCGAGCTGCTCCGGCGACGGCTACTACTTCTACCAGGGGATGGCCCTTCTCGTCGCCATCTCGATCAGCGCGATGAACAGCGTCATGCTCCGCCAGGGCGTCCTGTTCGGCTTTCTGCCGCTGGTGGGAACCCTGCTGGTCACCGCGTTCCTGTCGCGCCATCCGCTGGACATCGGCATGACGGCCATGGCGGCGATCGCCGTCGTCTTCTTCCACTACATCTCCCAGCGGCAATATCGCTCGAACCTGACCCTGATGTCCTACCAGTCGGAGAAGGACGACCTGATCGCCGAGCTGGAAGTGGCCAAGTCGATGTCGGACGAAGCCCGCCGCCGCGCCGAGGACGCCAATCTGGCCAAGTCCCGCTTCCTCGCCACCATGTCACACGAGTTGCGCACGCCGCTCAACGCGATTCTCGGCTTTTCCGAGGTGATGAATTCCGAACTTCTGGGCCCCCTCTCCAATCCGACCTACCGCGAATATGCCGCCGACATCCACCGGTCGGGCGAACATCTCCTCAACCTGATCAACGAAATCCTCGACCTCTCGCGCATCGAGGCGGGTCGCTACGAACTCAACGAGGAAGCGCTCTCGCTGCTCGACATCGCCGAGGACTGCATCGGCATGGTGCAGCTGCGGGCCAGCACGAAGAGCATCGTCATCCACGAGCAGTTCGAGCCCACGCTGCCGCAGATATGGGCGGACGAGAAGGCCATCCGCCAGGTCGTCCTCAACCTTTTGTCCAATGCGGTGAAGTTCACCACGCAGGGTGGCGAGATCACAGTGAAGGTGGGCTGGACGGCGGGCGGCGGGCAGTATGTTGCGGTCAAGGACAATGGTCCCGGCATACCCGAGGAGGAAATCCCAGTCGTCCTCTCCGCCTTCGGGCAGGGCTCCATCGCCATCAAGAGCGCCGAGCAGGGAACTGGCCTCGGCCTGCCGATCGTCCAGGCGATCCTTGCCAAGCACGACGGCCAATTCGTGTTGCGCTCGAAGCTGCGCGAGGGAACGGAGGCCATCGCCATCCTCCCGGCCACCCGTATCCTGCAGAGCCTGCCGGCGGTGGAGGACACCGCTCCGGTGGAGCGACGGCGAAAAAGCTTCGCCTAGCCCCCACTGCGGATAATCCGCAGGAACTCCTTGTCGCCAGCAAAGTCCTTGAGGTCATTGTCCTTGGCACGCTCCCGCGTAAGTTCTGCAAGATAACGCTTATATTGCGGATCCCGGGCCACAGCCCGTCTGCTTGCATCGAGGACGGCCTGGCGTATCTCGTCTTTCTCCTCCTCGGAGCCCGTCTCCTTGATGGCCGAAAACCATTGCCCATGGGCCGCCGCCATGATGAACCAGTAGCTCGCCATCTCAGAGGCATGCGTGTCCTTGAGCTTTCGACCGACCGCCACGACCTCCCGGTAGCCATTCTCTTCATAGAGGAGGGCCGACAACACCTGCATTGTCTGTTCGAAGGTTAGTCTTTCGCTATCGGCGATCGCGCGCAGATGTGAGCTTCTCCGCTTTGTGGCAAGTCGCTCGGCGATACGCTTGATCTCACCGCTGTCTTCCGAATTTTCCTCGTCGCCCACGTAACTCATCAGCTTCTCGACATGGAGGAAGAGCGGAGAAAGCTGCAGACGGGTGTACAGGTAGAGGAAGATGAACCCCGACACGAAACCGACAACGAGGATGAAGGGTCCTGCCATGGCTATGGTCGCTGACGGTCCCTGTGCTTTGAGAAAACTGGTGAACGACCGCATCCCCTCGCCGATCGAGGTCAGTTGGCTCAAGCCCACACCCACGATCATCGTCGTGAGCCATTCCGAGATGCGTTCTAGGTTGGTGTTGGAACCCATCAATCGACTGGGAACACTGGATCTGGAGCCCACTCCGGTTGTGCCTACTGAGAGTACCCTCGGCACTGAGAAGAGAAAACCCAGTCCCGCTCCGGCGGCAGCCGCCGCCATGAGAATGAGGCCACCCACCCCGATGGATGCCAACACTTGGCCAGTCAATTGAGACAGGACCAGGAACAGTCCCGTAAAAGCTGCTCCCAAAAGCCCGATCATCGCAAGGATCTGGGCACGCTGCTCGCGCTGCCGTGTTTCGCGGCTGTAGACCGATAGATCGTGAAATAGTTCCCGCATGCCGTGCCCCTCCAGTTGCGGCCACACACCACCACAACCTAAAAGAGCGCGCGTGTCAATGTGCACGCCAGAATAGGCCGCCCCTCTGCGGTCAACCTCCTGAAGAACGCGGTGATATGCAGGTCCGCTGACTTCGAAGGCTGTGACCGCCCGTGGACCGCGGGAGGTTCGGCCCTGCCGCTACTTCAGGATGCGGTTCTTCATCAGCCATTTCGCTGTGCGGGGCCAGGCATGGTTGGCACCCATTCGCAGGTCCGTGAAGCCAACAGCCACCGGCTTGCCCGTGTGGACACCGAGGACCCGGATGAACATGGTGTGCTCGGTGCGGTTGACCCGCGTCACCACACCGAGAACTGCCAGCGACGCTCCATGGCTGCGGGCAATCCCAGCCTCACAGCCTCCGCAATGTCGCAGTGGTTCGGTAGCCGGAGCAGTCGCCGAGTCCGCCGGATTGGTCACAAGCGTATAGCGCCCCGTCTCCGCGAACATGTCCCGTGCGACCTTGGCAGCTTCTGCCAGATAGCGCCTGTCATAGTCGTCCGGCGGCACGATCCCTGCACCGGCGCTCTTGTCTTCCAGTTCGAAAGGGAAGACCTCAACCGGGACAGGCTCCGCCTGCTGGGCCTGCACCGGCGCGATACCGCAGCAGAAGAGCAATGCAGCGACGAACGAATGGCGTGGCATCGGACAATCCTGCTTCGTCAGATCGAAGCGGCATGGTGAAGGCTATCGGCATTTTATCGACAGCGATTCTCGCACATTTCTCGGCGTCGTGGCGATCACGAATTCGGGAAACCGCTACCCGACCAGCCTGTCATACAGGCACCACAGCACAAACAGGCCGTTCACGCACAAGAGGCAGAAGACGGCGAACGAACCCAGGTCCTTTGCGTGCCGGCCAACCGTGGAAATCTCTGGCGAGATCCGGTCGACGAGCTCCTCGATCGCCGTATTCAACGCCTCGACGCAGAAGAGAAGCAGCATCAGGACAACGAAGATCAGGTATTGATAGGGTTCTGCGCCGATGAAGACGAACAGCAGCAGCCCGAGGGCGAAGGCCACGACCTCGGTTCGAAACGCCTCTTCGCCCCACAGCCGCACCAGTCCCTGCAGCGAGTAGCGCGTTGCCGCCAGCACGCGGCGAGGCCCGCTCGCCTTGCGGATCCCACTTTCCTGCGGCGCCTTTTCCAAGGTCAGTTCCCCGCGCTCACGCCCGCCTGGGCAAAGGTCGCCATTCCGGAATGGCAGGCGGCCGCAGACTTGACGATGCCTGCGGCAAGGGCTGCCCCGGTACCCTCGCCGAGCCGCATGCCGAGCGCCAGCAGTGGTGTCTTCCCGAGCTTCTCCACCGCCTTCAGATGGCCCGGTTCAGCCGAGACATGGCCGATCAGGCAGTGATCAAGGGCGGAGGGATTGGCCGCCTTCAGGATGGACGCCGCCGCCGTCACGACATAGCCGTCGAGCAGCACCGGTATCTTCTCGATGCGCGCCGCCAGGATCGCGCCCGCGATGGCGGCGATCTCCCGCCCGCCCAGCCGCCGCAGAACCTCGAGCGGATCCTTGAGATGATCCTTGTGGAACTCCACGGCCGTCTTCACCGCCTGGATCTTCCGCTCCATCTGGACGCCGTGCGAACCGGTCCCCGGCCCCACCCAATCCTCCGCCTCTCCACCGTAGAGGGCGAGGTTGATGGCGGCCGCGATCGTCGTGTTGCCGATCCCCATTTCGCCGATGCACAGGAGGTCGGTTCCTCCCGCGATCGCTTCCATCCCGAAGGCCATGGTGGCGGCACAGTCGCGCTCCGAAAGTGCGGCCTCGCAGGTGATGTCGCCCGTGGGATAGTCGAGCGCCAGGTCGAAGATCTTTAGTCCGAGATCATGGGTAACGCAGATCTGGTTGATCGCCGCGCCGCCCGCGGCAAAGTTTTCGACCATCTGCTGTGTCACCGAGGGCGGGAACGGCGTGATCCCATGTTTCGTGACGCCATGGTTCCCGGCGAAGATCGCCACCAGCGGACGTGTCACCGCCGGGGGACGTCCCGTCCAAGCCGCCAACCACATAGCGATTTCTTCCAGCCGGCCGAGCGAACCCGGCGGCTTCGTCAGTTGCGCATCCCGCTCGCGTGCAGCGACCAGCGCCCGCGAATCAGGGCCGGGCAGGTTCTGCAGGAGGGTGCGGAAGTCGTCGAATGGCAGGCCGCTCACGCTCATCGGGATGCTTTCTCTCGTCCTTGGCCGGTCGCTTGTGTTTTGCCGGCAAATCACGCTTTGTTGCTCTCATAGTCGCGCAGGCACGGAGGGACAACTGCCAAAGGTGACGGAATTCCTCGACGACCTCGCGCGTTCGGTCGGCTTTCTCGGACGATTGCCGGTTCCCTCGCGCTTTTTCGTAGGGCACGACGGGTCGTTAAGCCGCGCGGTGCGTGCCTTTCCCTCTGCAGGCCTGGTGATCGCCACCCCGCCCGCGCTGCTGCTCGCCTTGCTGCTGCACCTCGACGCCGACCCGCTCCTGTCGTCGCTGGTCGCACTTGCGGTGCTGACCGTCCTCACCGGCGCACTGCACGAGGACGGTCTTGCCGATGCAGCGGACGGTTTTGGCGGTGGCCGTGATCGCGAGCATATCCTCTCGATCATGAAGGATAGCCGCAACGGAAGCTATGGCGTCATCGCTCTGATCCTGTCCTTCGCGCTTCGTGCGGCAGCACTCTCCGCGCTCGCCGGTCCGGCAGCCAGCCTCCCCGCATTCGCACTGGTCGCCTCGGCGGCGCTCAGCCGGGCGCTGATGGTCGGGCACTGGCACGCTTTGCCGGCCGCCCGCAGCAATGGGGTCGCGGCAGGCGCCGGCAGGCCGGCTTCGGCTGCCCGCAACGTTGCGCTCGGAAGTGCCGCCATCGCCGGCCTCGTGCTCCTGTGGCCGGTCGCAGGCTTCCTGCCCTTCATCTTCGCTGGCGGCCTCTCGGCGCTGGCGGCAATGAGCGTCACACGATTGGCCGCCCGCAGGATCGGCGGTCATACGGGCGATACGATCGGCGCCACGCAGCAAGCTTGCGAGATCGTGTTCCTGGTCTCCCTTGCGCTCGTGGCGTGAACCGCAGATATGAAGAACATGATTTCACCCTGCATCCTCGTCTGCTCCATCGACGAAACCTCCGGCAACTGCATCGGCTGCGGGCGCACCGGCGACGAGATCGCTCGCTGGACAAGCTTCACCGACGCGGAACGCCGCGCCCTGATGGATGCCCTGCCCGCCCGGCTAAAGCGCGCAGGGCTGGACGGAGGCACCGGGCAAGTCCAGCGACCGGCACGGGAGCGGGCTGCCTCGTGAACGGCCTCACCTTCGTCCTCCTCGTCCTTGGCGCGGGTCTTGCCCTTCTCGTCTTCAACCACGACAGCGGTCAGACCTTCGGTATCGCAAACGAGGACTTTGGGCAGATGATCTATCTCCTGCCGATCGCGGGCCTTCTCTCGGTCGGCATCCTTGCGGGCAACCGCGGCGGCTTGACCCAAATTCTTCGCTATATCGCGGTGTGGCTGGTGATCATCCTCGCCCTCGTCGCAGCCTATATCTACAGGTACGATCTGCAACAGGTCGGCGCCCGGCTCTCAGCCGGGCTCATCCCGGGCAGCGCCGTCGAGGTCACAACGGCACAGGGCGTCACGGAAGTGATTATCCACCGCGGCATTCGCGGGCATTTCCACACGTCCGCGAGCGTGAACGGGCAAGCGGTGTCGATGCTTGTCGATACCGGTGCCAGTGCCGTTGTTCTTTCGTTCGAGGACGCCGAACGCATCGGCCTTGAACCTCAGCGCCTCGCCTATACCGTCACCGTCTCCACCGCAAACGGGCGCGCGACGGCAGCACCGGTCCGCCTCGAGGAAGTCGCCATCGGGCCGATCCTGCGTCGCGATGTCCGGGCCATGGTGGCCGAGGAGGGACGGTTGGACCAGAGTCTCCTCGGGATGACATTCCTGTCGACGCTCGGCTCGATCCAGATGCAGACCGACGAGCTGCGGCTGCGCGACTGATCCGGCTTACGCACGCGCTAGCACCGGCGGCGCCCAGGGACAGACCAGGTGCGTCAGAACGTCCTTTTGTCAATTTTGGCAGGTGGATTATAAGCTAAGCATGTCCAGCAAGCTTCTCATCCCCCTCCTCGCCGTCATCGCCATCGCGCTCATCGCCTTCGGCGCCGTGACCATCGGTCTAGCCCCGGCAATCACCATGGTGGCTCTTGCCTCGATGCTGATCGTCTTCGTGTTCCTGGTCCGCGTCAGCATGCTCTGAGGCGGTCACTCGGCCGCCGCCATCCGTGTGGTGGTGGTCGCCCGATAGGCGCTGGGCGGTGCGCCGATGATGCGCTTGAAGGCCCGGCTGAACGAAGCCTCGGCATCATATCCAAGACGCTGCGCCGCCACCGATACCCGCATCCCCTGGCTCAGCCACTGGCGCGCCTGATGCATCCGGACGCGAGCGACGTAGCGGGCCGGGGTCTCGCCCACGACCCGAGAAAAGCGTTCGGCAAAACCCGACCGCGACGCGCCCATGAGCCTGGCGAGATCCGCCACGCTCCAGTCCCGCTCCGGCTGCAGGTGGATCGCCGCCAGTACGCGACCGATCTCCGGATTGCGCACCGCCGCGAGCCAGCCGGTCGACTCGCCGCAGCCATGCTCGACCCAGGTACGGATGAGCGTTGCCGTCAGCACGTCGGCGAGCCGCGCAAGGATGCCGCCTGCCCCCACGCGGTCCATCTCCACTTCCCGGCCCATCGCATCCAGCAGGTGCGGGATCGCCGGTTCGCTTCCTGCCAGATCGCTCGTCATCATCACGTCCGGCATGAGTTGCAGAAGCGGATGAAGCCGGTCGACGTTGAACCGCATGGACCCGACCAGCAGCAGCGTGCCGCCCGGAGCATTCGGGCACTGCACGTCGTAGATGCCTTGGCAGACTTCCCGGCGGATGAGCTTGTCGTAGGGAGCCGGAGGAACTTCCTTGCCGCTCGCCATCACATGCGCCCCGCCCCGCGGCAGCAGAACCGCATCGCCGGCAGATAGCGTCAGCCACTCGCCAGAAGGCGTCTGTAGCAAGGCGCGCCCGGAGGCAAGGAAGTGGAAGCGCGCCTCGTCCTGTGCCGGAAAGGCAGTGGCCCAGGGCTCGCAGGGACGGCAGCGGCCGTATTCGACGCCGTCGAGGCGCAGGCCACGCAGCAGATCGCTCAGCGGATCGCCGGATGCAGCCACAGCAGATTTGGACGAACGGTCAAGCATGTCGGATTTTCTAGCATAGAAACGACAGGAGGTCACCCATATCTGTTGAGCCTCCAACAACGCAGGAACCGATCATGACCGACTGCACTCTTGATCCCTCCCATGCCTTATGCGGCACCCGCGGCGATGCCGCCTGGGCTGCCGTCGTCTCCCTGTCACTTGGCGTCTTCGGCCTTGTCACCGCCGAATTTCTCCCCGTCAGCCTGCTGACCCCGATCTCCCAGGATCTTGCCATCACGCCCGGCACGGCCGGCCAGACGATCACGGCGACGGCCGTAATCGGTGCCATCGCCGGTCCGGGCGTGGTGATCGGCACCAGAAACCTTGACCGCCGCTGGGTCCTGCTCACGCTCACCACCCTGCTCGTCGTCTCCAGCACGCTTGCGGCGCTCGCAAGCAGCCTGCCGATGCTGCTCGTCGCACGCCTCCTGCTCGGGATCGGCCTCGGTGGCTTCTGGGCCATGTCCGCCGCACTCGCCATGCGGCTCGTACCGGAGCATCTGATGCCCCGCGCCATGGCGATCGTTTTCACCGGCGTCTCCGTCGCGACCGTCTGTGCGGCACCCCTTGGCGCCTGGATCGGTGCGACCCTTGGCTGGCGCGCGGCCTTCGCGCTTTCGGCGGGCGTCGGCGTCGTAGCCCTCCTAGTCCAGGCCTTCACGGTCCCGTCGCTGCCGCCGCGGGGCAGTGCGAGCCTTGCAACGATGGTTTCGCTGCTCGGCCGCCCGCGGGTCCGGGTCGGGCTGATCGTGACGCTGATCATCGTCGCGGGGCATTTCGCCGGCTTCACCTATGTTCGTCCTTACCTGGAGCAGATCCCCCGCTTCAGCGTCGAGATGATCTCGCTGGTCCTCCTCGCCTATGGCGTTGCCGGCTTCTTCGGAAACCTCCTCGGCGGCGCGATCGCCAGCCGCAGCACGACCGGCTCCGTCGCCTTGGGTGCCGGGCTGGTGGCGCTCTCGGCATTGCTGATGCTCTGGGCGGGCGGGCTGCCGCTGGTATCATGGGCGGCAATCGTGCTGTGGGGCCTCGCCTTCGGCATCCTGCCCGTCAGCATTCAGACCCATGTCACCCGGGCGGCGTCCGATGAGGCCGAAAGCGTCGGCGCGATGCTGCTCACCACCTTCCAGGTCGCCATCTCGTCCGGAGCCGTCCTGGGTGGCCTGCTGGTCGATAGCCAAGGGCCCCTCGGCGTCGTGACCTTCGTCGGCATCGCCTGCGCCCTCGGCTCCGTCGTGATGCTGGCGCGTGGCGGACGACAGGCCGCGCTGCAGCAGAACTGACCCTGCCCCGCCGGCTGCGAGATCAGTTTCGCAGCCGGTAGCCCGTGCGGAATATCCAGGCGACCAGCGCCAGGCAAACCACCAGGAACAGGGCGATCATGCCAAGGCTGATCAACGGATTGACGTCGGCGATTTCGTAGAAGCTCCAGCGGAAACCACTGACCAGATAGAGAACCGGGTTCAAGTGGCTGACCGCCTGCCAGAACGGCGACAGCATTTCCACCGAATAAAAGGTTCCGCCCAGGAAGGTCAGCGGCGGCACAACCAGCATAGGCATGATGTTGAGCTGCTCGAAATTCTTCGCCCAGATGCCGACGATGAAGCCGGCAAGGCTGAAGGTAACCGCCGTCAGCACCAGGAAGACCAGCATCATGACGGGATGGGCGATCGAGATGTCGACGAAGAAGGAGGCCGTCGCCAGGATGATCAGGCCGATGATCAGGCCCTTGCTCGCCGCCGCCCCCACGTAGCCCAGCAGGATTTCCGTCATCGCGATCGGCGAGGACAGGATCTCGTAGATCGTACCAGTGAACTTCGGGAAGTAGATACCGATCGAGCCGTTGGAGATGCACTGGGTCAAGAGCGACAGCATGATCAGGCCCGGCGTGATGAAGGCGCCGTAGGAGACGCCGTCGATCTGCTCGATCCGGGACCCGATCGCGGCACCGAAGACAACGAAGTAGAGCGATGTCGTCAGCACGGGGGAGATGACGCTCTGCATCAACGTGCGCCGCATGCGCGCCATCTCGAATAGATAGATGGATTTGACCGCTTCGAAGTTCATGCTCTCTGCCCCACCAGTTCGACGAAGATGTCCTCGAGCGAACTCTGCCGCGTCGAGAGGTCCCGGAACTCAATCCCTTGTGCCGCCAGCGAGCCGAGCAGCGTGCCGATTCGTCCCTGCTCCGCCTCCCCCTGATATTCGTAGATCAGGGCGCCGCCGTCCTCGGCGAGCGCCAGGTTGTAGGACGCAAGCACCGGCGGCAGCGCGCCAAGCGGCGCGGCGAGTTCGAGCCGCAATTCCTTGCGTCCGAGCTTCCGCATCAGGGCCGTCTTGTCCTCCACCAGCAGGAGTTCCCCGTGGTTGATGACGCCCACCCGGTCCGCGATCTCCTCCGCCTCCTCGATGTAGTGCGTGGTGAGGATGACGGTGACACCACCTTTGCGAAGCCGCTCCACCACCTGCCACATCTCGCGCCTCAGGTTGACGTCTACGCCGGCAGTCGGCTCGTCCAGGAACAAGATTTCCGGCTCGTGCGCCAGCGCCTTGGCGATCAGCACGCGGCGCTTCATGCCGCCGGAAAGCTCCCTCAGCATGTTGTCCTTCTTGTCCCACAGGGAGAGGTCCTTCAGGATCGTCTCCATCCGGCCCGGATCCGCCTTCTTGCCGTGCAATCCCCGCGAGAACGACACGGTGTTCCAGACGGTTTCGAACATGTCCGTCGTGAGTTCCTGCGGCACGAGACCGATCATCGCCCGGGTCTGCCGAAAATCACGCACCACGTCATGTCCGCCGACGAGCACCTGGCCGCCGCTGGGATTGACGAGGCCGCAGACGATCGAGATCAGCGTCGTCTTTCCCGCGCCGTTCGGGCCGAGAAGTGCCAGGATCTCGCCCTTCTCGATCTCGAGGTCGACGCCCTTCAGCGCCTGAAACCCGTTGCCATAGGTCTTGGCAAGTTTACGAATAGAAACAATGGGAGCCATGGGAAGGTCTTTTTGAAATCTGTTTCCGGGAAGTGGCGCCAATATAGGCGTCACGCGCGCCGAGACCATCCCCAACAGAAGAACATTGCGTTCGCGCTGCCGCACCAATCCCGCAGGAGACTGGAGAGTTCAAGCAACGATCGTTGCGAAGAACTGCAGCGACACCAGGATCAGGAAAATTCCGAAGCCGATCTCGAGCTGTCGCTTCGACATGGCATGCGCCAGTTGCGCCCCGAGCGGCGCAAGCGACAGGGTGATCGGAATCAGCAGGGCGACGGCGATCCAGTTTATGTAGCCCGTCGAGAATGGCGGCAGGCCATCGAGCCCCCAGCCGCCCCAGACATAGCCGACGAGGCCCGGGATCGAAATGAGCACACCAATACCCGCCGACGTCGCGACCGCCTGGTGGATCGGCCGTCCGTAGAGCGTCATGAATGTGTTGTTGAGGACGCCGCCGCCGATACCCATCAACCCCGAAAGAATTCCGATTCCCGTACCCACGAGGAAACGGGCCGGATTTCCCGGCAGACCGTTGCCGAGCTGCCAAGTTGCCCGGTTGAAGATCATCCGGAATGCGAGCGCCAAGGCGATCAGCGCGAAGATCACGCGCAATTCCACGCTGGAGGCCTTGGCCGCGACATAGGCTGCGATGAGCGTGCCGAGCGGGACAGCGATGACCCAGCCCTTCAGCAGTTCGGTGTCGACCGCCCCGCGTTTGCGATGGGACATGAAGGAGCGCACGGAGGTGGGGACAATGATCGCAAGCGATGTCCCGAGTGCAAGCTGCATCCGGACCTCTTCCGGAACGCCCAGGAGCCCGAAGACGTGGAAGAAGATCGGTACCAGGATCGCACCGCCGCCGATCCCGAACATGCCCGCAAGCAAGCCCGCCAAAGCGCCCGCGGCGGCCAGCGCGACGGCGAAGGGAAGAAGTTCGGCAACAGGGTGCATGGGGTACCATGGATGACGGCTAGGCCGGTGGAGGTCTGGGAGGCACTTCTGGCACCAACTCGGTTGTCAGACAAGTGCCCAGGTCGTCACTGCCTGCCCCCCTGGCTCCGTCATCTGTGCCGTCGCTTCGGGAGCGCATGGCGCCAGGCCGTCTCCAGCGCATCCTTCAGGTCCACTTCCGTCATCGGCTCAAGCAGACCTTGCGTCCACCCCTGCTTTCCCCAGGCATTCGGTACCGGAGAAAACACGGTTGGCAGCAACATGCACTTGAATGCCTGTTCGTCGGGCAGGAACCTGAAGTTCGCGGATAATCCGTCTGGGGCGAGTGTCGCGTAGTTTCGAGCAACCCGGAACGCGATGCGGTCGAAATGCGGCCTCTCGGTCGTGCCATCGAGGGAGAGAGCGATCCGCCGCAGTGTCTCCCCGTTCGCCATGACGCCTCCCGTCAGTCGCAGTACTTCGATCCGGACTTGCGGGACCGGAGATCGAAGTGGAAGTGGTTCCAGTGCTCCTTGTTGCTGCCAGGCCCCAGCACCGTATGGAAGTACTTGCAGCTGTCGTCGCGGACCGTGTTGAGCAATCCCCGCTCGCGGAAGGCGAAGATGTTCTTTTTGCGCACGTCGATCTTCTTGCCGTTCTTCAGAACGAACTTGCCGAGATCGATCGCATTGCCGCGCGCGTGCTCCGACATCGGGTTGCGCTTCTGGCGGCTGTTGTTCATGCGCCGGCAGGAGTAGCCGCCCATGGACTCGATGGTCTTGACGCCGGAAAGATAGCGATAGCGCGACGACGGTGCCAACTCGAACTTCACCCATTTGGCGAGCGCCAGCGTCGTCTGGCAGTTGAGCTTCGTCGCCGGCTTCAGGGCGATATTGCCCGAAAACCCGCTGAGCAGCACGGGATGCTCGATGCCGCAGCTCGGGCCGTCACTGATGCGGGGGATGTCACGGAACTGCACCCCGAGGCGGCGCAGCTCGGCGCGGCAACTGACCTCCGATTGCGGCATAACCGCCCGCGGTCGGATCGGCTCGCGCTCTGCCATCGGATTGCCGGGCGCAAGCATGGCGACCTGCTGCGGCTCTTCGGGCGGCAGCCGGGTCGGAGCGACGACAGGCGATTGATCACCCCAGACGAGCGCCTGATTCCGCGGCTGCTGGATGCCGGCGCCCTGCCGCTTCGGCGGGACGGAGATGATCTGATCATCCGGAGGGGCCAGGAAGCCTGGAGGTGCACCGAGGCTGACGGGATTGTCGGTTCCTATCCCGTCGACCACCGGCTGCGCGGTGGCACCTTCTGCAATCATCTGGTCCTGCTCCTGTGCAAGACCCACCACCTGCGGCTCACCACCACCGACGAAACCGAACTGGGCGTCCATGTTGACGCCTTCCTCGGGAACTGCGACGGGACCGCCTGCCGACTGCAGCCCGAGCGCTTCGTCGCTGTCGATCATCGGCAGTGACGAAGACTGCGCCGCGGGTGCCTGCTGGATGGGATAGGACTGCGCCCTGGCATCGGCTGCGTAAGGCTCGCCATATCCGCCGCTCACCTGCGACACCGGCGCGACCGGCGCCTGGTAGGGCTGCCGGGCACTCGTTGGCTCCGACATCGGGCCGATCGAGCTCACCCGCGTCTCGCCATCGATACTCGCCGGCGGCATGAGCCCCTCGGCCGAGCAGCTCACCAGCATCGTCGTGATCATCAGCGAGGCAAGAACCTGCCGAGAAAGGGAAGCGTACGCCATACCAATCGCTGCTCTCGGTGCCGAAATGGCACGTTCGACAAATTTACGACGATGCGGTAAACGAAGGCTTGAGAGAAAATGACCATATCAGGGCATCACCGGGGCTACCTGGCCATTCTCCCGAGCCGTAGCATCTCGTCCAGCCAGGATCCGCCGTCGAAGCGTTTGGAGCCAACCATGCCGATCAGCGTCGAGCGTATGGGTGCGATCCCCACGAACCGGAGGATGCCGATCTTCATCGCTTTGAGGCTATGGCTGCCATAGTAGAGCCGGTAGACAAACGCCGGCATCCCCATGGTGATGACGATCCGCGCCGACTTGCCGCGAAGCAGGCCGCTCCTCAGCGGCGACCCACCGAGATCATAGGCGAAGCCCGGGCGCGCAACCTGGTCGAAGAATGCCTTGAGGAGGGCTGGCATCTCGCCGAGCCAGAGCGGGAAGACGAATACGATGTGGTCGGCGGCCCTGATCAGATCCTGCGCCTCGCTGATTGCCGGCCCGACCACGCCCTTTTCCTGCTCCTTCTGCGACGTCAGGAAGGGTATGTCCATGCGCGCGAGCTCTAGCCGCGAAACGTCATGGCCGCCGTCTTGCGCGCCTTCGGCATAGGCATCCGCCAACGCATGGCAGAGGTGGCGCTCGGCGCCATCCGGATGGGCCTGGATGATCAGGATCTTCGCCATCACCGTCTCCTTTGTCGCAGGAGAGCCTAGCAGAGACGGGACGGTCGCCATTGAGCGGCATCAAAAAAGCCCGCCGGCGTTTTCCCCGGCGGGCTCAGATGTTCTCGAATCCGAGCGGTCAGGCTGCGCGCGTCGCCTGGCCCGAGCCGTAGCCGCCGTGGCCGTTCTCCAGGCGGAAGGCGGAGAGCAGACTTTGCAGGTGCAGGCTCTGTTCGGCAAGCGTCTGGCTGGCAGCGGTCGTCTCCTCGACCATGGCGGCGTTCTGCTGCGTCATCTGGTCCATGTTGTTGACCGAGGAGTTGATTTCCTGCAACGCAGTTGCCTGCTCGCGGGACGCCGTCGCGATCGTCTCCACATGGGAATTGACCCGCTCGACCAGTTGCGCGATCTCGACCAGGGCATCGCCGGTGGAGCGAACGAGCGAGACGCCGTTTTCGACTTCGCGCGCCGAATTGCTGATCAGCGTCTTGATCTCCTTCGCCGCGTTCGCGGAACGCTGCGCTAGTTCCCGCACTTCCTGGGCGACGACGGCAAACCCACGGCCGGCCTCACCAGCGCGGGCCGCCTCGACACCGGCATTCAGCGCCAGCAGGTTCGTCTGGAACGCGATCTCGTCGATGACCGAGATGATCTGGTTGATGCGGCTGGACGAATCCTCGATCCGGCCCATTGCATCGACTGCGTTGCGGACGATCTCGCCGGAGCGGCCGGCGCTGTCCTTGGTTTCGGCGACCATGGTGCGAGCCTCGTTGGCGCGCTCCGAAGCCGTCTTGACCGTCGCGGTGATCTCGTCGAGAGCCGCTGCGGTTTCCTCCAGGGAAGCTGCCTGCTGCTCGGTGCGACGCGACAGGTTGTTCGTCGCACCGCTGATGTCGGACGCGCTGTCGCGGACGACATGGCTCGTCTCGGTGATCGCCTGAACGGTCTGGCGCAGCGAGCTCACCGCCTGATTGAAGTCCTCGCGTATCGTCGCGTAGTCGGCACCGAGGTCGGCGACGCTGACCGAAAGATCGCCCTTCGCCAGCTCCGAAAGGGCACGGCCGAGTTCGGCCATGGCGCGGGCCTGCCGCTCGGAGGCGGAGGCGAGCGCCCGCTCGTTGGTGGAGCGTTCCTCGGACAGGGCACGTTGCTGTTCGCTCTCGCGAGCCTGGAGGGCGAGCCGCTCCTCGACCGCATCGCGCAGGACGACCAGCGCACGGGCCATGCTTCCGATTTCGTTCTTCTGCTGGATGTGGGGAACGGTCACATTCGCCTCCCCGTCAGCGATATGCTGAAGCACGCCCTGAACCTGACCCAGCGGGCCGGTGACGCTGCGAATGACGTAGAAGGCGCCGGCGATCAGAACTACGGCGCAGACCGAGAAGATCATGGCGTAGGTGATGAGGTTCTCCTGGAACATCGCGTGCAGGTCGTCGACGTAGACCCCGGTGCCGACGATCCAGCCCCAGGGTTCAAACCCGATGACGTGCGAATACTTCTCGACCGGCTCCTCGAGGCCAGGCTTCGGCCAGTAGTAGTCGACGAAGCCATGGCCGCTCGCCTTGACCGTGTTGACGAACTCGACGAACAGGTGCTTACCGTTCGGGTCCTTGTTCTGCGACAGGTCCGCGCCGTTCAGCTTGGCATTGATCGGATGCATGACCATGAAGGGCCGCATGTCGTTGATCCAGAAGTAACCGCTGCCGTCGCCGTAGCGCATGGCACCGATCGCCTCCATGGCGCCCGCCTGTGCCTGCTCGCGGGTCATCGCGCCGGAGCTCTCCATCGCGTGGTACTGCTTGAGCATACTCATCGCGATGTCGTTCATATAGGCAAGACCTGCCTTGCGCTCCCTCTCCATCGACGAATAGCTCTGGAACAGACTGAACGTGAGCGCGCCAGCCAGGATCGCGAGAGAAAGCGCGATGAGACAGTACATGCGCGCAGAAATGGTAAGACGCTGCATAGAGACCCCCTTTGTAACTTGTTGTCACAATATCTAGCCCCTAAAGGTTACTGGCCCGTGAAAGCGCTAATTCACGCCTGACGCGAGTTAGATGCAACTTAAGTCTAGTCATGCACGCAGCATGTCATTCTCGTACCAGTGCTGGTATGCACCGCATTGACGACTGTTGTACGCTCGAAAAGGACTTCCCATGAACCACGGCTCCCGCCCCACCGGCGAACTCACTCTGCGGACCCTGGCAATGCCCGCCGATGCCAACGCCGCGGGCGACATCTTCGGCGGTTGGGTGATGTCGCAGATGGACCTTGCGAGTGGAATCAGGGCAGCCGAGCGCGCCCGCGGCCGCGTGGTCACCGCGGCGGTCAAGGAAATGGCATTCCAGTTGCCGGTGAAGATCGGTGACACCCTGAATGTCTACACTGAAATTACCCGCGTCGGCCGCAGCTCGATCACGCTTCAGGTCGAGGCTTGGGCGCATCGGGCCCGCCACCGCATACTGGAGAAGGTCACCGCAGGCACCTTCATCATGGTGGCGCTGGATGAGAGCGGACACCCCGTTCCGGTGCCGCCCGAGGAAGAGCAGCCAGCCGCCAACTGAGGGATCAGTTTCGCCGCATCATACCCGCCAGGTTCTCGGCGATCATCATTACCGGTGCGTTCGTGTTCCCGGCGATGAGCGTCGGCATGACCGATGCATCAGCGACGCGCAGCCCCTCCACGCCCCTGACCCGCAATTGCGGATCGACCACCGAACCGTCGTCCCTTCCCATGCGGCAGGTGCCGACCGGATGGTAGATCGTTTCCGCGCGCCCGCGGATGAACGCAAGCAATTCATCGTCCGACTGGATCTCCTCGCCCGGCAGCACCTCGGCGCGGCGGTACGGAGCGAATGCGGGCGCCGCCAACACTTGGCGGGCGATCTTCAGGCCTGCCAGCAGCGTCCCGGCATCGTCCGGATGAGAGAGATAGCTGGCTTCGATCGCAGCGGCAGCCGCCGGATCGGGAGAGGCAAGCCGGATGCGGCCGCGGCTCTTCGGCAGAAGATCGCATACATGCAGGGTGAAGCCGTAGCCGAAGGAGACCTGCCGGCCATGGTCGCGCATATAGGCCGGAATGAAATGGAACTGCAGGTTCGGCCGGTCACGGGACGGATCGCTGCGCACGAAGCCGCCACCTTCGGCGACATTGCTTGTCAGTTCCCCCTCTCCCCGGCGATAAGCACGCCAGGCTTTCCAAAGCCGCGGCAGGCCGCCGAGGCTGAGACCGATCGCATCGCGGCCGTTTGCACTCGCCATTGCCGTGATGTCGAGATGGTCCTGCAGGTTCTCGCCCACCGCCGGCAGGTGATGGACAATCTCTATTCCGATACCGGCCAGGTCATTGCCATTGCCGATGCCGGAGAGCATGAGCAGCTGCGGCGAGTTGATGGCACCGCCACAGAGGATCACCTCGCCGCCGGCTTTCAGTCTCAGCACTTCGTGGGCCAGCGAGACACCGATGGCGCGCCGGTGCTGGATCACGACCCTCTGCACCTGCGCCCCGGTGCGAAGTTCGAGGTTTGGCCTGTGGCTGATCGGTTCAAGGAAGGCCCGTGCGGAACTGAACCGCCGGCCGTCGCGCTGGGTGACCTGGTAGAGGCCGAAGCCCTCCTGGCTCGCTCCGTTAAAATCGGCGTTGCGGGGATATCCGAGCTGCACGCCCGCCTCGACGAAGGCGCGGCTGAGCGGATTGACGTGTCGCAAGTCGCTGACGCAGAGTTCGCCTTCGGTGCCGTGGTGGTCGTCGGTGATCGACGCATTGCGCTCCATCTGGAGAAACAGCCGGCGCACACTCTCCCATCCCCACTCGTCGCCAGCAAGCTTCGCCCACCCCTCGTAATCTTGCGGGTGGCCGCGCATGTAGATCATCGCATTGATGGAGCTCGAACCGCCCAGCGTGCGCCCGCGCGGCCAGTAGAGCCGCCGCCCTCCAAGTTCCGCTTCCGGTTCGGTCGAGTAGCCCCAGTTGATCGAGCGAATACGGGCTAGCCCTGCGAGGCCGAGAGGCATGTGGATGAACGGGCTCGTATCGGGAGGTCCTGCCTCGATGAGGCAGATGCGCCTGTCCGGATCCCGGGACAGGCGGTTGGCGAGCACGCAGCCGGCCGAGCCCGCACCCACGATGATGTAGTCGTACATTCCCTCGCCCCTCCCGGCGTCCGCACCACCGCATTGGTAGCAGGCTCGTCACCGGCCGGCCACGGCGAAGAGCGGTTTCCCACGGGCGCTGCGAGAAACGCCGGTGACTGCATCCCTCAGATGCTTCGCATCGTCTCGTCTCCGTTAAACGTAAATTATCGTCAGTGGGCTACTGTTTCCGAGCTGAAAGCTGTTACGGGGGCAGGTGAATGCTGGAATCGCAGGAAGCGGGCGGAAGCGCCACAACCATCGCGTCCGAAATCCGCATCGCACAGGCCCGTGCCGTTCTTCACTCCCTGACGATCTCCATCTGGGCGAACAGCTTCATCGCACTGACGACGGCCGCCATCCTGTGGCTTCACCAGCCATCCGATGCATTGATCTATTGGCTATCGGCTATCTGCGGACTGAACCTCGCACGTGTCTTTGCATCCGTGATCATCCATCGCAATGACGGAGCAGTTCGTCACACCGAGCTTACCCTTCGGTTCCTGAGCGGCGCAGCCTTCGTCAGCGGATGTCTCTGGGCCTTCGTTCCCTTCCTTGGACTTGCAGTCGAAGGGGACCGGGCGCATGCCTACGTCATCTTCATCATTGCCGGCATCTGCGCCGGCTCGATCATCCAGAGCACCGCCTATTCCAGGGTCGCCATCCTGTTCGGCGCGCCGCAGATGCTTGCCGCAGTCACATCGCTGCTGATGACCGGCTCGTTGATCGCCGTCGTGGTGTCGGTCGACGTTCTCTTGCTGATGGTGATGATGTTCCGCAGCAGCCTTATCAGCGAGAAGAACTTCATCGCCAGCCACGGCGACCGCCTGAAGGCAGTGTCGCTGGCGCGCTCGCTGTCGAAGGCCAACGCGGAGATCCGGTCCACGAACCAGCAACTGGAGATACTCGCGAGCCGCGACGCGCTGACCGGCCTTGGCAATCGTGCCGCCTTCAACCTCGGTCTCGCCGAGGTTCTGGATCGCAGTCGGCGCGACGACAGCCCGGTGGCGCTGATGATCATCGACCTAGACGGCTTCAAGTCCATCAACGACACGATGGGACACTCCGTCGGCGACGCCGTGCTGGTGGAACTTGCGCGGCGGCTTCAGGAGACGGCCAGTGACCGAGAACTCGTGGTCCGCCTTGGGGGTGACGAGTTCGCCGTCGTACTGGAGGGACCGGACGCATTTGCGCGAGCCCGTGCGGCGGCGACAGGCTTCATGGCCCGTGTTGCCGAGACAATCGTGGTGGACGATCGCGAGGTCACGACCGGCACCAGCATCGGGCTCGCACTCTTCCCCGATCATGCCCGCCTGCCGCACGAACTCTTCGCCTGTGCCGATATCGCGCTCTATGCCGCCAAGGACCAGGGCCGTCGGCGCGTCTGCATCTTCGACCCGGAGATGAAGCGGCAGCTTGACCGCCAGCGGCAGCTGGAAATCGATGTCCAGGCGGCGCTCGCGGCTGGGGAGATCAAGGTCTTCTTCCAGCCGCAGGTCGGCCTCGCCGATGGCAGCGTCACCGGTTTCGAAGCACTTATCCGCTGGACCCATCCCTCGCTCGGCCCGGTGGCGCCACCGGAGATCGTCCGTGCCGCGCGCTCTGCCCATGCTTCCGAGGCCCTCACGCGGCATGTTGCCATGGCCTCTGCAAAGCTCGTGGGCGATCTGCCGTCGATGGGCCTTGCCGGCCTCTCAGTCGCTATCAACGTGTCGCCGGGCGAATTTTCCGCCTATTCGCTCTCCAGTACATTGCGCGAGGTCGTCGAACTCTTCGGCATCGACCCGTCATGCTTCGAGGTCGAGATCACCGAGGAGGCCATGCTCGATACGGTCGCCGCCGGCGCCGAACTCGGGCGTCTCGAGCAGATGGGTTTCCGCATCGCCGTCGACGATTTCGGCATGGGCCACTCCTCGCTCGCCTACCTGATGGACCTGAAGGTCGACCGACTGAAGATCGACCGCAATTTCGTCAGCGGCATTGCGCAGAGCCGCCCGAACCAGGCCCTTGTCTCGGCACTGGTCGGCATGGGCCATGCGCTGTCGATCGACATCGTGGTCGAAGGGGTCGAGACGGCGGAGGATGCCGAGGTCCTGCGCATGCTTGGCTGCCGCTTCGGCCAGGGCTACCTGTATGGCCGCCCCATGCCGCAGGATACGCTCCGGACCTGGATAGACAGCCATGCCGGCAACGCCCGGTCCATTACCGCGGAAGCCTGATCAGACCGTCGCAGCGGCTATTGCTCGCTTCAGCACCGCAAAGACGCGCTCATCCGCACACTGCGCCACATTGAAGCGCATGAAGGCGGCACAGGATTGCGAGACGCTGAACACGTTGCCAGGCGCCAGTACCACATCCTCCGCCAGTGCCCGCCGCGCGAACTCTGCGCCATCTAGTCCGTCAGGCAGCTGGCACCACAGGAAAATGCCGCCTCGCGGCTCGATCCACGGGCGGATTTCGAGCGCCCGAAGCCTTGACGCCACGTCTCCCCTGGCACGCGCCAGCCGGTCGCGGAGTCCATTCAGATGGCGCCGGTAGCTGCCGTCGCGCAGGATCGCGTGGACCAGATCGGCGGAAACCGGATTGCCACCGAAGGTCGTCGCAATCTTCAGATCTGAAAGACGCTCGATCCATTCCGGTCGCGCGGCAATGTAGCCGCAGCGCGCCGCTGCCGTCAGCGTCTTCGAGAAGCTGCCGATCTGGATCACCCGGTCGAGACCGTCGAGCGCGGCCAGCCGCGGCGCGGGTTCCTCGCAGAAATCGCCGAAGATGTCGTCCTCGATGATCGTCAGCCCCGCCTCCCCCGACAGCGAAAGCAGCCGGTGCGCGGTCGCCGGTGAGAGCATGGCACCGGTGGGGTTGTGAAGGCCGGAATTGGTGATGTAGAGCCGCGGACGATGCTCGCCGAGTGCCGCCGCGAATGCCGTCAGGTCGGGCCCCGACGGCGTCCATGGCACGCCGACGATCTTGACCCGATGGGCGCGCAGCAGGGCCAGGAAGTTGAAGTAGCACGGATCGTCGACCAGAACCGTGTCGCCTGGTTCGACGAGCAGCCGGCAAAGCATGTCGATTGCCTGCGTGCCGCTTTCCGTCAGCAGGATCTGGTCCGCCGGCGCCACCACGCCGTGCTCGCTCATCCTCAGCGACAGAAGCCGGCGCAGCGACGGATGCCCCAGCGGCGTGCCGTAGTCCACCAGATGGCCGGCCTCTGCGCGCGCGAACCGGCGCAGCGCCTTGCGCAGCTCCGCCTCCGGCATCCAGGACGCAGGCAGCCAGCCGCAGCCGGGCTTCAGCACGTCGCCTCCCGCCTCCAGTGACTGCCTGGAGACCCAGAAGGGATCCACCGCCCGCTCCAGGCGCGGACCGATCTCGGCCAGCGCAAGCGGCTGCGGCACCCGGGTCACATAGAATCCCGAACCCGGCCGCGACTGGATGAGTCCCTCGGCCACCAGCCGCTCATAGGCCTCCACGACCGTGGAGGTGGAAACGCCCATGGTTCGTGCGAAGCTGCGGATCGACGGCAACCTTGCGCCCGGAGACAGCGCCCGCGCCGAAATGCGCTGGCGGATCGCCGCGACCACCCGCGCCGTCTGTCCCCCGTTTGCCGTCGAGGAAACATCCATCCGTACTGCCTCTTGCACCATTACAGTTTGTGCGAACTGTAATGCACTGTCGCTTCAAACGCCATCCACGACGTCCTAGCCTCCAACATCACGGAAACGGAAGGAACAACAGCATGGACAGGACGACGAGCGGCTGGATCAACGGGTTCCTGGGCGTCGTAATCTTCAGCGGCTCGCTGCCGGCAACGCGGGTCGCGGTGGCGGATTTCCACCCGCTCTTCCTCACGGGTGCCCGCGCCGCAATCGCCGGTCTCCTCGCAATTCTCCTGCTTGCCGCCTTCGGCGAAAAGCGGCCGGTGCGGACCGACCTCCTGCCGCTGGCGGTCGTGGCGCTCGGCGTCGTCGTCGGCTTTCCGCTGTTGACGGCCCTGGCGCTGGAACATGTCACCGCCGCGCACTCGATCGTCTTCGTCGGCCTCCTGCCGCTGGCTACCGCCCTCTTCGGCGTTTTTCGCGCTGGCGAGCGGCCGAAGCCGGCTTTCTGGCTGTTCTCCTGCCTCGGCAGCGCGCTGGTAGCAGGCTTTGCGCTGAAGGATGGGCTGACCACGTCAACGACCGGCGACATGCTGATGCTGGCGGCCATCCTCGCCTGCGGGCTGGGCTACGCAGAAGGCGCCCGCCTCTCCCGCCGGCTCGGGGGCTGGCAGGTGATCTCCTGGGCGCTCGTCCTGTCGCTGCCGGTGATGGTGGCGCTGGCGGTTGCCACCGTGCCGCCGACGCTGGAAACGACCGGCGGCCCCGCCTGGCTCGGCCTCGCCTATGTGTCCGTCTTCAGCATGCTGGTCGGCTTCGTGTTCTGGTATCGCGGTCTCGCACTCGGTGGCATCGCCGGGGTCGGACAGTTGCAACTGCTGCAGCCCTTCCTGGGGCTGGCGCTTGCGGCCACCCTGCTCGGTGAAGCCGTGAGCCCGGCGATGCTGGCGATAACGCTCGCCGTCATCCTCTGCGTGGCCGGCGCGAAACGATTTGCCCGCTGAACAGGCCGCTATCCGAGGAAACGCTTTGCGATGCGGATCAGCCGCTCGACGCGCGGCCGATAGGGCGGAAAGAGCATCGGCACCGCCGACCAGCGCTCCTTGAGGATCGGCTTGACGTGGCTGAAGGCCTGAAAGCCGAAATACCCGTGTGCCGCGCCGATGCCGGAATTGTTGACGCCGCCGAACGGCAGACCCGCATGGCTGTAGTGCATGGTGGTAAGGTTGACGCCGACGCCGCCGGAAGAGGTGTGGGCGACGATCTCCTCTGCGAAAGCCGCATCCTTCTCGAAGATGTAGAGAGCCAGCGGCTTCGGCCGCGCGTTGATGCGGTTAATCACCTCGTCCAGCCCGTCATAGGCCATGATCGGCAGAACCGGGCCGAAGATCTCCTCGCGGTCGATGTCCATCTGCGGCGTGATCGCCTCGATCAGCGTCGGCGCAAGATAGGTGCCCTCCGCTTCGCCGCCGAAGCTGATCCGGGCACCCTTGTCCGTTGCATCCTGAAGCAGGCCGCGAAGGCGCTCGGCGTGGTGAGCGTTGACGATGCGGGCATAATCGCGGCTCGCCTGCGGATCCGCGCCATAGGCATGGCGGATCGCTGCCCGCAACGCCTCTGAAAAGCGTGCCTCGATGCTGCGATGGACGAAGACGTGGTCGGGAGCGATGCAGGTCTGGCCGGCATTGACGAATTTGCCGAAGGCGATCCACCGCGCAGCCTTGTCGAGATCGGCACCCGGCCCGACGATGGTCGGCGACTTGCCACCGAGCTCCAACGTCACCGAAGAGAGATGGCGAGCTGCCGCCGCCATGACGATCTTGCCGACCTCTGGACTGCCGGTGAAGAAGATATGGTCGAAGGGCTGGTCGAGAAGTTGCTGCGAAACCTCCCGGCCGCCCTGGACCACAGCGACGAGATCGGGCGGAAAGGTCTCCTCGATGATGTCGGCGATCACCTGCGAGGTGGCGGGCGTCATCTCCGACGGTTTGACCACCGCACTGTTGCCTGCCGCCAGCGCAGAGACGAGCGGCCCAAGCGCCAGGTTGAACGGATAGTTCCACGGCGCGATGATCAGGCAGAGCCCGCGCGGCTCCGGACGGATGCGGGCAGAGGTGCCGAGGGTGGCAAGTGTCGGCGCAACGCGCCGTTCCCGCATCCACCGCTTCAGGTGCCGCATCGTATGGCGGATTTCCTGCAGCACCGGCAGGATCTCGGTCAGGATGACCTCGGGCTCCGGCTTGCCGAAATCCCGACGGAGGGCCTCGACGATATCCCGCTCGCGCCGCTCGATGGTCTGGCGCAGATGGGCAAGGGCTCCCTTCCGCTCCTCCAGCCCGAAGCGCAGCCGCCGTTCCGCAACTGCCGCCTTCTGCCGCGTGACGGTCGCTTCGATCCTGTCGCCGTCCATTCGCCCTCCTTGCCGTGAACAAGGTCCACCGCCGCACCCGCTTCTTCCTGAAGGTGGTAACCGAGCTTGGGCCAGGCCTCAATCGCTGGCGAGTCGATTTTGATCGGCCGGAATTGGTGCCGGCCGCGCATCCATTGACGCCAGCTCTCCCGATCGCCACATGCTGCCGCGATGGCGAAGAGCAAGAAAACCACGGACATCCCGACACTCACCGAAACCTGGAGCCTGCCGGCGGCAGCAACCTTCGGGTCGCTCGTTCGGGCCAAGGGCATCCTTCTGGAAATCCGCGCGGGGTTGCCGACGGCGGTGCGCAAGTCTCTCGACTACACCGTCGCAACCCTGACGCTCTCCATGCCCGAGGACGCCGAGGCGGAATTCCGCCACACCGCCGCCAGCGTGTCGAAAGCCCTCGAATCCATCGAGGACCTGCCGGTTATCCCCCGCGAGATCCAGGATATCTTGTCGATCTCCACCACCGAACGCCACCGCTGGCTGGAGGACGGACGGCTCAAAAGTGCCGGCACGCGCACCGTCAAGCTTCGCGGCCGCGCTCGCCAGATCACCTTCCATGTCTTCGACCCGAAGCTCGTCAAGGACCTGCTCGACCATGGCACGGTGGACGAATGGCGCGAGCACGACAAGGCAGCGGCGGCCGAAAACCGGCGACGTGCTGCCTTCAAGGCAAAGCTCGCCCGCTCGCTGAAGAAGAACAAGTCTAGCCCGAAAACCGCAGGCAGTGCTTCAAGCGAATCACCGCCGCTCGCCGGATGGGACGATTTCGACCTCGACGGCCTCCTCCGCTGAAACGCCGTCCCGGTATGGCAAAGCTGAAAATCATGCTAAGCGCCCGCCACACGACACACCAACAGGAGTATCCCGGTGAGCGAACTGACCGTGGCCAAGGCCACCGACCGTATCTACCAGTCGCTGGCGGCCGACAATGCCGATCTCGACACCCATATCGCCAGCCTCAAGGCAGCCCTCGCTCGCGAAGGCCAGAAGGAAGCCGTCTTCGATCCCGCTAGGCTCGCCCAGAACAACCGTTCCGGCCGCAAGCTGATGCAGGCCTATTTCCGCCAGCGCGGCGTGACGGTGACGTTCAAGAGCGCATAGAACCGGCGGCTCCGACGGCTGGAACCCCGCCCTGTGCGGAACGGGCGCGGCGCGGCCGCTCCCCGTCCCTGCCCTGCTGCTCAGCAGCAGCAAAACGCCAACCCATTGATGTTGCTGTTGAAGAAGAAGGCAAAATTACGGCTTTTTCTGGAACTGTCGCCCGCGCTCCGACTTAGGAGGGTGTGCGTACGGCGAGGACAGCACGTCCCCGACACCCCGGCGCATGGAGAACCAATCATGAGATAGAGAGGTAACATCCATGAAGATGATCTATGTTGCTGCCCTTATGGCAGGTACCGCACTCGTTCCGGCGAACGCGCTCGCACAACAGACGCCGGCGACCTCCAACAATCAGAACAACAGCGCAGTCCAATCCTTGCGCCCCGATGCCGCCGCGACCCGCGTCCAGGCGCATATCCAGCGGGCCCTGCAGGCGCTTGACAATAACGATATCCAGGCTGCACGCCAAGCCGTCCAGGAAGCTCGTCGCCAGCTGAACCAGCAGGCACAGAACCGTCCCGAGGGCACGCGCAGCAATTCCGTCGCGCAGATCCGCCAGCCGCTGCAGGAAGCCGAGCAGGCCTTGGCCCAGCAGAATTCGCAGCAGGCCGAAGAAGCACTTGGCCGGGTGGAAGAGCAGATGGCGAACATGGACCGCCAGCGCCGGAATGCCACGGGCGAAGCCGACGTGGTCGTCGAGGATCAGGCGTCGATCCGCGTTGATGTTCCGGAGCCGGACGTCACCGTGCAGCAGGCCAATCCGCGCGTGTCCGTCCAGCAGCAGCAGCCGGAGATCACCGTGCACCAGCCCGCACCGACGGTGACCGTCAACATTCCGCAGCCGCAGATCACCGTGCGCATGCCTGAGCCCGACGTGCAGGTGAGCCAGTCGCAGCCGGAAGTCCAGGTCGAGCAGGGCGAGCCCCAGGTGCAGGTCAGCGAAAGCCAGCCGCAGGTTCGCAGGCAGGGCAACCAGGAGCAGGAGCAGGCCAATGTCCAGCTTCAGCGCTCCGGCGAGCCGGTGGTGCAGATGCAGCGTTCCGAGCAGGAGCCGGAAATCCGCTACACCGCCGAGGAAGCGCAGGTTCGCGTGAACCGTGCCGAAGGCGAGCCGGAAGTTCGGTTCGAGCAGGGCGAACGGCAGACGGCCGGCAACCAGAACCGCCAGGCCGCCGGAGAGCGTCAGGCCACCAACCAGAATCGCCAGGCCACGGACGAGCGCCAGGCCCGTAACGAGGACGGCGAAGAGGTGGACCGGCAGAACACCGCAGCGATTTCAGAGGGCAGCGCCCGGGACGACGCAAATTCCGCTGTCGCGGCCGGATCTTCCCGCGAGGTCTCGCTGACCGTCGCCAACATCAAGGACTATGACATCGTCGGCGCCAACGGCAACGAGCTCGGCGACATCGAAGAGGTAGTGAACGTCGACAACCGCCTTTACGCGGTCGTCACCTCCGGGGGCTTCCTGGGCCTCGGTGAAAACCGCGCGGCCGTTCCGCTCTCGGCGCTCCACGTCACCGACCAGGAAACGCTCGAGGCGCCGAATGTCACCGAGCGCCAGATCGAGGGCATGGAGAACTTCCAGAGCGACCGTTATCAGGCGCTTCCCGATGACCATCCGGTCACGCTCGGCGCACGCTGATTGCCGACAATCCGGCTCATTGGAGGCGGCGGGTGTTCCCGCCGCCTTTTTTTGCTGTGGTCGGGCGGCGAGTGCTACGGACGCGCCTGACCGATCGCCGTGTCACGCCCCGGTGACGCGCCAGATGACGTCGCCGACATCATCGGCCATCAGCACCGCGCCATCGGCGGCAAGCGCCACGCCGACCGGGCGGCCATAGGAATGCTTCTCGTCCGGCGACAGGAAGCCGGTGAGAATGTCGCGCGGCATGCCGACCGGCCTGCCGTTCTCGAAGGCGACGAAGGCGAGCTTGTAGCCGGAAAGCTTGGAGCGGTTCCACGAGCCGTGCTGGCCGATCGCCATGCCGGCCGGAAAGCCCGGCAGCGTTCCCTCCGGCAGCCAGCAGAGCCCGAGCGAGGCCGTATGGCCGCCGAGCGCATAATCCGGCTGCAGCGCCGAGGCGACCTTGGCGGCATCCTGCGGCACCCGGTCGTCCACCACCCGGTCCCAGTAGCAGAAGGGCCAGCCGTAGAAGCCGCCGTCGACGACCGAGGTCAGGTAGTCCGGCGGCGTCTCGTCGCCCAGCCCGTCGCGCTCGTTGACCACCGTCCAGAGCATCTCCCGCGACGGCTCCCAGGCCATGCCGACCGGATTGCGAAGGCCGCCCGCGAAGACGCGCGACTGCCCGGAGGCGATGTCGTATTCGTGGATGCAGGCGCGGTTTTCCTCCACCGCCATGCCGTGCTCGGCGATGTTGCTGAGCGACCCCACCGCCACATAGAGCTTGCTCTTGTCCTTGCTGGCAATCAGGTTGCGCGTCCAGTGGCCGCCCGGAACGAGGTCCATCAGCTTGCGGCCCGGCTGGGTGATCCTCGTCGCGCCGGGCTCGTAGGGATAGGCGAGCAGCGCATCGCTCGCCCCGACATAGAGCGTGTCGCCGACCAGCGCGATGCCGAAGGGCTGGCGCACGTTTTCGAGATAGGCATGGCTCTCCTCCGCCACGCCGTCGCCGTCGGCGTCGCGCAGCAGCGTCACCCGGTTAGGACTATCGCCGGCTGCCCGCGCCCGCTTCATCGTCGCCGTCATGGCATGGTCGAAGAGGCTGCCGGGCTTTTCCGGCTCGCTCATCGATTCGGCCACCAGCACGTCGCCATTCGGCAGCACATGCATGTTGCGCGGATGCACGAGCCCGCGCGCAAAGGCATTGACCTTCAGCCCTGGCGCTGCGGTCGGCTTATGATCGCCCTCCCAGCCCTTCGCGGTCGGCATCTTCAGGGTCGGCAGCTTGCCTTGCGGCTTGGCCTCCGGAATGGCCGGCGCGGTGCCATAGACCGGCGCGCGCTCGCCATCGCGGGAATGACGGACGGCAACGGTGACATCGCCCACAAGGGCAACAAGACGGGCTAACAGGGAAGGCTCGGCCATGAGACGCCTCGAACAAACAGGAAAAAGGGAAAGCTGGACGCTAAAGCCTTTGCACCGGAAGCACCAGAGGCGGATCGGGATATTTCACAAGGGAGCCGCGCCGACCAAACACCCCGGCCCCCCCCTCGCCCGCCATCATATCTCGTCCCGCAAGGCGCGGTCGACGAAGTCCTCCGGGTCGCTGGTGAAATCCTGGTAGAGCCGGAAGTGCCGCGTCTGGCGAAGCTCCGTTTCCATGAGGCCTCCGCGGGTGATTTCCAGAAGCCGCGCGCCCGGCACCGCCATGAGGATCGGCGAATGCGTCGCCATGATGATCTGGGCGCTGGCCGTCTCCTGGATCTGGTGGAGAAGGCGCAAGAGTTCCAGCTGGCGTTTCGGCGAAAGCGCGCTTTCCGGCTCGTCGAGGAAATAGATGCCCTGCCGGCTCATGCGCTCCTCGAAGAAGCGCACGAAGCCCTCGCCATGGCTCCAGGAGAGAAAATCCGGCGGTGCCGCATGGGCGTCGCGGGCGGCCTCGTCGAGGAAGCGGGCGACCGAGAAGAAGGATTCGGCGCGGAAGAACCAGCCCGCCGTCACCTTGGGCAGCCAGGCCGCCCTGAGCGCAGAGGCCAGCAGCGCGCCGCTCCGGTCCACCGCGCGGGAGTGGTCGAGAGGCCTGTAGCCCTTGCCGCCGCCCGCCTCGTCATAGCCGCAGAGCGCGGCCACCGCCTCGATCAGCGTCGATTTGCCCGTGCCGTTCTCCCCCACGATGATCGTCACGGGGGTTACGAAATCGAGGGAAAAATCCCCGTCGAGCCAGGGAAGGTTGAACGGATAGTCGCCGCCGAGGCTTGCATCCTCGCGCACCGAAAGGCGCTTCAGATAGGGCGCCGGCAGGTTCGTCAATCTGGTCTTCCGCATCGCAGCCCGCCAATCTCCAGAACCCTTCGTGACAGGAGCAATACGGCCGATCAAGGGCCGGCGTCCCCGAAGGCGGGTCGAGGATGGCGGATCGGCAGGTCGGCGCGTCTGCCGCTTCGGACCTTGCGGCACGATCCGTTCAGGATCGGGAGATCCCCAGCCCTCGCACCGCCGGGCTCCGCGCAAGGCTCACCGGTCGCAGGAAATCGCAACGAGCTCCAGTGCCTGCTCCGCGACCGAAACGACGTCCCCCACCCGCTTGCCCATCAGCTGCCGGGCGACGGGAGACACATGGGAAATCGTGCCCGCCTTGGGATCGGCCTCATCCTCGCCGACGATCCGGTAGCGCTGGACCCGCCCGTCCTCCCGCGAAAAGGTCACCGTGCTGCCGAAGGCCACGACCTCCGACGCCAACGGCTCGGGCACGACCTGCGCCGAACGCACACGCTCGGTGAAATAGCGCAGATCCCGCAAGGGCCCCGCCGCCTGCCGCCGCCGCTCGTTGACGTCCTCGATGGCGCTTGCCGCCCCATAAGCCTCCCGCGCCTCCTCCAGCTGCCGCTTCAAAGCCTCCAGCCCCGCCTCCGTCACGAGGTTCGGATGCGGCGAGACAGGACGATCCGGCAACAACGTCTCCGCCGCCGTTTCCGCATTCTCTTCCTTGACGAAGGCAACGCTCATGGTGGGGGGGCTCCTTGCCTGACGGATTGCGCTTTAACCGGATATAGGCCGAAGGCTGCAACTCCTCCAGCTTTGGGTGTGGCTCGCATGAAACAGCTGAGGTGGAATAACTTCACCCCGCCCGCAAGTGTTTGGGGGTGCCCATCAAATGTCGCCCGGTTCGCTTTAGCCTCTTTTCCAGATACAGATCGAGAGGTACTCCTAAGAGCGGGACAGTTCGTATGGTGAGGGAATGGCGAAGGGAATCTTCTACCACAAAGTCGACAGCACTTATGACGACGTCACGGGCATCCGCTATCACTTCCCTAAGACTTATTTTTCTCGTGTTCGGCAGACGGTTGGGGACTGGGTAATTTACTATGGTCCACTCCCTCGGATGCGCAGCAGATACTATTCCGGCCTGGCGCGGGTCTCATCAGTTAAACCGGATCCACGTAGAGATGACCACTTCTACGCTCATCTTGAAGACTATTTGGACTTCGATGCGCCTGTAGATTACGTGGCCGGCGGTGGGTTCGAGAGGAAGCTCGTCGGACCAGATCTATCCATTAATCCCGGGCGCAGCGTACAAGCCGTTCGTATCATCGAAGAGGAGGAATTCGCCTCCATCGTCGCGGCAGGCCTTGGACAGGAAGACGAATGGCCCGCTCGTTTGGAAAGCCAGACAATCCTCCACTTTGAAGAGGCGCCACAGTCCTCCTATGATGTAGGTGATTTCGAGCGACCCATACTGCTGCAGACAATCAGCCGTCCCTTCCGCGACGCCAAGTTCCGACAACATATCCGTACCGTCTACGATCGCACCTGTGCGTTTACCGGTTTGCGTCTCATCAACGGCGGCGGTCGCCCTGAAGTGGAAGCCGCACATATCATCCCGGTGGAACGCGGCGGAAATGACTCGGTGCAGAATGGTATCGCCTTGTCCGGGACAGTTCACTGGATGGTCGATCGAGGCCTACTTTCTATGGGGGATGACTACAAAATCATCTGCTCACGCCATCTCAATGAGGACGTGACGCATCTATTGACGAAGGATCTCGTCGCTCGCGTACCCACCGAACTCCGATATCGACCTCATCCTCGATACCTTAGTTGGCATCGGGAGAATGTTTTCAAGCAGTAGCGGTTGAACTGGTCGGTGAAGTAGCGGGCCTCCCGCAACAAGCGACGCTTTTCCATCGGGAGTTCCTCGCCCCTCTGTCATTGCACCAGTGCAACCCTCAACCTGCTCGAGATCCATCGTAACTCCTCCCCAAGCTCCGGCAGCCTTGGGATTTCGCACCGTTTACGATAGATCTCCCCCATGCCTGACCTCGCAATCGTTCTTTTCCTGCTCGTTTTAGCCATCATCATGTTCGCGCTCGGGCGTCCCCGGATGGATGCCGTTGCGCTGATCATGGTGGTCGCCCTGCCCCTGACCGGCGTGATCGGCATTGATGATGCGCTGGCCGGCTTCGCCGACCCCAACATCGTGCTGATCGGCGCCCTGTTCGTGGTCGGCGAGGCGCTCGTCCGGACGGGGATCGCACAGCGCCTGGGCGATTGGCTGGTGCGCAAGGCAGGACGCAGCGAGGCCCGGCTGATCGTGCTTCTGATGGTCGTGGTCGCCGGCATCGGATCGTTCATGAGTTCGACGGGCGTGGTAGCGATCTTCATCCCGATCGTGCTGCGGATCGCGCGCAATGCATCAATACCTGCCGGACGATTGATGATGCCGCTCTCGGTCGCAGCACTCCTGAGCGGCATGATGACCCTCGTCGCCACAGCGCCGAACCTCGTCGTCCATGGTGAACTTGTTCGCAACGGGTTTGAAGGCTTCGGCTTCTTCGCCTTCACGCCGTTCGGTATGCCCCTGCTTGCACTGGCCATCGTCTATATGTTGATTGCCAAGCGGTTCCTCGGTCGAGACGCGGCGCCGACCGAACCGGTGAAGCGCCCGACACTTGGCCACTTAGCCAAGGCCTACCGGCTGGAAGGCAGGGAGCACAGGCTGGTCGTGCGGCCGAGTTCTCCGCTTGTCAGCGACCGCCTGAGCGCATTCGATCTTCGGGGGAGCGAAGGCATCAATATCATCGCGATCGAGCGCGCCACCCGCTTCGGGCGGCAATTGATGCGGCCAAAGGCCGAGAGCCGTATCGAAGTCGGCGACGTGATGCTGATCGACGCCCGGTCGCCGGATCTCGATATGGACGCGTTGGCCGAACGGTATGGGCTTGCCCGGCTCGCGCTCGGAAATGCCTATTTTGGTGACCGTTCACAGGAGATTGGAATGGCCGAACTGCTCGTGTCGCCAGACTCGAGCCTCGTTGGCAAGACAGTCGTGGACGGGCGTTTCCGCAGTTTGACGGATCTTGTCGCGCTCGGTATCCGCCGAGGCCGGGAGGCGATTGACACGCCTGTAACCGACGTCGTCCTCCAGACCGGCGACACGATATTGGTGATCGGTCCCTGGCGAGCGATCGCTCGCGTGCCGCAACGTGCCGAGCGGCTGATCCTGCTCAACGCACCGATAGAGATGGAGGATGTGGCGCCAGCATCCGACCGCGCTCCCCATGCCGCGGTTATTCTGCTCGCGACAGTCGCGCTCATGGCGTCCGGCATCGTCCCCAACGTCGTCGCGGCCTTGCTCGGCTGCCTGTTGTTCGGCCTGTTTGGCTGCATCAACATGAATGCCGCCTATCGCTCCGTCCACTGGCAAACGCTCATACTGATCGTCGGCATGCTGCCCTTTTCCATTGCGCTTCAACGGACGGGCGGGATCGATATCGTCGCCCAATGGCTGCTGGCCATGGTGGGCGGGGCCCCGCCGCGTGTCGTACTGGCAACGCTTTTTGTCCTGACCGCGGTGCTGGGGCTCTTCATCTCCAATACGGCAACTGCGGTGCTCATGGCCCCGGTTGCGATAGCGCTTGCCGGCGCGCTCGACGTCTCGCCCTATCCACTCGCCATGACGGTTGCCCTGGCTGCCTCTGCGGCCTTCATGACGCCGGTCTCATCACCGGTGAACACGCTGGTGGTGGGGCCGGGCAACTACCGGTTTGGTGACTTCGTCAAGATCGGCGTGCCGTTTGCGATGGTCGCGCTGGTGGTCACGGTCCTGCTCGTGCCGCTCCTGCTGCCGTTCTGATGCAGGATCCTTTCGGTTCACTTGGCCAGTATCGCTGTATCTGCCACCCCCTGTCGGAATCCCCTCTCCCCATCCGTCCTTGCCTCATATAACCTCGCCGGCGCCACCGCCGGCCTTGTACGGGAGAGGGTCATGGCAAGTGCATATCGTTGGGTAATTGTCGCCGCCGGCGGGCTGATGGGCTGCGTGGCGGCGGGCACCATGTTTTCGCTGGCGATCTTCCTGGAACCGGTGGCGAGCGAGACCGGCTGGTCGCGCGGCGGCATTTCCACCGCCATGACGCTGAACTTCCTGGTCATGGGCGTCGGCGGCTTCCTCTGGGGCTCGCTCACCGACCGCTTTGGCGCCCGGATCGTCGTGCTGATCGGGTCGGTCCTGCTCGGCCTGGCGCTGGTGCTGGCAAGCCGCGCCGAAAGCCTGCTCGCCTTCCAGCTCGCCTATGGCACGCTGCTGGGGCTTGCCGCCAGCGCCTTCTTCGCGCCGATGATCGCCGCCGTGATGACCTGGTTTACCGAGCAGCGCGGGCTTGCCGTCTCGCTCGTCTCCGCCGGCATGGGCATGGCGCCGATGACCGTCTCGCCGCTCGCCCGCCATCTCATCTCCGCCACTGACTGGCGCACTGCCATGCTCGTGATCGGCGTCGGCGCCTGGGCGATCCTGCTGCCGACCGCGCTCCTGATCCGCCGCCCGCCGGCGCTGTCCGAAGGGGAACAGGCGGAGGCCGTCGAGGCCCGCCGCCAGCCGCTGTCGCGCCTGCTTCTGACCCCGCAGTTCCTCGTGCTCGGCTTTACCTTCTTTGCCTGCTGTGCCGCCCATTCCGGCCCGATCTTCCACATGGTGAGCTATGCCATGCTCTGCGGCATCGCTCCCATGGCCGCCGTCAGCATCTACAGCGTCGAGGGCTTGGCCGGGCTCGGCGGCCGCGTGCTCTTCGGCGTGCTCGCCGACCGGATCGGCGTCAAGCCGGTGCTGGTCACGGGCCTCCTCGTCCAGGCGGCGGTGATCTCCGCCTATCTCGCCGCCGACGATCTCACGAGCTTCTACACGCTGGCGGTGATTTTCGGTGGCACCTATGGCGGCGTCATGCCGCTTTATGCCGTGCTGGCGCGGGAATATTTCGGGCCGCATGTGGTGGGCACCGTCTTCGGCGCGGCCACCATGCTCTCCTCCGTCGGCATGGCCTTCGGCCCGCTCGCGGGCGGCTGGGCCTTCGATGCCTTCGCCAGCTACCAGTGGCTGTTCATCGGCTCCGCCCTCGTCGGCCTCGGCGCGGTCCTCATTGCGCTCGCCTTCCCGCCGCTGCCGAACAAGGACCCGCAACCGGCCGGCGCCGTCGCCTGAGAAAACTTGCCGCCGCCGGGCCATCGCCCTAGCCTCCCGTCACGATAAGAAGGAGCGCATCATGGACGACGTCACCGGCGGCTGCCTCTGCGGCCAGGTCCGCCTCACCGCCCGCGGCAAGCCTTGGCGCACCGGCCTCTGCCACTGCCTCGACTGCCGCAAGCATCACGGCGCCCTGTTCAACGCCTCGGCGATCTTCCCCGCCGAGGCCGTGACGATCGAGGGCGAGACATCCGAATACCGCGGCCGGCATTTCTGCCCCCGCTGCGGTTCCTCGGTCTTCGGCGTCAGCGAGGACGAGATCGAGGTGGCGCTCGGCGCGCTCGATGCGCCCGACCAGTTCACCCCCAGCTACGAGCTCTGGACCGTCCGCCGCGAGCACTGGCTGCCGCCCTTCCCGCTGAAGCATCACTACGAGCGCGACCGCGAAGGCACCGGCCGCGCGGAAGACTGACGTCACCGGGCGGCGACAGCATTTTCGCGTTTCCCTTTTGTACTCATTTTCCACCGCCGCCCCTTCACTTTCCCCCGGACTCTCGCCATATTCCGGCGATGGCCAGATCCCCCCGCAAGTCCCCGCCCTCGAGCCCGAAAAACGACGGTTTCGAGGAAGCCCCGCAATCCGGTTTCGAAGGCGCGCCGCTCAGCGGCAGCGTGTCGGACTGGGTGAAGCAGATGGAGGCGGAGGCGGAAGCCTCGGGCATCGAGACCCAGCGCGAGATCGCCTCGAAAGCCGGCAAGCACCGCAAGAAGATCGAGATCGCCGCCCGCGAAGCCGCGATCAAGGAGGCGGCCAAGGACAAGCCGAAAACCGCCAAGCACACCACCGCCTCCAAAACCGCCCGCGGCGTCTCCATCGGCGCCTCGTCGGACCCGGCCACCCGCGCCGCCGCCGGCCTCAACCCGGTCGCCGGGCTGGACGTGAGCCTCGAGGAGGCGAAGTCGCTCGCCCCCGGCGCCGTCACCGCCACGGTGGATGCGCTCGCCAAGCTCATCGAATCCGGCAATCCGCTGTTCAAGGACGGCAAGCTGTGGACGCCGCACCGCCCGGCCCGGCCGGAAAAGTCCGAAGGCGGCATCGCCATCCGCATGGCCTCCGATTACCAGCCCGCCGGCGACCAGCCGACGGCGATCGCCGATCTCGTCGAGGGCATCAACACCGGCGAGCGCAGCCAGGTCCTGCTCGGCGTCACCGGCTCCGGAAAAACCTTCACCATGGCCAAGGTGATCGAGGCGACCCAGCGCCCGGCCGTCATCCTCGCCCCTAACAAGACGCTCGCCGCCCAGCTCTATTCGGAATTCAAGAGCTTCTTCCCGGACAATGCGGTGGAGTATTTCGTTTCCTATTACGACTACTACCAGCCGGAAGCCTACGTGCCGCGCTCCGACACCTATATCGAGAAGGAATCGTCGATCAACGAGCAGATCGACCGGATGCGCCACGCCGCCACCCGCGCCATCCTCGAGCGCGACGACTGCATCATCGTCGCCTCCGTCTCCTGCATCTACGGTATCGGCTCGGTGGAAACCTATACCGCCATGACCTTCCAGATGGCCGTCGGCGACCGGCTCGACCAGCGCCAGCTGCTCGCCGATCTCGTCGCCCAACAGTACAAGCGCCGCGACATGGATTTCCAGCGCGGCTCGTTTCGCGTCCGCGGCGACACGATCGAGATCTTCCCCGCCCACCTGGAAGATGCCGCCTGGCGCATCTCCATGTTCGGCGACGAGATCGACGCGATCACCGAGTTCGACCCGCTCACCGGCCAGAAGACCGGCGACCTGAAGAGCGTCAAGATCTACGCCAACTCGCACTATGTGACGCCGCGCCCGACGCTGAATGCCGCCATCAAGTCGATCAAGGAGGAGCTGAAGCACCGCCTCGCCGAACTCGAGGCCGCCGGCCGCCTGCTGGAAGCCCAGCGGCTGGAGCAGCGCACCCGCTACGACATCGAGATGATGGAGGCGACCGGCTCTTGCGCCGGCATCGAGAACTATTCGCGCTACCTCACCGGCCGCCGCCCCGGCGAGCCGCCGCCGACGCTGTTCGAATACATCCCCGACAACGCCCTGATCTTCATCGACGAGAGCCATGTCACCATCCCGCAGATCGGCGGCATGTATCGCGGCGATTTTCGGCGCAAGGCTACCCTCGCGGAGTACGGCTTCCGCCTGCCCTCCTGCATGGACAACCGGCCGCTGCGCTTCGAGGAATGGGACGCCATGCGGCCGCAGACCGTCGCCGTCTCCGCCACGCCCGGCAACTGGGAGATGGAACAGGCGGGCGGCGTCTTCGCTGAACAGGTCATCCGGCCGACCGGCCTCATCGATCCGCCGGTGGAAGTCCGCCCGGCCAAGAGCCAGGTCGACGACGTGCTCGGCGAGATCCGCGAGACCGCGAGCAAGGGCTACCGCACCCTCTGCACCGTGCTCACCAAGCGCATGGCGGAAGACCTCACCGAATACCTGCACGAACAGGGCGTGCGCGTCCGCTACATGCATTCCGACATCGACACGCTGGAGCGCATCGAGATCATCCGCGATCTGCGCCTCGGCGCCTTCGACGTGCTGGTCGGCATCAACCTGCTGCGCGAGGGTCTCGACATTCCCGAATGCGGCTTCGTCGCCATCCTCGATGCCGACAAGGAAGGTTTTCTCCGCTCCGAAACCTCGCTCATCCAGACCATCGGCCGCGCCGCGCGAAACGTCGACGGCAAGGTCATCCTCTATGCCGACCAGATCACCGGCTCCATGCAGCGGGCGATGGACGAGACCGCGCGCCGCCGCGAAAAGCAGATGGCCTACAACACCGAACACGGCATCACGCCGGAATCGGTGAAGCGCAACATCTCCGACATCCTCGATTCCGTCTACGAGCGCGACCACGTCCGCGCCGATATCTCCGGCGTCTCCGGCAAGGGCTTTGCCGATGGCGGCCACCTCGTCGGCAACAACCTCCAGGCGCATCTCAACGCGCTGGAAAAGGACATGCGCAACGCGGCCGCCGACCTCGACTTCGAAAAAGCCGCCCGCCTCCGCGACGAGATCAAGCGGTTGAAGGCGGTGGAACTGTCGGCAATGGACGATCCGATTGCGAAGGACGAGGCACGGGCGCAGGAACGGGGTGGCAAAGCCGAGAGAAATGGTGGGCCGAGCGGCCGCCGCAGGCCAATCTCCCCCCTTGAGGGGGAGATGTCCGGCAGGACAGAGGGGGGCACCGCACCCTCTGCCCCCGAAGGCTCACCCCCCTCTGCCCCTATCGGGGCATCTCCCCCTCAAGGGGGGAGATCGTCGGAACCCGCCTCCTACTTCGCCAAGCCCACGCTCGACAACATGGGCCCCGGCACCGACATGCCGACACCCCTGTTCCGCAAGAACACCCTCGATGGTGAGGAGCGGTCTGCGCAACAGGGCAATCGATCCAGTGAATCGATTGCAGCGACGAACGCCCGGAGCGAAAGCGAAGGGCAGACCGGAGGCCCGGAGACATCGCTCTTCCGCAAGAACACGCTGGATGAAATGACCGTTGGACGCACGGAAAAGCCGGCGCAAGGCACCTTGCCGACCCGCCCGCCGGAAACGGTCAGCACCAAAAAGCGCTTCTCGCCGCTCCTGGAGGGCCAGCCGGAACGCGGCGAGACACCCACCTCTCGTTCGTCATCCTCGTCCTCGGGTCAGGCCCGAGGATTGACCCGAGGACCCAAGGATGATCCATCCTCGGACTCGATCCGAGGACCCGTCATCCGGGGTAAGGTCGGCGTCGGCAGCTACGAAGATCCCGGCGAGCAGAAGCGCAAGGGGCGGACGAAGGGCAAGACCGGGCGTCCGGGGCGGTAGTTCCGAGACCCTTCTTCCGTTTTACGGGGAGAAGGATGCAGGGGCGCAGTCGAATGAGCCTGCACGCGATATGCGAACGGCAATTTCCCGGACATTTGCTGTCAAGCCAGTATACGCGCTCGATTGCGCCAACTGAGGAACCGGAACCAGAGTCAGGGCATCTCGAGAACCTAGTGCCTTGCCAGAATCCCGACTAACACCCATCGCTTAAGTCGAGGACGTAAAGGTGCTACCGGCGCAACCGGCCATGTGCAAGGTTAGATCCATCTCGAAGATCTGGCGTATACAGTATCGCTCAGCCGCGCCTTACTCACTCATTTACGTACCGGCGCTTCTTGCTCTCGGAAAGAAACCAAAACCCAACTCTGAGAGATCTTGAACCGGCACCAGCACTGGCTATCGACCACCAAGCCCCCCAAGCGACCGTCCAGCACAATACAGATGACTGCCTTGATCTTTGCCTACTGAGTGATAATCGTAACGTATCGGGGGATTTTGATTTATGAACACAAGCTATGATTTGCGATCGATCAACTTTGGATTTGCTCGAGCCGAGACCGAACGGAGGCACCCAGTCTTTTGCGGGAGGGTTATTTCGACGAACAGGGATTAACTAAGAGCGCACTGGAGGGCCCGACATTTTTGTACCTAGGCAATAAAGGTGCCGGCAAAAGTGCGTTGGTTAACCATTTAGATCTCGAATTGCAGAATAGATACAACAGCTTTTCTACTATTTACCAACTAGAAGATTTCAGCTTCCAAAATTTCTCGAAAATAATCCGCGGTGACCAAGAGCCCGAGGCCAAGTTTCCTGATGCTTGGGCTTGGCTACTCCTCATAATTGCATTGGAATCGCTCTCACGGGACGAGGGTGTGTGGCATCCGGATGCCGTGAGTTACAACGAAACCGTCAACAGTCTAAAGCAAATGGGTTTCATGCCCAACAGTTCATTGAGACACATTGCGAATATCACGTCCAGGAAAACATTCAAGCTTACGATACCTTATGTCTTCGAGAGCAGCGAAGATTTCGCCAGCATTGACAAGGTGAACGATATTCCCATGTTCGTCCACAATATGAAGAGAATAATTTGCAGCTGCAGGACAGATTCTAACCACATAATAATGCTAGACGGCCTGGATGACATCCTGACCACCAGATCAGTTCAGTACAATAGCCTTGGCTCCCTTGTTTTCGAAGTCGACAGGCTAAATGATCTATTAAAACAGAATGGGGTAAAGTTAAAATTTATTATAGTTTGCCGAACCGATCTATACGAGCGTATTTCGGGAGCGAACAAAAATAAAATAAGACAGGATAAGTGTAAGTATGTAGACTGGTACCAGAATCCAAGAAATCCAGACCGTTCACTACTACTGGATATGGTCAATAAAAAGACCAATTTTGGGGGAGATTTTTTTCGCGCCTTTTTCGATTTCAAGATATCTGGAACGCCAGCGCCTAAGTACCTTCTCGAGCAGACGAGGCATACACCTCGAGATTTTCTGACCCTGATGCGAAAGATAGCAGAGGTACAGCGCGAAGGAGAGAGATTAAAGCCGAATCTTGTTCTATCCGGCGCACGAATTTATTCGACTGATTATTTCGTTGGAGAGGTCGAGGATGAACTTGAAGGTTATACGAAATCTAGGCCACCAAAGGACTGGATTGAGTTTATTGGGATGTTCGGCAAGCGAAGGATTTCAACACGGGATCTAGAGTTGAAGGCTCGCCACCTAAAGTACGATATCGATGAGATGTACGCGGTTTTACGAGCGCTTTTCGAGTGTAGTGCGATAGGAACGGTGGTTAATTCTGGCAACGGTGAACATTACACGTTCAGATATAGGAACAGAAACTCCAATTTTGTTATCGGAAATGATATATCGATCCATGTAGGTCTACGAAAGGCTCTAAACATCCCGTAGTCAAAATTGATCGCGATACAGCTGAGCTGCATTTGACTACCCAAATATATCTGCCATCGAACACGAAGAGCGCTGCTTCGCAGGTTTCCCTTATCTATTTTCCTTTGTTGTCCCGCCCCCAGACAGAAGCTCCTTAACTGCCTCCTCGTACCCCACCCGCGGATCCGGCTGGCCCTGCATCCCTACGTGGAGGTTTTGCCCAGTCCGTCCCCCACCCCGAAAAAAAATTTCATTCCCCTCCTCCATACCCGTGCCCATGATCCCCCGTCCCGCCGCGGATACATCAGGAGTGTCCTGCCGAGGCGTGGCCGGCGCTGGTGGTGAAGGGACCACGTGAACCTTCACCATCGGGGTCCGCGGAGAATGATCTCCCTCCGGCGACGCTTTTTCGTCATTCCTGTGCTTGTCACAGGCATCCAGCAGCACCGCGTCTGCGGCGCAGGACACATAGACATCCAATGCCCACGAATAGTTCTCTCGCCGTGCAGACGCACGGCGGCTGCGTCCCGGCTCAAGCCCGGGATGACAGAGGCGAACTCGGCACCTTCCTCACACCAAAACCGCATCCCCACCCACCAAATATCGATCACTTAACCCCCTCCGCATCCCCGCCCCCCCAAACCTGTGCCTACACTACCCCCGTCCCGCCGCGGATACACCAGGAGGCGTCCTGGCGAGGCGGGGCCGGCGCTGGTGGTGAAGGGACGACGTGAACCTTCATCATCGGGGTCCGCGGAAAATGGTCTCCCTCCAGCGACACGGGGGAAGCGGGATGGTTTCGGACCGGCCACCTGCTTCCGATGCCCGAAAGAGCGCGCCAGGCGTGCCTGTGCGGCACACAGGGGGGTCGATGAGGATGGTGTCGCCGGACCTCCAGGTCCGACGAGATGCCGGGGCAAGGAGCCTCGGAACCCGGGAAACCGGCGGGCAAACACCTCCCCATTCGACCCTTGCAGAGAGACCGGAGTCGCGGGCACAAACTGCCGAACGGGGCGCTGAGAGGTGCCACATAAACTAACTTTACGAGGCAGCTTTCAGCGCCCCGTCCAACACCTGCTTCGTCCTCGTCGGGAGAGCGAAGCGAAAACCGAGGATCGCCAAGGGGTTACCATGTCCGACACCAAGCCACCTGCCATCGACCCGCTACTCGCCGCCCGCACCGCCGAGGCGCTGGCCCTTCCGCAGCTCGTCTGCCGGCGCCGCGCGTGCCGCCGCAAGAACCGCTGCCTCTGGTGCTTCCGCTCCACCGGCGAGCGCTGCTGCATGAGGAACCTGACGGCCGAGCAGCGCCGGATCTTCGACGTCGTCTATCATGAGGCCAATGCCGCCTGGCATTTTCTCGGCACGGACCCGCATTGGTTCGAGACGCGCGAGGGAGAACGCCGGGCGGGCGACGACCTGGGGATTGCCATTGCCCGAACCGAGCCCGGCAGGTGGCGGAGGGAAAAATGGGACGCCGAGCGGCGGGCGCGGGAGAAGCGGCTGGCGCAGTTCGACAGGGAGCGGACGTCGGGGAAAGACGGGTCGGAAGGGGCGAGAGGATGAGGCGCCGCCCCCCGGCCATTTGCTTCGGGCGTTCGACGCGGAAAGAGCGCGAGCATGACGCAACGCCCCCTGGCCCTTCGCTTTGGGCTCAGGGCGTTCGGCGCTCAAAACGCTCCACTGGAGCGTTTTGCCGGGCGCGTCGCGCCCGGACGCGCCTCACCCCACAAACGCCCGTTCGATCACGAATTCTGCCGGCTGGCTGTTGGCGCCTTCGGTGAGGCCGGCGGCCTCGAGCAGCGCCTTGGTGTCCTTCAGCATCTCGGTCGAGCCGCAGATCATGCCGCGGTCGGTGGCCGGGTCGAGCGGCGGCACGCCGAGATCGGTGAACAGCTTGCCGCTCTCGATCAGGTCGGTGATGCGGCCCTGGTTCGGATAGGAGGGGTCGCGGGTGACGGTCGGGTAGTGCTTCAGCTTGATCCCGACGATCTCCGAGAGGAATTCGTGGTTGCGGATCTCCTCCATCAGGTCGAAGCCGTATTTCAGCTCCGCCACCTCGCGGCAGGTATGGGTGAGGATCACCTCGTCGAACTTCTCGTAGGTCTCCGGATCGCGGATCAGGCTCGCGAACGGCGCGATGCCGGTGCCGGTGGAGAACATGTAGAGCCGCTTGCCCGGCGTCAGCGCGTCGAGCACCAGCGTGCCGGTCGGCTTCTTGCGCATCAGCACCGTGTCGCCGGGCTTGATCTTCTGCAGGTGCGAGGTGAGCGGCCCGTCCGGCACCTTGATGGAGAAGAATTCCAGTTCCTCGTCCCAGGCGGGGCTGGCGATCGAATAGGCGCGGTAGATCGGCTTGTCGCCGACCATGAGGCCGATCATCGCGAATTCGCCGGAGCGGAAGCGGAAGCCGGCCGGGCGCGTCATGCGGAAGCGGAACAGGAAGTCCGTATAGTGCTCCACCGCCAGCACCGTCTCGGCATAGACATTGTCCGGAATGCCGGCCCGCTTGTTCTCGGTCCCGGGGGCAACGAAGTCTTCCGTCTTGGCTGGAGCGTTCATGCGGCGTCCGTTTCGCTTGTCGTCTGGTGGGCTGGGGAGCGAAATATACCATCCGCCCCGCGAATTGAAGGCACCCGCGTGCTTATGCCGCGGCGCGCCCGGAAAATATGTGCCGGAAAATCCGCTTTCAACCGGTCAGCCGGTGGAGCAGCGGCGCCAGCTGTAGCCGGGGCCATCCGCTGCCGGTCGCGCGGCGGGCTGGTAGTGGACGGGAATGGCCGGCAGCCGGCCTTCCGCCAGCCGTCGCAGCGCCGTCTCGTTGGTGACGGCAAAGCTGTCGATCCCGACCCGCAGCATCAGCGGGATCTGGTCGATCAGCACGTCGCCCACCGCCCGCAGCTCATTTTGATAACCCAGCCGTTCCCGCAGCAGCGAGGCATGCGAAAATGCCCGGCCGTCGTTGAATGCGGGGAACTCCACGGCCACGATCGCCAGCCGGTCGAGATAAGGCTGGAGCCGGTGCACATCGTCGGCAGGCCTGATCAGCACGCCGAGGCCGACGTCGTTGCTGGCTTCCGCCTTCTCGATCAGCTGGTCGAGGGACAAGAGCGGCGTCTGCTCGCCCGTCGCGGGGTGTTCTTCGGTCTCGACCACCCATGGGTCGTTTTCGACGAAGCCGGTTTCCTTCCAGATCCTTGTCATCATCCGCCCCTTCAAGCCGCTTCCGCCGTCGAACCGTAGAGCGCATCCTTGAACGGCTGCGGCCCGACGCGGCGATAGGCTTCGAGGAAGGTCTCCTCCTTCGACAGGCGAAGCCCGAGATAGGTGTCGACGATGGTCTCCACCGCATCGGTCACCTTGGCCGGCTCGAAGCCGCGGCCGATGATCTCGCCGATCGAGGTGTTCTCGTCGCCGGAACCGCCGAGCGTGATCTGGTAGAGCTCGGCACCCTTCTTCTCCACGCCCAGAAGGCCGATATGCCCGACATGGTGATGGCCGCAGGCGTTGATGCAGCCGGAGATCTTGATCTTCAGCTCGCCGATCTCCGCCTGCCGCTCCGGTGATCCGAAGCGGGTCGAAATCTCCTGCGCCACCGGAATCGAGCGTGCATTCGCCAGCGCGCAGTAGTCGAGCCCCGGACAGGCGATGATGTCGGTGATCAGCCCGGCATTGGCCGTCGCCAGTCCCTGGGCGACGAGGGCGCGGTAGACCGGCTCGAGATCCGCCAACGCCACATGCGGCAGGATGACGTTCTGCTCGTGGCTGATGCGGATCTCGTCGAAGGCATATTCCTCGGCGATTTCGGCGATCGCATCCATCTGCTCGTGGCTCGCATCGCCTGGAATGCCGCCGATCGGCTTCAGCGAGATCGTCACCATGCCGTAATCGGGATGCTTGTGCGGCTCGACGTTCTGTTCCACCCAGCGCGCGAAATCCGGATCCTGCTTCTTCCAGCCGGCGATCTGCCCCCAGCCCTCCGGCCGCTCCGGCAGGGAGGGAGGCGCGAAGTAGCGGGTGATGGCGTCAATATCGGCCTGCGGCAGCGTCAGCTCGGTGCCCTTCAGGTGCGAGAACTCCTCCTCCACGCGCCGCGTCATCTCCTCCACGCCGATCTCGTGGACGAGGATCTTGATGCGCGCCTTGAACTTGTTGTCGCGCCGGCCGAAGAGGTTGTACACGCGCACGATCGCGGTGGTGTAGGTCAACAGATCCTCTTCCGGCAGGAAGTCGCGGATCTTCTTGGCCACCAGCGGCGTACGCCCCTGCCCGCCGCCGACATAGACGGCAAAGCCGAGCGCGCCCTTGTCGTTCTTCTTCAGGTGCAGGCCGATGTCGTGGACCTGTATCGCCGCCCGGTCGCGCTCGGCCCCGGTGACGGCGATCTTGAACTTGCGCGGCAGGTAGGAGAATTCCGGGTGGACCGAAGACCACTGGCGCAGGATCTCGGCATAGGGCCGCGGATCGGCCACCTCGTCGGCGGCGGCGCCGGCAAAGTGGTCTGCGGTGACGTTGCGGATGCAGTTGCCGGAGGTCTGCAGCGCATGCATCTCGACCGTCGCCAGCTCGTCGAGAATGGCCGGCGTGTCCGACAGCTTCGGCCAGTTGAACTGGAGGTTCTGCCGCGTGGTGAAGTGCCCGTAGCCCCGGTCATACGTGCGCGCCACATGCGCCAGCATGCGCATCTGCCTGGCGTTCAGCGTGCCGTAGGGAATGGCGATCCGCAGCATGTAGGCATGCAGCTGCAGGTAGACGCCGTTCATCAGGCGCAGAGGCTTGAACGCGTCCTCCGTCAGTTCCCCGGAGAGGCGGCGGTTGACCTGGTCGCGGAACTGCTCGACGCGGCTCTTGACGAAGGCGTGGTCGAATTCGTCGTAACGATACATGATATCCTCAGACTGCGATGAAGGCCGCATCGGCCGGGCGGTAGCCCGCGGCGTATTCCATGGTGGGGCCGGCAGCACGGATGCGCTCGCGCAGCCGGATCGGCCAAAGCTTGCCAGCGACTTCCTGCACGTCGATGACATTGACGTCGACGACGCGGTTGGCGGCGAAGTCCCGCTTGCCGATCGCTTCCAGCGAGGCGACGGCCTCGGCATGGCGGGCGACCAGCGCGTCCTGCAGGTTTTCCACCCAATGGCCGTTGGCATCCAGCCATACGGCGATGCCGTCCGTCAGCCTGTTTGCGGTGAGGACCTTGTCCGTCATGCTTCACTTCCCATCCTGGCGCGAGCCGTCGCAGTCCATGCGGACAGGGGCTCGGATCTTTGAAAATTCGCACCGGCGACAGCCTCGCCGATGATGACCATGACCGGACCGGCGAGATCGTCCCTCGCCTCGAGATCCGGAAGTTCCTTCAGGACCCCGTGGAAAAGACGGCGATCGGTGCGGCTGGCATTTTCCACCACGGCCACGGTCGTGTCTGGCGACAGGCCGGCTTCCACCAGCCGGCCGGCCACGGAGGCGGCAACCGAGCGGCCCATGTAGACGGCGATGGTGGCGCCGGACACAGCGAGCCTTGCCCAGTCTGGCATTACGTCGCCGGTGAGGTCGTGGCCGGTCGTAAAGATGAGCGAGGAGGCGACACCCCGTAGCGTCAGCGGCAGATCGAAATCGGCGGCTGCGGCAAAGGCGGAGGTGATGCCCGGCACGATCTCGTAAGAGATGCCGGCCTCGCGGAGAGCAGCCATCTCCTCCCCTGCCCGGCCGTAGACCAGCGGATCGCCCGACTTGAGGCGCACCACGCGCTTGCCATCCTGCCCCAGCCGCACCAGCAGACGATTGATCTCGCCTTGCGACTTGGAATGACAGTTCTTGCGCTTCCCAACGGACAGGCGCTCCGCATCACGGCGGCCCATGTCGACGATTGCTTGGGGGACGAGAGCGTCATAGACGATCACATCGGCTTCCATCAGCACGCGCTGGGCGCGCAGCGTGAGCAGATCCTCGGCACCGGGGCCGGCACCCACGAGCCAGACATGGCCTTCGGCCCGGCCCGAGGTGGAAAGCAGGGCATTGGCAGAGCGGCGGGCGCCGGAGACGTCACCTGCATCAACGCTGTCTGCGACAGCGCCGGTGAAGAAGCGGCGCCAGAAGATGCGACGCGATACCCCCTTGGGGATCAACCGTTCGACGGAATCCCGGTAATCAACGGCAAGGGAAGCGAGCCGGCCGAGCGACGGCGAAAGCATCTGGTCGACGCGGGCGCGGATCATCTGCGCCAGCACCGGACCTGCTCCTTCCGTGCCGATCGCGACGGCAACCGGCGCACGGTTGACGAGGGCCGGGGTGAGGAAGTCACAAAATTCCGGCTGGTCGACCGCATTGGCCGGAATCCTCGCGGCGCGGGCAGCCGTGACAATGGCCTGATCCTGCTGCTCGTCGCCGGTCGCAGCGAAGACGAGAGCGGCACCGTCCACCTGGTCAGCCGCGAAAGAAGCGGCGATGACGTCAAGCTTGTTTGCTGCCAGATAGTCCCGGTAATCGGGTTCCGGATCCTCGGCATAGGCGACGATGTGTGCATCCGTGTTGCGCAGCAGCCGGACCTTGGCGAACGCCTCGTCGCCATTGCCGAAGACTGCAACGGTCCTACCGCTGACGCGGAAGAATGCCGGGAATGTTGTCAAACGGGTGGTGGACATGACGACCTTTTCGAGCTTGGCTGCACAATATCACCCATCGCACCTTGAGACAGAAGAAACCGATATGCGAGTTGCACGGCGTGCGAACATTTCTGTTCTCGCTCGCCTGCCATCTTGAGTAAAAGCCACCGATACCCGCAGGCGCCGGCGGTGATTCCGCATCCGTCCGGCGGCCCGTCCCTAAGGAAGAAGCCATGTCCCTTGTTGCCCGCCTCCTCGACGTCATGGAGAATGACATCCTGCCGCTGACGGAGGCCGGCGTGGCGGCCGGCAACAAGGTGTTCGGCGCGGCGATCCTACGCAAGTCCGACCTGTCGCTGGTGCTCGCCGAGACCAACAACGAGATGGAGAACCCGCTCTGGCACGGCGAGGTGCATGCGCTGAAGCGCTTCTACGAACTGGACGCAAAGCCTGACACCAAGGACCTGATCTTCCTCTCCACCCACGAACCCTGCACCATGTGCATGTCGGCGATCACTTGGGCGGGCTTCGACAATTTCTACTATTTCTTCAGCCACGAGGATTCGCGCGACGCCTTCGCCATTCCGCATGACCTGAAGATCCTGAACGAAGTCTTCGGCCTTCCACCAGGCGGCTACCGGCGGCAGAACGCCTTCTGGCATTCACATGCGATCGCAGACCTCGTGGCGGTGGAGGAAGAGCCAAAACGAACGGCTCTGCTGGAGCAGTCGGCAAGAATCCGCGCGGCCTATGACCGGCTTTCCGGCACCTATCAGGCCGGCAAGTCCGCTAATTCCATCCCGCTCCGCTAAAGTTCGCTGAGGACCATCGACGCCATGGAAGCTTCACGAGACATCTCCCGCCTGATCGACATCATGAAGGCGCTGCGCGATTCGCAAAGCGGCTGCCCCTGGGACATCGTGCAGACCTTCGAGACGATCAAGCCCTATACGATCGAGGAGGCATATGAGGTGGCCGACGCCATCGAGCGTAACGACCTCGACGACCTCTGCGAGGAGTTGGGCGACCTCCTGCTGCAGGTCGTCTACCACGCACAGATGGCCGAGGAGGCCGGTGAGTTCTCCTTCGGCGACGTCGTCCATGCTGTGACCCGCAAGATGATCCGCCGCCACCCGCATGTCTTCGCGATCTCTGACGCTGATACGCCCGGCGCCGTCAAAGTCCAGTGGGATGAGATCAAGACGGAGGAGAAGCGCGAGCGCGCCGAGCGGCGGGCACGGCGTGGGATCCAGGAAGACTTCAAGGCCGGCTATCTCGGCAGCGTGCAGCGCAGCCAGCCGGCGCTGACGGAAGCACTGAAGCTGCAGCAGCGGGCGGCGAAGGTCGGCTTCGACTGGTCGGAGGCAGAGCCAATCCTCGACAAGATCGAGGAGGAGGTTGCCGAGTTGCGCGAGGCGCTCCGCGGCGGACAGAAGGACAAAGTGAAGGACGAACTCGGCGACCTCATCTTCGCGCTGGTCAACATCGGCCGCCACGTCGACGCCGACCCGGAGGATGCGCTGCGCGGCACGAACACGAAGTTCCGGAGTCGGTTCAGGCACATCGAGACGGAACTTCAGAAATCAGGCGAGACGCTCGAAGCGGCGACACTGGAGCGGATGGAAGAGCTCTGGCAGGCGGCGAAGCTGGGAGAGCGATAACGGCTCAAGCGGCTGCGGCGGAAAGGCGGTTGACTGCCGCCTGCTCAGCAAATCGCGAGGGCGGTACGCCGACCAGCCGCGTGAATGCGGTGCTGAACGCGCTGGCGGAGCCGTAGCCGACACGTTCAGCAATCTCCTGCAGTCCCGCCTGCCCTGAGCGCAGCAGGTTCCTCGCCAGCGCCATGCGCCAGGACGTCAGATAATCCATCGGTGCGACACCCACCTTCTGGCGGAAGCGGTTGAAGAATGCGGAGCGGGAAAGGGCTGCCTCCTTTGCCATTTGTTCGACCGTCCAGGGCCTTGCCGGATCCTGGTGCAGGCGCCGGATGGCGAGCGCCAGGCGCGGATCGGCAAGCCCGCGAACGATCCCCTGTGGCGCAGCTTCAGCGGCGGCAGAGCGCAAGGCTTCCACGAGCAGGACTTCGAGCAGGCGCGCAAGGATCATCTCCCGCGCCGGCCGGTCGGTGCGGGCCTCATCAGTGATCAGTCGGACCAGCATGGACAGGCGTTGTTCGCCGCGGATGTGCAGGAGTTGCGGCAGAAGGGAAACGAGCAAGTTCCTGTCGGGCGAACCGAAGACGAAGTGACCGATCAGCAAGCGGACATCCGCGGTCCCGTGCGGATCCCCGTGCCTCGTCTCTCCCTCCAGCATGGTGATTGTCCACCGGGTCTCCTCGTTCCTGTCGGTGTCCTGCGCGCTGGACATGGTGAAGGCGAAGGCGGCCGGGATCAAGACGAAGTCGCCTTCCTGCAGGGTGATCGGCGGGCGCCCCTGAACCCAGAGGTCCGCGCTTCCTTCCAGAACCACGCAATAGAACGGGTTACCCTGTTCGAGGCGATCGACGCGCCAGCTCCCCGAGCCGCTGACCACCTTTGACATAGGCACGCCGGGTGCAAGGACCCCAACCATTTCGGCGAGCGGATCAGTCATTCGAATACTCTCGATAACGTTTTTGGTACCTATCATTATAGCTAGTCGCGCTTGCGCGGTCCATGATGCTCGGGACACAACCTCGGAGACAGATATGAAAACCATATTGATCACTGGCTGCTCGTCCGGCTTCGGCTTGGAAATCGCAAAGTTCTTCCTCGACAAGGGCTGGCGTGTGGTCGCTACCATGCGCAGGCCGCGAAACGACGTCCTCCCCTCCTCCGGCAATCTCACGGTTCTGGCGCTGGATGTGCGTGATGCCGAGAGCATTTGTGCGGCCTTGGAAGCGGCAGGCCCGATCGACGTGCTCGTCAACAATGCCGGCATCGGCTGGATGAACGTCATAGAAGGCACGCCGATGGAGACCGTGCGGGACCTCTTCGAGACGAACACCTTCGGCACGATGGCGATGACGCAGGCCGTGCTGCCGCAGTTCCGCAAACGCCGGGAGGGCGTCATCATCAATGTGTCCTCGAGCGTGACGCTGAAGCCGCTGCCGCTCCTGTCCGCCTACACCGCGAGCAAGGCGGCCGTGAACGCTTTCACGGAATCGGCCGCACTGGAGCTTGAGCCGTTCAACATCAGGGTCCGGCTGGTGCTGCCGGGACGGGCTCCGGACACGGCTTTCGGCGGAACTGCGCGCAGCCGGCTGCAGGATCAGGGCGGCTTTCCAAGCCCGTATGAAGATTTCGTCAAGCAGATCTTCAGCGCCCGGGAACAGCAAGTGGAGGCGCCAGTCACGCATCCGGCCGATGTGGTGGCGGCGGTTTGGCGGGCGGCCACCGATCCGTTGTCGCCCATGCGCATCGCTGCCGGCGCGGATGCGGTGGCACTAGCCGGATAGCGAAGTCTCTGGCGGTCCGGGGAGAGCCACGGCTATCGGTCGTGCATTCCCTTGCCCGCCAGGATGCGGCTGCGATGCTTTTCGATGCGTGCGCGACGCGTCTGGGACTGCTTGGCCTGGGAGAAATGGAGGACATAGCCGCGCCGGCGGCCGGGAGTGAGGCCTTCGAAGGTAGCTTGCAATTCAGGATCCTCCCCAAGGGCGCAGACAAGTTCCTCCGGATAATCGAGATCATCCTTCGGCATGTCGACCTTGGCACCCGCGCACTCCAGCTCCATGGCCTCGCGAACATAGGCCTTGATCGTCTTCTCCAGTCCGGCAATCTGGGCAGTCCCGGTGAAGCGGAGGATGCGCGAGGACCGGGAATTCTCTCCGGGCGCGATGAGGATTTTCTCAGGGTCCTTCAGGAGGACGCCCTTGAAGAAACCGAGCGTGGCCGCATCCTTGAAACCCCACAGCAGCGCGACATTGCCATCGTCGACGGTGTAGCAGGGGGAGCTCCACTTGAATGTTTCGACAAGCTCGCAGTCCAGGAGGATCTTTCTCAGGGCCAGGAGTTCCTCGCGCCAACGCTCCTGATCGGAGAAGAAGGCATCGATCTTCCGGTCGTCATCGCTCATGGTGCTCCTCCCACCCATGAATAACGTGTTTCAGAATGCAACCGAAGGCGTGGGCGGCACCGCTGCGGACTACCGCTCCCAGTCTTCCTTCTCGGGCTTGGGGCCATTGCCAAGCCGGCGCTCGAGCGCTGCCGCCTGGCTTTCGGAGAGCCGCACGTCGAGCTCGACCGAACCGTCCTCCTGGTCTCGGCGCTCGTCGACGATCGCGTTCTCGTAGACCCAGGAGACGAGCGCCAGCTTGTCTGCCGGTATCGCGACCGTGGTTTCGGTCAGCACGCCGGACAGCCGGCGGGCGATCTCTGCCAGCAGCGCATCGACGCCCTCGCCCGTGATCGCCGACACGGCCATGATGTTATCGCGGCCGCTTGCCCGTTCCGCCATCGCATCATGGGCCTCGGGATCGAGGCGGTCGATCTTGTTCCAGACCTCGATGATCCGGGCCTCCCGCTCCTTCTCGTCGATGCCGAGATCGGACAAGATGCGCATGACGTCTGTAGATTGCGCAGCGTTGTCCGGATCGGACATGTCGCGGACATGCAGGATGAGATCCGCTTCGAGCACTTCTTCAAGCGTGGCGCGGAAGGCTGCAACAAGGTGCGTCGGCAGATCGGAAATGAAGCCGACGGTATCGGACAGGATGACGGTGCGCCCATGCGGCAGCTTCATGCGGCGCAGCGTCGGATCGAGCGTGGCGAACAGCATGTCCTCGGCGAGAACACCGGCACCGGTGATGCGGTTGAAGAGGGTCGATTTTCCGGCGTTCGTGTAGCCGACGAGGGCAACGATCGGATGCGGCACCTTTCGGCGCTTTGCGCGGTGAAGCTGGCGGGTCCGCACCACCTGCTCCAGTTCGCGCTCGAGCTTGACGATGCGCTCCTGGAGCAGCCGCCGGTCGGCCTCGATCTGCGTTTCACCGGGACCACCCATGAAGCCTGCGCCACCGCGCTGCCGCTCAAGGTGGGTCCAGCTGCGGACAAGGCGACCCTTCTGGTAATTCAGATGGGCGAGATCGACCTGCAGCGTGCCCTCCTTGGTGGAGGCGCGGCGGCCGAAGATTTCCAGGATCAGACCGGTCCGGTCGATGACCTTGGCGTTCCATTCTTTTTCGAGATTGCGCTGCTGTACCGGCGTCAGCGGATGGTCGACGATGACAAGGCCGGCGTCGTGCTGGTCGAGCAGCGCCTTGATCTCGCCCATCTTGCCCGTTCCCATAAGAGTGGCCGGGCGAGGCTGGGAGACCTGCACGATCAAACCCTGCACGACTTCGAGGTCGATCGCCCGGGCAAGGCCGATGGCCTCCTCGAGGCGTGCCTCCTCCGACCGCTGGGGTGCGGGTGCAGCCTCAGGCTGTGCTGCACGGGAGGCGCGGGCGTTCTTCAGCACCGGCACGAGCACCACGGCGCGCATGTCGTCCCGGCGACGGTCGGTCTCCGGGATCATCGATTCATTCGAGGTGTCGCGATGTTTAATCAGCTACTGTCCTGTCAGGCCGCGTTTTCTTCGCTCTCGAACATCTGCATCGGCTGGCCGGGCATGATGGTAGAGATCGCGTGCTTATACACGAGTTGCGAATGGCCGTCACGGCGCAGGAGAACGCAGAAATTGTCGAAGGAGGTGACAACGCCGGTCAGCTTCACACCGTTGATAAGAAAAATCGTCAAAGAAATCTTTTGCTTACGGACAGTATTAAGAAACAGGTCCTGCAAGTTCTGAGAACGTTCCGCCATAGCGCCGCTTCTTTCTTTTTTGCCGGCATCCTGCCGGGATGATCTGATCACATTTCAGAGAAATACGGGAAGCGCCCGCGTGCTTCCATCCCCCAATGAAATCCTCGTTATCAAATCGGCGTCTTTTCCGCAATGTGCAAAAAGGCACCACGCAGGGCGGCGGCAACGCTGCCAGGATGACCATTGGCGATGGTCCGCCCGTCGACGGCAACCACCGGAACACACGAGCCCGTCGCCGAGGTGAGGAAGACTTCGCGCGCCGCGAGCATTTCCTCGACCGTGAACTCACGCTCCTCGACGGGGACCGAGAGGCTGGCCGCCACATCGAGCACCGTCGTTCGCGTGACGCCGCGCAGGATCCCGTGCTCGGCCGGACGCGTTACCAGCATGCCATCGGCGCTGACAATCCAGACATTCGAGGAGGCCGCCTCGGTGACCTTGCCGGCGGCATCGACGAATATGGCGTCCTGGGCGCCGGCATCCTTAGCCTGCTGCTTCACCAGGACATTGGGAAGAAGGCCGACCGTCTTGATGTCGACGCGGTCCCAGCGGTTCTCCGGGACGGTGATGACCTTGATGCCCGTCTCGTACCGCGCCCGGGCCGGCTGCGGATCGACGGATTTTGCAGTGATGGTCAGCGTCGGCAAAGTGCCGGCGGCGGGGAAGTAATGGTCGCGACGGGCGACCCCGCGCGTCACCTGCAGGTAGAAGAGACCGTTCCTGACCCGGTTGCGGCGGAGGACCTCCCTGATGACGAGCTTCAGCGGCTCACGCGCCATCGGACTTGCCATGCGCAGTTCGCGGAGAGACCGGTCGAGCCGGTCGAGATGCCGGGTCAGGTCGATGATCAGTCCGTCGCGGACCTCGCAGACCTCGTAGACACCATCTGCGAACTGGAAACCGCGATCCTCGATATGGATGGCGGCGTCTGAGTGGGGAAGGTAGCGGCCGTTGACATAGGCAATTCTGGACATGGGCTAGCCGATCCGATCGATGCTCAGAAATATTGAATGGAGACGCGGAACATCTGCTCGACATTCTTGACTGCCGCCGCGGTGGAGAACAGCACGACGCGATCATGCGCCTTGATCTTCGTGTCGCCGCTTGGGCGGATGACGGTACCGCCGCGATAGATCGCGCCTATGCGGATGCCGTCGGGCAGGTCCAGTTCGCGGAAGGGCTTGCCGACCAGCGGCGACGTCTCGAGTGCCTCGGCCTCGATCACCTCCGCCGAGCCCTGCTGCACGGCGTAGACCGAGCGGATGCGTCCCTTGCGAACATGCTGGAGCACCCGGGAAATGGTGACGGCGCGCGGGTTGATCTGCGCGTCGATGCCGAGGGACTGCGTGACCTTGTTCAGCGAGGAGCTGTTGATCAGCACGAGGTTCGACTTGCAACCGAGTGACTTGGCCATCACCGCACCGAGGATGTTGATCTGATCGCTGTTGGTCAGGCTGACGAAGAGATCCGCGTCCTGGACGTCTGCCTGCTGCAGGATGTTCTGGTCGAGGGCTGAGCCATGCAGGACGACCGCGTTGCGCAATTGCTCGGAAATGGCGGCGGCGCGCTCACGATCGGTCTCGATGATCTTCAGCCTGGTTCTCGGCTGGAGTTGTTCGATTGTGCGTGCGACATAGTGGCCGATGTTGCCGCCACCGGCGATGATAATGCGGCGCGCTTCCTGTTCCTCATGCCCGAAGAGACCCAGCGTACGGCGCACGTGGTCACGCTGGCAGATGACATAGGCGAGATCTCCCGCTTCCAGTTGGTCCGCCGACCGGCTGACGGCAAGCCTGCCATTGCGGTAGATGCCGACGACCGTCGCCATCAGGTCCGGGAACAGCTGGCTCAACTGCTGTAGCGGCGTGTTGAGGACGGGGCAATCCTCCATGCACTCGATTGCCAGCATGGCAATCGAGTCCTCCGCAAACCGGACGATGTCCGTCGCGCCTGGGAAGGAAATCCGCCGCAGCACCATCTTGCCGACCTCGATCTCCGGCGAGATCGTCACATCGATCGACATGTTCTGGCGGCTGAAAAGATTCGAATATTCCGGTGCCAGATAGCTCTGGGCGCGGATTCGGGCAATCTTGGTGGGGACGCTGAACAGAGCCTGGGCCACCTCGCAAGCGACGATATTGACCTCGTCGTAGAGGGTCACGGCGATGATCATGTCCGCCTGCTCGGCGCCGGCCTTCGCCAGAATATCCGGATGCGCCCCGTGCCCGACATAGCCCCGCACATCCAGCGTCTCCGTGATCGCGTTAACCAGCGAGGCGGACGTGTCGATGACGGAGACGTCGTTGTCTTCCTGGGACAGGCGCTCGGCGATGCCGTAGCCGACCTGCCCCGCTCCGCAAATGATGACTTTCATGGGGCTTCTTTCATGGCTGCAGGCCGGAGACTGGCCTAGACGCCGAGAGACTTCAGTTTGCGATGCAGGGCCGACCGTTCCATGCCGACGAATTCCGCCGTCCGCGAGATATTGCCGCCGAAGCGGTTGATCTGCGCGATCAGGTAATCGCGTTCGAACATTTCACGGGCCTCGCGGAGCGGCAAGGTCATGATGTGATGATCGCCTTGGGAGGAAATCTTCGGGAGCATGTCGCCGAGGTCGGTCGGCAGCATGTCGGCCGAGATCACGCTGTCGGGGCTGTCGCCTCGCGCCAGGATCATCAGCCGCTCGATATTGTTGCGGAGCTGACGGATGTTGCCCGGCCAGTCATGGGCCTGCAGCACCGCCATGGCGTCCTCGCCGATTCGGCGGGTGCGAATGCCGGCCTGTTCGGAAATCTGGCGCATGAACATGTCGACCAGGAAGGGGATGTCCTCGCGCCGCTCGGCCAGCGCCGGAACCTTCACCGGCACGACGGCGAGCCTGTGGTAGAGATCCTCGCGGAAGATGCTTTCCGCGATCAGGCTCTCCAGGTTGTAAGCGGTCGACGAGATGATCCGTACGTCCACCTTGACCCGCTTCGAACCGCCGACCCGCTCGAACTGCTGGTCGACGAGGACACGGAGGATCTTGTTCTGCGTCTCGCGCGGCATCTCGCCCACTTCGTCGAGATAAAGGATGCCACGATGTGCCTCCTCCAGGGCGCCGATCTTGCGCTGCTGTCCGGGGCCGCCCTCGGTGCCGAAGAGAGCGACCTCCATCCGGTCCGGCGTAATCGTCGCGGCATTCAGCGCCACGAACGGACCGTTGGCGCGGGACGACTTGCGGTGGATCATCCGGGCGACCAGTTCCTTTCCGGAGCCGGAGGGCCCGAGAATCATGATGCGGCTGTTGGTCGGCGCCACCTTGTCGATGGTCTGGCGAAGCTGCGAGACGGCAACGGAGGTGCCGACGAGTTCCACGGCGTCACCGGTCCGCCGCTTCAACTCGCTGACCTCGCGCTTCAGCTTCGAGTTTTCCAGCGCCCGCTCGGCGATGAGGATCAGCCGGTCTGCCTTGAACGGCTTTTCGATGAAATCGAAGGCGCCGCGCTTGATCGCCGAGACGGCGGTCTCGATGTTGCCGTGACCGGAAATCATCACGACGGGCAGGTCAGGATGCCGGTTCTTGATCTCGTCGAGCAGGGCGAGGCCGTCGAGCTTGGAGCCCTGCATCCAGATGTCGAGAAAGACAAGCCGTGGCACCCGATCGGAGATGGCGGCCAGCGCGCTGTCGCTGTCATGCGCCGTCCGGGTTTCGTGCCCCTCGTCGGAAAGGATCCCGGAGACGATCTCGCGAATGTCCAACTCGTCGTCCACGACCAGAATATCAGACGCCATATGCGAGTTCCCTATCAGTTTCAGTTCCGGTCCCGCCCGCTACCATGTGCGGCAGCAGGACCCTGATCATGGCACCGCGGCCATGATCAAACTCAGGGGGCGCATCATGCAGTTCAATCTGCCCCCCATGCTCCTCGATGATCTTCTTGACGATGGCCAGCCCAAGGCCCGTGCCCTTTTCGCGCATCGTCATGTACGGCTCCAGAATCTGGTGCCGGTTCTCCGCCGGAAGCCCGCTGCCATTGTCGATGATGTCGACAACGAAAGTATCGCGGGCCGGTTCGTAGTTCGCCCTGACCCAGACCTTCCGCCCGTCGCGCTCCTGATCGCCCGGCACGGCCTCAATGGCTTCCACCGCATTCTTGACGAGGTTGCCGAAGGCCTGGCCGAGCATCCGCGCGTCGAACATTCCGACCAGGGGCTCGTCGCCCAGCTCCCGCAGGAACTCCACGTGGGTGGTACCCATTTCCCTCAGGAAGACCGCATCGCGCAGGATGTCGCGCAGATCCGTCTGCTCCTTCGCCGGCTTCGGCATCCGAGCAAAGGAGGAAAACTCGTCCACCATGCGTCCGATGTCCCCCACCTGGCGCACGATCGTGTCCGTGCACTGGTCGAAGACCGCCCGGTCATCGTCGGCGATCTGCTTGCCGTAGCGGCGCTTCAAGCGCTCGGCCGAAAGCTGGATGGGCGTCAGCGGGTTCTTGATCTCATGAGCGATGCGACGCGCGACATCCGCCCAGGCAGTCGACCGCTGGGCGATGACGAGGTCGGTAATGTCGTCGAGGGTAATCACATAGGAATCGCGAGAGGTGCTCTGCTCTTCCCGCGTAACCTGGACGCTCAGCGTCCGCTCCTTGCCGCCCCGCATCAGGTTGACCTGCTTGCGGAAGTCGTTACGGGCGCGGGAGGCAGCCTCCGAGAGGACGCTGTCGATCTCCGGCACGACTTCGGAGAGATTGCGCCCGATCAACCGCTCGGCCGACAGACCCAGGAACGCCTCAGCGGACGGATTGACGATGGTGATCCGCCGGTCGTCCTCGACGCCAATGACGGCAGCGGTCACGCCCGAGAGAACCGCCTCAATGAATCGCCGCCGGTCGTCCACCTCATCCTTTGCCTCGAGGATCTCGTCGCGCTGGCTGCGAATCTCGGAAATCATCTTGTTGAAGGTGCGCGACAGGCTACCGACATCGCCATCGGCCGCCCGGACCGGGACGACTACGTTCAAGTCTCCCGTGGCGACGCTGTCGGCTGCGCTGATCAGAAGGCGGATGGGACGAACGATCCGGTCGGCAACGGCAATGGCCGTCCATATGGCGGCCAGGAGGACGATCAATGCGAATCCCAGATAGACGATCGCAAAGGCGAATTGCAATGATGCCCGGCCGGCCTCCATGGCCTGATATTCGGCCGTATTGTCCTCCATCAGACGCATCGCGGCCATGACCTTCGGATCAACAGCGCGGATGGTGTAGAGGAATGTTCCGGGAAACGCATCCAGCTTGATGATGGCGCCGACGAGATTGGTCACGCCAGGCGGGATCAGCGTCGGCTGCCCTGCGGCCGCCTTTTCCAAAGCGTCCTTGGGTATGGCCGGGAGCGGGCGCTCCGTCGAGATGTCGGCCTGGGCGATCGCCGCCCCGTCCTCTCGAACGAGGAAGGCGCCCAGGAGCCCCCTGCCCCGTGCCTGGCGGGTCATCAGATCGACGAAGCCGGTGCGGTCCAGGTAGAAGGTGGCGCGATTGCGCTCGAGGTCATTGGCCATCGATACCGTCTGGCCCTGCAGGTAGCTCGCATTCTCCATCATGTAGGCCTGCGCCACATCGGTGGAGGACCGGACGATGGATTGCGTGCGTATGGAGAACCAGCGGTCAAGGCCCGCGCTCAGCGTGATGCTCGCGAACAGTGCCACAAGCACCGCAGGCGTGATTGCCACGATCGAGAAAAGCGCAACGACACGGATGTGAAGACGCGCGGCCGCCCGTCCCCTGTTGCGCGCTCTCAGCAGCCGGCTGAGCTCGCGACCAATGAGATAGAGAAGCCCGACAACGAAGATGCCGTTGAGGACGGCGGAGGCGATGACCACCGGCGTGGTGGGCGCGATCGGCGTGAGTCCGAGCAGGACGAAGAGCGTGAGGATAGCGCAGAGAAGCGCCCCTCCGGCAAGCAGGAGGCCCGGCAATGCGAAGGATGCGCGACGGTCCTGGGCTTCAAGATCCGATCCGGCTTCTTCCGCGGGCGAAAAGACGCCCTCGACCATTGCTAAACTCCTTGCGCGTGCGAGATCAGTTCGCTGCCGTCAGCGCCGCACCCGACTTCCTGTCTACCCGCGAGCGCAATGCCCGCATCGGCGAGATTCGTTGCCAATAAGCAACGCATTGTGGCGAAAGTGCAACGGAAACCCGTGGAGAGTCAATCAGGGTTCATGCACTGCGCGCGCTGCGATAGACGGAGACGCCAAGCTCCCTGATCTTCTTGCGCAAGGTGTTCCGGTTGAGCCCGAGCAGATCGGCTGCCTTTATCTGGTTGCCGCGGGTGGCGGTCAGTGCCGCGAGGATCAGCGGGTACTCCATCTCCCGCAGTACGCGCTCGTAGAGGCCAGGCGGCGGCAGGCTGTCGCCGAAGCTGGCGAAATAGGAGCGCATGTTCTCCTCCACAGCCTGCGAGATTGACAGGGCTTCGCCGCGCGGTCCGAGCTTTTCGATCGGGCTGTCGGGCGTATCCGAGCGTAATTCGGCGTCGATGATCTCGCGGGTGATGACGTCCTGCGGGTAGAGCGCCATCAGCCGGCGCATCAGGTTTTCAAGTTCGCGAACGTTGCCAGGCCAGGCGTAGGCCTTCATCGCATCGAGCGCCTCGCTGTCGAACCGCTTGACGTCCAGCCCCTCCTTTTCGCCCATCTGCATGAAGTGGCGGACCAGGTCGGGAATGTCCTCCGCCCGGTCGCGCAGGGGCGGCAGGCGCAGCGGGACGACGTTCAGTCGGTAATAGAGATCTTCGCGGAAGAGGCCCTGATTGATGAGCTGCTTCAGGTCCTTGTTGGTCGCGGCGACGATGCGGACATCGGTGCGGATCGGAGTGCGGCCGCCGACCGTCGTATACTCGCCCTGCTGCAGGACGCGCAGGAGACGCGTCTGCGCGTCCATCGGCATGTCGCCGATTTCGTCGAGGAAGAGCGTGCCGCCCTCGGCCTGCTCGAAGCGGCCGGTCGAGCGCGCCTGCGCGCCGGTGAAGGCGCCCTTCTCATGACCGAAGAGTTCGGACTCGATCAGGTCACGCGGGATGGCGGCCATGTTGATCGCCACGAAGGGGCCGTTGCGGCGCTTGCCGTAGTCATGCAGCGCCCGGGCGACGAGTTCCTTGCCGGTGCCTGATTCGCCGGTGATCATCAGCGTCAGATCCGTCTGCATGAGACGGGCAAGGACCCGGTAGATCTCCTGCATGGCGGCGGAACGTCCGACCAGCGGCATGCCATCCTGCGTGTCATCCTCGAGACGGGCCGGCTTCTTCTTCGGCTCGGCCAGTGCGCGGCCAATGATGGCGATCAGTTCGGTGAGGTCGAAGGGCTTGGGCAGATAATCGTAAGCCCCCTTCTCCGACGCCTTGATGGCCGTCATGAAGGTGTTCTGCGCGCTCATGACCAGCACCGGCAGGTCGGGACGCGCCTTCTTGATGCGCGGCAGCAGGTCGAAGGCATTCTCGTCCGGCATGACCACGTCCGTCACCACGAGATCCCCCTCGCCCGCCGAGACCCAGCGCCAGAGGGTTGCGGCATTGGAGGTGATACGGACATCGTAGCCCGCACGCGTCAGCGCCTGGTTGAGTACGGTGCGGATGGCCGCGTCGTCATCGGCGACAAGGATGGTGGCAGTCATTGGGCTTTTCCTGTCATTCTATGGGCAGCACCTTGCTCCAGCGCACTCTCCTCCTTGTGCATCGGCATCAGGACACGGAACACGGTCCGGCGAGCCTGGCTGTCGCACTCGACGATGCCGCCATGGGCGCCGATGATCTTGGCCACCAGCGCCAGACCAAGGCCGGAGCCGTTGGTTTTTGTGGTGATGAAAGGGTCGAAGAGGTCCGGCAGCAGGTCGGCAGGAACACCGGGACCATTGTCGATCACGCAGAATTCCAGCGGCAGAGAGATCTTCTCCCGCGACCCGGCGACGGAAAGCCGGATGCCGGGACGGTAGGCCGTGGTCAGCATGATCTCGCCGTCGGCTTGGTCCCCGATGGCCTCGGCGGCGTTCTTCACCAGGTTGAGGAAGACCTGCACCAGCTGGTCGCGGTTGGCGTGGACCGGCGGCAGCGAGGGATCATAGTTCTCCGAAAACCTGATGTGACGGCCGAAGCCCGCCTGGGCAACCGCCTTCACGTGGTCGAGAACCGAATGGATGTTGATGGGCTGCCGGTCGACCGGCCGCTCATCGGAAAAGACCTCCATGCGGTCGACGAGCGACACGATGCGGTCCGTTTCGTCACAAATCAGCCTGGTCAGCGCCCGATCTTCGCTTTCGACCGAGGTCTCGAGCAATTGTGCTGCCCCACGGATGCCCGAGAGCGGGTTCTTGATCTCGTGCGCCAACATCGAGGCGAGGCCGGTCACTGAACGGGCAGCGGCGCGATGGGTCAGCTGCCTGTCGATCTTGTCGGCCATGGAGCGTTCCTGGAAGACGACGACGACCGAACCGGGCTCGCTGACGACCGGAGCCACATAGAGGTCGACCAGCTTTTCCTGACCGAGCCGCGGCGACGACAGGTCGACCCGGTATTCGTTCACAGGCGCCTTGCGCTCCCGAACCTGGTCGATCAACGCCAGGAGCGGGCTGCCGAACGGAATGAGCGTGGCGATGTCATGGCGGGCGAGTTGCGCGGCACTGGCTCCGAAGAAGGATTCGGCCTCCCAGTTCGCGAAGGCGACATGCCCGGCAGGATCCACGAGGATCACCGGGTTCTGAACGGAATTGAGGACGGCGAGCGCCAGCGCATTGTCCCCCGACGGCGGCTGGGGCTTGTTCATGCGGCCTCCCTCGCAGCCAGCTCTGGCTGGAGCTGCAGCGCCTGCATCATTTTCTGCATGACATCCTCTGGATCGGTGGATCGGAAGATCGCTGCCTTGTCCTCGACGGGAAGCGACGTCGCCAACCGGTCGATATACCAGCCAAGGTGCTTGCGGGCGTGCCGCAGCCCGGCTTCCCGGCCGTAGAAGGCAAGCATCTCCTCGTAGTGCTCGGCGACAATCTCCCTCTGCTCCCTGCAAGAGGGAGACGGGTGGCCGGCGATTGCTCCGACATGCCACGGCCTTCCCTGGGCGCCACGGCCCATCATGACGGCATCGGCACCGGACGCAGCGAGGATCTCCCGCGCATCCGCGGGAGATTGGACGTCGCCATTGGCGATCAACGGTATGGAAATCGCCTCGCGCACCGCGCGAATCGCGTTCCAGTCCGCCCTGCCTTCGTAGAACTGCATGCGGGTTCGACCGTGTATCGTAACGAGCCTGACGCCGGCCTCCTCCGCCTGACGGGCGATCTGCGGGGCGTTGATCGAGTTCTCGTCCCAACCAAGCCGCATCTTCAGGGTGACCGGCACATCCACCGCCTTCACCGTCGCCTCGATCAGCGAAAGGGCCAGCACGGGATCGCGCATCAGAGCCGAGCCGGAAAGGCCGCCGGTTACTTTCTTGGCGGGACAACCCATGTTGATGTCGATGATGTCCGCCCCGTTGTCGGCGGCGATACGGGCGGCCTCGGCCATCCAGTGCGGCTCACGACCGGCAAGCTGGACCATGTGCGGACCAAGTCCGGCGCGCTTCAGGCGGGCCCAGGATTCACCGCGGGACATGGCAAGCTCACGGCTGGCGATCATCTCGGTGACGACCAGTCCGGCGCCCCATCGCCAGGCGATCTCGCGAAACGGCAGGTCGGTCACCCCGGACATTGGCGCCAGAACCACGCGGTTCCTGAGGGTGACGGGTCCGATGCTGAAGGGAGTGGCAAGATGCGGAACAGGCAAATGACAATCTTTCGGGCACGCAGTATTACTGCATCATTTTTAGCCACTCTCTTCGCCTTCCACAAGAGCAATCGTGCGGAAAGAAGAACGGGTCGGGCGGCTGGCAAAACGCCTTGTGAGTCTATAGTCATCCCCTGTCAATCGAATGTGTCAGTTGAGCGTGAGCCGCCCTCATCATGGATATCGGGATCGTCATCGTCGCAGCCGGACGTGGGGAACGGGCAGGATCTGCAGAGGGACCGAAGCAGTATCGCAGGATCGGCGGCAGCGCCGTGATCGCGCACACGCTGAAGGCCTTCCTCGACTGGTCGAAGGCCGGACCGATCGTCGTCGTCATCCATCCGGATGACAAGCTCCTGTTCGAGGAGGCCGTCAGTGGCCTCGCCACGGAACGCGTGTCGACGGTTACAGGAGGCGCGACGCGCCAGCAGTCAGTCCTTGCCGGCCTGCAGGCGGTCGCGGCGCTGGACGCGACGCATGTTATGATCCATGACGGCGCCCGGCCCTTCGTCGACCGGGTGCTTCTTGATCGCATCGCTGCCCGGCTGGAGGCGGGCGACGAGGCCGTGCTGCCTGCCCTTCCGGTCACTGATACGCTCAAGCGGGGCACGCAAGGGCGCGTGATCGAGACCATTTCGCGGGAGGAACTTTATGCGGCCCAGACCCCGCAGAGCTTCCGGTTGGCGACGATACTGGAGGCACATGAGAGGGCGGCCGCTCAGTCCCGTGTCGACTTCACGGACGACTGCGCCATCGCCGAGTGGGCGGCGGTTGCGGTTGCGATCGTGGAAGGCTCTCCGGACAATGTGAAACTGACAGTAAGGCGGGACATCACCATGGCGGACGAGAGACTTTCGGCGGCGGCACTTCCGGACGTGCGGACCGGGAACGGCTATGACGTGCACCAGTTGGAGCCGGGAGACGGGGTCACGCTGTGTGGCGTCTTCATCCCACACGACCAGAGGCTGAAGGGACATTCGGATGCCGATGTTGGGCTCCATGCGCTGACCGATGCGCTGCTGGCGACCTGCGGCGCCGGTGACATCGGCGATCATTTCCCGCCCTCGGACCCCCAGTGGAAGGGTGCGCCGTCGAAAATCTTCCTGGCGCGCGCCGCGGAGATCGTTCGCGAGAACGGCGGCACCATCATGAATGCCGACGTCTCCCTGATCGCCGAGGCGCCGAAGATCGGCCCGCACCGACAGACGATGCGCGAATCCATGGCTGAGATACTGGGAATTGCCACCGAGCGCTGCTCGGTGAAGGCCACCACGAACGAGCAGATCGGCTTTGTCGGTCGACGCGAGGGCATCGCCGCCATCGCGACGGCAACAGTCGTGTATTCCGGACGCGGGTCATGAGTCTCTTCCCCGCGGATATCGAACGGGCGGCGAGCCAGGTCATCGCTCTTTACCGCGAACATCAGCAGATGCTGTCCACGGCCGAATCCTGCACGGGCGGGTTGATTGCCGGCGCCCTGACGGAGATTTCCGGGTCGTCTGCCGTCGTCGACCGCGGCTTCGTAACCTATACCAACGAGGCAAAGGTGGACCTGCTTGGCGTGTCGGAGAAAAGCCTTGCGGCCTACGGCGCGGTTTCGCGCGAAGTCGCGCTGCAGATGGCGCATGGTGCCCTCTACCGGTCCCGCGCCAGCGCGGCGGTTGCCGTCACGGGGATTGCCGGCCCGAACGGTGGGTCGGCTGAGAAGCCGGTGGGTCTCGTGCATCTTGCCGTCCAGACGCGAGCCGGAATTCTGATCCATCGGGAAATGCGCTACGGGTCGATCGGCCGCAGTGAGGTGCGGCTCGCGACGGTGCGGACCGCACTGGAGATGCTGCTGGAGGCGGCCGAAACCAGATGATGGCGAGCGCATCGAATGTTGGCCACTGCCGCAGTCTTCGCCTCCCTCCGGGATCGTCAAGCTAGTTTTCTGAGATCGCCTCCGAAGCGGGCCCCTGCAAACCGGGCGGCGGCACACCCGTGGCATCAGGATCCCTCCCTCGGCTACGGTCGAGCAGCCGCATGACCGGGGTTACCGTCAAGCCGTGCAGGAGGACGGACAGCAGCACCACCAGACCTACGATGGCCAGAGACGCTCACCGTCTTCAACGGGCATATGGTTGAGGCCATAGGCAAGGTAGTAGAACGAACCGACGCCACGGATGCCGAAGAAGGAGATGGTCAGTTTTTCTCTCCAGGCGGCGTCCAGCCCGATGAGGCCGATCAATCCGCCCAGCGGCCTTATGACGATCAGGATGAGAACTGCCGCGACGATATCGGCGAAGCGAAGCGGCGCGAGCAGGCCGGTCACCAATGCACCACCAAAAAGCAACAGCAGGATCATCATCGCCAGGCGCTCGACCTGCTCCGTGACGTCGTGCATCTCCCGATGAAAGTCGTGCTCGCGATGAGCATGGCGAAGCGTGAGGGCGGTCACGAAGACGGCGAGGAAGCCATAACACTCGATGATTTCGGTGAGGCCATAGGAGACGAAGGTCGCGGCGATTGCAATCAGGCCGTCTCCCGTCTGTGCGAGCTTGGTATCAGCGGGGATCCTGAAGGTGAGCCAGCCGAAGATGCGGCCGACCAACCAGCCGCCGACGATGCCGGCACCAACCTCCCAGAGAACGCTGTGAAGTATCCACTTCTCCAGCCAGGGTTCACCGTTGGCAGCGTAGACACTCAGCGCGATTGCAAGGTTCACGAACGGGAAGGCCAGGCCGTCGTTCAGCCCCGCCTCTGATGTGAGCCCGAACCGTACCTCATCTTCCTCCCCGGTCTTTGGAGGGCCGACCTGAACGTCGGCGGCGAGAACAGGATCAGTCGGCGCCAGACTCGCGCCGAGAAGCAAGGCAATTGCCCATGGCAGGCCGAGCCCCCACACCCCCAGAACCGTGATGGCTGCAATGCTCATGGGCATTGTGATTGCCAGCAGACGCCAGGTCACGCTCCATCGCCGCCAACTGAAGACGCGGTCGAGCTTCAGGCCGGCGCCCATCAGTGCGATGATCACCACGAATTCAGTAAAGCGCTCCGTAAATTCAGGATAGGTCAGAGGCAGTGGCTCATCGGAGACCGCCGGGCTCATAAACAATGCTGCACCCAAAGCAATGCAGACGATAGGCAATGACAAAGGGAGGCGCTTGAGCGCCAATGGCAACCAGGCGACGAGCGCTATGAGGAAGCCCAGTCCCGTCAGAACCAGGATATAGGGATCAGGTGACCACTCGCTGAGATCTAGCATCGCCCCTCAACGGGCGTGAACCGTTTTTGATCCAGAGGTTCCAGCGCTGCTCCAGATTTGAGTGTGTCGCCGGCTGTTTTCGATTCAGCCGTACACCTGGTCCGCCCTCGCCTCGAAGGCTTCGGCGAACATGCGGAAGGCGCGGTCAAACATCGAGCCCATCACAGCGCCCAAGATCCGGCTCTTGAATTCGTAGTCGATGAAGAAGTGCACCTTGCAACCCTCGCCGGCTGGTTCGAACCGCCAGCGGTTGTCCAGGTAACGAAACGGGCCCTCAATATACTTCACGTCGATCGCCAGTTCGTCAGGATTGAGCAGGACCTGCGTCGTGAAGGTCTCGCGTATCGCCTTGTAGCCGACAGTCATGTCGGCAATCAGCAGCGTCTTGCCATCGCGCTCCTTGCGGGACCGGACCGTCAGCGCCTCGCAAAGCGGAAGGAATTCCGGGTATTTCTCCACATCGGCCACCAGATCATACATCTGCTTGGGCGAATGCTTGACGGGGCGATGAGTCTCGAACTTGGGCATGGTGGAGAGCTAATGCCGGGAGCAGGGGATGGCAAGAGCCGGGACGGGAGCCGTCCCGGCCAAGTTGACGCGGCAGCTATTCCGCGGCGGCCAGAAGCTTCCGCTCGCGGGCCGCCTTCAGACGGGCAAAGTCGTCGCCGGCGTGATGGGAAGAGCGGGTCAGCGGACTGGACGAGACCATCAAGAAGCCCTTGGTATAGGCGATGGTCTCGTAGGACTTGAATTCTTCCGGGGTGACGAAGCGCTCGACCTTGTGGTGCTTGCGGGTGGGCTGCAGATACTGACCGATGGTGAGGAAGTCGACGTCTGCGGTTCGCAGGTCATCCATCAGTTGCAGTACCTCGTTCCGCTCCTCGCCGAGGCCAACCATGATGCCGGACTTGGTGAACATGGTGGGATCGAGTTCCTTCACCCGCTGCAGCAGACGAACGGAATGGAAATAGCGGGCGCCGGGGCGAACCGTCAGGTAATTACCCGGCACCGTTTCCAGGTTGTGGTTGAAGACGTCCGGCTTGGCGGCGACGACGCGTTCCAGCGCGCCTGGCTTCTTGAGGAAGTCCGGCGTCAGGATCTCGATCGTGGTCAGCGGCGATGCCGCGCGAATCGCCCAGATCACCTTCTCGAAGTGCTCGGCGCCGCCGTCGTCGAGGTCGTCGCGATCAACGGAGGTGATGACCACGTGGGAGAGCCCCATCTGGCGTACGGCTTTGGCGACATTCTCCGGCTCGTCCAGGTCGAGCGCATTGGGGCGGCCCGTTGTGACGTTGCAGAAGGCACAGGCGCGGGTGCAGATCTCGCCCATGATCATGAAGGTGGCGTGCTTCTTGTCCCAGCACTCGCCGATATTCGGGCAGCCGGCCTCCTCGCAGACGGTGACGAGCTTGTTTTCCTTCACGATCGACCGGGTTTCGGCATAGCCCTTGGAAACAGGCGCCTTGACCCGGATCCATTCCGGCTTGCGCAAGACTTCAGTGTCCGGACGATGCGCCTTTTCCGGATGGCGGACGCGCTTGAGATCTTCCGCAGCGGTCCTGTCGAGAATGGTTACCATCAGTTACCTGCCTTTGCCGCGTCAGCGGCTCCCGTTACCAACGGGCGATTTTTGCAAGGAATAACAGAACGCAGGAGCCGATGAAACCTGTCACCAGGAAACCCAGCCATCCGTCTGCAACATGGATGTCGGCGCCTTCGAAGACGGCGTTGGCAACGATGGCACCAACGATGCCGATGAAGATGTTCATGAACAGGCCATAGCGCAGGTCCATGAACTTGCCGGCAAGCCAGCCGGCCAGCCCGCCGATGATGATGGCCGCAAACCAGCCTACGCCTTCCATTGCCGTTCCTCCGATCGAGACTTCACATGTGGGAGATGCCGGCCCCTGGAACAAGCCGGCATCGATTGCAGGATCAGGCGTTCAGGGCCCGGCCATAGGCATCCAGCACGCTTTCCTTCATAGTTTCCGAAATGGTCGGATGCGGGAAGATCGTGTGCATCAGGTCTTCTTCCGTCGTTTCGAGGTTCATCGCGACGACGAAACCCTGGATGAGTTCGGTCACTTCCGCGCCGACCATATGGGCGCCGAGGAGTTCGCCGGTCTTCTTGTCGAAGATCGTCTTGACGAGACCCTGGTCTTCGCCGAGCGCGATCGCCTTGCCGTTGGCGACGAAGGGGAAGCGGCCGACGCGGACGTCCCTGCCCTGCTCCTTCGCCTTGGCTTCCGTCAGACCGACGGAGGCGACCTGCGGGTTGCAATAGGTGCAGCCCGGGATCTTCCCCTTGTCCATCGGATGAACATTCGGCAGGCCGGCAATCTTCTCGATGCAGATGACGGCCTCGTGCTCGGCCTTGTGGGCGAGCAGCGGCGGGCCGGCGACATCGCCGATTGCATAGATGCCGGGGATATTGGTCTTGCCGTACCCGTCGATCGCGATGAAGCCGCGGTCCGTCTTGACCCCGACCGCTTCCAGACCAAGGCCCTCGATATTGGCCTGGACACCGACGGCCGAGATCATCCGGTCAGCCGTGATCGCTTGAGTCTTGCCGTCCTTCAATTCGATGGTGGCGGTGACGGAGTTGGCGCCCTTCTCGACCTTGGCGACCTTGGCCTCGAGCAGGATCTTCATGCCCTGGCGCTCGAACTGCTTCTTCGCCAGTGCGGAGATCTCCGCATCTTCCACCGGCATGACCTGCTTCATGATCTCGACGACGGTGACGTCGGCGCCCATGGTGCGGTAGAAGCTGGCAAACTCGATGCCGATCGCGCCAGAGCCCATGACGAGCAGCGACTTCGGCATTTCCTCCGGCTTCATGGCCTCGAAATAGGTCCAGATGAGCTTGCCATCCGGCTCGATACCGGGCAGCGCACGCGGCCGCGCGCCGGTCGCGACGATGATGTGCTTGGCGGAATAGGTGCCCTCGCCCAGGGTGTTCTTCGGCACGGGGCCCTGCGGCTGGACGATGGGCTTGGAGATCTTGCCGACGACCACCTCGCCCGGCTTGGTGATCTTCGCCTCGCCCCAGATGATGTCGACCTTGTTCTTCTTGAACAGGAAGCCGACGCCGTTGTTCATGCGATGGGCGATGCCGCGGGAGCGGGCGACGATCGCCTTGATGTCTGGCTTGATCGAGCCTTCGAGCGTCAGGCCGTAGTCCTTCGCATGGCTGGCGCTGTGCATGACGTCAGCGGTGCGGAGCAGCGCCTTGGTGGGGATGCAGCCCCAGTTCGAGCAGATGCCGGCTAGGTGCTCGCGTTCGACGACCGCAACCTTCATGCCGAGCTGTGCCGCACGGATCGCGGCGATGTAGCCGCCGGGGCCGGAGCCGATGATGATGACGTCATAAGCGTTGGACACGGGCCTTCATCTCCTTGTCTGTCGGAACAGGCCCGGCTTTCGCCGAGCCTTCCGGGGGATGAAGCACCAGGCGTCACGCCTTGGCCAGCATCCCGTAAATCTCATCCTTCAGAACCATCCGGCGCTTGCGCATGTCTTCCATATGCGCATCGCCGACCGGCTCCACTTCCGTTTCAGCCCGATGAATCGCACGATTGACGTCGCGATAATTCTCGAGCAGACCGGCAAAATGCTCATTGCTGACCTTCAGCGAATGGATCTTGTCGGCGTATTCCGGAAATTCGTCGTGAATTTCGTGAGGCGTGTTCGACATGGCTCGGTCTCCTCTTTGTCCATCAATCGATGAAACCAGCCATATCCGTCGCACCTGCTTTCTCTTTGATCGTAGTCAATTCCGTCACCAAAGAGCGTCAAATTCCCAACATCATCCGTACGATAGGTTCGAGCCCCCTGCCGAGGGCCCGGGTATTGTTTGCGTTCAGATGGACACCGTCGAGTGGCGTCGTCTCGGCAACTGAGGCCGCATCATAGAACCCGCAGCCCAGTTCATCCGCGAGGTCGCGATAAAGCGATGCGAGCATGGCCGACTGCTCGACGCCGCCGGCAAACATGGCGGCGAAAACGGGATCAGCCGTCTCGCGAAGCGGCGGCGGCGCGACGATGAGGATGTCCGGCACTTCGTAATCAAAGGACCATTCGTGATTTCGGACCAGCGCCACCAGCCGCTGCATGCCCTGACGCGCCGCAATCGCTGTGCCGGCAATCACCGGCTTCATGTCGTTGGTGCCGAGCATGAGGATGACGAGATCGAGCGGCATGTGGCTGTGCAACACCGTCGGCAGGCTCTTCACGCCGTTGCGCTCGCAATCTGCCAGGTGATCGTCGTAACCGGTGGTGCGGCCGTTCAAGCCTTCCGCAATGACATTGACCTCTGAACCGAGGGCCGCCTGCAGCACGCTTGGCCAGCGGTCCTCGAAGAGGTGACGACCCGGACCTTCCGGATCGTAACCCCAGGTGAGCGAGTCACCGTAGCAGAGGACGGTCTTTGCCATCGGCTCTTCCGCGTCAGACGAGCATCGCCATCGGGTTTTCGACATAGCGCTTGAAGGCAGAGGCGAGCTCCGCGCCGAGCGCACCATCGATGACCCGATGATCGAAGGCGAAGGTTGCGGTCATGACCGTGCCGATCTTGATCTCGCCGTTCCTGACGACCGGCTTCTCGACGCCGGCGCCGATCGAGACGATCGAAGCCTGCGGCAGGTTGACGATCGAGGTGAAGCTGGAGACGCCGAACATGCCAAGATTGGAGACGGACGTCGTGCCGCCCTGATACTCCTCAGGCTTCAGCTTCTTGTCGCGCGCCCGCTTGGCGAGATCCTTCACCTCGTTGGAGATGGCAGACAGCGTCTTCTGCTCGGCATTGCGGACGATCGGTGTGATCAGGCCGTCGGGAATGGCAACGGCCACGCCGACATCGGCTTGCTTGTGCAGCACGCGTGCCGTCGAGGTCCAGGAGGCATTCGCCATCGGCACGTCGCGCAGCGCGAGCGCCATCGCCTTGATGATGAAGTCGTTGACCGAGAGCTTGAAGGCCGGAACCTCGCCCTTCTCCGTCTTCTTCACCGGAGCCGAGGCGTTGATCTCGGCGCGCAGCTTCATCAGGGCGTCGAGCTCGCAGTCCATCGACACGGTGTAGGAGGGAACGGTCTGCGTCGATTCCGTCAGGCGTGACGCAATCGTCTTGCGCATCCCGTCATGCGGCAGGAGTTCGTAGGAGCCTTCGGCAAAGAGCTTGAGGACCGCATCGTCCGATGGGCCCTTGGCCGTGGCCGGGGTAGCCGCCTGAGGTGCGGCGGCAGCGGCAGCCGGGGCGGCCTTCGCCGTACCGGAGGCCGCAGCCTTCTCGACATCCGCCTTGACCACGCGGCCATGCGGGCCTGAGCCGGAAACGGCCGACAGATCGAGACCGGCTTCCCTCGCGAGGCGGCGCGCCAGCGGCGAGGCGAAGATGCGTTCGCCGGAGGCAGCCTTCGGCGCAGGTGTAGAGGCAGCGGGCGCCGCATGTGCTACCGGCTGCTCCGCCTGGGGCTTGGCAGCTTCCGCTTTCGGCGCTTCCGCCTTGGCTTCGGCCGGAGCGGCGGCAGGCTTTGGTGCGTCCGCCGACGCGCCACCGGCGGCAGCGGCGTCCTTCACATTCTCGCCTTCGCCGGCGAGGATTGCGATCAGGGCGTTGACCTTGACCGCCTCGGTGCCGGCCGGGACGACGATCTTCGCCACCGTGCCTTCATCCACGGCTTCCACTTCCATGGTCGCCTTGTCGGTCTCGATTTCAGCAATCACGTCGCCGGGGGCAACCTTGTCGCCCTCCTTGACCAGCCACTTGGCAAGACTGCCCTCTTCCATCGTGGGAGAAAGGGCGGGCATGGTGATGTTGATCGGCATCGGACGCCTCCCCTTACTTGTAGCAGACGGTCTTCACCGCCTGGACGACCTCGCCGACATTCGGCAGGGCCAGCTTCTCGAGGTTGGCCGCGTAAGGCATCGGCACGTCCTTGCCGGCGATCGTCAGGATCGGCGCATCGAGATAGTCGAAGGCCTGCTGCATGACGCGGGTGGCGATTTCCGTGCCCACCGAGTTCTGCGGATAGCCTTCCTCGACGGTGACCAGACGGCCGGTCTTCTTGACCGATTCGATGACGGTCGGCAGGTCCATCGGGCGCAGGGTGCGCAAGTCGATGAGCTCGACGTCGATCCCTTCCTTCTCCAGTTCGGCGACCGCCTTCGTGGCATAGGTCATGCCGATGCCGAAGGAAACGATCGTGGCGTCCTTGCCTTGCTTGTGAATGCGTGCCTTGCCGATCGGCAGCACGAAGTCATCCAGCTTCGGCACGTCGAAGGACTGGCCGTAGAGGATCTCGTTTTCCAGGAAGATCACCGGGTTCGGATCCCGGATGGCCGCTTTCAGCAGGCCCTTCGCATCGGCCGCCGTGTAGGGCATGACCACCTTCAGGCCGGGAATGCTGGAATACCAGGCCGCGTAGTCCTGGCTGTGCTGGGCCGCCACGCGGGCAGCAGCACCGTTCGGGCCGCGGAACACCATCGGGGCGCCCATCTGGCCGCCGGACATGTAAAGGGTCTTGGCGGCCGAGTTGATGATCTGGTCAATCGCCTGCATGGCGAAGTTGAAGGTCATGAACTCGACGATCGGGCGAAGACCGGCCATGGCCGCACCGACCCCGACGCCGGCAAAGCCGTGCTCGGTGATCGGGGTGTCGACGACACGGCGGGGTCCGAATTCCTGCAGCAGGCCCTGGGTCACCTTGTAGGCGCCCTGGTATTCGGCAACTTCCTCGCCCATGACGAAGACGGTCTCGTCGCGGCGCATTTCCTCGGCCATGGCGTCACGCAGTGCTTCGCGGACGGTGGTGGAGACCATCTCGGTGCCTTCCGGAATATCCGGATCGGCAGCGACGTCGACCTTCGGCTGTGCCGGGACCTTGCTATCGGCTGACGAGGCAGGCTCGTCCTTGGCTTCGCGGGCCTTGCCGCCTGCAGCATCCGAGGTCGCGGCCGGCTTATCAGCATCGGCCTTCGCCGCTTCCGGCTGGGCGGGCTTTTCCGCCGAAATGGAATCAGCGTTCTCGCCTTCCTGCAGCAGCACGGCGATCGGCGTGTTGACCTTCACGTTTTCGGTGCCGGCCTCGACCAGCAGCTTGCCGATCACGCCTTCATCCACGGCTTCCACTTCCATGGTCGCCTTGTCGGTCTCGATTTCAGCAATGACGTCACCGGACGCGACCGTGTCGCCTTCCTTCTTCAGCCACTTGCTGAGCGTGCCCTCTTCCATGGTCGGAGAAAGGGCGGGCATGAGGATATCGATTGGCATTCTAGTGTCCCTCCCCGTCTCAGAGCAGAATGTCGGTGTAGAGCTCGGAGGTATCCGGCTCCGGATCGTTCTGGGCAAAGTCGGCGGAGTCGGAGACGACGTCGCGGACGTCCTTGTCGATCGTCTTCAACTGATCTTCCGAGGCCCAGCCCTTGTCCAGCAGGCGGTTCTTGACCTGCTCGATCGGATCGTGTTCCGAACGCATCTTCTGCACTTCGTCCTTGGAGCGGTACTTCGCCGGGTCGGACATGGAGTGGCCGCGATAGCGGTAGGTGAGCATTTCCAAGATGATCGGGCCCTTGCCGGAGCGGCAGTAGGAGACCGCTTCGTCGGCAGCAGCCTTGACGGCGCGGACATCCATCCCGTCTACCTGGTATCCCGGAATGCCGAAGGAGGCGCCGCGCTGGGAGAAATCGGTCTGCGCGGAGGCGCGCGAGACGGAGGTGCCCATGGCGTAGCGGTTGTTCTCGATCACGTAGACGATCGGCAGCTTCCACAGGTTGGCCATGTTGAAGCTCTCATAGACCTGGCCCTGGTTGGCTGCGCCATCACCGAAATAGGCAGTCGAGACACTGTCATTGCCGCGATACTTGTTGGCAAACGCAAGACCCGTGCCGAGGGAGACCTGGGCACCGACAATGCCGTGGCCGCCGTAGAAGTGCTTTTCCTTGGAGAACATGTGCATGGAGCCGCCCTTCCCCTTGGAATAGCCGCCCCGACGTCCCGTCAGCTCTGCCATGACGCCCCGCGCACTCATGCCGGTCGCCAGCATGTGGCCGTGGTCACGATAGCCGGTGATGACCTGGTCGCCTTCCTTGAGCGCCATCTGCATCCCGACGACGACCGCTTCCTGGCCAATATAGAGGTGACAGAAGCCGCCGATGAAGCCCATGCCATAGAGCTGGCCGGCCTTCTCCTCAAACCGCCTGATCAGCAGCATGTCACGGTAAGCCTGGAGCTCCTGCTCCTTGTCGAACTCGGCGATGGTACCGCCGGTGAAGTCTTTTCTTGCAGGCTTTGCCGCGGATTTGCGGCCGGATACAGACGCGGTTTTTCTCGGCGCCATTCATCCCTCCCTCATGTGCTGCAGGTCTTGTTCAGGCCGTTACCATAGGGAAGAAAAGGCACCCCAGCAATGCCATAAATGCATGGCTCGCATTCCGTACAACCCGCTGATAATACAATATTAATTCAGATTAACCGAAATCTGGTTAACCTAGAAATAGTTGTTAAAGATCACGATTTCGTCCTCGCGCGCGACGTTCAACTGGTAACGCGCGATCTCGTCCAGCATGTCTTTTTCCAGCGAACCGTCACTGAGGAGCTGCACCTGACGCTCAAGAGCCTGCCGCTTCTCGGTCAGTCGCGCAAGTTCCGCCAAGCGATCGAGCCGCTGCCGCTCGAAGTTTTCGGTAGCAATGAGCCCGAGCTCGCCGTTGACCGAATGATACCCGAAATACGAAAGGAAGGCGACGGTTATGAGCGGGAGCACGAATCGACCGAGTTTTCTTTCCTTATGGTGCTTGGTCCACATGCCCCGCGACATCCTCGAAACGCATTACGATGTGTCAAATTCGCAGAACTTGCTTAAGCAATCGTTGACCGCCCGAAACGCAGAAAGCCCGGCGAACCGGGCTTTCCTTGCGAACTTAATGTTTGCCTGATGAATCAGGCCTTGAGAATGGACCTGCCGGCATAGACTGCCTGCGGCCCCAGCATTTCCTCGATGCGGATCAGCTGGTTGTACTTGGCAAGCCGGTCCGAACGCGAGAGCGATCCGGTCTTGATCTGCCCGCAATTGGTGGCGACCGCCAGATCGGCGATCGTCGAATCCTCGGTTTCGCCCGAGCGGTGCGACATGACCGCGGTATAGGCGGCCTTGTGTGCGGTCTCTACGGCATCCAGCGTTTCGGTCAGAGAGCCGATCTGGTTGACCTTGACGAGGATGGAGTTGGCGACACCCATCTTGATGCCGTCGCGCAGGCGCGCGGAGTTCGTGACGAAAAGATCGTCGCCAACGAGCTGGCACTTGGAGCCGACGAGATCGGTGAGCGACTTCCAGCCATCCCAGTCGTCCTCGGCCATGCCGTCCTCGATGGAGATGATCGGATACTTTCCGACGAGTTCCGCCAGGTATTCGGCCATGGCACCGGGTTCCAACGTGCGGCCCTCGCCTTCCATGGCGTACTTGCCGTCCTTGAAGAATTCGGTCGAGGCGCAATCCAGTGCGAGGCATACATCGTCACCGGGCTTGTAGCCGGCCTTTTCCACCGAGCGCATGATGAAGTCGAGGGCTTCCGGTGCGCTCTTCAGGCCGGGGGCAAAGCCACCTTCGTCGCCGACATTGGTGTTGTGGCCCTGGGAGGCGAGTTCCTTCTTCAGGACGTGGAAGACTTCCGCACCGATACGAACCGCATCGCGAAGGCTCTCCGCGCCAACCGGCATGATCATGAATTCCTGGAAGTCGATCGGATTGTCGGCATGGGCGCCGCCGTTGATGATGTTCATCATCGGTACCGGCAGGACGTGTGCGCCGGCGCCCCCGACATAGCGGTAGAGCGGCAGGCCGGAGGAATCAGCTGCTGCCTTGGCGACGGCGAGCGAGACGCCCAGGATGGCATTGGCGCCGAGGCGCGACTTGTTGGGTGTGCCATCGAGTGCGATCAAAGTCTTGTCGATGTGGATCTGGCTTTCGGCATCGAAGCCGCCAATGGCATCGAAGATCTCGGTATTGACCGCCTCGACCGCCTTCTCAACGCCCTTGCCACCATAGCGCTTGCCGCCATCGCGCAGTTCCACCGCCTCGTGGGCCCCGGTGGAAGCACCCGAGGGGACAGCCGCGCGGCCCATGCTGCCATCCTCCAGGTAGACATCGACCTCCACAGTCGGATTGCCGCGGCTGTCGAGGATTTCGCGTGCGATGATATCGGTAATGGCGGTCATGATCTCTCCCTGAGGTAAACCCAATGCCCTGCGGTCATCGACAATGTCTCTTAATCGATGACAGGCGAATTACAATCCGGCTCCCGCTGCGGCGCCTAGGCGGCCTTGGCCACGGCATCGAAGGCCAGAAGCTTTTCCAGGAGCCGTCGCATGTCCTTCAGATGAACCATGTTGGGGCCATCGGAGGGCGCATTGTCCGGGTCCTCGTGCGTCTCGATGAACAGGCCGGCAACGCCGACAGCGACGGCTGCGCGGGCGAGCGTCTCGACGAACTCACGCTGGCCACCGGATGAACCGCCCTGCCCGCCGGGCTGCTGCACGGAATGCGTTGCATCGAAGACCACCGGCGAGCCCATCGCGGCCATGATCGGCAGCGAACGCATGTCGGAGACGAGCGTATTGTAGCCGAAGGAGGCGCCACGCTCGCAGAGAAGCACGTTCGGATTGCCGCTTGCCGTGAATTTAGCCTGGACGTTCTTCATGTCCCAGGGCGCTAGGAACTGGCCCTTCTTAACGTTGATGGCGCGACCGGTCTTCGCGGCGGCGATCAGCAGATCGGTCTGGCGGCAAAGGAAGGCGGGTATCTGCAGGATATCGACCGTGGGCGCGACCAGTGCGCACTGTTCTTCCGTGTGAATGTCGGTGAGAACCGGGAAGCCGAATTCCCTCTTGAGGTCGGCAAAGATTTCCATCGCGCTGTCCAGGCCGATGCCGCGCTTACCCGACAACGATGTCCGGTTCGCCTTGTCGAAGGAGGACTTGTAGACAAGGCCGATCCCGAGCTCGGCGCAGAGCTCCTTGAGCCTTCCGGCGATCATGAAGGCGTGGTCGCGGCTTTCCATCTGGCAGGGGCCGGCAATCAGCGAGAAGCGAGCCTGCTGGGAGAACAACACGCGGCCCTGGCCTTCACCCACGAAAACTTCGGGATTGGGCTTAATGTCCATGGCGGCACTCCTTTCAAGCGGCATCTGCTCCGTCGCGGGGACCCGGCTGCGGCGGACGCGATGTCCATAACAGCAACCACCGCCTCTGTCACGGAGCCAAGGCATAAGCACGCCGACGCAGCTGGAACTTTAGCCTTGCGGAACACACCCGGAACATATATGGTCTGTTCCGTATTTGTTTCATCGTCAGGGAACCCGGATGCTCACGCGCAAACAGCAGGAACTGCTTCTTTTCATTCACGAGAGGATGAAGGAGTCGGGCGTGCCTCCGTCCTTCGACGAAATGAAGGATGCGCTCGACCTGGCGTCGAAGTCGGGCATTCACCGGCTGATCACTGCGCTCGAGGAGCGCGGCTTCATCCGCCGGCTGCCCAATCGGGCGCGGGCACTTGAGGTCATAAAGCTGCCGGAAGCCTACAGCACCAGCCTGCAGCCGCGCCGCGGCTTCTCGCCGAGCGTCATCGAGGGCAGCCTCGGCAAGCAGAAGCCCGCGCCGGCCCCCTCGCCGATCGCCGCAAGCAACGAGAACGCAAGCACGAGCGTGCCGGTCATGGGACGTATCGCGGCGGGCGTGCCGATCTCGGCGATCCAGAACAATACGCACGACATTGCGGTTCCTGTCGAAATGCTTGGCGCCGGCGAGCACTATGCACTGGAGGTCAAGGGCGACTCGATGATCGAGGCGGGGATCCTGGATGGGGATACGGTCATCATCCGCAACGGCCAGACGGCCAGCCCCGGAGACATTGTCGTGGCTCTCGTCGATGACGAGGAGGCAACGCTGAAGCGGTTCCGCCGCCGCGGTGCCTCGATCGCGCTGGAGGCTGCCAACCCGGCCTATGAGACTCGCATCCTTCCCGCCGATCGGGTGAAGGTTCAGGGAAAGCTCGTCGGCCTCATCCGCCGCTACCACTGATCATTCGCAGCAGCGCTAAGGGAAGCGTTTCATCGAAGCTGTCATTTCGCCAGTCATAGAGACGGTGGCTGGTCCATGGACGGCGGGTTCCGGCACTTGCCGCGTTGACCCGCCACAGGGACGGGTGGGGACTGCCGTTCAGATAGATTTCGATCGCGCCAGTCTTTCTCAGGCTTGCGGCGTTCAGCAGCACGGCACCCGAGCGACATTCGTCGAACCGCGCGCGAGGAGCAACAACCAGTGCCGCCAGATCGCAGGCGCTTCCTGCTAGTCGCGGATCCTCGACCACGACAATACTGACTCCGCCCTCATGGGCTACCGCCACGCACCAGAGCTTGGGCAGGCAATGGAACCGGCCCGCATCAGCTGCGGCGAGAGCGAGCATTGACGACATCTCCGACCGGACACGGTCACGCTGCTCGTCCGTTAGCGCGGCTTTCACAGAAGGATCGCCTGCCGCCGCAATGCCAATGTCACTTGCCGGAGACATGACCGGAGCGACGGGCTCGGGAAGCAGCAGGGCGCGCTGCCACTGGTCGAAGATGAAGGCTGGCGGGCGCGTGCGGTTGGTGGCAACACCAGCGCTCACCAGGGCTACCAGCGCCCCGTCGTCGGAGACCAGGACATCGGATGGGGGCAGTCGGTTCGCCTGCCAACTCAGCGCGAAGGCGAGCGCCATGATCGGTACGCCGACCAGCCGAAGCCGAGTACGCAACAGGGCGAGGATCAGGAAGCCGATGGAGGCGATCGACAGGAACCAGGGGTGCTGCCGGCCGGTGCCGACGTCTCCACCCCAGGCAGCCACGTGTTTCGCGACAGCGATGACCGCCTCCAGCCCCAGACCCATCAGTTTCAGGAGGGGCGCATCGAGCCCGAGCGGCATCAGCAACATACCGAGCAGGCCAGCTGGCATGACCACGAAGGAGATGATCGGCATCACGGCGAGGTTGGCCGCCAGGCCATAGCCGGCAAGCCGGTGAAAGTGCTCCATCGAGTAGATCGCCGTCGACAGGCCGCCGATCAGCGAGGTCGCGAAAATCCCCGCCATCCAGTGCCAGCCGGTCAGCATCGGCGCGAGCCTGCCGCGGGCGAAGATCGAGGGTTCCGAATCCTCCCCTGCGCCGCGCCGGCTCCAATAGGCATAACCCGCGACCAGCGCGGCCGTCGCCGCGAATGACATCTGGAAGCTCGGCCCCATGATCTCGGAAGGGGCCATCGCCAGCATGATGAGCGCCGCCAGCGCGATATTGCGAAGGCTGATTGCCGCGCGATCGAACCACACAGCGATGAGCATCACCGCCATCATCAGGTAGGCTCGCTCTGCAGAGACCGCGAAGCCGGAGACGAGATAGTAGGCAGTGGCCATGAGCAGCGCCCCGGTGGCGGCGATCTTCTTCACCGGCCACGCCTGGGCGAAGCCGGTGAACAGGCAGAGGCAACTGCGCAGTCCGACGAAGAAGATACCGGCGGCGAGCGCCATGTTGAGCCCGGAGATCGCCACGATATGGGCAAGGCCGGAGATGCGCAGGGCCTCCGTCGTTTCTCGGGAGATCGCACGTCTCTCATCGGTGACAATGGCTGCTGCGAACGCACCCGCGTCCCCTGGTACTACGCTGCGGATCCGGTCGGCGATCATGCTGCGTAGGGAGAAGATCCATCTCTCGAGGGCCCGACCCCAGTCCAGCGCTGCGTCCTGCGAAGGGACTGCCGCCTGTGGCGCACCGTAGAAGAAGCCAATCGCCCCGATGCCATCATGAAAGGAGCGGAAGGCAAAATCATTCAGGCCGGGGAGCGCAGGCCCGGAAGGCGGAGACAGACGGGCGCGCCCCCGGATAGCCGCGCCTGCCTCGAATGGCCGGTGCTTGCCGCGGGCGAGAAGAACCACGTCGCGCGGCGGTCGCCTGAGGGTCGGCTGCTCCGTCTGCTGAACACGAATGAAGTAGCGCCACCGGCCTTCACCCGCCGGCTCGCGTCGATGCACCTCGCCTGCAATGGTCGTAGTGACGGGGGAGTCGAGGATAACGGTGGCATGCCGCCACGTCTCGAACTGCGCAAGGGCCATTCCTGCCAGAACAAGCGCCGGCGCAAAGAGAAGCAGCGGGAGCCTTCCGGAACGTTGTTGGACGACGATCGTCGCGATTGCAAACGCGACGAAGAGCACCAGCGGGATTTGCGCCGGCGGATCGCGGGGAAGCGTGAACCAAAAGACCGCACCGGCCCCGACAAGCACGGGCACGAACAGGAAGGCGTGGCCATGGGCGACTTCCTCCTCCAGCAGCCTGCGCACCTGCGCCGGAAGGCGTTCCATCAACCGCGCGACGTCGCCCAGGCTCAACGACGCCGGTCTTCGAATCCGGCTATCGGCAAGGACCGGCGCCGGCCTCTCGCCAGTATCACGGACGCTGCCTGCCGCTGCGGGAGCGGAAACCACACCCGGCCCGGACTGCTCCCGAAGTAGGCCCTGTTGCGGCATCCGCGTCCACCCGCCCCACCGGAGGAAGAATGCAACCAGGGCAGGCGAAATGCAATCCATAACTGCAAGCCGGTTGCAGCAACCTCCAGGTCATGCTCCGTTCCGTTGGCGTCTCGTTAACCGCATCCAAGGCTCGACAGCAGAAGCGATTTCGGCACCGCACAATTAGACCTCCGCAGTGCTTGGCAGCGGCGACCGGATCATATAGCAACACACTACGCTTAATTCTTGTGGCGTTTTGAGACGCCCCGCCGCCAACAGTTTGGAGGATCAGCATGACGGATAAGAGCGCAAATCTGGTACTGGGTAACAAGAACGTCGAGTTGGGCGTGAAATCCGGAACGATCGGTCCGGACGTTATCGACATCGGTGCCCTCTACAAGGAAACCGGGGCCTTCACCTACGACCCCGGATTTACCTCTACCGCTTCGTGCGAATCGAAGATCACCTACATCGACGGGGACGAAGGCGTCCTGCTGCATCGCGGCTATCCGATCGAGCAGCTGGCCGAGCACGGCGACTTCCTCGAAACCTGCTATCTGCTTCTCTACGGCGAACTGCCGACCGCTGCGCAGAAGAAGGACTTCGACTACCGCGTCACGCATCACACGATGGTGCACGAGCAGATGACGCGCTTCTTCACCGGTTTCCGCCGCGACGCCCATCCGATGGCCGTCATGTGCGGCTGTGTCGGCGCATTATCGGCCTTCTATCACGACTCCACCGACATCACCGATCCGCACCAGCGGATGGTGGCTTCGCTGCGCATGATCGCAAAGATGCCGACGATCGCCGCGATGGCCTACAAGTACCATGTCGGCCAGCCGTTCGTTTACCCGCAGAACGATCTCGACTACGCATCGAACTTCCTGCGCATGTGCTTCGCCGTCCCGTGCGAGGAATACAAGGTGAACCCGGTTCTGGCCCGTGCCATGGACCGCATCTTCATCCTGCACGCCGACCATGAGCAGAATGCTTCCACGTCGACGGTCCGCCTCGCCGGTTCGTCGGGCGCCAATCCGTTCGCCTGCATTGCAGCCGGCATTGCCTGCCTCTGGGGCCCTGCGCATGGCGGCGCCAACGAAGCGGCGCTCAACATGCTGACAGAGATCGGCAGCGTCGATCGCATCCCGGAATTCATCGCCCGGGCGAAGGACAAGAACGACCCGTTCCGCCTGATGGGCTTCGGGCATCGCGTCTACAAGAACTACGACCCGCGCGCCAAGATCATGCAGAAGACCACGCACGAGGTCCTGGCCGAACTCGGTCACAAGGACGATCCGCTGCTGCAGGTCGCCATGGAGCTGGAGCGCATCGCCCTGACGGACGAGTACTTCGTCGAGAAGAAGCTCTACCCCAACATCGACTTCTATTCGGGCATCACTCTGAAGGCGATGGGCTTCCCGACGACCATGTTCACCGTGCTGTTCGCTCTTGCCCGTACCGTCGGCTGGATCGCTCAGTGGGCGGAAATGGTCGAGGATCCGCAGCAGCGCATCGGTCGCCCGCGGCAGCTCTATACCGGGGCACCGAAGCGGGACTATGTTCCCGTCTCCAAGCGCTGATCTGCAACCTATCGAAATGAAAAAAGCCCGGTCATCGACCGGGCTTTTTTCTTTCCATCACCTCAAGGACTACGCCCGCCGCCGCCTCTCCAGGCGGCACCTGTGTCTGCAGGCGCTGCCAGGTGAGGTCGAAACCTTCGAGCATCGCGCGCCGCTGCAGGGTGTCGCCAGCCAGTCGCTCCAGCCAGCGGGACAGGCTGCCGGGGCGCACCACCTCGTTCAGATACTCCGGAATAACCGGGTAGTCGGCAATCAGGTTGGGAAGTGCGGCGGACCAGATTTTGATGCGCTTCGACATCAACGTGATCAGCCAATCAGCCTTGTAGGCGGAAACGGCAGGCACACCGGACAGGGCCAGTTCCAGAAGCACCGTGCCGGAGGCAGCCAGCGCGGCATCCGCCTCGGCGAATGCCTTCCACTTCTCCTCTGGCGAAACGGTAATCTCCACGCTGACAGGCAAGGTCGCAGCGATCTCGCCGACCAGCGCCTCCTGCCGCGGCACAGTCGGCAGGAGAGTTCGTACCGGCCCCACCCGCCCGGCTAGCTCCGCCACCGCCTGGCCGAAAATCGGAAGCAGCTGGCGGATCTCGGCGGCGCGTGAACCGGGGAGCAGCAACAGCGTATGCGTGTCGTCCGGCTGCTTCTGTGCCCGGGCGCGGCGGACATCGCGAACCTTGAGAAGGGCGGGGTCGCTCGTCAATCGGTGGCCAATGAAGGTTGTCGGAGGACCACCAAGGCGCTGCATGGCGGCCGGCTCGAACGGCAGTACCGCCAGCACATGGTCGACATAGGGCACCATGGCTTTGGCGCGGTACTCCTTCCACGCCCAGACGCTGGGGCAGACATAGTCGATGATCGGCAGGTCCGGCAGCGCCGCCCTCACTCGTCGTGCGACCCGATGCGTGAAATCCGGACTGTCCACGATGACGAGGACATCTGGGTTTGCGGCGATCACGGCGTCCGCCGTCTGGCGGATGCGGCGGAGAAGTTGCGGCAGACGCTTCAAGACCTGGGTCAGGCCCATGATCGACAACTCGGAGAAGTCGAACAGCGACTGAAGGCCCTCAGCCTGAAGAGCCTCTCCACCCACGCCAGCAAGCTCTACCAGGCCTGGATGGGCTTTCCTCAACGCGGCGACGAGGTCGGCGCCCAGCAGATCGCCGGAGACCTCACCAGCGATGACAGCAACTTTCAATGCGCCCACCATCAAAGCCCTCCCTTCGGAAGCCCGGTGTCGATCCCGCAGACGAATATTCCGGCGTGATCGGCCGCCGCAACCAGCGCCTGCTCCTCCAGTATGAGCGACCGACCAGCCTCGACCGCAATGCCGGCAAGGCCGGCGCGGGCTGCATTTTCCACCGTCGAGAGCCCGATTGCCGGTAGATCGGCCCGGACATCCTGCTGTGGCTTGCACAGCTTGACGAGAACGCCTCTCCGGCGCTGGGAGATCCGCCCTTCCCGGCGAAGCTCCACAACGCGCTCGAGCATTTGATCGGTCCCCTCGGCACCTTCCAGCGCGACGACGCGCCCGCCGACGCTGACAGCGCCTTGCCCGACATCCAGCCGCCCCAGAGCCAGGGCCGCCTCGACCGCCTGCTCAATGTCGCGCAGATCATCTGCCGCTGGCCGGGCGGTCGTCAGTGGGCCGGTGCGCGCTAACAGTCCAGGAGCTATCTCGTGCGCGCCAAGCACCCGGCATCCCATGCCCTCGAACAGCTTGATGACCATCTGGAGGACAGCGTCGTCGCCGCCGGAGACGAGTGTGCGGATAACTGCCGGCACCTGCAGCAACGTCCGGAAGGTCGGGCGGATATCGCGCAGCTCGGGACGCCGCCTGACCGCTCCCGACATCACCACCCGATCGACCCCCTTTTCGCGGATGAATCGTTCGATTCCGGCAAGATCGCCAACGCCTGCGCTCAGCGTCTCGAAGGCTTCGAAACTCCGGTCGGCTTCGTCTGTTAGTGCGACGATGACCGGATCTTCACCCGCCTCGCGGGCGGCTTCCGCAAGATAGAGAGGCAACTGCCCCCAGCCTGCGACGACGGCAAGCCGCCCCTTGCCGATGGGGGCCGGGCGGACCATCATGGTTCAGGCTTTGCCGCGGAACGGAGAGGAAATCGCCCGATCGCTGTCGGCCGCGATGAAGTCGAGGATCTCCACGACTTCGCGACAATCGGCATATTCATCCCGGATCGCCGCAGCATTGGTGCGGATATTTCCTTCGCCCTCGAAGATCTGCTTGAAGGCCTTGCGAACACGATGGATGGTCGCGCGGTCGATGCCAGCACGCGTCATGCCGACGATATTCAAGCCCGCCAGGATGCCGGGATTGCCGTTCAGCATACCGTAAGGGATGACGTCGTAGTTCACGGCAGTCAGGCCGCCGATGAAGGCGTTGCGCCCAATGCGGTTGAACTGGTGAACGGCGGAGCCTCCGCCGAGAATTGCGCGGTCATCGACCTTCACGTGCCCCGCCAGCATGACGTTGTTCGACATGACGATGCCGTTGCCGAGGATGCAGTCATGGGCGACGTGAGAATTAGCGAGGAAGAGGCAGTCGTTGCCGATCACCGTCCTGCCGCCACCGCCGACCGTGCCCATGTTGATGGTCACCCCTTCACGCATCGTGCAGTTGTCGCCAATAGTCAGGGTCGATTCTTCGCCGGCTTCGTGAAGGCTCTGCGAAAGCCCCCCGATGACTGCCATGGGGAAGATGCGACAGCCCTTGCCGATCTCGGTCTTGCCCGTCACGACCGCGTTGGAGACAACCTCGACATCGTCCTTGAGCACGACGTCCTTGCCGATCGTGCAGAAGGGACCGATGGTGACGTTCTCACCGATCGTGGCACCGTCCTCGACGATCGCCATCGGGTGGATGCGGGCGGTAGACGCGATCCGGCTCATTGGTCACCCTTTGGGCGGATCATGGCACCGATATCAGCTTCCGCGACCAGCGCGTCATCCACATAGGCGTCGCAGTGGAACTTCCAGATATTGCCGCGCTGCTTCTGCTTCTTCACACGGAATTCGACCCGATCGCCGGGCACGACTGGCTTGCGGAAACGGGCATTGTCGATGGTCATGAAATAAACGAGGTCGCCGCCCTGCCCTTGCTTGCGGGCGCAGATGGCGCCCGCCGTCTGAGCCATGCCCTCGACCAGTAGGACGCCCGGCATGATAGGCTGCTCAGGAAAGTGGCCGGTGAAATGCGGCTCGTTGGCGGTGACGTTCTTGATGCCTATCGCGGAATCGTCGCCATCGATCTCGATGATCCGGTCCACAAGCAGGAATGGATACCGGTGCGGCAAGAGCTTCATGATCTCGAGAATATCCGCCGACCCGAGCGTCGTGGCCGCCTGTTCACTCATTCCTGTCTCCTCTTCGCTTCGCACGCTCGTCGGACCGCGCCATTGCTGCGGCGACGTCACGGAAGAAATCCTTGAGCGGCCGGGCAGGCACGCCACCTACTCGGGCGCCGGGCGGGAGATCCGACATGACACCGCTCATCGCCGCAATCTGGGCACCGTCCCCCACGGTTATATGGCCATTGACGCCGCTGGCGCCGCCAATCATCACGCCGTTGCCGATGGTGGTAGACCCGGCAATGCCGACGCCGCTGACGATGCCGCAATGCCGCCCGATGCGGACATTGTGGGCGATCTGCACCTGGTTATCGATCTTCGTGCCCTCGCCGATGACCGTATCATCCATCGTGCCGCGATCGATCGTGGTATTCGCGCCGATCTCGACATTGTCCTGGATGATGACCCGGCCGATCTGCACGATCTTCAGCATACCTGCAGGACCCGGCGCATAGCCGAAGCCGTCCTGTCCGATCCGGGCGCCGTTGTGGATGATGACGCCATTGCCGATCAGCGACGCAACGACCGAAGCGCCGCCTGCAATCGTGCAATCGCGGCCGATCTTCACGCCAGATCCGACGAGCGCTCCCGCCCCGATGCGGGTTCCCGTGCCGATCTCCGCCCGGGCGCCGATCACTGCCATGGGCTCCACCTCGACCCCGGGCTCCAACTTTGCAGTAGGATCCACGAAGGCCGAGGGATGGATGCCACCCGCCTGCGACGTGAACGGCGAGGGCCGCATGGCAATCGGATGAAGCAACGCGCCCGCCTGGGCAAAGGCGGTATGGGGAGTGGCTATGCGAAGGACAGCTATATGGTCAGGTATCAGCGACTGCAGGGACGCGTCGCAAAGGATCGCAGAGGCCCTGCAGCTTGCGAGTTCCTCGCGGTCCTTGCGGGAGCGCAGGTAGCACAGTTGCCCCTCGCCAGCACGTGACAGCGGGGCGACGGAACAGATGATCCGGTCTCCGGCGGAAGAATCAAGCAGTTCGGCCCCAAGATGGACAGCCAGCTCGCGCAGGCTGACCCCCTCGTGGGGCGGAAAGAACTCATTTGAATCCATCAGGCCATTTAACTCCAGGTCAGATCTGGCCGCAGTCCTGACAGCCGTGGTCAGAACTGGTTTGCCATGCTGAACCGGAATTCCTGAGTCTCGTCGAAGTCTTCCTTGACGATCGGAAACGCATAGTCGAAGCGAATAGAGCCGAAGGGCGATGCCCACTGGATACCTGCACCGACCGAGGCGCGCCACGCCATGTCGGTTCCCTGCACGGCCTCGCCACGGAGGTCAACATCATTGCCATAGAGCGTTCCGGCATCCGCGAACAAGGCGCCGCGGAGACCGAAGTCCTCCGGGAAGGCCGGCATCGGGAAGGTGACTTCGGCCGAAGCGGTGAAGTAGGTGGTGCCGCCGATCGCGTCGCCATTGGTCATGCGCGGACCGATGCCGTTGTTCTCGAAACCACGAACGAGGCGACCGCCCAACTGGAACTGGTCGAAGACGTTCAGGTTGTCTCCCGTGCCGACGACATGGCCACCACCGACTGCGACCGAACCGATGATGTCGGCTTCCTCGGATAGGAGGTGGAAGTAGCGGCCGCGGCCATAGACCTTGTAGTATTCGGAATCGCCGCCAAGCCCAGCATACTCATGGGTGATCGAGGCGTAGATACCTTCGCGGGCAAGCGTGTTGTTGTCCAGCGTGTTGTAGGTGAGGGTCTGGGATACGGAGGACTGAACAAAGTCACCCTCCTCGACCAGCGCCTCATAGGGTGCCGAAAGACCACTTCTCCAGTCGCCTTCGCCGTCGTACTGGATTTCCTTGTACGTGTAACGGAACGTGGTCGCCAGATCTTCGGTGATCGGGGCGGTGACACGCAGCGTCACGCCCTGCTCCTGATAGTCGTAGTAGCTTTCCGAAGACGTCTGACTACGGAAGATGTCAAAGCCCGCTGCGAGACGATAGCCGAGGAAGTAAGGCTCGGTGAACGAAAGATTGTAGCTGCGGGCGTCATCGAGACCGCCACCGACGGCAATACGGATGAACTGTCCGCGACCAAGGAAGTTCTTCTCCTCGATGGAGGCTTCGAGGATCAGGCCGTCGCCGCCGGCGGAGTAGCCGGCACCGATACCGAACGAGCCGGTCGGCTGGTCTTCGACATCGACAATCACCACGACGCGATCGGGAGCGGAGCCCTGCGAGGTCGAGATGTTGACGGTGGTGAAGTAGCCAAGGGCCTCGAGCCGTCGCTTGGCGCGCGAGACCATCTGCTGATTGAACGCGTCGCCTTCACTGAAGTCGAATTCACGGCGAATGACATAGTCGCGCGTGCGGGTGTTGCCGCGCACTTCGATCCGCTCGACATAGGCACGCTCGCCTTGATCGACGAGATAGGACACGCCGACGGTCTGGTTGGCGAAGTTACGGTCGCCACGGGGCGTCACGCGGGCGAACGGATAACCAGCAGATGCGACACGCTGCGAGATGGCTTCCATTGACTTCTGAACGTCGCCGGCATCGTAGGTGTCGCCGGTCCGGGTCCGGACCAGACCCTGCAGGTCTTCCGAATTCACCCCTTCGACGGTCGATTCGACAACGACATCACCAAAGCGGTAACGCGGACCCTCTTCGACGGTGAAGGTGATGTTGTACTGGTTGGTAGCCTCATCCAGCACCGCCTCGGAGGAGATGATGCGGAAATCCGGATAGCCGTGATTGTAGTAGAACTGGCGCAGCGCATCTTCGTCGGCGCGCAGCTTGTCGGCGTTGTAGACGTCCTTGCGGGTCAGGAACGAAAGCGGACCCGATTCCTTCGTCAGGATCACCGACTGGAGCCGGCCGTCACCATAGGCCTGGTTGCCGACGAAGTTGATGTTGGCGATCTTGGTCCGGTCACCCTCGTTGATGACGAAGGCAAGGTTGACTCGACCCTGACCGACGGAAGCCGTCTGCGTCGTGACCTCGATGTCACTGCGGCCGATCGCCGAATAGGCCTCGCGGATGCGCTCGATGTCGGCGTTGATCAGTTCCTGGTTGTACGGGCCGAGCGGCTGCGTGCGCACGACGGCGGCCAGCTTGTCGTCCTTGATCTTGCGGTTGCCGTTGAACACAACCTGGTTGATCAGCTGATTCTCGCTGACGCTCACAACCAGAGTGCTGCCGGAAACGCTGATCCGGACGTCGGAGAAATATCCGGTGGAATAGAGCCGCTTTACGGATTCGTCGATGTCCGCGTTGGTGAAGCTCACGCCTGGCCGAATGGTAAGATTGGCACGCACGGCGTCTTCGCCGGCGCGCTCGGTGCCCCTGACCTGGACGTTGCGAATGACTGCCGCTTCCGCGACCGATGCAGAGGCAAGTACCGATACGCCCGCGCCCGACCCAACAATGCTAGCAGACAGCGCAAACGCCGATACGGCGTTCAAAAACCTTGAACTGGCCTTCATTTCAAATCTTACCTTTTTCCGTTGTCCCTCGGCGGGTGGAGCCCGACTCCGGCCACACGTGTGTCGTTTTACCTGCTTTTACCCTACAAGCAAGGCATCACGTTAATTTCTATTTACTTCCTTGCAAGGCGTGGCCGAGCGGACACGCGCAGTTCAAAATACGGTAAACAAACAGTTTTCTTAAAATTCAACCGATCCAGCGACCGAACGTGTCGTTCCAGGTCGCGAAAACCATAAGCGTCAGGATCATGGCAAGCCCGAAGCGGAAAACCACATCCTGCACGCGGGGGCTCAAAGGCTTGCCGCGCACCGCCTCCAAGGCGTACATCACAAGGTGTCCGCCATCAAGAACGGGAATCGGGAACAGGTTCATCAGACCAAGCGATACCGAGATGACGGCAGCGAAATTGAGGACTGCGGCGAATCCCAGCGTGGCCATCTGGCCCGTCGTCTCGGCAATCCGGATCGGTCCGCCGATCTGGTCGGCGCTCATGCGGCCGGAGAAGATGTTGCCGAGATAGCTGAAGGTGCCGCTGATGATGTGGCCGGTCTCCCGCACCCCTTCGGCCACGGCTCCCATCGGTGAATACGTCTCGAGACGGAAGTTGCCGCGTTCGGCGTTGGTGACAATGCCGATCTGGCCGAGTTCGACCTTGTTGCCGAACTGGTCGGTTATCTCCGTGCGCTGAGGTGTCACCGGCACGTCGATCTCGCGGCCGTCGCGCTCCACGGTGATAACGATCTGCGTCTGCGGACGGACCGCCACGTAACGGCGCACATCATCGAAGGTGCGGATCTTGTCCCCATCGAGGGCCACCAGGAGATCGCCCGGCTCTATGCCGGCAGATGCCGCTGCGCTTTCCGGACGGACCTCGGCCACGACAGGGTCGGATACCATCTTGCCATAGACAGAGAAGAGCGCGGCAAAGATGACGATCGCAAGGACGAAATTGGCGATCGGGCCGGCGGCGACAGTGGCGGCACGCTTCCACAGCCGGGCGCCTGCAAGGGTCTGTGCGCGTTCCTCCGGCGTGAATCTCTCCAGATTGGCAGTGTCCGGGACGCTTGCCGCGTCCTCATCGCCAAAGAACTTGACGTAGCCGCCCAGTGGTACGGCCGAGAGCTTCCATCGGGTTCCGTGACTGTCGGTATAGCCGAACAGCTCTGGGCCGAAGCCTACCGAGAAGGCGGTGACCCGGATACCGCACCAACGCCCGACGAGATAGTGGCCCATCTCGTGCACGAAGACGAGCACGGAAAGGACGATGATGAAGGGGATGATATAGCCCGTGAGCAGCCCGATGATCGCCATGAAAATCAACCCGTCCTTCCATACGCCGGTGCCGCCGGCTGACGCTCAAAGACCAAAAAGGAACTCACCAACGCTCAGTCCAAGGTGGCCACTTGAGGCATCATATGCAAGCGCCAGAAGAAAGATCGCAAAACAGGCGAAAACGAGACCATCCACCCGGTCCATCACTCCGCCATGACCCGGGATGAGGTGACTGGAATCCTTCACAGCGAAGCGACGCTTGATGAAGGATTCGAAAAGATCCCCGATCTGGCTGGCCACGGAGAGCAGGAGCGCGATCACGGCAAGCCAGGGAGACACGACGCCAATAACGGCAAGACCGACCAGTGAGCCGGCGATGACCGCCGAGACTGTCCCGCCGATCGCGCCGGACCATGTCTTGCCGGGAGAGATCCTCGGCGCGAGCTTCGGTCCTTTCAGGGCTCTTCCGACGAAGTATGCCAGGATGTCGGTCGCCCAGACCACGGCAAAGACGAAGAGGATTGCCGCAAGCCCCGGGCAGCCCCCTTCCCTGATTGCGGCAAGCGAAATGCCACTCAATCCCGCATAGATGACTCCACCCGGCAGCCACCAGGTGCCTCCACCAATGGCGACGATCAGCAGCATGGTGATTGCCAGACCGCCCAGGAAGGGCATGTTCATATCGGTGTCACCAAAGGCGATGTTCGCCGACAGCAGGATGATCCCGACCCAGCCGACGAGGTTGCCCGTGAAGTTGCGCTCGGTCAGGCGAGTGATCGTCGACCACTCGAAGTAGATCAGCAGCGCGATGGCCGCAGCAAGGCCCCGGAACGCCAGGCCACCGACCCATGTCGCCGCAAGAACGACCGCAGCCATGACTACGCCCGAGATCACCCGACGCTTGAGCTCTGTCGCCATCAGACAACCACCGCCGTTGTTGCATCCGAAAGTCCGCCGAACCGGCGGTCCCGGGCGGCGAAGATGCGCAACGCCTCCACGAAATGCTGCCGGTCGAAATCCGGCCAGTAGCACGGCAGGAAGACGAACTCGGAATAGGCTGCCTGCCACAGGAGGAAGTTCGAAAGGCGCTCCTCGCCGCTGGTGCGGATGATCAGATCGGGATCGGGAATGCCGGCCGTGTCGAGGCGGCTCCCGAGTGCATCCGGGGTGATATCCTGCGGGTCGACAAGTCCTGCCTGTACATCCTTCACAAGCCGGATTGCCGCGCGGGTGATTTCGTCGCGCGCGCCGTAGTTGAACGCAATGATCAGCGTCATCGCGGTGTTGTTGCGCGTGGTTTCCTCCGCCTCGAGAAGAAGCGGGAGGATGTCGCTGCGCAGCTTCTGGCGCTCGCCGATGATGCGGATGCGAATGTTCTCTCGATGCAGATCGGCGAGATCCCGGCGGATGAACCGACGCAGCAACCCGAGCAGGTCCTCGATTTCGGCCTCTGGCCGTGACCAGTTCTCGGAGGAGAAGGCAAACAGCGTGAGACATTTCACGCCGCATTCACCGGCCGCCCTCACCGCCTGACGGACTGCCTCCACCCCCTTGTTGTGGCCGATCGTGCGCGGCAGGCCACGCTGTTTGGCCCACCGTCCGTTGCCGTCCATGATGATGGCAACATGCTGTGGAATGATCGGGAGATCGAGTTTGGCCATGGAAGTTCCGATTGTCGGATGCCGGGATTGCGATGCAGGTCTGTCTAGACCTGCATGATTTCCTTTTCCTTCTCGCCGAGCAAGCGGTCGACTTCCGAAATCATATCATCTGTCATCTTCTGGACCCTGTCGGAAAGCGATCGGCTCTCGTCTTGACCGATGTCGCCGTCCTTCTCGGCCTTTTTCAGGCCGTCCATGCCGTCGCGGCGCACATGGCGGATCGCGACCTTGGCCTTCTCGGCGTAGTCATGGGCAACCTTGACGAGCGACTTGCGGCGCTCCTCGTTGAGCTCGGGGAGCGGGATGCGCAGGTTCTGACCGTCAACGATCGGGTTCAGCCCCAGGTGCGATTCGCGGATGGCGCGATCCACCGCGCCGACCATGGACTTGTCCCAGATGGAGACGCCCAGCATACGAGGCTCGGGAACGGTGATGTTGGCGACCTGGTTGAGCGGTACGCGCGACCCGTAAGCCTCGACCGTCACCGGATCGAGAATGTTGGCCGACGCACGTCCCGTGCGCAGCGATGCGATGTCGCTCTTGAAGGCGTTGATCGCACCATCCATCCGGCGCTTGATGTCGTTGAGGTCGATGGCTCCAGTCATCCGTCTACTCCCTGTCTTGTTCTTGGCTGTCGGGCCCGGCTGTTCAGTGGTCTGCAACGATGGTCTTGCGACCACCGCCGGTCAATATCTGGGCAAAACCGCCCTTCTCATGAATGGAGAACACGATGATCGGGATCGAGTTCTCGCGAGCGAGCGCCACGGCCGCAACGTCCATGACGGCGAGCCCCTTCTCGAGGACCTCGCCATGGGTCAGCGTCTCGAAGCGCGTTGCGGTCGGCTCCTTCTTGGGGTCGGCCGAATAGATGCCGTCGACCTGGGTGCCCTTGAAGATCGCTTCGGCGCCGATTTCGGCAGCACGCAACGCTGCAGCCGAATCGGTCGTGAAGAACGGGTTTCCGGTGCCGCCCGCAAAGATCACCACCCTGCCCTGCTCCAGGTGATGCAGCGTTCGCAACTGGGTGAAGCTCTCGCAGATCTCCGGCATGGCGATTGCCGACAGGACAACCGTCTCGATGTCAAGCTTCCGAAGCGAGGTGGCGAGCGCAAGTGCATTGATGACAGTCGCCAGCATGCCCATGTGATCGCCGGTGACGCGATCGCCACCTTTCGAGGCCACAGCCACGCCGCGGAAGATGTTGCCGCCACCAACGACGACACCGACCTCTACACCCATGGCGCGTGCCTCGGCGATGTCGGACGCGATCCGATCAGCGACCGTGACATCGATGCCAAATCCCTGGCTGCCCATCAGGGCTTCGCCGGAGGCCTTGAGGAGAACGCGCTTGTAGATGGGCTTCGGGGACATGGACACTCCTGACGATCAAACGGCTTGCGGATACACGAAGGGCACCGCGTTGTCACGCGATGCCCCGATGCTTTCACAATCAAGATGAAGCGATATCAGCCCTTGGCGGCTGCAGCCACTTCGGCTGCGAAGTCGGACTCCTCCTTCTCGACGCCTTCGCCGAGCAGGAGGCGGACCATGCCGGTGACTTCGATCGGAGCCCCGACTTCCTTCTCGGCTTCCTTGACAGCAGCGCCGACGGTGAGGTCAGGATTGATGACAAAGGCCTGCGAGAGAAGGGCCACTTCCTCGAAGAACTTGCGCATGCGACCTTCAACCATCTTCTCGATGATGGCGTCCGGCTTGCCGGATTCACGAGCCTGCTCGATGAAGACGTTCTTTTCACGCTCGGCTACGGCCGCATCGACTTCCTCGGCACGAATGGCGAGCGGAGCAGTCGCCGCGATGTGCATTGCAATCTGGCGGCCAATGGCGTTCAGGGCGTCCTTGTTGCCGGTCGACTTGAGCGCGACGAGAACGCCAAGCTTACCGAGGTTGTCGGCAGCCGCATTGTGGATGTAGGTGGCGACAACGCCGTCCTCGACCGACAGGAGGGCCGAGCGGCGCAGGCTCATGTTCTCGCCGATGGTGGCGATGGCGTCCTTGATGGTGTCCCTGACCGACTTGCCGGAGGCCGGGTAGGTGGCGGCGCCGACGGCCTCGACCGAACCGTCAGTCGAGAGTGCAACCTGCGCAACGCCGCGGACGAGGTCCTGGAAGGCATCGTTGCGGGCAACGAAGTCGGTCTCGGAGTTGACCTCGACGACGACAGCCTTGGTGCCTGCGGTGGAAATGCCGATCAAGCCTTCTGCAGCGGTACGGCCCGACTTCTTGTCGGCCTTGGCGATGCCCTTGGCGCGCAGCCAGTCGATCGCAGCTTCCATGTCACCATTGTTTTCAGCAAGAGCCTTCTTGCAGTCCATCATCCCTGCGCCGGACTTCTCGCGCAGTTCCTTCACCATTGCGGCTGTGATTTCGGTCATTGTGTGCCTCTTGTTTGCAAGGTTGCCTCAGCCGGAAAAACGTCGGCCAGGGCAGCGTTGGGGACGAATGTACCCGTAAGTATGACAGGGTCATGAAGACCATCTTCGGGGAGATACGCCTCGACCCGAAGCTAGGAGGCGGCAATGACGCCGCCTCCCGCTTGATCAGGCCTGAGCCTCGGCTTCGGCTTCGCCTTCCAGCGCAGGCTCGACCGGAGCTTCGGCGGAGGCGCCGAGATCACGGCCGGAAGCGCCCTGCTGACGTGCGATGCCGTCGATGGCGGCGCGTGCGATCAGGTCGCAGTAGAGAGCGATGGCGCGCGAAGCGTCGTCGTTGCCCGGGATCGGGTAGTCGATCAGGTCGGGATCGCAGTTGGAGTCGATGATGGCGACGACCGGGATACCCAGGCGCTTCGCTTCGTCGATGGCGATCTTTTCCTTGTTCGTGTCGATGATGAACATCAGGTCCGGCGTGCCGCCCATGTCGCGGATACCGCCAAGAGCCTTGTCAAGCTTCTCGCGCTCACGCTCCAGGTTCAGGCGCTCCTTCTTCGTGAAGCCCGAGGCTTCCGAAGCGAGGATCTCGTCGAGCTTGCGCAGGCGAGCGATCGAGTTCGAGATCGTCTTCCAGTTCGTCATCATGCCGCCGAGCCAGCGGGAGTTGACGTAGTACTGGGCCGAACGCTTGGCGCTGTCGGCGATCAGTTCAGACGCCTGGCGCTTGGTGCCGACGAAGAGAACGCGGCCGCCACGGGCAACGGTGTCCGAAATGACCTGCAGGGCGCGCGAGAGCATCGGCACGGTCTGTGCGAGGTCGATGATGTGGATGTTCGAACGATCGCCGAAGATGTACGGCTTCATCTTCGGGTTCCAGCGGTGGGTCTGGTGGCCGAAGTGAACACCAGCTTCCAGAAGCTGGCGCATGCTGAAATCAGGCAATGCCATGCCTTTTTCTCCTTTTCCGGTTGAACCTCCGCAAGGCGAACAGCACCCTCTTCGAAGGTGCCACCGGCGGAACGGCCCGGATTTCTCCCGGACAATCCCATGCCTTACGTGTGGAATGGAGGTGCGCATACAGCCGATCCCGCGAAAACGCAAGGGTCCGACCGGAAATTCACGGGGAGCGGTTTCGGCTCAATAGGTTTCGGTGACGTGCTGCTTCATTTCGGCGAGCACAGAATCCTCGTCTTCGGGCCCGATGCGATGGATGTCGTGGATAACGAACCTGCCGTCCTCGTCCAACACTTCGAAATGAACCTCGTTGACGCTTTCGCGCAGTTCCGGCTGATCCAGGCATCGCCACAGCTTGAAGGTCACCTTCACCCGGGTGATCCCCTGCTGCTGTGAACCGGTGGTAACGACGACATCCTCCAGCGGGCAGCCGTCCTGCGAGGCGGTGACCACGTCATAGCCGAACGGATCGCCGGGGCTGCCGTCATCCGTCTCATATGCCGGCCGCTTCGATGCTTCGCCATAGGCCGCCTGGAAGGGCCGGCTGAACAGCCGGCCGAGTGGTTCCGGATCAAAGAGGTAGACCCATTCGCCGTCCGTATTCGACCAGTTCCGCTCCGTAATGGCCATGACCTCGCGGACGGGATCGGTTGCATCCGCGGCGAACGCCGTCCAAGCAATCGAGATACAGGCTGAAGCCAGGAGGATTTTGCGCATGAGGTCCGTCCGGTGATTCCCGGTTGCAATCATCCGTCATCGTCGCGGTTCATTGCAACGGCTTCCGCGACCAAAGTAGACGCCGCAGGATGACGAAAAGGACATCTCGCGACCGCCTATGGCTTTGCGTTCTGGACCTTGGATGCTATAGCGCAGCCCACATTCTTGTCCAAAACTGCGGGGAATTGCTCCCTGCCAGCATTCGAAGAGGAATCCATGCAAAAGATCAAGGTAGCCAATCCGGTCGTCGATCTCGACGGCGACGAGATGACCCGCATCATCTGGCAGTTCATCAAGGACAAGCTGATCCTGCCCTACCTCGATCTTGATATCGAGTACTACGACCTCTCGGTCCAGAACCGCGATGCCACCGACGACCAGGTGACGGTCGATGCCGCTCACGCGATCAAGAAGCATGGCGTCGGCATCAAGTGCGCGACGATCACCCCGGACGAAGGCCGTGTCGAGGAGTTCGGCCTGAAGAAGATGTGGAAGAGCCCGAACGGCACGATCCGCAACATCCTCGGCGGCGTCATCTTCCGCGAGCCGATCATCATGAAGAACGTGCCGCGTCTGGTTCCCGGCTGGACGCAGCCGATCATCGTCGGCCGCCACGCCTTTGGCGACCAGTACCGCGCCACAGACTTCAAGTTCCCCGGCAAGGGCAAGCTGACGATCAAGTTCGTCGGCGAGGACGGCCAGACGATCGAGCATGACGTCTTCGATGCCCCGTCTTCCGGCGTCGCCATGGCGATGTACAACCTCGACGATTCGATCCGCGACTTCGCCCGCGCTTCGCTGAACTACGCCCTGATGCGCGGCGTCCCCTGCTACCTGTCGACGAAGAACACCATCCTCAAGGCCTATGACGGCCGCTTCAAGGACATCTTCCAGGAGATCTACGACGCCGAGTTCAAGGCGCAGTACGAAGCCAAGAAGATCTGGTACGAGCACCGCCTGATCGACGACATGGTCGCGGCCGCCCTGAAATGGTCCGGCGGCTATGTCTGGGCCTGCAAGAACTACGACGGCGACGTCCAGTCCGATATCGTAGCGCAGGGCTTCGGGTCGCTCGGCCTCATGACCTCCGTCCTGATGACCCCGGATGGCCAGACGGTCGAGGCGGAAGCCGCGCACGGCACCGTCACCCGTCACTACCGCCAGCACCAGAAGGGCCAGGAGACCTCGACCAACTCGATCGCCTCGATCTTCGCATGGACCCGGGGCCTCGCCCACCGCGCCAAGCTGGACGACAATGCCGAACTCGCACGCTTCGCCGCGACGCTCGAGCGCGTCTGCATCGAGACGGTCGAATCCGGCTTCATGACCAAGGACCTGGCACTGCTCATCGGCCCGGATCAGCCGTGGCTCTCGACGACGGCTTTCCTCGACAAGATCGACGACAACCTCAAGAAGGCCATGGCCGCCTGATCGATCCTTCGAAATTTAGAAGCTTTGACGGCGGGACCAGTTCCCGCCGTCGTCTTTTTTGCCTGGAGCGGATTGATCTCTGCAAATCCCGCGACTAGAACATACGGTGAACGGAGGAAGTGGTAATGTCAGATGAACTCATTCTCTATACCAATCCCATGTCACGCGGCCGGATTGCCCGGTGGATGCTGGAAGAGGTCGGCGTTCCCTACCGCCGGGAGGTGCTGACCTTCGGCGGCACGATGAAGGGAGCGGACTATCTGCGGCTCAATCCGATGGGAAAGGTCCCAACCCTGGTTCATGGTGACAGCATCGTGACGGAATGCCCGGCCATATGCGCATATCTGGCGGATGCCTTCCCGCAAGCAGGGCTAGCGCCGCCGCAAAGGGAGCGGGCCGACTATTATCGCTGGCTCTTCTTCGCGGCCGGCCCGCTGGAGGCAGCTGTCAGCAATCGCGCCCTCGGTTTCCAGGTCCCTGAGGATCGTCGTGTAATGATCGGGTACGGGAGCTATGCCGAGGTAGTCGAGACGCTCGAAAATGCGCTCACCGACCGCAGCTACATCGCCGGCAGCAGCTTCACGGCAGCCGACGTCTATGTCGGCTCGCACCTGATGTGGGGCATGCAGTTCGGCTCGATCGACAAGAGGCCGGCATTCGAGGCCTATGTCCGCCACCTACACGATCGGCCGGCGCATCTGCGGGCGACCGAATTGGACGATGCCGACATGAAGGAACTGCAGGCGGGCTAACGCCGCGCCCGGGCGCCGACGGCTTGCGGAGGTGTCAGGCCGCCAGGCCCGGCGCCTCGTAGCCGGTCCGCTCGACATATTCCCGGTAGCCGCCGTCATATCGGTGAACACCGTCGGCCGAGATCTCCAGCACCCGGTTGGAGAGCTCCGACAGGAAGTGCCGGTCATGGCTGACGAAGAGCATGGTGCCCTCATACTCGGAGAGCGCCCTGATCAGCATTTCCTTGGTGTCGAGGTCGAGGTGGTTGGTCGGTTCGTCGAGAACGAGGAAGTTCGGCGGATCGAACAGCATGGCCGCCATGACTAGCCGTGCCTTCTCACCTCCCGAAAGCACCCGGCATTTCTTCTCCACATCGTCGCCTGAGAAGCCGAAGCAGCCGGCGAGCGTGCGCAGCGTGCCCTGCCCGGCCCTCGGAAACTCCGATTCGAGCCATTCAAAGACCGTCTGCTCGCCATCCAGCAGGTCCATGGCGTGCTGCGCGAAATAGCCCAGCTTCACGCTGGCGCCGACCGTGACCGAACCCTGATCTGGCTCGGTCGAGCCGGCGATCAGCTTCAGCAGCGTCGACTTCCCCGCACCGTTGACGCCCATAATGCACCAGCGCTCCTTGCGGCGGATCATGAAGTCCAGGCCCTCATAGATCGTCCGGCTTCCATAGGCCTTGTGCACGCCCTTGAGGCTTGCAACATCCTCTCCGGAACGTGGCGCCGGCTGAAACTCGAACGCAACCGACTGACGCCGGCGCGGCGGCTCCACCCGTTCGATCTTGTCCAGCTTCTTGACCCGGCTCTGCACCTGCGCGGCGTGGCTTGCGCGCGCTTTGAAGCGCTCGATGAACTTGATCTCCTTGGCGAGCATGGCCTGCTGGCGCTCGAACTGCGCCTGCTGCTGCTTCTCGTTCTGTGCCCGCTGCTGCTCGTAGAAGCCATAGTCGCCAGCATAGGTATTCAGCGACCCGGCATCGATCTCGATGATCTTGTTGACGATGCGGTTCATGAACTCGCGGTCGTGCGAAGTCATCAGCAGCGCCCCCTCGTAGGCCTTGAGGAACTGCTCCAGCCAGATCAGGCTTTCCAGATCGAGGTGGTTGGAGGGCTCGTCGAGCAGCATGACGTCCGGGCGCATCAGAAGGATGCGGGCGAGCGCGACACGCATTTTCCAGCCGCCGGAGAGCTTGCCCACGTCGCCTTCCATCATCTCCTGGCTAAAGGACAGACCGCCGAGGACCTCCCGGGCACGGCTTTCCAGCCCATAACCGTCGAGTTCCTCGTACCGCGCCTGCACCTCGCCGTAGCGTTCGATGATGGCGTCCATCTCGTCAATACGATCCGGATCGACCATCGCGGCTTCGAGTTCCCGCAGCTCCGCGGCAACCGTGCTGACCGGACCGGCGCCGTTCATCACCTCGGTCACGGCGCTGACGCCGGACATTTCGCCGACGTCCTGGTTGAAATAGCCGATGGTGACATTCTTCTCGACGGTGACCTGCCCCTCGTCCGGGCTCTCCTGGCCGGTGATCATGCGAAACAGCGTCGTCTTGCCAGCGCCGTTCGGGCCGACCAGGCCGATCTTCTCGCCGCGGTTAAGGGCCGCCGACGCCTCGATGTAGAGGATGCGGTGGCTGTTCGACTTGCTGATGTTCTCGATGCGGATCATGGCGGCACAACTTCGGGAGGGACAATAAAAAAGCCGGATCGTTGCCGACCCGGCTTCTGCATCCATGCAAAATGAAGATTATTCGGCGCTGTCGTCAGCAGCCTTCTTCTTCGGAGCTGCCTTCTTCTTCGGAGCTGCAGCTTCCTCGGAAGCGGCCTCAGCAGCCTCATCCTTGGCAGCGGCCTTCTTCTTCGGCGCAGCCTTCTTCTTGGCAGGCTTCTCAGCGGCTTCGGAGCCTTCCTCGTCGTCCGCCAGCAGCTCTTCCTTGGAAACCTTCTTGTCGGTCACGTCGACTTCCGCGAGCAGCTTGTCGACGACCTTCTCTTCGAAGATCGGTGCGCGCAGCGAGGCAGAGGCGCCCGGCGTGTTGCGGAAGTAGTCCAGGATTTCCTTCTGCTGGCCCGGGAACTGCTGCAGCTGGGCGAAGAGCGCACGCTGCATTTCTTCCTCGGTCACCTCGACGCCACCCTTTTCGCCGATCTCGGAGAGAACGAGGCCAAGGCGGACACGGCGTTCGGCGAGCTTGCGATATTCTTCGCGTGCTTCTTCCTCGGTGGTGTCCTCGTCTTCGAAGGTCTTGCCGGACTGGGCGAGATCGGTGTTGATCTGGCGCCAGATGTTCTCGAACTCGGCGTCGACGAGGCCCTGCGGCGTGTCGAACTTGTACATCTCGTCCAGCTGGTCGAGGATCTGGCGCTTCACCTTCTGACGGGTGACATTGCCGTACTGACCTTCGATCTGGCCGCGGACAATTTCCTTGAGCTTGTCGAGCGACTCAATCCCGAGCTTGGAGGCGAGTTCGTCGTTCAGCTCCAGATCGGCCGGGGCAGCCACTTCCTTGACGGTAACGTCGAAGGTCGCTTCCTTGCCAGCGAGATTCGCAGCCGGATAGTCGGCCGGGAACGTCACGGTGATGGTCTTCTCGTCGCCGGCCTTTACGCCAACCAGCTGGTCTTCGAAGCCCGGGATGAAGCGGCCGGAACCGAGCACCAGTTCGGCATCCTCTGCAGCGCCGCCATCGAAGGCTTCGCCGTCGACCTTGCCGAGGTAGTTCATCGTGACGCGGTCGCCATTAGCGGCCTTGCCCTTCTTGGCTTCGTAGGTGCGGGCGCTTTCGGCGATCTTGAGGATCTGCTCGTTGACCTCGTCGTCGGACACGTCAACGACCTCACGCACGACCTTGATGCCGTCCGTCGGCTTCAGTTCGATCGGCGGGATGACTTCATAGGACAGAGTGAATTCGAAATCGGCCTGGGCGCTGAGGATCTTCTCGGCTTCGGCCTCGTCTTCCGTCATGGTGATCGACGGCTGGGTAGCGGACTTCTCGCCACGCTCGGACAGGATCTTGGTCGGGCGCTCGCGAACGATCTCGTTGACGAGTTCCGCCATGATCGACTTGCCATACATCTTCTTCAGATGGGCGACCGGCACCTTGCCCGGACGGAAGCCATTGATGCGGACCTTGTCCTTGGCTTCGGCGAGGCGCACGTTCATCTGTGCCTCCATGTCCTTGGCCGGAATGACAACCTTGATTTCGCGCTTCAGCCCTTCAGCGAGCGTTTCGGTAACCTGCATTTTAAAACCTTCATATCGTGGCGGCGGTGCTCAGACAGCCGTTGGTTTTCGATGAGCACGACGCCGGAACCTGAGTGACCGGCCGCGACTTCTGGAACGCTGATCTCTAGCCGCTGACGGCTCCCGATCCTGCTCCTGCGGCTCTGGTGCGGGTAGAGAGACTTGAACTCCCACGCCTTGCGGCACCAGAACCTAAATCTGGCGTGTCTACCAATTTCACCATACCCGCGCTCCCGCCGCGCAAAAATCCCCGCAAGGAGGCTTTCGGAGCGCGCGTCTCTATATCACCCGTTTTTTCCGGCGCAAAGGGAAAATGAAGGCTTTGCAACATGCAGAGTGGCCTCGAAGAGATCGTCTTGTTTCCTGTCGCGCAGGCATCATTTACCTTTTCTTAACCATTTGCATATAAGGTGATCCTAATTCGAGGACGCATCCCTTCGGAACAAGCCTTGCCTCTATCCGTTGGTTTCGCGATCTCACCATTCGGCGGCGCTCCTCCTCCTCTCGTGCCGCCGGAGACTGGCGCCTCCTCCTCGACTGCCAGTCCTGCAAATAGCGCCTGCCGGATCCTCCCCCGGCAGGCGCTATTTTTTCAAGGTCCACCTGTCCAATCGTTAATCAAACGTTCACGAGCAGAGCCGCGGGCAATGCGTGTAGCGCATAGGTGGAATACCAAGTTGCGACTTTTAGCTCTTCGCAGTGCAGCATATATTTCGCTCATCAGATTTGGCTGGCGCTCGAGTGCCGGCAACTAGCGAATATGAGGCAGACCATGAACATCGCACGCAAACTCAACAACTGGCGCAAGTACCGCGAGACCGTTAACGAACTCGACCGCATGAGCGACCGTGAACTCCACGATCTCGGCATCGGCCGCAGCGACATCCGTCGCGTTGCCCGGAGCGCCGTCGGCTTCTAACGAAGACGATCACCAAGCATTCAGAACGCCCTGCTTGCAGGGCGTTTTTTGTTCTTAGGCTCTATTGTCTCTCTCGAATTTTGCCCACTGAAGCGGCATCGCCTGCTTCTTCATCAACCTCCTGCTTAAACGCATGGCAGTCGCTCAATTTCTGCACTGCACAATCCAATTATTCGCGCGTATAAGTTCCTCATCGCCGGCAGCGACCGGCTTGAACACCGAGGAAACATCATGAACCCGATCCGCCTTGCCAAGAACTGGCTCAGCTATCGTCGCACGATAAGCGAACTGGGCGGCCTGTCCAACCAGGCGCTCAACGACATCGGCCTGACCCGCTACGACATCCGTCACGTTGCTGCCCGCTCCTTCCGCTAGCCGGAACAGAATGCGCTGAGCCAACCGGCGACGAGACGACTTTCGCAAAGGCACCTGATCGGGTGCCTTTTTCGATTCCGCCCCCGGCTAACGCGTGATAAGAGCGCGCCATGACCGATAAGACCGTTTCTCCCATCCACGTCATCGGCGGCGGGCTCGCAGGGTCCGAAGCCGCGTGGCAGATCGCCCAGTCAGGAATCCCTGTCACCCTGCACGAAATGCGCGGCGTGCGCGGCACCGACGCCCACAAGACCGATGGCCTAGCCGAGCTGGTCTGCTCGAATTCCTTCCGCTCCGACGATGCGACATCCAATGCCGTGGGCGTCATTCACGCGGAAATGCGCCTTGCCGGCTCGCTGATCATGGCCTGTGCCGATCGCAACCAGGTGCCGGCGGGCGGCGCGCTGGCGGTGGATCGTGACGGCTTCTCCGACGCCGTCACCAAGGCGATCTCCGAACACCCGCTGATCACTCTCGTTCGCGAGGAGGTCCAGGGACTTCCGCCGGCGGAATGGGATCTTGCTATCCTCGCGACTGGCCCCCTCACCTCACCCGCGCTGGCGGCTGCGATCCAGGCGGAGACGGGCGAGGATTCGCTTGCCTTCTTCGACGCCATCGCGCCGATCGTCTACCGCGAAACCATCAACATGGACATCTGCTGGTACCAGTCCCGCTACGACAAGGTTGGTCCCGGCGGGACCGGCAAGGACTACATCAACTGCCCGATGGACGAGGCGCAGTATAATGCGTTCATCGATGCGCTTGTCGCTGGCGACACCACGGGCTTCAAGGAATGGGAAGGCACACCCTATTTCGACGGCTGCCTGCCGATCGAGGTCATGGCCGAGCGGGGACGCGAGACACTGCGGCACGGGCCGATGAAGCCGATGGGGCTGACGAACGCCCACAATCCGACGGTCAAGCCCTATGCAGTCGTGCAGCTCCGCCAGGACAATGCGCTCGGTACGCTCTACAACTTGGTCGGCTTCCAGACGAAGCTCAAGTACGGCGCGCAGGCGGAGATCTTCCGGATGATCCCGGGGCTGGAGAACGCCGAGTTTGCCCGGCTCGGGGGTCTCCATCGGAATACCTACATAAACTCTCCCATGTTCCTCGACCGGACGCTTTCCCTGAAGAGCCGCCCCGGTCTGCGCTTTGCCGGACAGGTAACCGGCTGCGAAGGCTATGTGGAGAGCGCCGCTATCGGCCTGCTGGCGGGACGCTTCGCTGCGGCCGAGAGGAAGGGCATTGCACTGGCGCCGCCGCCGGCCACCACAGCTTTCGGAGCCTTGCTTGGCCATATTACCGGCGGGCACCTCGTTTCGCACGACGAGCCCGGCAAGCGCTCCTTCCAGCCGATGAACATCAATTTCGGGCTTTTCCCTGAACTGGAACCGGGTTCGATCGCCAAGCCGGAAGGCGCCAAACGCTTCCGCGGCAAGGACAAGGCGATCATGAAGAAGCAGTTGATGGCCGCGCGCGCCCTGAGGGACTGTGCCGCCTGGCTCGGTCTCGATACAGAGGAGAATCAGGCCCCGTCTTCGGCTACGTCCTTGTCGGCGGAACTGACATAGTTCCCCAGCAGCCATAGCGAGACTTCCGCTGCCTCGGCTTCGGTCCTGAAGGTGAACAGGCCGTCATTGGCCGGTGCGTCGAGGAATTCGGCGCGGAAGCTTCTGGCACCTTCCTGTCCCTGGACCCGCACGCGTCCAGGCTTGATGAGGTGGCAGGCGTAATGCTTGGTATGGCTGCGCATGATACCGGTCTTGCCGTCATGGAGTCGGACGAAGACGGCCCTTCCGTCTGCCGTGGCATGGATCTCCCGAATGGCCTCGTTGGGGAAGGCCCGGCCGAACTCGAGCAGGGCGAAGCCGAAGTCATGCAGGCCATCCTCTCTGTCGTCCCGCCGTGCCATGCGTGTTGCGTAGTAGGCAAAGAGCGCGATCAGCACGAAAATGATCGACCAGACGATGACAGAATTCACGTCGTCACTCCCTGAGGCTAGAGACATGTTCCCGTTAAATGGCCAGCCTTGCGCGAATGTTGGCGCGGCCGTCAGAAACGCTGCAGGAACTGCGCCTTGGCCATGCGCAACTGGCGGCGCCATTGTGCCGGCGGCTCATTCTTCTCGAGCAGGGCGGCACCATGTCGGCCCGCATCCCGCAGTACCGGCTCGGCAAGGGAGACGGGGAGATAGGCGGGAAACAGGCCCTTGGGAACCCGACCGGCAGCGCGGGCCTTTGTCAGGTGCTCCAGGCCAAGACCGGCAAAGGCATCGATTGCAGCTGCGATCCGATCGCGCTCCTGCCCCGCAAGGAACGCATCACGGTCGAGACCGGTGGCGGCGAGTATGTCCAGCGGGATATAGAGCTGTCCTCGCCGGCGGTGCAGCGGCATGAGAAGAAGAAGCCCGGCGATGGCCTGCGCCACCCCGCCATGGCCTGCCGCATGCGCTGTCTGTGCCGCTTCCGCAGGCGCCAGCACGAGGCTCGCCAGCTGGATCAGAGCCGATGCGGTTTCGCCGGCATAGCCTTCCAGCTCGTTGCGGGTGGGAAATGGGTCATTGTAGAGATCGCCTATCCGCGCATCGATCATTGCGAGGAACGTGTCCCTCGGCAGCCGATGTTCTTCGATCGCGGCAAGCAGGGCGGCAGCAACCGGATTGCCGCCGGGATCGCCGTGCGCGGCTCCTTCTATGAGGTCACGCCACCACTGAAGGCGGATCTCGCCTGGCAAAGCCTCATGCACCACGTCCCGTACCCGGGCGATCTCCGCATTGAAGGCATAGAGTGCGGCAAGCGCTCCCCGCTTTTCCTCGGGGGAGAGAAGGCAAGCGAGATATCTGTCACGATCCGTATCGCGGAGCGTCGAAAGTACTATGTCGGGTTCCGAAGCCACCGCGCCTCACACCGCGATCAGGGCGGCTGCGACAGCCCGCGATTCCGAAAGCATGACATTGTAGGTCCGCACGGCGGCTCCGGTACTCATCGGATCGGAGGCGATACCGCGCGCCTTCAGCGCCGATTTCAGCTGTTGCGGCAGCGGTCTCAGCTCGCGGCCGGTCCCAACAAGCAGAACCTCTATGTCCGCCGCTTCCTCCAGGACCCTCGCAAGCGCCTCGCTTGTCAGCGGCTGGCCTTCCTCGAACTCCCAGCCGTGAATACCCGACGGCAGGCAGAGCAACGAGCCGCGGTGGGACATGTCAGCAAACCGGAACCCGCCATTGCCATAGGCATCGATCGGCGCCCGGCCCGGGAAATGGGCGTCCCGGATTTCAATTCCCTTTGGCACTGGTACGTGCCTCCTTAAGTTCTCCGCCAGGCGGAGGAGCGGCGCACCGGAGGCACGCCGCATGAGGCATCAGGATGCGGCCGCGTCGGTCTTGACCGGCTCACCCTTTACCCGCACTTCGGCGACATAGGCGCGCAGCGCGCGAACCTTGACGCCCTCGGCGATTTCCACCTCGACCTCGTTGTCGTCCACCACCTTCGTGACCTTGCCCGCAATGCCGCCACCGAGCACGACGTTGTCGCCGCGACGGATATTGGACAGCATTTCCTGGCGCTTCTTCATCTGCGCGCGCTGCGGACGGATCAGGAAGAAATACCAGACCACCATCAGCGGTGCGAAGAGGAAGAGCATTTCGAGGCCCGACCCGAAGGCCGATGGGGCTGCACCTTCGGCCTGGGCAAATGCTTCAGTGATGAACATCGAGTACTCCATGATTGTCAGGAGCCCAATGCCCCCCTTTTTGCAAGTGGCCGGAATATAATTGGGCCTACCCTGAATGCAACAAAAACAGGCTGCTTCGCGTACCAAATCCACGATTGGCTGGCTTTTGCGTATCGCCGCTGCGTGCTAACCGCTCCCCGACGACGTTGCACGCCAAATCAGCGGGAGGATGCCGTGACCGAGGAACTCAATCAGCGCCTGCTTGCGGAGGTATCGCGCCTCGCCGATGCGCTGGAGCGGCTTGCTGGCCCGCCGCCCGCAGCCAACGACTGGTCCTCGGCCGACTGCTTCGTCTGGGTGCCTGCCAACCTGCGGCTGCAGCCTGTCCCCCGCCCGAACCGTGTGGCACTGTCGCTGATCCGCGGCGTCGACCACGTGCGCGACATCCTGCACGAGAATACGCTGCGCTTCGCTGAAGGCTACCCTGCAAACAACGTGCTGCTCTGGGGTGCCCGCGGAATGGGCAAGTCGTCACTGCTGAAGGCTGTGCATGAGGACGTCCGCGCCTCCACCGATACCCCCCTGAAGCTCGTCGAGGTCCACCGCGAGGACATTGCATCCCTCCCCCTCCTCCTCGATATCCTCAAGGCATCGGACCAGCGGGTTATCGTCTTCTGCGACGACCTTTCCTTCGATCATGACGATACCGCCTATAAGTCCCTGAAGGCGGCTCTGGACGGGGGCATCGAAGGCCGCCCGGACAATGTCCTCTTCTACGCGACCTCTAACCGCCGCCATCTGCTGCCGCGCCACATGATGGAAAACGAGCAATCGACGGCAATCAATCCATCAGAGGCCGTCGAGGAAAAGGTGTCGCTGTCGGATCGGTTCGGGCTGTGGCTCGGCTTCCACAAGTGCAGCCAGGACGACTACCTGGCGATGATCGACGGCTATGCCGACTATTTCCGTCTACCGCTGGAGCGCGAGGTGCTTCACCACGAGGCCCTTGAATGGGCCGCGACCCGCGGCGGACGCTCCGGACGTGTCGCCTGGCAGTATATCCAGGATCTGGCGGGCCGGTTGCGGCTGCCGCTCGAGCGCAGATAACGAAAAGCCCGGACGAGCCGGGCTTTTCCGCTTTCCCTGATACGCAATACTCTATTCAAGGAAAGTGATCGGGTTGACCGGGGTCGCGTCCTTGCGCACCTCGAAGTGGACCTGCGGACGCTTCGCGTCGCCGCTCATGCCGGAGCTGGCGATGGTCTGGCCGCGCGTGACCTTCTGCCCGCGGGATACGCTGAGGCTGCCGGCATGGCCATAGACGGTGACCTTGCCGTCGTCGTGGCGAACCAGGACCGTATTGCCGAGCTGCTTCAACCCGTTGCCGGCATAGATGACCACGCCGTTCTCAGCGGCCTTGATCGGCGTACCTTCCGGAACCGAGATGTTGATGCCGTCGTTCCGGCTGCCTTCGACGTTCTGGCCGAAGCCGGCGATGACCGCGCCGTTAACCGGCCAGCGGTACTTGCCGATGCCCGTCGACTGCGGAGCGGCGGTCGTGACGTCCGACTTGACGGCCGCTTCGGAGACTGACGCCGTCTCGACCGGCTTCTGTGCCTCTGCGGGCGGCGTCTCCGCAACCGGTTTCTGGGCAGCAGGCGCCTCGGCCTGAACGGCTGGCTTCGAAGACACCGATGCAGTCTGGACAGGATCGGTTGCGACGGGCGCCGACGAAGGCGATAGGTTCAGGACCTGACCGATCCGGATGCTTTCGTTCGTCAGCCCATTGGCCGCCTTCAGCTGATCGACGGAGAGACCATTGGCGCGGGCAATCTTCGTCAGCGTGTCGCCGGGCTGGACGGTGTATGTACCGCCAGCGCCGGCAGGCGGAGTCAGCTTGCCCGGTTGGGCGGTGGCCTTGTCGCGGGCCTGCGCCGGCAGGACAGCAACCTTCTGCTCCTGCGGCTGGACAGGGGCCGGAGCCTTGTTCTGGAGGTCGATGTCGCCGGCGGCGACCTTGGCGGAGTTGCTGGCAGGACCGAAAGTCGGAATGATGACCGACTGCCCGGCAACCAGGTTGCCATTGTTGGCGCGCAGGATCTCCCGCTCCGGGACACCATATCGCCGCGACAGCGTCGCTGCCGATTCACCGGCCTTCAGGGTTACACGCGGTGCATTGACCGTCGACCAGCCCGATGTCGTCTTGACGGTACCGGTGGTCAGTTGATCCGATGCAGCGCCTTGCGGCGCCGGTCGCACTGCCCCTGTCTCAGCTGACGGGAACGGCTGCGCGAGAGCCTGCTGGCGCGTCGTCGCATCGTTGCCGACCGCAACCGCTCCTCCGGGAGGAGCAAGTTCCGTGCGCTGCACCGTCGCCGGAGCCGAGGCCGTACGTGCCGCCGAAGGAATGGAAACATAGTCGCCGCCGGCCGCCGGATAAGGCTGCGACGGAGCAACGGTGCGATTGCCGTATCCGCCGGCAGGCGCCGAAGCGACATCGCCACGAGGGACAGGCGCCTGACCATAGGCACCGCTGCCCTGCCGCTGCGGAATGGAAGCGGTAGTGAGGGAATCCGTGTCGGAGAACAGGCCGGAGAAGCGGGTGGCATCGGAACTGCAGCCAGTGGCAACGCTGGCGAGCAATACGGCACCTGCAATCCGGAGAATTGATTGACGGGACTTGAGCGAACTCTTGATACGCATGACTCGACCTAACGTGACGCAACCATCGTTAGGTCAGATTAAAACCTGTTAGTCTTACTGGCGGGTTAAAGTCCGGATATCGAATTTGTTATTTTGCTAATTTGGTAACCATGCCGCGCTGAGCGACGGCAAATGTCAAAGTGCTGCCGCAATATGGGGCACGAGCGGCAGGTAGGGCACGGGGAACAGATCCTCGCGGTCGAAGCGGCTTCCCGTCTTCGTGAGACGCATCATCATACAGGTGCCGTCCTCCCGCATGAGCGGCGCGATCATCGCGCCGCCGGAGACGAGTTGCTCGGCGTAGAAGCGCGGCATCGACGTGAAGGCGCCGGTCACGAGGATGCGGTCGAAGGTTCCCTCGCCCGGCATGCCGTTGATGCCGTCTGCCTGGCGGATGACGATATTGCGCAGGGAAAGCTTATCCATGCGGCGCTGGGCGCCGGTGACCAGCGTCTTGTAGCGATCGACCGACAGGACCCGTTCAGCCAGTCGGCCGAGCACGGCACCGGTAAACCCACTGCCGGTGCCGATCTCAAGCACTCGCTGGCCGGGCTTCACCTGCAGATGGTGGAGGATCCGCACAGCGAGGTCGGCGCCCTCCATGAAGGCACCGCATTCGATGGGGGTGGTCCGTGCCGAATAGGCGTCGGCTGCTGCCGCTGTCGGTACGAACAGGGATCGCGGCGTCTGCTCGACGGCGGTAAGAAGATCAAGATCGGAAATGCCCTCGGCCCGCAGACGCAAGACGAGCGCAGCAAAACCTTCCTTCTCGACCATGCTGGACTTCAATCGGCCACTCCGAATCCAAGCGCTTCAGCGAGGCGATCCTGTACCGAATGGTCCGTCAGGTCCAGTTTGAGCGGGGTCACCGATATCCGGTTGTGCTTCACCGCGTGGATATCCGTGCCCTCGCGGAAGTGGCCAAGCCGCTCGCCGAACCTCAGCCAGTAGTAGGGAAGGCCACGGCCATCCCGCCGCTCGTCGATCGTCAAGCCAAAATCGAGCTTCCCCTGCGATGTCACCTGGACGCCCTGAACATCCTTCGGGGCGCACTTGGGAAAGTTCAGGTTCAGGAAGGTCCCGTCCGGGAGTTCCACATCGCTCAGCTTACGGATGAGATCGGGCGCATAGGCTTCGGCGGTCTCCCATGGGACGATGCGCCCACCCTCGGCGTCGTGCTGGTAGGCCTGGCTCAATGCGAACGAGCGGACGCCCTGCAGTGTGCCCTCGATTGCGCCGGCGATGGTTCCCGAATAGGTGACGTCATCGGCCATGTTGGCGCCGGCATTGACGCCCGACAGGACGAGATCCGGCTTTTCCGGCAGGACCTCGCGAATGCCCATGATGACGCAATCGGTCGGCGTGCCGCGTAGCGCGAAGTGCTTGTCGCCGACCTTGCGCAGGCGCAACGGCTCCGACAGAGTCAGCGAATGCGCAAGCCCGCTCTGGTCGGTTTCCGGCGCAACGATCCAGACATCGTCGGACAGCTGCCGGGCAATGCGTTCCAGCGCCGCCAGGCCTTCGGCATGGATACCGTCGTCGTTGGTGAGCAGGATGCGCATCAGGCCGCCCGCTCGATTCTGGTGATGCCGCCCATGTACGGCAGAAGCGCATCCGGGACGCTGATCGACCCATCCTCGTTGAGGTAATTTTCCATCACTGCGATCAGGCAACGCCCGACTGCCGTGCCCGAACCGTTCAACGTATGAACGAACTTCAACGCCTTGTCGTCCTTCACGCGATAGCGGGCATTCATGCGTCGGGCCTGGAAATCACCGCAGACCGAGCAGGACGAGATCTCACGGTAGGTATCCTGACCCGGCAGCCAGACCTCGATATCGTAGGTCTTCTGGGCGCCGAAGCCCATATCGCCCGTGCAAAGCGTCACGGTACGGAAATGCAGGCCGAGGCGCTTCAGGACAGTCTCGGCACATTCCGTCATCCGCTCGTGCTCGGCAATCGAGCTGTCGGCATCGGTGATCGAGACCAGTTCGCACTTCCAGAACTGGTGCTGGCGCAGCATGCCGCGCGTGTCGCGTCCGGCAGAACCCGCCTCGGAGCGGAAGGACGGCGTCAGGGCCGTGAACCGAAGCGGCAGCTTCTCCTGCTCCAGCGTCTCGCCCGACACCAGGTTGGTCAACGTCACCTCGGCCGTCGGGATCAGCCAGCGGCCGTCCGTCGTGCGGAACAGATCCTCCGCGAACTTCGGAAGCTGTCCGGTGCCGTACATGGCCTCATCACGGACCATCAGCGGCGAGGAAACCTCCGTATAACCATGCTCCGTGGTGTGCAGGTCGAGCATGAACTGGCCGATTGCCCGTTCCAGCTTCGCCAGCGGGCCGGTAAGGACCGTGAAGCGGGCGCCCGAGAGCTTCGCCGCCCGCTCGAAATCCATGTAGCCGAGTTGCTCGCCGATCTCGAAATGCTCCTTGGCCGGGTGGTTCCAGCCCGGCTTCTGCCCGACCACGTGTTTCACCACGTTGTCGGCCTCATCCTTGCCGACCGGAACATCGTCGAGCGGAATATTGGGGATGCGCGACAGGGCATCGTCAAGCGCGGAAACGACCTCCCGCTCCTCCTGCTCGGCCGCCGGCATGGTATCCTTGATCGTGGCGACCTCGGCCTTCAGCCGCTCGGCAAGCTCCGCATTCTTCTGCGCCATGGCAGCGCCGATGTCCTTGGAGGCCGCATTGCGGCGCGACTGCATCTCCTGGAGCTTCTGGATAACGGAACGGCGCTTGTCGTCGAGCGCCAGTAGCGTCACAGCCGCAGGTTCGGCGCCGCGTTTTGCAAGCGCTTCGTCCAGCGCCTGAGGATTGTCACGGATCCACTTGATATCGAGCATCGTTCCTGGCCTTTCGAGCGGAACGCAGCACTCTCGCGGGCAAGGCAGAAGGGCCTAGACCTCGTCCGTATCGGCAAGGTCCGACGCGGCAGGTTCGGCAAGAGCCTCCTCGGCGCGCTTGCGCTCGACGAGTCGCGCGGCGTAGATGGAAATCTCGTAGAGAAGGATAGTTGGCAGCGCAAGGCCGATCTGGGAAAGCGGATCGGGCGGCGTCAGCACGGCTGCCACGACGAAGGCGATGACGATGGCGAACTTCCGCTTGTCGCGCAGCCAGTCGCTCGTCAGCAAGCCCACCCGCGCGAGAAGCGTGGTGACGACCGGCAACTGGAACACCAGGCCGAATGACAGCACCAGCGTCATGATCAGGCTCAGATACTCCGAAACCCGCGGCAGGAGCGAGATTGCCATCTCGCCCTCTTCCGGTGCCTGCTGCATGGCAAGGAAGAACCACATCACCATCGGAGTGAAGAAGAAATAGACGAGCGCTGCTCCCATTAGGAAGAGGATCGGCGACGCGACCAGGAACGGCAGGAAGGCCGCACGCTCGTTCTTGTAGAGACCGGGCGCCACGAACTTGTAAAGTTGTGAAGCGATGACCGGGAACGCGATCACCAGCGCTCCGAACATGGCCACCTTCACCTGGGTGAAGAAGAACTCCTGCGGCGCCGTGTAGATCAGCTCCGACTTTGTAACGTCCATGTCTGCCCAGGTGACCGCCCACTTGTAGGGCACGACGAGGAAGTTGAAGAGATCCTTTGCGAAGAAGAAGCAGACGAGGAAGGCGACAAAGAACGCGCCAAGCGACCACATCAGGCGCGTGCGGAGCTCCACCAGATGCTCGAGGAGCGGCTGCGGCTTGTCTTCGATGTCACCGCTCATGCGTCATCCTTCGGGGTGTCGGCTTTTCTGGCAGGACGCTTGCGCGCTGCAGGCTTTGCTGCCGCGTCGGCGGACGCTGTGGTGGCAGCACTGCTGCTCTTTGACCTCCCGGCTGCGGCGGCCGGCGTCTTAGACGGCGTAGCTTTGGGTTTGGCCGCCTTCCGGACTGGCTTCTCCGCCTTGGCGGGCGTGGTGGACGGCGTTTCGGGCGCTTCGAAGAGAACCGGCGGCGTCGATGGCAAAGTCATGGCAGGCGGAGGCACCTTCACCGGCTCAGGCTGCTCTGCAGGGACAACGCCCTCGACAACCTTCTGCGCCTCGACGTCGGGCTTGCCGGCACCAGCCGGCTTGTCTGCCCGCGTCGATTTCTCCAGGTCGCTGCGGATGTCCTGTCCCATCTGCCGCAGCGGATTGATCGCGTCGCGCAGAGCGTTAGACGGATTGAGCTTCTGCGCATCCGCTATCGTCTTGCGCACCTCGTCCATCTCGGATTCACGCAAGGCCTCATCGAACTGCGTCCGGAACTCGCCAGCCATCTTTCGCAGGGTGCCGGTCATCCGGCCGAACGCCCTCAACATCGGCGGCAGGTCCTTCGGACCGACCACGACGATGAGAATGATCCCCACTACGAGAAGCTCGGTCCAGCCGATATCAAGCATTCAACAAGGCTCCCCGAACCCGGTCCGAAAGATCAGGTCCGCGTGCTTTCCTTGGTATCCTCGGGCTTGTGCTCGACGGTCTTCGTCGTCTCAGGAGTATCGTCCTCGCTGATGCCCTTCTTGAAGCTCTTGATGCCCTTGGCGACATCACCCATCAATTCCGGAATCTTGCCGCGGCCGAAAAGCACGAGCACGATGACCAGAACGATCAGCCAATGCCAAACACTGAAGGAACCCATAACTGCAACTCCAATTTCGCTTGTCTCGATTTATGCTGTTTGATCCGCTTTTTCAAACACCAAAATGTCCTGTGGGGCGACGCTCAGGGTCACGTCACTGATGTCTGGCGGCAGGAGATCCGCCCGGATGCGCGCCCGAACCGGTTCCTCGCGGCCGGAAACCGCCAGATTCAGCAGTTCCACGACACCGAGAAACCGCCGCGACCGGATCCGCGCCTCGATGCCCCCCCCCTGCGGCATAACGCGCACATCCGAAAGACGCACCGCAACCGAAACCTTCGACCCGTTACTGAGGTCGTGCGCCGGCACGGCACCAAGCGGTGTCTCGACCAGCCCACCGCTGACAATTCCCGAAAATTCGTTGATCTCCGAGAAAAAGGCGGCCGCGAAGAGATCCCGCGGCGCCTGGTAGAGCTCTTCGGCACTGCCGGCCTGAACCAGCCGCCCATCCCGCAGAAGCGCGATCCGGTCAGCCATCCGCATCGCCTCTTCCGCATCATGGGTCACAACAATGGCGGTAGCGCGGCTTTCGCGCAGGATTGCAAGCGTATCAGCGCGGATCGTGTCCTTCAGGCGCGAATCAAGGCCGGAGAACGGCTCGTCCATCAGCAGGACCCCCGGTCGCGGGGCCAGCGCACGGGCCAGTGCCACCCGCTGCTGCTCGCCGCCGGAGAGGGCGTGCGGGTACTTCCCGGCATAATGGGCGAGCCCTACCCGCTCGAGCGCGGCTCGGGCAGCAGCCGCCGCCTCATGGGCCGTAAGCGCCGTCAGGCCGAAGCGGACATTGTCCAGCACCGTCATGTGCGGGAAGAGGGCAAAGTCCTGGAACATCAGGCCGATGCCGCGCTTTTCGGGCGGCAGGAAGACCGACGGACCTGCAGCTTCGCGGCCGTCGATCACAACCCTGCCCCGGCTCTGGACCTCGATGCCAGCCGCTATGCGCAACAACGTGGTCTTGCCGGAACCGGATGGCCCCAGAAGGCAAAGAACCTCTCCGGGCTCGGCGGTCAGAGAAATGCCCCGGATCGTCTCCTTGCCGTGGTAGCTGTGATGGATATCCTCGAACGTCAGGCGCGACGCGAATGAAACGCCTGCTGCCCGGCTTGTCTGTCTACCCTGGCTCTGGGAATCGAAGGTCATTACATGCTCGCAGCTTCAAGCCCTTGGCCGGGCTTGCAAGAAAGATGACCTCATTCCTCTTCTTCACCACTCGGTGTCAAGAGACCGAGTTCCTCGAGATCGAGTTGCGTGATCGGATCCTCGTCCTCGGTCAGTTCATCGGACATCGACGGAATTGGCACCTGGAAGTTGGGCGGTATACGTCCCGACAACAGTCCCGCCCCCTTCAGTTCATCGAGGCCGGGCAGGTCCCGCAGTTCCTCCAGCCCGAAATGGTCGAGAAAATCCGGCGTGGTGCCGAGCGTCACCGGCCGTCCGGGAGAGCGTCTGCGGCCCCGGAAGCGGATCCAGCCAGCCTCCATCAGCACATCGAGCGTTCCCCTCGATGTCTGGACGCCGCGGATTTCCTCGATCTCCGCCCGAGTCACCGGCTGGTGGTAGGCGATGATGGCCAGGACCTCAAGGGCAGCCCGCGACAGCTTGCGCACCTCGTTGTCGTCCTTGCGGATCACGAAGGAAAGATCAGGCGCTGTCCGGAACGCCCACCGATCACCGCTCCGCACAAGGTTCACGCCGCGCGCGACGTATCGCTCCGCCAGCCCCTGCATTACCGTCGCAACCGGCGCGCCCTGCGGCAGGCGCTCCGCGAGGAAGGCTTCCGATACCGGCTCGGCGGATGCAAAGACCAGCGCCTCCGCAATGCGTTCGGCCTCCAGGAGAGAAACGGCGTCCCCCTGCTGATCGGCAGACGGCCCCTCCATCTCCTGATCGGGGTGCTCAGAAGGCATCGACGACCACCTCCGGAGCGACCGCGGGGTTGCGTCCCTGCCGCAGGTAGATCGGCTGGAAGGCGCCGTCCTGGCGGATCTCCAGCTTGCCCTCGCGCACGAGTTCGAGGGAAGCGGCAAAGGCGCTTGCCGTCGCGGTCACGCGATCGTCGGCCGGGAGGTATTGGAGAAGATAGTGCTGCAGCACCGTCCACTCCGTGATCTCGCCCAGCATCCGGGTCAGCAGGTCCCGCGCATCCGAAAGCGACCAGACCTTGCGTTTCTCGATGGTCACCTGGGTGATTGCATGGCGCTGCCGGATGTTCGCGTAAGCCGAAAGGAGATCGAACAGGCTGGCGTCATAGGCAGACTGGACACGGTGCGGGATGTGTTCCGGAGCACCGCGTACATGAACATCGCGCCCCACGAGGTTGCGATTGATGAGGCGCGTCGCGGCCTCGCGCATCGCTTCGAGCCGCTTCAGCCGAAAGGCCAGCGTCGCCGCCATCTCCTCGCCGCTCGGCCCCTCGTCACCCTTCGCCTGCTGCGGGATCAGAAGCTTCGACTTCAGGTAGGCCAGCCAGGCGGCCATCACGAGATAGTCGGCAGCAAGCTCGATCCGCACGCGTCGGGCGCTCTCGATGAAGGCGAGATACTGCTCGGCAAGCGCGAGGACGGAGATGCGGGCCAGGTCCACCTTCTGGGAGCGCGCGAGGTGCAGCAGCAGGTCTAGCGGACCTTCGAAACCGCCCACGTCGATCACCAGCGCCGGCTCGTCCGCCGCCCGCTCGGGGGTGTCCTGCCAAAGCTGGTCCATCGGAATGGAACTCGGCGCGATGTTCATCCTCTTCCCCGACCAAGGTGCCGGTGTCAGGCGAGCGAGAGCAGGCTCCAGAACTCCTGACGCAGCGCGACTTCGTCCAAACCGCCGCCGGGACCGAAAGCGGCCTCAACGGCTCTGGCGCGCCGAAGGGCATCGCCACCGAGTGGCCTGGCTTCTTCAACGACAGCCTTCATTTCTTCCATCATCCCGTTGCAATGCAAGATGATATCGCAGCCACCCCCAGCTATTCGCCTGGCGCGCTCGCCGATCGTCCCCTTCAGCGCGTTCATCGACGTATCGTCCGACATCAAGAGACCATCGAAACCGATCCTGCCGCGGATGACCTCTTCGATGACCTTGGACGAGGTCGTCGCCGGCTGCTCCGGATCGATCGCGGTGAAGAGGATATGGGCACTCATTGCCATCAGTTCGTTCCTCAGCGCGCGGAAAGGTACGAAGTCATGCGCCTCCAGTTCTGCCAGGCTTGCATTCACCACGGGGAGTTCGTGATGCGAGTCGGCCATGCCGCGACCATGGCCGGGAATGTGCTTCATGACCGGCAGAACCCCGCCAGCCTTGAGACCATCCGCGGCAGCCTGGCCCATCTCCGACACCACGACCGGATCGAAACCGTAAGCCCGGTCGCCGATGACATTGCTGGCGCCCTGCACGGGTACGTCGAGGACCGGCAGGCAATCGACGTTGATGCCGAGCTTCAGGAGATCGCAGGCATGCAGGCGCGACATCAGCCATGCCGCTCTCAGCCCCTTTTCCCGGTCCTGCGCGTAAAGCGCCCCCAGCTCGGCGGCAGAAGGGTATTTCTCGGCTAAAGGTGCGCGAATGCGCTGGACGCGTCCGCCTTCCTGATCGATCAGCACGGGAGCAGCAGGGCGCCCTACCGCGTCCCGCATGGCGGCGACCAGGTCAGCCACCTGGGAGGCCTCACCGATGTTTCTCGCGAAGAGGATGAAACCCCATGGACGCTCGCTCCTGTATAGGGCGATTTCGTCGGCGGTCAGTACGGGGCCGCTGGCCCCCAGGATCATTGCTTTTGATTCGTTCATGCCCGGATCATAGACGCCCTGCGGGTAAAGGCGAATGCCATCCGCCTGAAACGCAGATCGGGGCCGCAAGGGCCCCGATCTTCAACGTCTATGCGACTTGCGTCACTTCGCGACAAGGCAGCTTCCGCCGGCAGCGCGATACTTCTCGCAGAGCGCCACGGCATCATTCTTGCTGCCCGCCGGGATGCGGACGCGGTAGAACGTCCCCTTGCCGGCGATCTCTGCCTTCTTGATGTCGACACCACGGCCGCCGATCACGGAACCGAACTTCGCCGACAGGTTCTGGTAGGACTTCTGCGCGTCGGCTTCACTGGGCAGGGAGGCAATCTGGATGACGTAGTCGCCCGGAGCAACCGCCGCCACCTGCTCGGCCGGCGCTGCCGCCGCCGGCTCCTGGGTCGGCTGGACATTTCCGCGATCGCTGACCGCCGCGACCACGTCGACTGGCTGTTGGGCTGGACGCATGGTCGGAACCGGCGCCGCCATGGCAGGTGCAGCCGGAGCATCAGCCGCCACATCAGTGATGGTCGACGTATCCGCGACCGGCGCCGATGCCGGGACGATGCCAGCCGCACCAACCGAATTCTCGGCCGGCGCAACGGCAACTGCCGTGTCGGGTACCGCTGCGACTTCAACCGTCTTCACGGAGGCGGCCGGAAGCTTGTTCGCATCCGGGGAAGCCATTGGCTCGGAAACCACGGCGGACTCGACCGGCTGTTCCTGCTCGACCAGCGTCCCGTCAGGACGAACGATCATCGTTTTCACCCGTCGAGGCATGACCGCAACTGCTTGCTGATCGGCAGCGGAGGGCTGCTGCGCAACCCCCTCCTCGCCCGGCAGAAGGCGGTCTTCGCGCATCAGGCCCGGTGCAAGGTCCTCGTCTGCAGCGGCAACCTCCTGCCCTTCCAGCGGCAGCGAGTCCGTCATCAGCGTCCTCTGGACGACATCGACCGGCTCCTCGCTGGTGGAGATCAGCGCCTCCTGCTTCGGCGCCTCGACGGCTGCGCCTGCGACGCGGTCGTAGACTGCCTTGTCCTGGTTCGGGACAGTCTTTCCTCCCGGGTTTTCCGGAAGCACCTTCACAGGATCGGTATCCGCTGCAATGACGATAGGCTCGCCGCTGCCCGCAACGGAGGAGCCGTCGCCTGAGAAGAACGCATAGCCGATCGATCCGCCGATGATGACCACTCCGGCGACCGCGAGCGGTACGGCCATGGAGGACAACCTCCTCCTGTCGCGCGCCGGCATGCGATCGTGAGCCGGCTCCTCGAAATCCGAGTAGGCTTCCTGAGGCGGCAGCGGCGCAGTGAGGCTGCGGCGGAAATCCTCTTCCAGTGCGCGTTCGAAATCGTCAAGGTCAGGATAGGCGGCAGCCGGAGCTGCCTGGTGAGCGGTGCCATCGGCAGCCGGACCGGGCTCTTCACTTGCAGGGTCCAGCGCAGGAGAGCCGCGCAAGAGGGACGCAAGTTCGCCGTCCAGATCAAAGTCATAGTCGTTGCGTTGCGGCGCTACAGGTTCTTCTTCCTCGATGTGGAGGTCAGGAACGTCCAGATGAACTACGGGCTCGGGATGCTCCTCCCCGTCCGTTATCATGGCGGGATCGAACGGAAGATCATCGACTTCCGTCATGTCCGCCGTGGCTGCTACAGCGGCAACAGGATCGGGAGCGCGTGCCACCGAGGGTTCCGGGGCAATCGGCTGGGGAGCGGCCCGTGCGATCGGAGACCAGCTTGCCGTGTGCTTGACCGGCGCAGGCGCAACAGCGGTCTGTGGAGCCAGGGTCGAGGCAACCGGAGCAGCCGGCTTTGGCTCCTCGAACATTGCGTGCTCGTCATCCAGCAGGATATCGGAGAGATCGAATTCCAGATCCTCGAGCGCGAGCTCGAAATCGTCATCGATCGAAAGTTCGTTTACGACTGCCGGTTCGGCCGACTGGGGTGAGGCTTCCGCGCCATCCAGGCTTCCGAACGATGATTCGAGAGCAACGGCCTCATCATGGCGCGTGGGCTCCGCCCGCCTTTCCTGCGCGTTCGCAGCCGGTGGCATTGGTGCGCTAAGCAGGCCTTCCGGCACCGGATAACGCGAAACATCGTCGATCAGTGCGTCGAGTGCGGACAGATCCTCGGAAACAGCCACCTCATCCGCAGCAACGGCCTGAGGGACCATTTCGGGTTCTGGTGCAACGAGGCGCGCTTCGCCTTCTGCGACAGGAACAGAAGGGTTAATGTCGAGCGGGGCCTGCGCGTCGAAGGACGCATCGGCAGGCAGGGTCGCGACGGCCTCCTGGCGAGCCTCATCCACTGCCGGTGCGGCGGCGGGCTCGGGAAGAACCTCAACACCTGTCGGCGCGACAGGCTGCACGTCACGGACGACGTTGAAATTGGCAAGAGGCATGCGGAAGCCGGGCGTATAACCTCGGGTCCGCGTCGGTTCTGGCTGCGCCACCTGGGGCGAAGCCTCGACGGCGCGGAACGGCGTCTCGCCAAGCGTCAGCTCGAGTTCATCCGCGAGATCGAAGTCCGTCGCCTCGTCGAGTTGCGAGAACTCCGGATGGGACCTAAGGACTTCACTGTCCACTTGCAGGTCGACATCGGCGGCCATTGCCTCTTCGGCAAACTGCTGCGGCTCTGCCGGGACCTGGTCGTTCGCAGCCAGCCATTCGGGCTCGGCCGTTTCAATAGGCTCCAGAGACGATGACAGAGCTGCTTCGTCCAGGACGGGGACCGGTTCGACTGGAGCGCCCGCGAGCGCCGGCGGCTCCAAACGGTTTGCAGCTTGATGAGCACGCGGCGAGTCGTAGCGCTCGAATTCGCGCAGCAACTCGTCTTCGAGATTGAAGGCGGGCTCGCGGCGCTCCGTCACCGGCGGCCGCGGCACAAGACGCTCGTCGTAACCGACAATGCGGGCGAGTTCCGCCAACGGATCATCGTCGGCAAAGAAATCCGGAACATCATCCCGGCTACGCGCAAGGTTATCGTCTGCCATTACCTCGTCCACCCACCTACACTTACTCGGGGCATTGCCAGTGCTTTGTGGGGAAATGGTGGCGACGCTAGCGCATTTCATCCGGAGCGGCAGTGCCAGTAATGGCCAGACCCGACTTCAAAACAGACGCGACAGCGTGCACCAGCCCAAGTCTGGCAATGCTCAATTCTCGGTTCTTATCGTTAACAAAACGTAAGTCAGGCTGATCCTTGCCCTTGTTCCAATGGGCATGGAAGAAACTTGCCAGATCATAAAGGTAAAATGCAAGTCGATGAGGCTCCTGCGACTGTGCCGTCGCCTCAATTAGCCGTGGATATTCGGCGATCTTCGCGATCAACTGCATTTCGTGGTCGTCCTGAATGCGGTCGACGGATGCAGCAAGATCCAGCGAATCAATGTCGACATCCGGAAATGCCTCGCGCGCCTGGCGGAAGACCGACATGCAGCGGGCATGGGCATACTGGACGTAGAAGACCGGATTGTCCTTCGATTGCTCCGTCACCTTGGCAAAGTCGAAGTCGAGCGGCTCCGAACTCTTGCGGTAGAGCATCATGAAGCGGACAGAATCCCGGCCGACCTCATCGACGACTTCGCGAAGGGTCACAAAATCGCCAGAGCGCTTCGACATCTTCACCGGCTCGCCGCCACGGTAGAGCTTGACCAACTGGCACAGGAGGACGGTGAGCTTCGAACTTCCGCCCGAGATTGCACGAGCAAGAGCCTCCAGCCGCTTGACGTAGCCACCGTGGTCTGCGCCGAGCACGTAGATCATCTCGTCGTAGCCGCGGTCGAACTTGTCCTTGAAGTAGGCGACGTCGGCCGCGAAATAGGTATAGCTGCCGTCCGACTTGATCAGCGGCCGATCGATGTCGTCACCGACCTCGGTCGAGCGGAAGAGCGTCTGCTCGCGATCCTCCCAGTCCTCCGGCAACTGCCCCTTCGGCGGCGGCAGCGTGCCGCGATAGACATGCCCCTTGAAGGTCAGATCATTGATTGCGGTGCGGATGCGCTGCGCGCCGTCCGCGTGGAGCGCACGTTCCGAGAAGAAGACGTCGTGATGAACGTTGAGCGCTGCAAGATCCTCCCGGATCATCGACATCATCGCGTCGATCGTGCGCTCCTTGACGAGCGGCATCCACTCGTCTTCCGTCATGTTGTGCAGGCGGATCCCGAATTCATCGGCAAGTGCCTTGCCGACCGGGACAAGATAGTCACCGGGATAAAGACCGGACGGGATCTCGCCAATCTCCTCCCCAAGCGCCTCCCGATAGCGGAGGAAGGCGGAGCGCGCCAGGACGTCGATCTGGCTGCCCGCATCGTTGATGTAGTATTCCTTCGTCACCTCGTAGCCGGCAAAGGCAAGAAGGTTTGCTAGGGCATCGCCAACCACGGCACCGCGGCAATGGCCGACATGCATCGGGCCCGTCGGGTTGGCGGAGACATATTCCACGTTCGTCTTGCGGCCAGCGCCAATGGTCGAGCGGCCGAAGTCGGTCCCTGCTCCGATCATGGCTGCCAACAGCCGCTGCCAGTAGGACTTGGTAAGCCTGAGGTTGATGAAGCCCGGACCGGCAACACTCACTTCGCTGACGTCGGCATCCTGCTTCAGCGCGGTGCAGACGAGATCCGCCAGTGCTCGTGGATTGGTCCCGAGCGGCTTTGCCAGAACCATTGCCGCGTTGGTCGCAACGTCGCCATGACTGGCGTCCCGAGGCGGCTCGACGGTGATACGGTCGAAATCGATCTCCGCGCGCTTCTCCCTGACCAGGTCGATGGTTTCGAGCGCGTTCTTGATGCGGGTCTCGAAGTCGGCGAAGAGATTCATGTCATGTTCTCCGCCGGGGCGGATCCTTAATGAGGCGTTGCTGCTGGCGCGCTGCCTAACGCAAATCGGGAGTCCGGTCAAACAGCTCGGCATGGGCCCTGACGGCGTAGGAGTCCGTCATTCCGGCGAGGTAATCGCCGACATGCCGTGCCCGCGCCGGCTGCGACAACCCCTCCATGTGCTGCACCCAGTAGTGGCTGCGCATCAGCGAGGGCTTGTTCATGTAGGCCTGGAAGAGATCGCCCACGATCTGCGCCGCTCCCGCACGGATACGCATGATCTCAGGGTGCCGGTAGATGTGGGCAAACAGCAGTTTCTTGATCAGCCTGTCCGTCTCGGCCATGGCCGGCGAGAAGGTCGCGATCACCCGCCCAGAGGCCCGCACGTCGGCACAAGACCGTGGCCTGATCTCGCTGAGGTTCTGCTGGGCGCATCCGATCACGTCCTCGACCATTCTCGTGATCTGCCGGCGCATCAGCTCGTGCGTGAACCGGCTGGGTTCAAGGTGGGGGTAGCGGTCGCGGACCTCCTTCATCAGCCCGGCGAGGAACGGCACTTCCTCCAGCATCGCGAAATCCAGGTACCCGGCGCGCAGGCCATCGTCGATGTCGTGTGTGTTATAGGCGATGTCATCGGCGATTGCCGCCACCTGCGCCTCGAGGCTCGCGAAGCTCGCCAGTTCCAGATCGTTGAGCTGGCAGTAGTCCCGTATCGGTTGCGGAACGGGACCCCGCGTCCCCTCGCCTTCCGGCGTCAGCAGCGGCCCGTTGTGCTTGACGAGGCCTTCCAGCGTTTCCCAAGTCAGATTGAGGCCATCAAAATCGGCGTAACGCCGTTCCAGCTTTGTGACGATCCGAAGCGACTGGGCGTTGTGATCGAAGCCACCGTAAGGCCTCAGAACCTCGTCCAAGGCATCCTCGCCCGTATGGCCGAACGGCGTGTGACCGAAGTCATGGACGAGCGCCACGCCTTCGGCGAGGTCCTCGTCAAGTTTCAACGCACGTGCGAGCGCACGGGCGATCTGTGCTACCTCGATCGTATGCGTGAGGCGCGTCCGGAAGTGATCGCCGTCCGGGCTGATGAACACCTGCGTCTTGTGCTTGAGACGTCTGAAGGCGGTTGCATGGACGATACGGTCCCGGTCCCGTTGGAACTCGGATCGCGTAAGGCTTCCTCCCTCGGGAAACAGACGACCGCGTGAAGCCCACGGATTGGCCGCATAGGGCGCCTTCTCGCTGCCGCCATAGCCAAGCGCCTCCTTGTCGATCGTCATCAGTCCTGTAACCTCTCGCCCGGTCTCGCGCCTTGCGGCCCATTGACGTGCCATTTAAGCGTTCATACCTATAGTGCAATGCGGCCACAGCCGAGACTATCAAGCTTTCCCGAGCCTTGACCTCGGGCAGGAGACGAGATGACCAACCTGAACGTCACGCTTTCAGATGCGGCAGCCAAGCGTATCCGCGAGATTCTCGCCGGCGAAGAAGGCAAGCAGGCTTTGCGCGTTTCGGTGGAGGGCGGCGGATGCTCCGGCTTTTCCTACAAGTTTGATCTCGCCGATGCACCTGGCGCCGACGACACGGTCATTGCCAATGGCGAGGCAAAGGTGCTCATCGACAGCCTCTCCCTCGTCTACATGGACGGCTCCCAGATCGACTTTGTCGACAACCTTCTCGGCCAGTCTTTCCAGATCCACAATCCGAATGCCGTCGCAAGCTGCGGCTGCGGCACCAGTTTCTCCGTCTAAGGCCGCTCCCGCCGCCACATCTTCAGATCGGGCTTTCAAACGGCGCCGCCTCCGTTAAAAGAGAGCGGGACAGAGGAGCGGCAAGCCGATGAAGATAGCCACCTGGAACATCAACGGAGTGAAGGCGCGGATCGACAACCTCCGTCAGTGGCTGACCGATTCCGCTCCGGACATCGTTTGTCTGCAGGAAATCAAGTCGGTCGACGAGAACTTTCCGCGATTCGAGATCGAGACACTTGGCTATCATGTCGAAACCCACGGCCAGAAAGGCTTCAACGGCGTGGCGTTGCTTTCGAAAATCCGCCCGGACGAAGTGATCCGCGATCTCCCCGAGGGTGATGGCGACGACCAGTCCCGCTACATCGAAGGCGTATTCTCCGTCCATGGCGGGGTGATCAGGGTCGCCTCGATCTATCTGCCGAACGGCAATCCTGCCGATGATCCGGTCAAGTATCCCTACAAGCTGCGCTGGCTGGACCGACTGGCCAGGCATGCCGAAAATTGCCTCGCGCTGGAGGAACCGCTCATTCTGGCTGGCGACTACAATGTGATACCGGAGCCGCACGACTGCTACGACCCGGCCGCCTGGGCGACGGATGCGCTTTTCCTGCCGGAGACCCGGGCTGCATTCCGACGACTTGAGGCTCTTGGCCTGACGGATGCCGTGCGCGCCACCAGCGACGTGCCAAAGCTCTACACGTTCTGGGACTATCAGGCAGGCGCGTGGCAGAAGAACAACGGCATCCGCATCGACCACCTTATGCTGTCGCCGGAGGCCGCTGATCGTTTGCGCTCGACCGCGATCGAGAAGCATGTGCGTGCGTGGGAGAAACCGTCGGACCATGTCCCGGTGACGGCAATCTTCGACTTCGAGCCCGCCTGATCCTTCCGACGCCGCCTACTGCACCCCGCGCGCCGCCAGTTCCTGTGACAGGGCCACCGCTACGCGTCGATCCTGCTCATTGGCAACCGAAAAGGCATGTTCCTGCAGTTGCTGCATCCAGCCGCAGTCCTTGGGATTGCAGTGATTAAGTGCTGCCGTCAGAAAGGCAAGCCCCCTGACGGTGTGCCCTTCCTGGAAAAGCAGGTCTCCGAAAACCGCCATGGCGCCGGGATGGCCGCTCTTGCGGGCCTGGTTGAGCCATTTCTTGGCCTGCTGGACGCTGGTGCCGCCACCCTCTCCGGCCAGCATCATCCGCGCCAGTTCGAACTGCGCGTCCGCAACGCCGAAGGCGGATGCCGCCTGGAAATAGAGCTGCCGCGCCTGCGACAAGTCACGGCGCACCGGCGTCCCCGGGATGCCGCTCCGGTAATAGCTGGCGAGCGACATGAGCGCGTTGATGAAGAAGCCGGTGTCCTCGGAGCCGGGCTCGACACCGGCGGCGGCGATCTCATTGTAGATCTTGAAGGCTTCGAAATCGTCCTTCGTCACGCCGTCGCCATCGGCATACATGTTCGCCAGAGCCCAGCGGGAGCCGGTGTGCCCTTTCTCGGCGGCATAACGGTAGGCTTCGACCGCGTCTTCCTTCTGGCCGTTCTTGTAGGCGTTGAAGCCGAACTTGAAGAGGTCAAACGGGCCCGACTCCTTCGTCACGCCTGACTTGATGTCAAACGCTGCCGATGATCCAGCCATGGCGGAGGCCAGGGAAAGGCCCAGAAGCAAAACTCGCACGGAGCCCATTTTCATCGACGGCATCGTTCAAACTCTTCCGGCGAGCGGGACGACGATGTCCGTCAGCCTTGTTGCAAATTCCACCTGGACACCGCCTCGCTGCGACGTTCCGACCGGCTTTGAGCCGTGGGGGGAATGGAGCTTGGAAGAGTAGCCCGCCTTTTCGGCAAGACTGGGACGCAGGTGTGACCGTAGTGAAGAACCTGCCTTCAGAATACCGAAGCGTAAGGACGTTCCCACATCGCTTCGCCGATACATCAACAACCCGCCCATGATACTCCAACTTTACGCGCCCCGCCCCCGCGGTCCGCCGCTTTCACGCTTATCGCTGCTCCCCGTTTGTGGCGGGAAGTGGACAAATTCGCCTCCCACACTCCGCTGGCTCACTCTCGCAAAGAGATGTTGCCAAATCGTCACAATGGCGTGAGGTGATCGCCAAATATCCGCTCACAAAAAAGCCCGGCACTGGCCGGGCTTTTCTGGATGCAATGAGTACCGATCAGAACCGGACCTTCACCGAGGTCGAGATGGCGGCGACGAGATCGTCATCGAACTCGTAATTTACCCGCTGTCCGTAGGTTTCGCCATCCAGGGTGACCGTACTGGAAGAACCACCGGTGAGAATACCGATGGCGCCGGCGAGCCGGACTTCGACATTCTGGTTCGGCGTGTAGGAAGCGCCTGCACCAAAGGTCCAGGTATCGGTCTGTGTGCCGAAGCCCTGCGAGGTGCCGCGGTCCCAGGTAACGCTGACCGCTCCGCTCCACTGCTCGTTGAACTTGTGGCCAACGCCGCCGCTGATCGTCCACCCGTCCCGGTAGCCGAGGTCGAGCGTGGTTACCCCTCCCGGCCGCAGACACGCAGCCGTGACGCTCGGGTCGTCACAATAGAATCTCACTTTCTGAAGTTGACTCCAGTCTGTCCACTTCACGGATCCGAATGCAAGCCAGCCCGGGGCAATACCTGACTGTACTTTCAGTTCAACGACATCCGGCATCTTCTGAGACCCGTACACGTCGGGACTGGTGCCGTTAACCTGAGACAGGTCTAGCGTGCCGGTGATGTCATTGAGATTCACTTCACTATTATAGACGAGGCTGGCACGGAAGGCATATTCGGGAATCTCATAGGCCACACCGGCGCGCCAGCCCCAACCATCCCCTTCGAGATCGAGGCGGCCCACGCCGTTGCCGAATGGAGTGGCAGCGTCGGGAACAACAAGTCGTTCCTTGAAGCCGTAAACCTCCTGGTAGAAGACACCGCCAATCAGGCGAAGCTGACCCGGGCCAGCGTCGAACCGATAGGAGCAGGTCGCAGCGTAGTTCTCAGACTCAACCTTGGTCTCGATGTTCTCGTTAGCACCCAGCCAATCTGCGCCGGGTTTGGTGTGGGCGCCCCACGGCTCCGAGTAGTCGAACATACAATCGACACTGTCACCAATCCCAGCCTTCACGCCGACCCGAGGGACCCAATAGCTCTCCGAGTCATCGGCAGAGTCATCACCACCACCGATCCCATTGGCTCCCAAACCGTCCGTGGCATCGACGTCCCGTACGTTTTTGACCTTACGCTGGGGGTTCACGTAGGTGACGGCCGATTCCGCCGCAAACCGACCCTGGTCGAACAGAAGGTCGATATTGTAGCCGCCACGCTCAAGTCCGCCTGCCATGGCCGGCGCATGAAATGCGCAACCCGCCGCGAGCACCATCAGACCCTTGGAAATCCGTTTTGTATTCATCTCTTCCCACCTCCCGGTATGCGATGGGTGGGACTGTAGATGGTTCAAGGTAAATGACAACTTTCCGTGACCGGGAGCAGACCCAGCAAAAGGCTCGCAAACTTACGTAAAGTAATTTGGAACCCGAGCAGTTCCGGCCTTCATTAGGACATTATGTTCAAAGAAGCGCCCGCCCATCCCGATCGCCGGAAGAATTTTCCACCCTCAAGGGTAATTGTGTCATTGTGGCAACATTGAGATGTCGGATTGACGTCCACGGAAGGTAATAGAGCACTCGCCTCGGCTCAGGCAAGAAGGGCCCCGCGGCGGGCTAGCCACGGGGCTTTTGGCTTACCAGGCGGTCAACCGGCCTCGGCGATTCTCTGTGCCGCGATCTTCAAGCTCGCCATCTGCACCTCGAGCTCCGCATAGCGCTCTCGCTCGGCTGCCACGACTTCCGGGTCGGCGTTTTGGACGAACTTCTCGTTGGCGAGCTTCTTGGCGACCCGGTTCATCTCGGCCTCGGTCTTGCCGATCGCCTTCTCGATCCGCGCCTTTTCCGCCGCGAGGTCGATGAGGCTTCCAAGCGGAAGACAGGCAATCGCTTCGCCCACCACGACCTGGGCCGCCCCCTTGGGAGCCGTCTGCGCCGTCTCGATGCTCTCGACCCGCGCGAGACGCCGGATCGCCGCGTCGTGCCGTTTCAGCCGGGTCTGCGTCTGCTCGCTGGCGCCCACAACGACGAGCGGCGCTACCGCGGCTGGCGGCACGTTCATCTCGGCGCGCGCCGAGCGAAGACCGGAAACGAGATCGATCAGCCAGTTGATCTCGGCCGCCGCCACCTCATCGGCGAACTCCGGCGCCGGCCAGTCGGCGTGGCAGAGCAGCGTGTCGCGGTTCGCCGTGTGCGCCCACAGCTCTTCCGTCATGAACGGCATGAACGGATGCAGTAGCTTGTAGGTCTCCTCGAGCACATAAGCCGCGCAGGCTTGCGCCTCCACCTTGGCCTTCTCGTCCGCGCCGGAGAAAACCGGCTTGAGAAGCTCCAGATACCAATCGCAGAACTGGTTCCAGACGAAGCGGTAGAGGGAGCCCCCCGCATCGTTGAAGCGCTGGGTCTCGATCGCATCCGTGACGTCGCGGATGGTGCTCGCGAGTTCGGTCAGGATCCAGCGGTTGATGGTAAGCGTCGAGGTTTCCGGGATGAAGTGCGGGTCGCGCTTGACGCCGTTCATCTCGGCAAACCGGGTGGCGTTCCAGAGCTTGGTGCCGAAGTTGCGATAGCCGGCAATGCGCGCGGGATCGAGCTTCACATCCCTACCCTGCGCTGCCATGATGGCGAGCGTGAAGCGCAGCGCATCCGCACCGTATTCGTCGATCAGTTCGAGCGGGTCGATGACGTTACCCTTGGACTTCGACATCTTCTGGCCGTTCTTGTCGCGAACCAGAGCGTGGACATAGACGGTGTGGAACGGCGCGACGGGATTGCCGTCTTCGTCCTGCATGAAATGCAGGCCCATCATCATCATGCGGGCGACCCAGAAGAAGATGATGTCGAATCCGGTCACCAGAACGCTGGTCGGATAGTACTTCTCCAGTTCCTTCGTCTGCTCCGGCCACCCCAGTGTCGAGAACGGCCAGAGCGCCGAGGAGAACCAGGTGTCGAGCACGTCTTCATCACGCGTCAGGATTTTCCCCGGCTTGAAGTTCTCCAGCAGGTCCTCGACGTAGGCCTTCATGGGGCCCTCGTGTGCGATGTAGTGCTGGATGGCGGCGTGCAGCGCCTCCTCCTCGGTCTTTTCCACGAAGACCTGACCGTCCGGTCCGTACCAGGCTGGGATCTGATGACCCCACCAGAGCTGGCGGGAGATGCACCAGGGCTGGATGTTCTCCATCCACTCGAAATAGGTTTTTTCCCAGTTCTTCGGCACGAACTTCGTGCGACCCTCGCGCACGGCAGCGATCGCCGGCTTTGCCAAGGTCTCGGCATCGACGAACCACTGGTCGGTCAGCATGGGTTCGATGACCACGTTGGAGCGGTCGCCAAACGGCTGCATGATCTTCTTGTTGTCGACGTAAGGAACGTCATTTCCCTCGGCGTCCTTGACCGTCACGGCTAGGCCTTCGGCATTGATCGCGTCGACAATGCGCTTGCGGGCCTCGTAGCGGTCAAGGCCGCGATATTCGTCGGGCACGAGGTTGATGTCGTCAACTTCGGATTCCGTCGGCAGTTCGCCGGACTTCGCAATCTCCAGCGCTCGGGCGGCATAGACCGCATAGGGCTCGCCATCTTCGCGCAGGCGCGCCTGCGTATCCATCAGGCGGTAAAGCGGGATGTTGTTGCGGCGGGCGACCTGGTAATCGTTGAAGTCGTGCGCACCGGTGATCTTCACGGCGCCGGAACCGAAGGTCGGATCCGGATATTCATCGGTGATGATCGGGATCAGGCGACGATGCTCCTTCGGCCCAACGGGGATCTCGCAAAGCTTGCCGACGATTGCAGCATAGCGTTCATCCGAGGGATGCACGGCAACCGCACCGTCACCCAGCATTGTCTCCGGGCGGGTCGTGGCGATGGAGATGTAGTCTCGCTCTTCCTGGAGAATGACGTTGCCGTCGGCATCCTTCTCGACATAGGTGTAGGTCTCGCCGCCCGCCAGCGGATACTTGAAGTGCCACATGTGGCCGTCGACTTCGCGATTTTCGACCTCGATATCGGAAATCGCGGTCTCGAACTTGGGGTCCCAGTTGACGAGGCGCTTGCCGCGATAGATGAGCCCTTCCTTATAAAGCGTTACGAAAACTTCAAGAACCGCCTGCGACAGGCCCTCGTCCATGGTGAAGCGCTCGCGCGACCAGTCGCAGGAAGCGCCGAGGCGCTTCAGCTGGTTGAAGATCAGCCCGCCCGACTCGGCCTTCCACTCCCAGACCTTGTCGATGAAGGCCTCGCGGCCCATCTCCCGTCGACCAGGCAGCTGGCGTTCGGCCAGCTGGCGCTCGACCACCATCTGCGTCGCAATGCCGGCATGATCCATGCCCGGCTGCCACAGCACGTCCTTGCCGCGCATCCGCTCGAAACGCACCATGATGTCCTGCAGCGTGTTGTTGAGCGCGTGGCCCATGTGCAGCGATCCGGTGACATTCGGCGGCGGAATGACAATGGTGAAGGTCTCGGCACCGCGTGCGGCATTGGCGCCTGCGCGGAAGGCGTCGGCCTCCTCCCAGGCGGCTGCGATCTTCGGTTCGACGGTGGCGGAATCATAGGTTTTGTCGAGCATTTTCCGACCAGAATTCGAGTTCTAACAGGCTTGGGTGTAAATAGGACCGGCAGAAGCGAGTCAATAAAAAAGCCGCCCCGTCGCCGGAGCGGCCCTTTCTCGGCAAATGCAGGGTTCAGCGGCGCGGGCCGCGTGCCACGCGCTCGATCTCCTCGCGTACCAGGCGCTCGACCAGCGTCGGTAGGTTGTCGTCCAGCCATTCCTGCAGCATGGGGCGCAGCATTTCCTGCGCCATGTCCTCTATCGACCGGTTGCGGATGCCGTCGAACACGGCGGCAAGATCGTTGAAGGAGCGGGCGACCTGCGCACCGGCTTCCTCGGAAATCAATGCCTCCACACGCGCCGGCAGGGAGGCGGGCGCATCGGGTGCGGCATCGACGTTTTTCTGTTGCACCGGTTCATGGACCGGCACTGGATCATGCGCTGCCTCCATGGCCGGCGGCGCCGATGGCGCCGGTTTGGCAGCGGGAAGATCGTTTGGGGAGCGGTCCGAGGACTGCGACGAGAATTCCGGAAGCGGCGCCGGCTGCGGGCGGACGGTGCTTTCCACCGCGCTTTCGCGGCTGATCTGGGGCGCCGGGGCTGCGGGCCTCACGTGGCGCACGTCGCTGTCGCCCTGGCGGGCGGAGGCAGCCCTCACCCGTGCTGCGACGTCGGCCAGAGACAGCGAACTCTCCTGGGCGCGCTCCGTCTCCACAGCGAATTCCGGCTCTATCCGCTGCGGCCTGCCCCGGTCATTGGCGGCCATTTCCGTCACGATATCAATGTCCCCGTCGTCGATCTCGTCTTCGGCATAAACGGGGGGCATGCTATTCGGCAGCGCCGATTCCGCCTGGGGCTCATTGCTCTCGATGATCCGGCGGATCGAGGCCAGGATTTCTTCCATCGAGGGTTCACGCGCTACACTTGGCTGAGCCATTATTCATCCCCGCAACTGCCAATGCAGGTCCTTTTCGAACCTGATTCGATCCGTAGTGTACGGAAGGAGCGGCGTGAAACAATCACAGCAGGCAATGGGATCAGCGGGATACACAGAATTGTTTTTGTTGTGAGTCCCGCCTGCCACAGTTCAGAAGAACTGACCGCCGGCGTCAGAATACGAAGGACGGTTCCTTCTGGAAGCCGGGGAGCTGCTTGACCGAGGTGTTGAAGTGCGCGGTCTCGGAGATCGCGCCGTGCTCCTTGGTGAGGAGCCTTGCCTGGGCAGCATTTCCATGGCCGACCACAGCGACCAGACGACCGCCGTCACGCAGCTGCTCGATCAGCGCGGCCGGGACTTCCTCCACGGCACCGTTCACGAAGATGATATCGTAAGGGGCCTCGTTGGGATAACCCTTCTCCATCTCGCCATGAACGACCGCCACGTTGTCATAGCCCAGTCGCGAGAGGATCTCGACCGCCTGCGAGCACAGCTGCTCGTCGGCCTCGACCGAAACGACGGAGCCGGCGAGTTGCGAAAGCAGGGCTGCGGCGTAGCCTGTCCCGCACCCGACCTCCAGGACAAGGTCAGCCTTGCCGATGCGAGCGAGTTGCAGAAGCTTGGCGAGTGGCGATGCTTCCATCAGATAACGGCCAGGAGCAATTTCCAGGTCTTCATCGATGTAGGCGATCGGCTTCAGCTTCGCCGGCACGAACTCCTCGCGCGGAACAGACAGGAAGGCCTGCAATACCGAATGAGACGTCACATCCGTGGTGCGGATCTGGTTGTCCACCATCTTTGTCCGTGCGGCTTCGAAGTCCATCATCTCGGCTGTCCTGAATATACCTGATTGCGCCGTCTTTACTGGGCGGCGGCGCCTCTTTCAAGACGCAGCCCCGGTCGCTGGAGAAAAACCTTCCGGCTTTCCAGGAAGGACCGGAGCCGCTTCCGTTCAAAAGCTCTCGCGGCCCGCCTTTCCTCTTGCACAGCATTTCGATTCGTTCTAAACGCCCGTCACCACTCGCTCAATCAGCGTTCGGATGGCCTCGTGGCGGAGTGGTGACGCAGAGGACTGCAAATCCTTGTACCCCGGTTCAATTCCGGGCGAGGCCTCCACTCTCTTGATACGCTGCCAGTAAACAGCTCACGGAGCTGCAACTTTCCACGACGTGACATAGGGCGTCCGACACATATTAGAGCCGCGGGGAAGGAAGGCATTGAGGCATGGTTCCGTCGTGACGGCGGAGAATGCTGACCAGCCACCCGAAGAGCGCTAAGTTCATCCTATGGTATTGAAACCGCCGCACCATCGCCTGCAAACGGTCATCCTTGCTGTCGCAGTGCTGGCCGCCGCGCCTGCTGAAGCTGTCGTGGCGCCCACGGAGAACACCCCTTCGGTGGTGCTCGCCGAGGAGCCCTGTGGCCCCGGATGGTACAGGACGTCCAAGGGCACCTGCCGTCGGATCATGCGACAGCCCGTCGTTCCGCAACGCTGGAAGGATCCGCTTGGCGATGATGGTCTGCCTGCTCGACCGGTTCGACCTCGTCCACCTTACCAACGAAGCGTTCCGGACGAACTACCGGGTGCTCCCCCGCCCCACCTGCGGTGGTCACCTCCGCCTCCCCCGCCGCGCTGGCAAGACATGAGACGACCGGTGCCAAGGGTTCAACCGGAGTGATATGCGGTCGAGGGACCAACGAAGCACGCTGCCGGCACCGGAGGAGGCCGGGGAGCGAATTACGGTCGCTGAAGCGGCGTCCTCGCGGCTGCCCGATGTTCAGGCTGGCCAGTAGCGGTCGGAGCGGAAGTCTTCCGGAATGTCGGCCAGTGAAGAAAGTGTGCGCGCGACGAAATCGATCTGCATCGCCAGGTAGCGGATTTCCCGCGGCACAGCGATCCCGACCGCCCTCTCCCGCGTCAGGTAGCGGTCATAGTCCAGCGCATGCAGCCTTCGATCAGCCTCTCTGCGCACATCGAATGGCGACGTCCGCAATGGCGTGGCTACGTCCAGCAACTGCTGGTCCAGCAACCCGCCCTGGATAACCCTCAAATTCATCGCCGTCCCTCATCAGTCCCAGGGTCAGCCTCCGCGATTCGGGGGCAGCGGGACAATGGCGAGATTTCATTCCCGCAATCTTGGAGTCGGGAGCGCCTAGATCTCCGTCAGCCTCCGACCTTGCGCGGGACGAGAATGGTGATATCCATCTGCCGCCAGCCATCGGGAGCCAGCCCTTGCAGGAACATCTAGAATTTGCCGACAGCAAAGCCTCACTCAGCGAAACCTTGAAGGAGGTCATCGCAGGCATAGAAGGATCGTCAGTGACCCTGCGGGAACTGATGAACGCAGTCGGAGAGCAGGGACTGCTCGTGCTGTGCGCGGTAGCATCGCTTCCCTTTCTCATTCCGGTCTCCATCCCCGGCGTCAGCACGGTCTTCGGGTTCGCCATCATCCTGATCAGCCTGGCGATCACGTTCAACAGGCTGCCTTGGCTGCCCAGAAAAATCCTCGACCGGCGCCTCGACACGCAGAAGCTGGTACCGGCGCTGGAAAAGGGCGTGTCGATCGTCTCCCGCTTGGACGCCTACCTGAAACCACGCCTGAGCTCGCTTGTGGAGGGCGCCGCCGCGAACCGCATGAACGGGCTGGCGATCGCGCTTGCCGGCGTGCTTTTGATGTTTCCGCTCGGGCTGATCCCCTTTTCCAATACCCTGCCTGGGATCGCGGTCCTGCTTCTCGCCACGGGAATGATCCAGCGCGACGGACTGGTCGTGCTGGCAGGCTATGCGTTCAACGTCATAACGCTGGTCTACTTCGGAGTCCTTGGCTTCATGGCATTCAGCGCCGGCCAGGGTCTTGCGGCATTTTTCAGCTAGTCCCGTTGCCGCATGCGGCGGCGCTCCCACCACACTGAAAAACGGCGGCGCTTGCGTCGCACATAGGGAAGGTCGTGCGACAGGACGAGCAGGCCGACCGGAACCATCCAGAAGCCGAGGATGGGCAGGAAGCCGAGCGTGCCGCCGGCGAGAAGCACGCTGCCCACCGTCACGCGCCCTGCCCTCGACCGGGGCAGAGGCAGGTGCCAATTGCCGAGCGCGAGCCGGCCGGTCGCAGGATCTACTCCGAAACGCCTCTCATTGCGCCTGTTCTGCAAAATTTCCACCATTAAACCGGACGATTCAGGCGCTGAAATGGTGCGGGATCAGCCGACAAACAAGCGGCGCGCATTTTTTTCCAAAAACCGCTTGGCAAACGGGCAAAGCATTTGTATTACCCCGCTCGACGCCGCGCCGAAGCGCGTGTTCCCTGGTAGCTCAGCGGTAGAGCATTCGACTGTTAATCGACAGGTCGCCGGTTCGAATCCGGCCCGGGGAGCCATCTCTTTTCCTTATTCAAAGAACAACGCCAATGCGGGCATATCACCGCTGGCTGCTGTTTTTTCTGCCGGGCGCCCTATCGTTCTCGTCGCGGAACGAAATCCAAACATCCACGTTCATCGCCCCATGGCTCTACAGGAAAAGGAGATCGCCATGAGGAAGTTCGTTCTTATTGCCGCCGCTGCAGGCCTTGCCGCAACCGGCGCCATTGCTCAGGAAAGCACGGTTAGCGGCGCCGCGGGCGGAGCCGTGACTGGCGCGATCGTCGGCGGTCCGATCGGTGCGGCGGTCGGCGGCATTGTCGGCGCTGCCGCGGGTACTGCGATCGATCCGCCGCCGGAGCGCGTCATCACCTATGTCCGCGAACAGCCCGTCCCCGCTCAGCCGGTCGTGGTGGAGCGTGAAGTCGTCGTTGGCCAGCCCCTGCCCCAGACGGTCGTGCTGACCCCGGTTCCGGAAGCTCCGGAATATGCCTACACCTATGTCAACGAACGCCGCGTGATCGTCGATCCGAACACCTACACGGTCGTTCAGGTCATCGACTGATCCGAACAGGCTCAGTCACGAGAGGCCCCGCGGCATCCTGCCCGGGGCTTTTTCCGTTCATGGTGGCGGCCACCGCCCCCTTCCCTGATTCTTGCTTCGAATGCTGGAGGAAATCATGTCGATCTACTACCGCTACAGCGATGACGCCGCGCCCGGAGCGCTGGTAGTGCGCCTTTACCGCTCGGCCGACGAGGTTCGCGCCTTCATAAGGGAGAAGGCCAGCGATGGAGCAGGCGATTCCATCTTTCCTGGCGAAGAAATGGAGCCAGAGGCTGCCTTCCGTATGGCCGAGAACAAGAACCGTGACAACGACCACCCGATATACGTCGAGTTGATGGAGGGGATTAACTGGAACCCTTCATGGGGAGAGCTGCAGTGACAACTATTTCTATCGCCCGGGAACAGGTCGGCAGCTCGGTGGTTTGATCACCGTACGAAGAAACACCCCCGGGAAACCGGCCAAGGAGGAATAAGAATGCTTACGAAACTGCTTACGGTATCGGCCTTCACCCTCGCCCTCACCACGGGTGCTATGGCACAGACCAGCGACTCCGGCGCGTCTTCAGACTCGTCGGGCAATGGCACGACACAGACCGATGCGGCGACCACTGGCTCGACAAACACGGGCGCAGCTGGCACCCAGGACGATGATCGTTGCAGCGAAACCAGCGCGGAAAAGACGACCTCGGTGCCGTCCGGCACGGTTCCGGAAGCTGCCTGCGAAGACTGATACGCAGCGGTTATTCCTTGAAAGGCTGGCGCCGAGGCGCCAGCCTTTTTTCGTGGTGCGCTGCTTTCGACGGAGGCCGCAAGATTTTATTCCGACCGTGTTTGACATCGCGCAAACCCATTTCTTGTTTCGGCTTCCTTGTCCGCCCACAAGAAGGCTCATAAACTGAACCTCCCACAAGGCTTTCCACATGTCTGTCAATTCATCCGTTCTCGACGTCATCGGCAATACGCCTCTCATCCGTCTCAAGGGCGCTTCGGAGGCGACCGGCTGCGACATCCTGGGCAAGGCCGAGTTTCTCAACCCCGGCCAGTCGGTCAAGGATCGCGCGGCCCTCTACATCATCCGTGATGCGGAGCGGAAAGGCCTGCTGCGGCCAGGCGGCGTGATCGTCGAAGGAACGGCCGGCAATACGGGCATCGGGCTGACCCTCGTCGCCAAGGCGCTCGGCTATCGTACCGTGATTGTCATTCCGGAAACGCAAAGCCAGGAGAAGAAGGACGCATTGCGCCTGCTCGGAGCGGAACTGGTAGAGGTCCCGGCCGTACCCTACCGAAACCCCAACAACTACGTGAAGGTATCCGGCCGGCTGGCCGCGCAACTGGCGAAAAGCGACCCCGCGGGAGCCATCTGGGCGAACCAGTTCGACAATGTGGCGAACCGCCAGGCACATGTGGAGACGACGGCGGCCGAGATCTGGGAGCAGACCGAGGGCAGCGTCGACGGCTTCATCTGTGCCGTGGGGTCAGGCGGCACCCTTGCAGGCGTGGCAGAAGGACTGAGAGACAGGAAGCCGGGGATCAAGATCGGCCTTGCGGACCCGGAAGGCGCCGCGCTCTATGAGTTCTATACCCATGGGGAACTGAAGGCGGAGGGTTCGTCGATCACGGAAGGGATCGGCCAGGGCCGGATCACCGCCAACCTGGAAGGCTTCGCGCCCGACTATGCCTATCAGATCCCGGATGCGGAATCCTTGCCGGTGATCTTCGACCTGGTCGAAAAGGAAGGCCTGTGCCTGGGTGGTTCGACCGGCATCAATGTTGCCGGCGCCATTCGACTCGCGCGCGATCTCGGACCCGGGCATACCATCGTGACCATCCTCTGCGACTATGGGAACCGCTACCAGTCGAAGCTCTTCAACCCGGATTTCCTTCGTTCAAAGGGGCTGCCCGTACCGCAGTGGCTGACCCGCCGGCACGGGATCACCGCACCTTTCGAAGCCGTCTGAGCCCGCCAATGCCCGCCCATACTCTCTTCCGCGACGACTTCTACCTGGCGACTGCGGAGGCCGTCGTGACTGGCATCCACCCGGATGGCGGCCTCGAATTCGACCGGACGTGCTTTTACGCGAGATCGGGCGGTCAGCCGGGCGACACTGGCCATGTGGAGCGTTCGGACGGCAGCAGGATCGCGCTTGGCGAGACGAGGCATGGGGCAACGAAGGATATCATCCTGCATATGCCCCTGGAGCGGGAGCCCCAGCCACTCCTGGGCGAAACCGTACGCCTGCAGATCGATTGGCAGCGGCGGCATCGCCTGATGCGAATGCATACCGCCTGCCACCTGCTTTCCGTCGTGTGCCCCTCCCCGATTACCGGAGCGGCTGTCGGCGAGGACGAATCGCGCGTGGATTTCGACATGAGCGACGGGGTCGACAAGGATGAGGTCACCGCCCGCCTGATGGAGCTCGTCGACCAGGATCACCCGGTTTACGTTCAGTGGATCACCGACGAGCAGCTTGCCGCCAATCCCGGTATCGTAAAGTCGAAGAACGTACGGCCGCCGATGGGGCTCGGCCGCGTCAGCCTTGTCTGTATCGGCGAAAACTCCAGCGTTGACAGCCAGCCCTGTGGCGGCACACATGTTTCCCGTACAGGCGAAGTGGGGCGCATCCACATCGCCAAGATCGAAAAGAAGGGCAAGGAGAACCGGCGCTTTCGCATCCGGTTCGGAGACGCCGCTGGCGACTGACGCCCTGCCGCGGGAGAAGCACGGTGCCAGAACATAGTCCCTTCATCATCTCGTCCGAGCAGCTTGCTGCGGAACTGGGCAGCCCGGAGCTGCGGATCGTCGATGCGTCCTTCTACCTGCCTGCACAGAAGCGTGACGCGGAGGCGGAATATGCGGCTGGTCACATATCGGGCGCCGTTCGCTTCGATCACGACAAGGTGGCGGATCATTCTACCGATCTTCCCCACATGGTGCCCTCCCCGGATGTCTTCGCCGATGCCGTCGGAAGAATGGGAATTCGGGAAACCGACCGGATCGTCATTTACGACGGTCCCGGTCTATTCTCCGCTCCGCGCGCCTGGTGGCTGTTCCGCACCATGGGTGCGCGAAACGTCTTCGTCCTCGATGGCGGGCTTGACGGCTGGAAGGCCGAAGGACGCCCGCTCGAAACGGCGGTCCCGCGCCCGCAGCCGGTCGTTTTCCAGCCCACGTTCGACGCGGACAGGGTCATCGACATCGAGAGCATGAGAAGGATCGTCGAGAATGGCTCGAGGCAGGTTGCCGATGCACGGAGCTCCGGACGGTTCTCGGGAACAGAGGCCGAGCCGCGGCAAGGCCTGAGGTCCGGTCACATGCCGGGCGCGCGAAACCTGCCTTCGGGGGCGTTCGCGGAAAGGGGTCGGCTCAAGCCTCTGAGTGAACTTCGAACCCTGATCCGGGAGGCAGGAATCGACTTCGACCGCCCGGTCGTCACCAGTTGCGGCTCGGGCATCACCGCGGCGATCATAACGCTGGCGCTTGAGTCGCTCGGCCACAGCAACAACGCACTCTACGACGGCTCCTGGACGGAGTGGGGAGCCCTTCCCGACACGCCGGTCGTCACCGGTCCCCCGTCTGAAAAATCAGTGCAAGATCAATGACCAGAAGACCCGCGCCGCTCACGGCGCATGTGACGCAGCTCGAGATGACGTCTCCCCCGAAGGCAAGCCTGCCCGTCCCGGTGAACCTCCAGACGGCCATCATCAGGGCGCCTGACATTCCGCTGCACTATTACCGCTATCTCTACAGGCGGGTCGGCAAGCGATGGCACTGGTATCAGCGGCTTCGGCTGCCGGACGAGGATCTGGCCGCGATCATCCATGATCCTCGCGTCTCCGTCACCGTGCTCTACGTCAACGGGGCGCCCGCAGGCTTCTTCGAACTGCGCAAGGCGGATGAGGGTGTGGTCGAACTCTCCTATTTCGGTTTGTTCGAGTGGGCGATCGGTCTTGGCATCGGCAAGTGGTTCCTGCTTCAGGCTCTCTACGCGGCCTGGCAGGACGATCCGAGGAAGGTGACCGTGACGACGAACACGCTGGATCATCCGCGCGCCCTGCAGCTCTACCAGATGATGGGCTTTTCGCCCGTGGCAACGTACGACGCGCTCGTCCAGCCAATGAGCAGCGCGGAACTGCTGAAGGTGCTGGACGCCTGACCGGCAGGAATCGGGTGGCGCAGGGTCTGTAAACCCCGCATTTTCATCGCGACCAACAAGGGAGCTCGCGATGAATGTCGTCTTCAATGCCATGCCGACAGCGGAAGCCATGACCCTCTGGCAGGGAGGTTCGGACGCCTATGGGCTTCTACCGGAGACGCGTACGTCCGATGGAGCCGGCTATCCCTGCCGCCATTGCCTGAGGAATATCGGTGCCGGGGAGGACGTGCTGGTCCTTGCCTACAGACCGTTTGCGACGCTGCAGCCCTATGCGGAAACGGGACCGGTCTTTCTTCACAAGATCCCGTGCCGGCGGCATGACGCATCGGAAGCGCTGCCGGCCATCCTGACAAGCCCGGACTATATCGTCCGGGGCTACGACCATGATGACAGGATCGTCTACGGGACAGGTGCGGTCATCGCCACCGGGGCGATCCCGGCACGGGCGGCGGAAATCCTTGCCCGAGACGATGTCGCCTATGTGCATGTCCGCTCGGCCCGCAACAACTGCTACCAGTGCCGCATCGACCCGGCCTGAACCCGGCCTTGCCGTCTCCTTCGACGTCGAAAGGCCGCCCGCTGGTACGGCCGGCGGCCTTTCCGCCCTTCACGGCCGGGGGTCTTGTCGTTCCCTATCGGTTCCGCGGTCGAGGTCGTCGGCGACCTGCAGCAGCAGCCGGACGATCTCGCCGGCCTGGCGGCCATCGGCTTCGAGCCTGCGGCCGATCACCTCCCTGAGGTTCAGCAGCGCAGCATCGACGCTGCGGGGGAGAGCCGCGCCATCGTCCCGGCTTCGGCGCTCCTGCTTTTGCCGCATGCGCTCGGCAAGCTGCGACAGCCGGTCGAGGATGGTCACCGCGAAGCTGCGGTTCTCGTCAAGATGGACCTGCCCCTCCGCGGTGATCGCGTAACGCTTCTTGTTGCCCTCCTGCTCGGCGACGACATAACCTGCCTCCTCCAAGTAGGTGAGCGTCGGGTAGATGACCCCCGGACTGGGTGCGTAGAACCCGTAGGTCAGGTCCTCGATATGTTTGATGATCTCATAGCCGTGACGGGGCTCCTTCTCGACCAGCGCCAGGACGACCAGGCGCAGGTCGCCCTGCATGAGGAAGCGGCCGATGCGGCCATCACCCTCGTCGCCAAATCCCCGCCCATGCCCGCCGCCATGGCGCCCGCCGCCGCGCCGGAAGGGTCCGCCGGGCATCGCCAACATGGCCTCGACCTTGAAGCGCCGATGCCGACCGTGGCCGTCACAGTTTCCATTTCTGTCCTTGAACATCTCGATCTCCTTCGTATTCGATATATCTAAGTTATACCTGTTTAGCTCCAGATCAAGTCCTCACGGAACAAAAAGGCGCCGAGGGGAGAACCCGCGGCGCCAATGGTCTGCATAACTGCGGCGTTCTCTCGTGCCGCTATCTTCGATATATTTTCACGCTACGTTGAGCAGGCTCTCCGGGGCAAAGGCTTCATAGCCCAGAGCATCCGCAACGGCGCGATTGGTGACCCGGCCGCGATGGACGTTGAGGCCGTTGCGCAGATGGCGATCCTCGGCGATGGCCCGCAGGCCATGATCTGCCAACGCCAGACCGTAGTGCAGCGTCGCATTGTTGAGCGCCTGGGCCGAGGTGATGGGCACGGCACCCGGCATGTTGGCGACGCAGTAGTGAATGACGCCGTCGACCTCGTAGGTCGGGTCGGAATGCGTCGTCGCCTGCGAGGTCTCGAAGCAGCCGCCCTGGTCGATCGCCACATCGACGATCACGGCCCCGCGCTTCATGCCGGACAGCATTTCCCGCGTGACGAGCTTGGGCGCGGCCGCTCCCGGGATGAGAACCGCACCAATGACGAGGTCGGCGGTAAAAACCTCCTCCTCAAGCGCCTCGATCGTCGAGTAGCGAGTGCGGACACGACCGTTGAAGATATCGTCCAACTGGCGCAGTCGCGGCAGCGAGCGATCGAGTATGGTCACTTCGGCGCCGAGGCCGACGGCCATCTGTGCGGCGTGTGAACCAACCACACCACCGCCGATTACCGCCACCTTGGCCGGCAGGACGCCGGGTACGCCGCCGAGCAGCACGCCACGGCCTCCATTGGCTTTCTGCAACGCGGTCGCTCCTGCCTGGATGGATAGCCTGCCCGCCACTTCCGACATCGGGGCCAGCAAGGGCAGTCCGCCCCGCTCGTCTGTCACGGTCTCGTACGCCACGGCGGTGACCCCTGAGGCAAGAAGGCCTTGGGCCTGCTCCGGGTCCGGTGCCAGATGTAGATAGGTGTAGAGTATCTGGCCTTCGCGCAGTTGGGCCCATTCCTGCGGTTGCGGCTCCTTCACCTTCACGACCATGTCCGCGGTTTCAAAGACTTCCTGGGCGCTCCTGGCGATTCTCGCCCCCGCCGCGACATAGGCACTGTCGTCGGCACCGATACCGGCGCCCGCCTTCGTTTCCACCAGCACCTCGTGGCCGTGCGCCACATATTCGCGCACCGCCGCAGGCGTCAGCCCCACACGGTATTCATGGTTTTTGATTTCCTTCGGACACCCGACACGCATGCACGTTCCTCTCTGTGTTGTCGCCTGAGGCATAATTTAGCGAGGATGAAACCAGAGCAGATAACGCGGGCAATGTCCTTGCGAAGGTCCCTTGGCAAGGCCCCATTTCTCGAAGATATTTGCGCCCATTGATAACAGAACGCGAATTTGTTGCGATGAGAACCCTGGATGCCATTGATCTTGCGATGATGCGGATACTTCAGCAGGATGGCCGCATATCCAACGCAGAGCTCGCGGCCCGGGTCGGGCTGTCCCAGTCAGCCTGCTCGCGAAGACTTGCCACGCTCGAGACTGAAGGGACGATCAGCGGCTATCACGCCCGCCTGTCGAACAAGGCGCTCGACTACAAGATGATGGTGATCGTCCACATCTCGCTCTCCGGCCAGTTCGCTAGGACGCTCGCCGAATTCGAGGCCGCCGTAAAACGGTGCCCGAATGTACTCGTCTGCTACCTGATGTCGGGCGAGTACGACTATATCCTGCGCGTCGCCGCCAAGGATCTGGAAGACTACGAGCGCATCCACCGGGACTGGCTGTCTGCGCTTCCCCATGTGGTGAAGATCAATTCCAGCTTCGCTCTCCGCGAGGTGCTCGACCGTCCCAATGTCGGGCTCTGACGCGGACACGTCCAATTTTAGGAAACGCCCTCACCGGACCGCAACGAGTTGGCGCTAAAAGAGGATCGGGCAACACAATGGGGCGGGGGTCCGATGATGGGCGCGAATACTCTCGGCATGAGCAACCGTAGCGCGGAACGCGTGAGGACGCGCATCTACGGAACCGTAACGCATCTCAACCAGTCTGCGACCGGCAAAGTCGTTGACCTTTCCGCGACCGGTATCGCGCTGGAGCTGGATAGACCCTTCAGCGCCGCGCAGGGAAGCAAGGTGAAGATCGAGAGCGAAGAACTCGGCTTCATTGAAGGGACCGTGAGGTGGTACCGCGGCAGCAGGATCGGCATCCAGTTGCACCTGAACAGCAATGCGCTGGCCCAGGTCTCCTCCTATTTCCGGTTCTTCCACCGGGACGTGAAGCCTGTCGTGAGCCGCTGACACGGCGGTCCTATTGCCGATCCACCTGAACCTTGAAATCGTAAGGCTGGACGCCCTTGGCTCCGAATGAGCGACTCAGGTCGTTCCAGTAGCTCCGGTTCAGGTCGACACCGAGCGTCACGGTGCCGGTGCTTGACGTGGTTGCCTGGTCGAGCTGGCGAAGATCCAGCTCTGCCGGGTTGGCGTTGCTCCCACTGAAAACAAGCACCTGCGCCGCATCGGGCACCTTCAGCCGACCCTGTCATTTTGCCGATGTACTTCCGTGCCATTGCGCATAGTCTTTCCTCGCCATCTGCAATCCAGGAGCTGACCATGCCGTCCATCTCACTGCCTTCCCTGACACGTCGTTCGCTGCTCGGCGGCCTCGCCGCCACGTCGGCGCTGGTTGTGCTGCACCCGTTCGCGGCGCGCGCACAGGCGAACCAGGCGCATCTTCGCATCATGGAAACGACCGACATCCACGTGCATGTGCTTCCCTACGACTATTATGGCGACAAGCCGAACGACACGATGGGCCTCGCCCGCACCGCATCACTTATCGATTCGATCAGGGCGGAGGCAGGCAATTCGATGCTGATCGACAATGGCGACTTCCTGCAGGGCAATCCGATGGGCGACTACATCGCCTATGAGCGGGGCATGAAGGAGGGAGACCAGCATCCCATCATCCAGGCGATGAACGTGCTTGGCTATGATGCAGGGACGCTCGGCAACCACGAGTTCAACTACGGGCTCGATTTCATGTTCAAGGTCCTGGGCGGCGCCGGCTTCCCCTATGTTTGTGCGAATCTCGCCAAGGGCATGCTGGCTTCCGATCCCAAACAGGATGAACTCTTCTTCAAGCCCTACGTGATCCTCGAGAAGCAGATCCGCGATGGCTCGGGCGCCGAGAGCCCGGTCAAGGTCGGCTTCATCGGCTTCGTGCCACCGCAGATCATGGTCTGGGACGCCAAGCATCTGGAAGGTAAGGCACAGACGCGCGACATCGTGGACGCTGCCAAGGCCTGGGTGCCGGTCATGAAGGAGGAAGGCGCCGACATCATCATCGCGCTTTCCCATTCCGGGATCGACGGCTCTGGAATGAGCGAGCGGATGGAGAACGCCTCGCTCTACCTCGCAGGCGTCAACGGCATAGACGCGGTGTTCACCGGCCACCAGCATCTCGTCTTCCCCGGCCCGAAGGATTTCGAAGGCATCGCCGGAGCGGATGCGGAAAAGGGAACACTGATGGGCAAGCCTGCCGTCATGGCCGGCTTCTGGGGCTCGCATATGGGCCTGATCGACTTCCTGCTGGAGAAGGACGGCAATGGCTGGAAGATCGTTGACTTCACCACAGAGGCGCGCCCGATCTACCACCGCGATGAGGATCGTAAGGTCGTCGCCGACGTCAAGGACAAGCCCGAGGTGACGGCGGCCGTCAAGGAAGAGCACGAGGCGACGCTTGCCTATGTCCGCCGCCCGGTCGGCAAGACATCCGCTCCGCTTTATTCCTATTTCGCGCTCGTCGCCGACGATCCGTCGGTACAGATCGTCTCCAATGCCCAGACCTGGTACATCAAGGACATGCTCAAGGACGGCGAATACAGGGACCTTCCGGTCCTTTCCGCCGCCGCCCCCTTCAAGGCCGGCGGCCGCGGCGGCGCCGAGTATTATACCGACGTCCCCGCCGGCGACATCGCCATCAAGAATGTCGCCGATCTCTACCTTTACCCGAACACCGTGCAGGCCGTGCTGATCAGCGGTGAGCAGGTCAGGAACTGGCTCGAAATGTCAGCCGGGATGTTCAACCAGATCGAGCCGGGAGCGAAGGACGCGCCGCTTCTCAACACAGCTTTCCCGTCCTACAACTACGACATCATCGACGGCGTCACCTATCAGATCGACCTGTCGCAGCCGACGCGCTTCGACAAGGATGGCCAGCTAGTCAACGCGGATGCGCACCGTATCGTCGACCTGCAGTTTGAGGGCAAGCCGATCGATCCGGCGCAGAAATTCGTGGTGGCGACCAACAACTACCGCGCGGGCGGTGGCGGCAAGTTTCCGGAGATCGCTGGCGACAAGGTCATCTTCGTCGCTCCCGACACCAATCGGGACGTGATCGTGCGGTACATCGTCGAACAGGGAACGATCAATCCGTCGGCAGACGCCAACTGGTCGTTCAAGCCGATGGCCGGCACCACGGCGATCTTCGAGAGCGGACCGAAGGGTCGCACCTATGTCGCCGACATCAAGGGAGCGAAGATCGAGGAGGCCGGCGACGGCGCCGAAGGATTCGCCAAGTTCAGGCTCGTCCTCTGACGCCACCCACCAGAGACAGGAGGGCCGCCGTCAGGCGGCCTTCCGCCGGTCCTGCCCGAGCAGCCGCAGCAACAGGGCAAGCTCCGGCGGCGGCTCCTTCTCGACCCGCCGATAGTCGCTGCCGTCGCGGTTGCGCCGCATCAGGCCCAGGTCGACGAGATCGCGGCGCAGCAGTGCCGGATCGCCGAAGAGGTGCAGCCTGTCGAGATACTCGCTGATCTGCCGTTCGCTGAAAAGCCGGTCCGCAGGGATCTTCGACCACAGGAACCAGAGGCAAAGTTCCTGCTGGGCACGCTTGCCCGGCCAGCGTGCCAGCCGCCCCTCGGCATCGAACACACGCGCCGTCTTCTTCACCCGCGCTTCGTCGGCGATGGGCGTCGTGTCCGCTTCCAGCCGCCATTCGTCCAGCGTATCGGCAGTCATGATCGTTGCACGAAAATGCTGGTAGTTGCGGTATCCGCCCGCACGGCTCAGGAGATTGAGCATCTCGACATGGCTTGGCTTGTGGTCGAGCTTGCCAATCTGCTCGCGCAGCGATCGTGCGAAGGCCGAAATATCGGCAACTTCCATCGGAAAGATGGTTCTGGTCATCTCTTATCCTCGATGTGCCGTTCCGCTGGGGATGTCACTGGTCGCCGGCTTGTCGACTTCGGCACAGGATAAGTGCTGAGGATCTTCAACGATGCAGGTTTAGCTTCCCTTCAGGGACGGCGACGCCTCGGTGAACTGCTGACCGTGCGACCTGTTTAATCCGAGCGATGCACCACGTCAATCGGGTGGGAATCCGTGTCATTCTGCCGCCGGCCTGTGTCTGCCGCCGTCGAGACCCGGTATTTCGTCAGGGCTTGGGCAATTCGACAACTGCTCCCGGAACGCCTGGATCAACCAGTTTGCCGCCGGCCCCGGAGGGTTGGCGATCTTGCGTAGCGCGTAGATCGGGTACTCGCCCTGTTCATAGGCATCGAGCTGCAGGGCCACCAGCCGACCGGCCTGGAGATCCTCCCGTACCAGCGAAGCTGGCAGGCCGCCCCAGCCGAGCCCGCCACGGATGAGCTGGTACTTTGTAGCGATGTCGCTGACACGCCAGGTCTTGTAGGACAGAACATTGAAGTCGCGCCCCTTGGTCAGCCCCGATGCGTCGGTCACCACGAGTTGCGTTTCCTCGCGGACATCGTTCAAGGTCAGTGGTCCCTCGATCTGGCCCAAGGGATGGTCGGCGGCGGCAACCGGAACCATGAAGGAGTGGCCGATCCTTTCGGCATGGATCGTCTCGTCCGGCTTCAGCAACGCACCCCCGAGGCCAATCCCAGCGCGGTCGCTTGCGACCATGTCCATGACCATGCCCAGTTCCCCAACATTGAGGTTCAGGGCCACCGAGGGAAAGCGGCTGCCGAAGACGCGCAGGATGCTTACCACCGCCTCCGCGGGCACCATGACGCTGATGGCAATGGAAAGTTCGGGCTCCAGTCCCTGCTTCATCCCCCTCGCCCGCGAGCGCATCACCTGAAGATCAGCGACGATGCGACGCGCATCGGACAGCATGGCCCGGCCCGCTTCAGTCAGCTTCGGCTGGCGGCCACTGCGTTCGAAGAGGGGCACCTCGAGTTGAGCTTCAAGATTGGCGATCGTGTAGCTGATGACCGACTGAGCGCGGTTCAACCCGCGTGCGGCTGCTGAGAAACTGCCCGCCTCGGCAACCGCGAGAAAAACCTGCAACTGGTCCAGCGTCGGGTTCGCCTCCATACTTTCCCATCCACTCCATCGATAGATACCTTCGATATTATCCCGGTTTTATCGATGGTCGTCCATGCCTATTTCTGTTTCGACCGCGGCCGACCAAGCGTCCGCCTTTTCAGAAATGTCACACATCAGTGGGAAACAGACCATGTCCTCCATCCTCCTCGTCACGTCCAGCCCGCGCGAAGATTCACTGTCCACAAAGGTGGCGACTGAATTCGTGGAGAAGCTGAAGTCGCGCAATCCAGGCGAAACCGTCATTCATCGCGATCTGGGACAGAACCCGATTGCTCATCTCGACACCGTGACCACCTCCGCTATCCGCAAGCCCGCCGCCGATCGTAATGCGGAAGAAGCCGCGGCGGCGGCAGAGTCCGACGAACTCGTGGCGGAGCTTCTCGCCGCGGATACCGTCGTGCTCGCGACGGGACTGATCAACTTCAACATCTATTCGACGCTGAAGTCCTGGATCGACAATGTCGCCCGGGCAGGCATGACATTCCGCTACACGGCCGAAGGCCCGGAGGGTCTGGCCACCGGCAAGAAGGTCTACATCGTGCTGTCGGCCGCCGGTATCTATTCCGAAGGCCCCGCCATGGGGATGAACCACGCCGTTCCGTACCTGAAGACCGTTCTTGCATTCATGGGCATGACGGACGTCGAAGTCATCTACGTCGAAGGGACAGCCTTCGGACCGGAAGCCTTCGACAAGGCCCTGGCACAGGCTGACGCGCGCATCACGGAACTCGCCGCTGCCGCCTGACATCGTGACGAGCGGCCGCCGGACGCAGCCGCTTCCTCCCGGCATGACCGATATCTCGGATTGGTCCCGCCTGGGCTTGATAGGCGGTTAGACGGAGCGGGACTTCTCGCCGTCCGAAAAGAGCGACGCGCCATTCTGGTCGATGATCTGGCGGGCCTTGCGGTAGGTACAGTCGAGCGCGTCATCGAGCGAGGTAAAGACATCGGCCCGGATGAAGTTACGCACCAGGACCTCGCCGGCCACTTCCTTCTCGATCCGGCCGGCCAGCCGGAACTGGTTTCCTTCGCGGATCGGCGTCGGGTGGATCATGCAGTCGCCATGCGCCTGCGGTTCGGCTGCCGGTGCAGGTGCCTCCGCCGATTTGGCGCCGCCGGAAAACAGGGAGAGGATACCAGAGAAGAAAGATGCCATGCCGGTTGCCTAGCATAGTCTTCGGGGTCTCGGAAGGCATCGGTCCACAAGATACCGCATTCGGGTGCATCTTGATCCTCCGTCACGAGCAAACGGAGAACCCATGCGCTGGACCCTTCTTGCCATCGGCCCGGTCGCCGCTGTAGCGGCCCTCTGGGTCGGCAATACGTCGCTGTTCAGCGACTATCCCGCCGACAGCGCGCTCCGGCTGATTGCCCATCGCGGCCAGCATCAGGTGTTCGATCGTGAAAACCTCCGGAGCGATACGTGCACTGCGAGCCGGATACTGCCACCGACGCATCCCTTCCTGGAAAACACGATCCCGTCCATGCAGGCCGCCTTCGCGGTCGGAGCGGATATCGTGGAGCTTGATGTCCACCTGACCCCCGACAAGCAGTTCGCAGTCTTCCACGACTGGACGCTGGAGTGCCGGACCAATGCAACGGGTGTCACGGAAGAGACCCACATGGGGCTGCTGAAGACGCTGGATGTCGGCTACGGCTACACGGCCGACGGCGGACAGACGTTTCCCTTCCGCGGCCACGGGACCGGAATGATGCCGACGCTGCCGGAGGTGTTCGAAGCCCTGCCCGAAGAACGATTCCTGGTCAATTTCAAAAGCCGTCGCGCGGAGGAAGGCGAGGCCTTGGCCAAACTGCTTCGCGGCCATCCCTCCTTCCGCGAGCGGACTTTCGCTGTCTATGGAGGGCACGAGCCGACGGCGGCGGCGAAAGCCGATATCAAGGGCCTTCCCGGTTTCAGCGCCTCCGACACCAAGACCTGCCTTCTTGACTATCTGAAGCTGGGCTGGATCGGCCATGTGCCGCAGGCGTGCCGAAATACCCTCGTCATGGTGCCGGCGAACTACGCCTTCCTGCTCTGGGGCTGGCCGGAACGCTTCTACCAGCGCATGCGAAGCGCCCGCTCCGACGTGATCCTGATGGGCCCCTATGAGGCCGGCGATGTCGGCACCTCCGGAATAGACCAGCCGGCAGACTGGGACCTCGTTCCGCAAGGCTTCCCGGGCTTCGTGTGGACGAACCGCATTGAGCTTGCATCGGAGCAGTTGACGCGGCGAGGGTTCTGCGAGCTTCCCTCCCCGCCACGCGCCTGCGCCGACGTCACCAGCCGGTGACCCGCCTCAGATGATCAGGTTCGCCAGGATCTCATTGTCGGTAATGTCCTGGTAGCCGATGTCGGCCGCCTCGAAACGCTCCAGCAATCCACTGAAGTTCTCCGGCTTCTTCGTCTCTATGCCGATCAGGATGGAGCCGAAGTTGCGGGCCGACTTCTTCAGGTATTCGAAGCGGGCAATGTCGTCCTCAGGCCCGAGCAGGTTGAGGAAGTCCCGCAGCGCGCCGGGACGCTGGGCCAGCCGCAGGATGAAGTATTTCTTCAGCCCGGCGTATCGCATGGCGCGCTCCTTGACGTCGGGCAGACGCTCGAAGTCGAAATTGCCGCCGGTCACTACGGCAACCACCGTCTTGCCTCGCAGCCGCTCCGCGCCGAGCATGTCCAGCGCCGTGATCGACAGGGCGCCCGCCGGCTCAAGAACCAGGCCCTCGATGTTGAGCATTTCGCTGATCGTCACGCAGATGGCATTCTCGGGCGCGAGCAGCACCTGGTCGGGCCGGAAATGCTTCAGCGCCTCGAAGTTGAGGTCTCCGATTCGCGCGACGGCGGCTCCGTCGACGAAGTTGTCGACCTTCGCCAGACGCACCGGGCGCCCCTCCTCCAGGCTGCGTCGCAGGCTGGGGGCACCGAGCGGCTCTACCAGGACGAAGCCATCGTCGGATACAACGTCGCCGAGATAGGCCGTCACCCCGGATGCCAGGCCGCCTCCGCCAACCGGAACGATCACCAGGTCGGGCCGCGTGCCGTCCGGCAGTTGCTGGAGGATTTCGGCCGCTACGCTCGCCTGCCCTTCGATGATATCGGGGTGGTCGAAGGGCGGGACCATGAGCCCGCCGATCTTTTCGACATGTGCATGAGCCGCCGCATAGCACTGGTCGAAGATGTCGCCGACGAGGCGGATGGTGATGAACTCGCCGCCGAACATGCGCGTCTTGTCGATCTTCTGCTGCGGCGTCGTCACGGGCATGAAGACGACGCCCGGCACGCGGAAGTGACGGCAGACGAAGGCAAAGCCCTGGGCATGGTTGCCGGCAGAGGCACAGACGAAGGTCTGGCCGCCCGCGCCTGCCGCCATCGCCTTGCGGAAGAAATTGAACGCCCCGCGGATCTTGTAGGAGCGAACGGGCGACAGGTCCTCGCGCTTCAGCCAGATGTCAGCGCCATAGCGACTGCTGAGGTGTTCGTTCAGTTGCAGCGGCGTCTCCGGGAAGATCTCCCGCAACGCAGCCTTCGCCTCGTCCACAGCCTCTTTGCTCACAACCGCTCCATCCATTGAATTTGCCAGGGCATCCCGCTATGCCATAGCGAGCCTGACGAGACAAAACCATCTTTCCCACGCCACGCCAAACCGGGACATTCAATTGAACGCCAGTCTGCTCCGGCCGGCCATCTACATCGCGTCGCTCTGCGGGCTGTACCTCGCCACGGCAATGTTCGTGCCGGCCATGGTCGACCTGTATTACGGCCACCCGGACTGGCAGGTCTTTGCGCTTTCCGGATTCATGGTGGGCGGCCTGTCGCTGATGACAGCGCTGGCTACGCGTGGGCAGCCACCGGCCTTCAACAAGCGTCTCGGCTTCCTGCTCGTCAATCTGCTATGGGCGGTGTTTTCGCTGGTCGGTGCGGTGCCGCTGTTCCTGGCGGAATATGAGTTGAGCTTCGCACAGGCCCTGTTTGAATCGGTTTCAGGAGTGACGACGACAGGAGCCACCGTCATCGTGGGCCTGGATACGCTGCCACGGGGCATCCTGCTGTGGCGCTCGCTCCTCTGCTGGCTCGGCGGGATCGGGATCGTCGCCCTTGGGATCTTCATCCTGCCGTTCCTGAAGGTGGGCGGCATGTCCGTCTTCAAGCTCGAATCGTCGGACACGGCAGACAAGCCGTTTGCCCGGCTGGCGAGCTTCACCCGCGCATTTCTCGTCATCTACGCGCTTCTGACGCTCGTGTGCATGATTGCCTACGACATTGCCGGAATGAGCCATTTCGACGCGCTGAACCACGCGATGACGACGGTCGCAACCGCGGGTTTTTCGACGCGCGATGCCTCGTTCGGATATTTCAACAACGAAGCCATCTTGATGATCGGCACGATCTTCCTGACGATCGGTAGCCTGCCCTTCTCCGTCCTGATCCTGCTCGCCGTGCGCCGGCGCCTGAACACGCTGCGCGAGCCGCAGATTCTGGTCTTCATCGGATATCTGTTCATCTTTTCGGTCATCCTGGCCGTCTACCATCACCTGCGTAACGGAGTGGGGCTCGGAACGGCACTGATCCATGCCTTCTTCAACCTTGCCTCAGTGCTCTCGACGGCAGGTTTTGCCAGCGAAGACTACACGCTGTGGGGACCGTTCGCGCTGATTCTGGCCTTCTTCGCGACGGCGATCGGCGGCTGCTCCGGCTCGACGGCGGGCGGCATCAAGACCTATCGCTTCATCATCATCTTCAACATCATCCGCAGCGGCTTGAAGCGCCTGATCTATCCGAACGCGATCTATCCCGTGCGCTATGGCAATATCACGGTGGATGCGGATGCCCAGAGGGGCATATTCCTGTTCGTCAGCCTGTTCCTGACCCTGTGGGTGATCGGCAGCATGATCATGGGCGCCATGGGCTACGACTTCATGACCGCCACCTCCGCTGTTCTGACATGCCTGTCGAATGTTGGCCCAGGGGTCGGCGCTCTGGTCGGCCCTGCTGGAAATTTCTCCACCATCGGCGACCCCGCACTTTATCTGCTGTCACTGCTCATGCTGCTCGGGCGCTTGGAGATCCTCACCGTCCTCGTGCTCCTCACTCCGATCTACTGGCGTCAGTAGATCGGGACGCTTTTAACCTGCCGCAGCCTTTTCAATCGCTCGCAGGCGCATTATTCACTTCGCCTGAAGCGGACGTGGCGAAACTGGTAGACGCAAGGGACTTAAAATCCCTCGACCTCGGTCATGCGGGTTCGATCCCCGCCGTCCGCACCAAAGAAGTGGCGATGGACCGCGCTACTGCCCCTGTGGTTAGTCCTTGTCTATCCCGGCCTCCTGTTCATCGGGCTTGAACTGGCTCATCGCGCGCAAGGTCAGGAAGGTAACCAGGGAAAGGACGACGGCGGTGTCGTACGCGCCGAGGCCGACAGCCGTTCCGATCGCACCCGTCGCCCAGAGGCTGGCAGCAGTGGCCGTGCCGCGCACGCTGTTCTTGACCACCAGGATAGCCCCGCCCCCGATGAAGCCCATGCCGGTGATCAGACCTTCCACGATGCGGGCCGTTGCTTCCGGATTCCCGTGTACAATCGATTCGGCTGCCTGGATGAAGCCGCAACTGGCTATCGCGACCAGGGGGAAGGTCCGCAGGCCAGCGCTACGCTCGTTCTTCTCCCGGTCCCAGCCGATCGGAAGAGCCAGAACATAGGCTACGAGCAGGGTTACCAGATGGGGAACCATGTCAAAGTTCACGCCGATCGTATCAAGCCAGTCCATCATATTCGCCCTCTTTCAGGGCTCCTGCCCTGCCTCGCGAAATTAGGATGACGCTTCGAAACGGCAAGAATCGACGGCATCTGCCTGCGGCCATCTGCTTCCCACGCGCCACCTGAGCGAAAAAGATGTTCCAGGCGTACCGGAAGCGCAGCAACTGCACTCGCCGGCACCGGCGCCAGATGCGAAACAGTCCATGCCCGATTGAGAAAGCCGGGCTTTTCCCCTTATTGCCCTGCCCCACGGTGGGGCATTTTTTTGGCCCCGAGCCCAGGAGATGCACCGCTGTGGGACGAGGCCGGCCAAAATTAGGGGCCAGTCAACCAGCAGCAGCGATCGCATTCGACAGGCGACGCGTGGCTTCCATCTTCCCTGCTGTCGCGTCCCCATCAGCGCGGCCGGGAGCCTCGGCAGCCCCCCAACCCCCAGCGTCCGGGGCTCCCGTCAGTTTCCAGCAAGGCTCGCCACCTATACGTCCGCTTGCCGGCTCGCCGGTCTTCGGAAGGAGCCGGCTGCCCCGCCAGGCATGGCGGCTCCTTCCGATGCGATCACCAACGCAAAACGCGGCCCGGAGGCCGCGTTCGAGGTAATCGGGACCTTCTGGCTTAGGCCGAAAGCTTGGCTGCCAGCTTTGCCACGTAGTCACCCTGATAGCGGGCGCCATCCAGTTCGACCTGGGACGGCTGGCGCGAGCCGTCGCCGTCGGTGATCGTGCTTGCACCGTATGGCGAGCCACCCTTGACGGTTTCGACGCCCGACTGGCCCTGGAAGGAATAGGGAAGGCCTGCAACGACCATGCCCTGGTGGAGGAAGGTCGGAAGGAAGCCGAGGATGGTCGATTCCTGGCCGCCGTGCTGCGTCGCGGTCGAGGTGAAGGCCGAACCGATCTTGCCGACAAGCTTGCCCTGGGCCCACAGGCCACCGGTCTGGTCCCAGAAATTGCGCATCTGCGAGGCAACCGTTCCGAAACGCGTGCCGGCGCCGACGATGATCGCATCATAGTCGGCGAGCTCTTCGACCGTCGCAATCGGCGCTTCCTGGTCGAGCTTGTAGTGCGACGCCTTGGCAACCTCTTCGGGCACCAGTTCCGGTACGCGCTTGATGGTCACATCGGCGCCGGCGCCGCGTGCCCCTTCGGCAACAGCCTTGGCCATGGTCTCGATGTGCCCGTAAGCCGAATAATACAGAACCAGTACCTTTGCCATCTCTGATCTCCTTGGTGACGCCCATGCGGGTCAACTCCCCTCCACCTAAGCTGTTCCGGGGGCCAGATCAGCCCCGCCGGAAGTCGACGCAGTGTTCGCAAAACAGAGACGACGCTTGTCCGTATGCGGGCTAAAGCTGAACAGCAGCCGAAACCGCTTCCTGGCGAGCGGGGTCTGTCGTAGAAACGCTGCATAGTCTCGGAGCCCGCAATCACATGTCTTCTCCATCTGTCGTAACCGCTGCCATGCTCGCCATCGGCGACGAACTCCTGTCGGGGCGCACCAAGGACAAGAACATCGGCCATCTGGCGGATGTCCTGACCGTCGCAGGGATCGACCTGAAGGAAGTGCGAATCGTCGCCGACGAGGAGGACGCGATCGTCGAAGCGCTCAATGCGCTCAGGCAGCGCTACGACTATGTGTTCACCTCGGGGGGCATCGGCCCCACTCATGATGACATCACCGCTGATGCGGTCTCCAGCGCTTTCGGACTGCCATGCGTGCACGATGCTGAAGCGATGCGCCTTCTCGGAGCTATGTACGCCCGGCGGGAGATGGAGTTCACAGAGGCGCGCCAGCGAATGGCGCGCATGCCGCAGGGCGCGCGGCATATCCCCAACCCGGTTTCCACGGCCCCCGGGTTCATTGTCGAGAACGTCTATGTCATGGCGGGCGTGCCGCAGGTGTTTCAGGCCATGGTGGACAACATACTGCCCGAACTCAGAACCGGATCGCGGATGCTTTCGCGGGCACTGCCCTGCCCCTTCGGCGAGGGGGATATCGGCACGCCGCTCACCCGGATCCAGAAGGAACACCCGGCGACCAGCATCGGCTCCTATCCGAAATACGACGGGATACGTTTCTCTACGGAGATCGTCGTGCGCGCCCGCAACGAAAGCGAGCTTGAGGCTGCAGCACAGGCGATCGAGGAGATGATCCGGTCGCTGCAGGCAAGCCGGCTGCCACCCGGCATTGGCACGGATGCCTGACCGCAATCGCGATGACGATTGACCGATATCAAGGAAAGCCACAGGTTAGGAACCGAGACTGGGTCGACATCCATCGCGCACACAAGGGGGAAACCATGACCTACAAGACGATCCTCGCCGTACTCGACACGCCCGACCACGCGCAGCAGATCACCGACTACGCACTGGCACTCGCCAGCCGCTTCGATGCCCATGTGCTTGGGGTGCATGCCGAAACGCTCGCGGCAGTGCCGCTGATCGCGCCGATGGAAATTCCGGATCCGGCAGCGATCGAAGCCCTGCAGGAGGCAGCACGGCGGGAGACGAAAGAGGTGGAAGCCATCTTCCGCGAACGCGTGGCACGAGATGGCCGCTCGGCGGACTGGCGCAGCTTCGTTTCATCCTCCGGCTACGCTGCCGCCGCCGTGATGGAGACGGTTCGCGCCGCTGACCTTATCGTCGCGAGCCAGGGTGATCCAAATCATGAGAACCGCTCGGAGTTGGAGAATCTTCTGTTCGACAGCGGACGTCCGGTCCTGCTTGTGCCCTATGTCATGAAGGCGCCGCGCGATATCCGACGCGTCATGATCGCCTGGAACGGCTCGCGCGAAGCCGCACGGGCGGCCTTCGATGCCCTTCCTTTCCTGAAGACGGCCGAGAGCGTCGAAATCTTCTGCCTCGATGCGCCCGAGCGCCCGAACCAGTCGAAGGAATTCGCCGGCGTCGAGCTTGCAGCTGCCCTGGCACGCCATGGCGTCAACGTCACGCTCACGACGCAGGAAAGCGGCGGCATTTCCGCCGCCGCGGCGATTGAGAACCGGCTCGCCGACAAAAGCGTCGACCTCTTGGTGATGGGCGCCTATGGCACGTCCCGCTGGTGGGAGATGCTGTTCGGTGGCGTGACCCGCAGCCTGCTGGAATCGATGACAGCTCTCTCCTTGATGTCTCGATAGGGGAACGCCCTGGAGCGCTTCCTGAGCCGCCGCAATCGACGGCTCAGTTCCGCAGGATCCCGGCCTCCTCTGCGGCCTTGATGAAGGCGGCCTCTGCCTCGGCGGGGTCACCTTCGCCCTCCAGTGCCTGCATGCAGCGCTTGCGCGCCACCGCAAACCATTTGCCGTTTTTGGTCGGCCAGCAGGTCGAGAGACATTCGAACGCTTCCCGGCTGTTGCTCACGCACCGGAAGTGATCCTGGCTGTCGATCATCAATTCCACGCTGCGGTCCCAAAGGTCGACAGGCATTCTCGGCTTTCCTTGTTCTACAACCATCAAAATCGCCCGGGAGCGGTGCCCCCGGGTTAATTTCGATCTTCTCCTATCGTTCCAGTTCGGAGCGAATTTCGTCGATCTTGCCGTCGGCACTTCCGACACCGAGAACGGCCTTGGCTTCCTCCAGCATTTCATCGGTCACTGGATCGTCCGTGAACGCGCTCAGGGCATCTCGCAATGCCTCGTCACCGAGGATCGCATCCGTTTCCGAAGGGGAGACGCCATTGTCGATCTCAAACTGGGCATAATCCATGGCGTAGGCCGATACGGCCTCCATGCGCGGATCATTGCTGTTGAGATAGGCGTGATAATTCCGGTTCAGGGAGTTCAGCCCCTTGAGTTCGGAGCGGCTGACGGACACCTCCTCACCACCTTTGTCTGCACGCCGGGCAGTACTCTTTTCGCTCTGGCCAGGCGCGAGGTCGCGCGCGCTCGCCTTGCCGGCGTCGCTACGGTCGGAACTCCGGTCCGAACCTTGGCCATGACCGCCGCCATTGCCGTTGCCATTGCCACCGCCGTTACCGCCACCATTGCCACCGCCGTTCCCGCCGCCGCCGCCATTGCCGCCGCCATCACCGCCTTTCGCCCAGACGGTATCCGTAAAGCCCGGCAAGTGGCTGCCGACCGCAACCGAGGACAGGAGGACGACAGCCAGTGCTGCAGATTTCGTGAGAGATCGGATGATCATGTTTATTCTCCTTTCGACCTTTCACCCCCGCGCTGAGCTTGTGTAGCAAGGGCCGAAAATCGAGAGCCGTCGGACCGATGCCCGAGCGCATCGGCCAAAGGTCCAACGACGCTTGCCCGCTGGCACTCCCTAAAGGCCAGGTGCCTTCCAGCGCTCCATCGCTCAGCGAGAGACAGGCAGGCTGCTTCACCTGCCTGTTTGCGTCGCACCGTCTTGCCAGTGTGCCGGACTCGCGGCTATTAGCGACAGCCAACGCAGCTCTTGCTAATGGCAGCCACCATGTCTCTTCCTGAAAAAGCCTTCCCCGTCTCCTGGGACCAGTTCCATCGCGATGCCCGGGCGCTTGCCTGGCGCCTCGCCGGCCTCGGTCAGGAGTTTCACGCCATCGTCTGCATCACCCGCGGGGGCCTGGTGCCGGCGGCGATCATCTCGCGCGAACTGAACATCCGCCTGATCGAGACGGTCTGCATCGCCTCCTACCACGACTATACGAGCCAGGGAGAGATGAACCTGCTCAAGGGGATCACTGCCGAGCTCGCCACGAATGGCGGCGAAGGCGTGCTGGTCGTGGACGACCTGACCGACACGGGCAAGACCGCATCGGAAGTGCGCGAGATGCTGCCCAAGGCACATTTCGCCTGCGTCTACGCCAAGCCGAAGGGCGTCCCGACCGTCGACACCTTCATCACCGAGGTGAGCCAGGATACCTGGATCTACTTCCCCTGGGACTTGGGGTTCACCTATCAGGAACCGATCGCCAAGGGCCACAAGGGCTGAAGGAGAAGGCGCCTCTGCGCCCGCCTCCTCGCTCCGCAGCACCGAATTGACGTTGCTGTCAAGACGCGGCCCGTCGCTATTTTTCGCGGCGGGCTTTTCCACAAGCCGCGTCGCAACGCCCAATATATCTCAACTGCCTGATCTACCGGGTGTTGCGCCCGATAGTCCGCCAACGCGGCATCCCCTGCTCTTCCGGTGCGCCCGCCACTGGCTCCACAACCGTCTGAAATTCCAGCAGAAAATTTCTTCCCCGTTTTCCACAGCACCAGACACAATATCTTGTGGTTAAGAAACCGTGTCGAACTATGCCTTGACGAATCTCCCGGCTCGCGGGAAATTGGCCAGGTGTTGCGGCGGCAACCGGCCACGGACTTCCGAGCGCCGGTTCCTTCATCGAGTTTTTAGGCGGAACGACAACGGCAGACCCTGCTATGAGGGGCGGTCTGGCGGAGGGTTTTTTCGCGCGCCTCGAGGCTTGCCGAAACATCCGATGGGGACTGGTGAAAACCACCTGTTAGTACTATATTTAGTATTGCAGCCCACCCTCATCACAATATACAGGTCGGTATCCCAGTGATTCACCTGGATGATGAAGTTTCCCCGGCTGCCCATGATGGCGAGCAGCTGGACCGAATATCCGTGCCCTGACGGGCCAGCAGACGAGGGACAAAGGCAATGCGCATCGAACGTCGTTTCACCACGCCCGAGACAGGCGCCTATGGCGGGATCGAATTCCGCAAGGCGGTCAGCGAGATCCGCAATCCGGACGGCTCGATCGTCTTCCGGCTCGCGGATATCGACGTGCCGGCGCAGTTCTCCCAGGTTGCGACCGACGTGCTTGCCCAGAAGTACTTCCGCAAGGCGGGCGTGCCGAAGATCCTCAAGAAGGTGGAAGAGAACGACGTCCCTTCGTTCCTCTGGCGGTCCGTCCCCGATCTCGACGCGCTGAAGGCCTTGCCGAAGGAAGAGCAATACGGTTCCGAAACCGATGCGCGCCAGGTCTTCTCCCGCCTTGCCGGTACCTGGACCTACTGGGGCTGGAAGGGCAAGTATTTCACGTCGGAAGAAGATGCGCTCGCCTTCCGCGACGAGCTTGCCTACATGCTCGCCACCCAGCGCGTCGCGCCGAATTCGCCGCAGTGGTTCAACACCGGCCTGCACTGGGCCTACGGCATCGACGGCCCCGGCCAGGGCCACTTCTATGTCGATCCCTTCACCGGCAAGCTGACGAAGTCGAAGTCGGCCTACGAGCATCCGCAACCGCATGCCTGCTTCATCCAGTCGGTCGAGGATGACCTCGTCAACGAGGGCGGCATCATGGATCTGTGGGTCCGCGAAGCCCGTCTCTTCAAGTATGGCTCCGGCACCGGCTCCAACTTCTCCTATCTGCGCGGCGAAGGCGAGAAGCTGTCGGGCGGCGGCAAATCGTCGGGCCTGATGAGCTTCCTCAAGATCGGTGACCGGGCTGCCGGCGCCATCAAGTCGGGCGGCACGACTCGTCGCGCGGCCAAGATGGTGGTGGTCGACATCGATCACCCGGATATCGAGGAATACATCAACTGGAAGGTCAAGGAAGAGCAGAAGGTCGCCGCCCTCGTCACCGGTTCCAAGATCGTCGCCAAGCACCTGAAGGCGATCATGAAGGCCTGCGTCAACTGCGAAGGCCCGGACGACGACTGCTTCGACCCCAACAAGAACCCGGCGCTGAAGCGCGAGATCCGCGCCGCCAAGCGCGACCAGGTTCCGGAGAACTACGTCAAGCGCGTCATCCAGTTTGCGCGCCAGGGCTACAAGGACCTCGAGTTCAAGACCTATGACACCGACTGGGATTCCGACGCCTACCTGACCGTTTCCGGCCAGAACTCCAACAATTCCGTCTCGCTGAAGGACGACTTCCTGCGCGCCGTGGAGAATGACGGCGAGTGGAACCTCACCGCCCGCAAGGACGGCCGCGTCATGAAGACGCTGAAGGCGCGCGACCTGTGGGAGCAGATCTCCTACGCCGCTTGGGCTTCCGCCGATCCGGGCCTGCACTTCAACACGACGATGAACGACTGGCACACCTGCCCGGCCGCCGGCCCGATCCGCGCGTCGAACCCGTGCTCGGAATACATGTTCCTCGACGACACGGCCTGCAACCTCGCCTCGCTGAACCTGTTGCAGTTCAAGGACGCGACGACGAAGCGCATCGACATCGCCGATTACGAGCATGCGGTGCGCCTGTGGACCGTTGTGCTGGAAGTCTCGGTCATGATGGCGCAGTTCCCGTCGCGCCAGATCGCCGAACTCTCCTACGAGTACCGCACGCTCGGCCTCGGCTATGCCAATATCGGCGGTCTGCTGATGTCCTCTGGCATCCCCTATGACTCCACCGAGGGCCGCGCCATTGCCGGCTCGCTGACCGCCATCATGACCGGCGTCGCCTATGCGACCTCGGCAGAGATCGCCTCGGAACTCGGCCCCTTCCCGGGCTTTGCGCCGAACCGCGAGAACATGCTGCGCGTCATCCGTAACCACCGCCGCGCCGCCCATGGCGAGACCACCGGCTATGAAGGCCTGTCGGTCAACCCGGTCGCACTCCTCCACTCCGACAATCCGGACCAGGACCTCGTCGCCCATGCCCGCGCCGCCTGGGACAAGGCGCTCGAGCTCGGCGAGAAGCACGGCTACCGCAACGCCCAGACGACCGTGATTGCGCCCACCGGCACGATCGGCCTCGTCATGGATTGCGACACGACCGGCATCGAGCCCGACTTCGCGCTGGTGAAGTTCAAGAAGCTCGCCGGCGGCGGCTACTTCAAGATCATCAACGGCGCCGTTCCGGAAGCGCTGCGCACGCTCGGCTACTCGGAATCGCAGATCGCCGAGATCGAAGCCTATGCGGTTGGCCACGGCAACCTCAACCAGGCGCCTGGCATCAATCCCGGCTCGCTGAAGGCCAAGGGCTTCACCGACGAGAAGATCGAGGCCGTCAATGGCGCGCTGAAGTCGGCCTTCGACATCAAGTTCGTCTTCAACCAGTGGACGCTCGGCGCCGACTTCCTGAAGGAGACGCTCAAGGTCTCCGACGAGCAGCTCGCCGACATGAGCTTCAACCTCCTGGAGCACATCGGCTTCTCGAAGAAGGAGATCGAGGCCGCCAACATCCATGTCTGCGGTGCGATGACGCTGGAAGGCGCGCCCTTCCTGAAGGCCGAGCACCTGCCGGTCTTCGATTGCGCCAATCCCTGCGGCAAGATCGGCAAGCGCTATCTCTCGGTCGAAAGCCACATCCGCATGATGGCAGCCGCCCAGCCCTTCATCTCGGGCGCCATCTCCAAGACGATCAACATGCCGAACGAGGCGACCGTCGAGGATTGCGGTGCGGCCTACATGCTCTCCTGGAAGCTGGCGCTGAAGGCCAATGCGCTCTACCGCGATGGTTCGAAGCTCTCCCAGCCGCTCAACGCCTCGCTGATCGACGAGGATGACGCCGAGGAAGCGATCGAGGACCTGATCCAGCAGCCGGTCGCCGCCCAGGCGGTGACGGTCACGGAAAAGATCGTCGAGCGCGTCATCGAGCGGGTCACCCGCGAGCGTGAAAAGCTGCCGAACCGCCGCCAGGGCTATACCCAGAAGGCCAATGTCGGCGGACACAAGGTCTATCTGCGCACCGGCGAATTCGGCGACGGCCGCCTCGGCGAGATCTTCATCGACATGCACAAGGAAGGGGCCGCCTTCCGTGCGATGATGAACAACTTCGCCATCGCCATCTCGCTCGGCCTGCAATACGGCGTGCCGCTGGAAGAATATGTGGAGGCCTTCACCTTCACCAAGTTCGAGCCGGCCGGTATCGTCACCGGAAACGACGCCATCAAGAACGCCACGTCGATCCTCGATTACGTGTTCCGCGAACTCGCCGTCTCCTATCTCAACCGCCATGACCTGGCGCATGTGGATACGTCGGACTTCTCCAACACCGCGCTCGGCAAGGGCATCCAGGAAGGCAAGACCAACCTGATCTCCACCGGCTGGACGCGCGGCCACAAGCCGACGCTCATCCAGGGCGGCCAGTCGGGCTCGTCGGAAGCCAAGGGATCGGCCACCGCCGCCCCTGCCAAGGCCTCCACCGGCGGCAATGTGACGGCATTCGCCGGCTCCGCCGCCCGCAAGCTGGAACCGGCCGTCGCCGCCTCCACCTCCGAAATCGTCGCCTTCAAGCGCGATTACGAGGAACGCGCCAAGGAACTGGCCGAGGAGATCGCCGAGGAGGTTCTGGACGAGCTTGCGACCGAAGAGCAGCAGGCCTCCACCGCCCTCTTCTCCGACAAGGCCGCCGCCGACGCCGCCGCTGCCAAGACGGAAGCCAAGAAGGTGGAAAACGAACGCCGCATGCGCTCGATCGCCCAAGGCTACACCGGCAACATGTGCTCCGAGTGCCAGAATTTCACGATGGTGCGGAACGGCACGTGTGAGAAGTGCGACACGTGCGGCGCGACGAGCGGGTGCAGCTGATCGGCTGATGGCCATCTTTGTGTGAGGGAAACCAAAGTTTGGTCACCCGAAAGCATAGTTCTTACTCAACGCATGCAACAGATTGCCTCTCAGCTTCGGCTGGGAGGCATCTCACCCTGAGAGGGTTCGAAGACCTACGTTAGGCAAGCATGAAGTGACAGGCCGTAAGGGCCCTAGAGAGCAAGGGAGATCATGCCAGTTTCTGCGTTCATCTCGTATTCTCATGCCGACGACAAACACCTTCAGATGCTCCACAAGCATCTCGCAATGCTTCGAAGAGAAGGAGCGTTCAAAGCGCAGACCGATCATCAGATCCTGCCAGGTGGGCGGTTATAGGAGAGAAATTCTGGTCGAGTTAGGCGGGAGTCACTCCAAAGGAACAGCTGAGATTGCTTTTTTGAGGTGGCACGTAGCTTTGGGATCGGGTCCTGAAAAGAGGATCCTGTTCAAGGTCGATGTTAGTCAGGCCAACTGAGGAACGTTCGTTTGCGCGGCGTTTTTAAAATGGAATACACGGGGAGCGCTGGACAAGGCGGCGGCGCTATAGCGTTCATTGACGGTAAGGTTGCCGGAGCAGACATGGGCGGCGGCATCTATAGCGGGGAATATGTCACAACACCCGCAGGTACGGTCACTGGCTATGTGGATCTCAGCTTTCACGATGGCGGGGTCCTTGTAACAGGAACATCAGTTCCGGCTGGCACGCCCCCAATACGGATTCCGTTCTCGATACCTTCTCAGGAAACAGATGGTAGCATTGTGCGGATCGAAACTCCCGCTGGTCCGGTGAATCTCCGTCTGACCCTGATCTCCGGCATGTAGGGGGGGAGATGGAGAACGCTACCATGCTCGGCTGGGCTGTCGTGTTCGCGACTTTCGCGGGCCCCATTTCGGCTGTTTTCGTAACCCGTTGGGTAGATGAACTTCGCAGCAAGCGTTCTCGCAAGCTTGACACCTTTCGTGTGTTGATTCGCACACGCCGAACGCAGTTGAACCCAGAATTCGTTGCCGCACTGAATATGGTGGAGATCGATTTCTTCAACGCGCCTAAAGTTCTGGCCGTGCATCTAGAATTGATGCGGCACTTAAACTCATCAATCGCCGATGCTTCCTGGTACGAGCGTACACAGCGACTAGTCGCTCGACTCCTCTACGCTATGGGTCAGAACGTCGGGTACGCGATGGAGCAACTTGACATACTGGACGGCGGCTACATTCCGAAGGCAATGGTCGATGATGAGATAGAGCAAAATCTCCTTCGACGCTCGCTTCTGTTAATGCTGGACGGAAAAAAGCCACTTCCAGTTGCGGTAGTCACAGAGTGGAGTGGCAGCAGCGGAAGATTGCATGACGTGCCTCCGCCCTAGCGATCGATCTAGTGTAAAAACGGTCGATCGTGGATTTGAGAAAGCCTTTGTAGTGCAGTCACCACCAAATTTGCTTGTGAGCCTTTTTGATTGGCATCCCCGTGACGGGGTTAAGCCAGCGGAGAATTTCCTCACAGAAGCTTTCGTCCACTCGCTAAGGTCAAACGAAGACTTCCGCCGCCGCTGGCTGGAGCGGCTAGTCAATGCTGAATTCGACAATGCCGCCGTGGTTATCTCAACTCGGGCGTCTTACTCGGACATCGAGAGACAGAGCTCCATATTTCCAGACATTGAAATCCAGGGTGACCTCTCGGATGGCAGCCCATTCCTCGTTCTTGTTGAAATCAAATGGGACGCACCGTACCAGCTCGCGCAACTCAAGAAGTATGACCGACTGCTCGCTCGAGAGGAGAATGGCTACCTCTGTTTCATATGTGCGAGCGGGACCGATCACCGGAAGGCGAAAGCGGATCGAGACAGGTTCGAGAACTCCACCTTCAGCGCCTTCCTGTGGGAAGATGTTTTTGTCGCCCTGCGGGAATCTATCCCTGATCATGCATCAAAGGAGCTCCTAGGCTTCATGCAACACTATGGCCTTACCCCTGGCGAGCCGATCTCCCAGAACATTATCGACGGCTACCTTGTTGGGAAGTCCCTTGTTAGTCGGCTGAACCGATACTGCGAGAAACTGCTCCGAGAGTTCGATTGGGATTTCCTTCCCGAAACGCATCGCGACATCGACGCTGCTCGCGTCAAAAATGCGTATGGTAGAGTCGCGATTGAATTCGCGCCTCCTTACTGGGACGGTGCAGTCACAGTCGGATTTCTCTACGACAATTCTGATCACGCAGTGCCATTCGCAGACGGCAGCCAAAACAGCGTTGACCTTATTTTCCGCATCGAGGCGGCTCCGAAAGCGCCGGCGCGAGAAGATGTAAATGCGGTCATTCGTCCACGGGTGTCTTCTGTTCGAGCCAAAGGTGGCGTCGTCCGGCTTGATAAAGACGGGATCAATGGCAATCGGCACACCCTCTTCATTGCTCAACGAAGTTTGTCCGATTTCTTGGCCAGTCCGGTTGAAGGAGATCAGTTAGTGGCGATACACAACCAGTTGAAGGCATGGGCAGAAGCCCTCTTCGGCGATCAAAGAGTTGAAGAAGCTCTTCTTAAGTTTGCACCAGCGTAATGGCTAATATGCATCCGCGCATGAAACGCTAACTTATTGCCGAACCGCTCTTTGGAACTGTAGATCCAACCTGCGATCGACCCTCGATTGCTTGAACGGCTTCTTGTGTAAGGAAAACGTACTCCTCGATGGACTGCTGATCGGGTGCGAAGTCATATGAATGTATTGCTCGCTTGTAAGTTGAGTAAAGCGACTTTATTACCTCTGCCATTTCCGGCGAGATTGCTCCGGCCATGCAGAGCTGTTCGGCACTCTTACGAGCACTCCGGAGATCGAGCCAGATGCCGTGCTTGTTGCTCAAGTCGACTAGGGCGTCTTGGACTAGCTTCCACGAGAAAACGATTGCACCGGTGGGGTCCGTCTCAACCATCTTCATCATGGTTTTATCCAGCTTCCGCTCCGCCGGAGCGGCATGAGCACCCTCGGCAGACTCAGCAAGATTCTCGGCAGCGTCGATGATCTCCGCCTTCATCTGCTTGTCGAAGGCGAGTCGAGTCCCTCCGAAGTTCATATGGTCCAAACGACCTAGAAGCTGAGAGATCTCCCGGCGCAGCAACAGAACCACCCCAACAACAGCGAGTGGCCAACTTATCGCACCTATCAAAGCCGCTATAGCGTTGATAAATTCTGCCGTCATTTCCCACTTCCCCTTGAGGCCTGGCATTTCCGCTGACTTGGCCAACGACAAAGTTGGTATTGTTTGGTAATTACACTCGATCTTCGGCTTTTCGCGACCATCAGTAGCGGTTGGCGTTCCCAATGAAGTAGATTTCAAGCAGGCTCAGTGGCAGTGCAACTGGCCAGCCTTTCTATCCATGTGGCAGCATTTGCCGGGAGGCGAAATCCTTCCGGCATCCTCCCCAGCCGCCGAGCAGAAGCCTTCGCAATCGAGCGCAGAATAGGGTTCGCAGACGACTGCCTCCGTGGCAGCCCACTTTCTCGCTTTTCATGTTTCAGCATGACACGGTAATGCCGGGCGATCTCACGCCCAATGAACTCCATGACGGGTACAGGCATCGAATTCCCGAGGGCGCGATATCGAACGATGTCGCTCGGCAGCTTTCCTTTGAACGGGATGTCTGTCCAATAGTCGGGAAATCCTTGTAGACGCTCCGCCTCCAAGGGTGTCGCCCGTCGAATGATCCACTCATCGGCTGCTTCGGTTGTCTTAGTGACGATGACAAAGTCCAGCTCATTACCCTGCCCAGCCGCTCGAGAGAGGCCAGCTGCGCTATGGCTCAAGGTGCCGACGATGGGAGGAAACAGCACGACGTGGGAACTGACGTCGTTGATCCGATCCAGAGATTGATCGGCGTACGGGGCAATCTCCTCGATAGGAGTGCCATCCTCGATCGGCAGGCTGACCTGGACCGTATCGATGTCGCCATCGAAGTCCCTCCGTTCCAGTCTAATCCTGTCCAAGGTTAGCTGCTTCAGCCTTTTGTGGACTTCTGGATCTTGCCTTCTTTCGTATTCGCTACGGAATTCAAGGCCGCTTGGACCTCGATAGGTAGGGACGACAGCTTCACGTGCCGACGGCGCAAAATTCCCCTTACGGCCTTCCCGCTCAAACAATATTTCGACAGGATCTCCAACGGCACCTCGTGGTCCAAAGCTAGCGACAGCGAAAACTCGCTTCCTCCGTTGGGCGACTCCCCAGTATTGAGCGTCGATTGTCCTCCAGGCAATTTTACAGCTCTCTGGTCCCAACACCTCACCAGCGTCAGGCCATCCTTGCCTTGGCGGCTCGAGCGCACATCCTGATCGGGAAATTGCTCCCAAAAAGCTTCCGAAACCGTTGGAACTATCTTTCTTCCCGAGGATGCCATGCACATTTTCCCATACTACGAATTTGAGATCATTTATCTCGCGCATCCGATCCGCGAGTTCACAGAAAGCCAGGAGCAAGTTGCTCCTTGGATCTTCCATTCCTTTGCGCATCCCGGCGACTGAGAAGCCCTGGCACGGGCTGCCACCTTCCAGGACATCTACTCGCCCGAGCTGTCTTAGATCGTCATCTGTAATTTGTGCGATATCGCCAAAATTCGGGATGCCCTGTTCCGGGATATGCCTGTAGTTCGACCACTTGCGGCCGCTCTTCCCTGTAAAACTCTCAGGAAGATATTTCGGCCTCGATGCTCCGCGGCGGTGATGAAGTACGTGCGACTGAAAGGGCTCTGGCTCGCAATATCCTACGAACTCGTAGTCGCTCGAGTCCCAGGCGGCACCGGCTGCTGAAATACCGGAGAACGTACTCAGTACCCGGATCTTCTCCCGGTGGCTTAGCTCCGGATCATAGATGGATAGGTGAATTGAATCTCTCATAGGCTACCCCAGCTCTCCGTGTTGGGCTTAGGTACCAACGTTTTCCGAACAGAGGCTGAAGTAGCTCGCTCAAGTTGTCTCGGCTTCATGGGAGACGGCAATCAATCTTGCACGTTGCGCCTACTTAATGCCGAGCTCTACACCCTTAGTGGCCCGTGGCTTCCCAAGCCGATCCTTTAGCCAACACTCGGCTTTCTTCGGTACGTAGGAGAAGGCCTTGCACTTGAGGTCACCGATACAGGCTGTGAAACAGGACAAATAGTTACTCCGACGGAGCCGCTTATAGTCTCCGCCCGGCAGGTCCATTCCAGAGAAGCTCGTAAAATCAGAGACGATCACTTCAGCTGCCTTACCAGAAGCGTAGGACGCCATGGCGTTCATATTTCGTATCAGCGCGACGATGTCGTCTTTCAGGAAGCACACCTTGTGCGCGATGTTGTAGGTGATTGCTTGGCACTTCCCCTCTGCTTGGCAGATGTCCCGACATTCGGGGTAGCTCACATCACGAACCATTTTATAGTCGAAGCCAATTGCGTCGTGGCCGGGCGCGTCCATGAACACTTTGATAGAGGGCGCGGGAAGATCTACGCTGGTTTCCGCTGTCCGTGTCGTGCCAATAGCGTCTCGCTTACCATAACATAGGATCTGATAGACTGAGGGCGCGATTTGGTCTGCCAGGTCCGCCGTTTGCAGCGGTAACGCGTCTGCTGAACGCTCTCCTTTCGTTGGATCTACTGACTGCGTCTGCATGAACGTCTCTGCGACCGACGCTCGTATTGCGAAGTTCACGTTCTGAGCGGTGATACCGATCTCGTCAGCGGCGCTCTTGGAGAACGTGGCGGACGTGATCCCGAGCACAAAGCCGTCGCGATCAACGACCGGGCCACCCGAATTACCCGGCTGGATAGGCGTAGAGACCTGAATGTACCGGGTATCATTACGAAGCCCGGCAAGGGCGTTGATATTCCCAGTCGTGATTTTCACGGAGTCCGAAAGCAGATCGGCTAACGGATTGAACCGCCCCGGGTTTGCCGGAGACCCCAACTCGTGAGAAGTAGGGTCTATGACAAGCAAAACGACGAACAAATTTTCTCCTGAAGTCCGCGCCCGCGCCGTTCGGATGGTGACGGAACATGAAGCCGAATACTCATCGCGCTGGGCGGCGGTATCATCGATAGCGACCAAGATCGGCTGCTCGGCGCATACCCTCCATGAATGGGTGAAGAAGGCCGAGGTCAACAGCGGCAAGCGTGCAGGTCTGCCAAGCGACGTGGCTGAGAAGATGAAGGCTCTGGAACGGGAGAACCGGGAGCTTCGTCAGGCGAATGAGATTCTACGCAAAGCCTCGGCGTATTTTGCCCAGGCGGAGCTCGACCGCCCACTGAAGCGATGATTTCCTTCATCGACGAACACCGTTCGGTGCTCGGGGTCGAGCCGATCTGCAGGCTGCTGCCGATTGCCCCGTCCACCTATTATGAGGTCGTCGCCAAGCGCACGGACGTGGGTCGCCTATCGGCCCGCGAACGGAATGATATTGCCATGAAAGTCGAGATACGCCGGGTGTTCAACGAGAACTTCCAGGTCTATGGCGTGCGGAAAGTGTGGCGACAGTTGCAGCGAGAAGGCTTCGATATCGCTCGCTGCACCGTCGCAAGGCTGATGAGAATGATGGGTCTTCAAGGCATCATTCGTGGCAAGCCAATCAAAACCACTGTATCGGACAAGTCTGCCCCGTGTCCGCTCGACCGCGTCAACCGCCACTTCAAGGCTCCCGCGCCGAACATGCTGTGGTTATCCGATTTCACCTATGTCGCGACCTGGCAGGGCTTCGTCTACGTGGCCTTTGTCATCGATGCCTTCGCCCGCCGCATCGTCGGCTGGCGGGCCAGTCGAACGGCGCACGCGGGATTCGTCCTCGATGCTCTCGACCAGGCACTGCATGATCGGCGGCCCGTCAAACGTGGCGGGCTGGTTCATCATTCCGACCGCGGCTCGCAATACGTGTCCATTCGCTTTTCCGAACGGCTGGCGGAGGCGGGCATCGAGCCGTCTGTCGGAAGCGTCGGCGATAGTTACGACAATGCTCTCGCCGAAACGATCAACGGTCTTTACAAGGCCGAGGTCATTCATCGGCGAGGACCATGGCGCAACTTCGAAGCCGTAGAGTTCGCCACGCTCGAATGGGTCGACTGGTTCAACCACCGCCGTCTTCTGGAACCCATCGGGAATATACCGCCAGCAGAGGCAGAACGACGATACTACGCCATGCTGGACGCACCAGCTATGGCCGCATAACTTAAACCAAACGGTCTCCGGCAAACCCGGGGCGGTTCA
>NZ_JBIOKZ010000009.1:0-182485 GCF_044142885.1 Pseudorhizobium flavum
TGAACCGCCCCGGGTTTGCCGGAGACCGTTTGGTTTAAGTTATGCGGCCATAGCTGGTGCGTCCAGCATGGCGTAGTATCGTCGTTCTGCCTCTGCTGGCGGTATATTCCCGATGGGTTCCAGAAGACGGCGGTGGTTGAACCAGTCGACCCATTCGAGCGTGGCGAACTCTACGGCTTCGAAGTTGCGCCATGGTCCTCGCCGATGAATGACCTCGGCCTTGTAAAGACCGTTGATCGTTTCGGCGAGAGCATTGTCGTAACTATCGCCGACGCTTCCGACAGACGGCTCGATGCCCGCCTCCGCCAGCCGTTCGGAAAAGCGAATGGACACGTATTGCGAGCCGCGGTCGGAATGATGAACCAGCCCGCCACGTTTGACGGGCCGCCGATCATGCAGTGCCTGGTCGAGAGCATCGAGGACGAATCCCGCGTGCGCCGTTCGACTGGCCCGCCAGCCGACGATGCGGCGGGCGAAGGCATCGATGACAAAGGCCACGTAGACGAAGCCCTGCCAGGTCGCGACATAGGTGAAATCGGATAACCACAGCATGTTCGGCGCGGGAGCCTTGAAGTGGCGGTTGACGCGGTCGAGCGGACACGGGGCAGACTTGTCCGATACAGTGGTTTTGATTGGCTTGCCACGAATGATGCCTTGAAGACCCATCATTCTCATCAGCCTTGCGACGGTGCAGCGAGCGATATCGAAGCCTTCTCGCTGCAACTGTCGCCACACTTTCCGCACGCCATAGACCTGGAAGTTCTCGTTGAACACCCGGCGTATCTCGACTTTCATGGCAATATCATTCCGTTCGCGGGCCGATAGGCGACCCACGTCCGTGCGCTTGGCGACGACCTCATAATAGGTGGACGGGGCAATCGGCAGCAGCCTGCAGATCGGCTCGACCCCGAGCACCGAACGGTGTTCGTCGATGAAGGAAATCATCGCTTCAGTGGGCGGTCGAGCTCCGCCTGGGCAAAATACGCCGAGGCTTTGCGTAGAATCTCATTCGCCTGACGAAGCTCCCGGTTCTCCCGTTCCAGAGCCTTCATCTTCTCAGCCACGTCGCTTGGCAGACCTGCACGCTTGCCGCTGTTGACCTCGGCCTTCTTCACCCATTCATGGAGGGTATGCGCCGAGCAGCCGATCTTGGTCGCTATCGATGATACCGCCGCCCAGCGCGATGAGTATTCGGCTTCATGTTCCGTCACCATCCGAACGGCGCGGGCGCGGACTTCAGGAGAAAATTTGTTCGTCGTTTTGCTTGTCATAGACCCTACTTCTCACGAGTTGGGGTCTCCGGCAAACCCGGGGCGGTTCAGACCCGCCGCTCAATGCTCTTCAGAATTCATCGCGATGCAAATCTCGTCGCCAGCTGGCAAACAGTATCTTGATGACAATGCCGTTGGTGTCACGATGAAGAACCTCAACCAATTTGTGTTGTCGGGCATGCCTTTTGTGATGCCTGACATTGAAAACCAACAGGCCATCATTGCAGAAATCGAAGCCGAGCAGGCCCTCGTCAATGGCAACCGCGATCTAGTCGCCCGCTTCGAGAAAAAGATCGAAGCTGCAATTGCTCGTGTATGGGGTGAGGCCAAGGCCGAGGAGGTTGCCTGATGGATGAGGCGCTCGAACTCGGGAGCTATTTGCCCCAATCATTCGCTAATGCCAGTGAGCAGTCATATCTCGATTTTCTGTGGTCCGCCTTTCAGACGAACTACGATGTTGAACGTTTCGAGTTTGCCAGTCTCGCCTTTCATTTGCTCGACATGAGCTTCGTAAGCTTCTCGGTTTGGCAGATAAGGCTAGCTCGTCCCGAGCAATTCGCAATGGCTATGGTTGGGTTTCGTTCGGACGAGGAAGGCAGTCTGATGGATTGCGAAAGTCCGTTCAAGTTTTACGACCGTCTGAAGGAAAGCCAGATTTTCCGGTTTCTCAAGCTGATTGGTTGCTCCAACCAGCAGGTTGGGGAGTTCGCCAAGTTCGTAAAGCGGCGGAACAAGATCGCACATCCGACAGGGACGGTGTTCTTCAACGATCGCGCGGCAATTGATGCTGAAATCGCTGACATGATGAGGGAGGTACGCAATATTGAAGCGCACATGGAGCCGGTTATCCAGGAACTCTATCGGCGATTTCTGATATCGAGCGCGGACGTAGAAGAGCGCCAGTATACGGATCCAGCGGACGAGATCGTGGCAAACTTGGTTCATGCGAATTATATGTCGTCCGCTGATATCACTATCTGTTCCGGCTTTGACGTCTCGGCGTTGGCTGGAGTGGCACACCACGACGAAATTCAGGCTTTGCACGCCAAATTGCTTGAACTCTACCCCTCAGAAGAGATGGAGGACGCCGCATGAGTTCGCTCTACTCCATCGTTGACGGCAAATTGAAGCCAGCCACGCGACGCGCCTTGCTGAAGGAAAGCCTGATCGAGGATTGGGTCGCGGCCGATCCCTCGCTGCTCGGCCTGGACGCGATGGTCATCGGCCGGCAGGTTCCAACGGACCACGGCAAATTCATCGACCTGCTGGCGCTGGACGCCTCAGGGGCTCTCATCATCATCGAACTGAAGAAGGACCGCACGCCGCGCGAAATCGTGGCGCAGGTGCTGGATTACGCCTCCTGGGTTCGCACGCTGACAACACCCCAGATATACGAGCGGGCTGAACGGTATCTTCAGACGCGCCTGGTGACCGCCTTCCGGGAGAAGTTCGGCGAAGCCATTCCCGAACAGCTCAACGGCAGCCACTCCATGCTGATCGTGGCAAGCGAACTCGACCCGGCGTCCCGGCGGATTGTCGAATATCTGTCGGAAGAGCATGGCGTTGCCATCAATACCGTATTTTTCAACGTCTTCGAGGCCAACGGCCAGGAATGGCTGACGACAGATTTCCTGCTCGATCAGGAAGAGGTGGAAGAGCGCTCCGAGCGCAAGGTCCGCCCGCCGTGGTCCGGCTACTACTTTGTCAATGCCGGCCTCGGCGAACACCGCTCCTGGACCGACATGAAGCGCTACGGCTTCGTGAGTGCCGGCGGCGGCGAATTCTACACCAAGCGCCTGGAGCAGCTTGCCGTTGGCGACGAGATATTCGTGTACGACAAGGGCAAGGGCTATATCGGCTATGGGACGGTTACCAGCGAAGCCCAGCTTGCCTCTGACTTTATGACTCCAGACGGGCTACTCTTCGAACAACCGCTTGCCGAACCTCGAATGAAGCGGATCGGCGAACCCATTGACCGGGCGGAATATGTCGTTGGCGTCGAATGGCGCAAGACGGTAGAACCGTCCCAAGCCAAATGGTTCAAGGGCGCCTTCGCCAACCAGAACATCGTCTGCAAGCTGCGGGATCAGGCGACCGTGGATTTTTTGGTCGCGGAATTTAGAATGCCCGGTTTCAATCAACTGCAGGATTAGAGATAAATTTCTTGGTTGCAACGGCCTCCCCAGCGCCATCGAAGGTGAAAGCGAAAATCGCTGAACGCGGCTACCCAGTAGCGGAGGTTTTGTAGCGGCTCGGGGTCAGCCAGCATCGCTCGAATCTTCATAATCGGGATCAATGTAGATCTCGTCAAAGTCGTCACTGGGTTCTAATTCGAACGGAGGAAGGTCCTCAACGTAGAAATACGCACCTGACGTTTTAGATCTGCCCAATCGTGCAGACTGCAATTGGCGGTAACCGACGCGTCAGACGCTTCAAGAACGATATACCTCCGCCCACTCCTCCGCTTCCCTAAGCCCCTTGAATGAGGGATGCCGAAGTGTCCCAGTATGGGTCCAAGCGCGGTACTCCACCTCAGCCAGTAGCGAAGGTGATGTCAGCACCAAATTCTTACCCGGCAGACGCACAGGAGGAACATTCGTCCTCAGCTTGTCGAGCTGCATCTTGAGCGATCTCGCCTGATTCTGGCTGAAGCCTGTCCCCACAGACCCTACATAGACGTAGTCGGGCCCCTTGAGTGCGGCCAGAAGCAGGCTGCCAAGTGCACCGGGGACGGCCTTGGATGGCTCGTAGCCGATGATGGCGAAGGTGTCTCTCTGAACGCACTTGATCTTCAGCCAGTCCCCGGTTCGACCAGATCGGTATGGGCGATCGCGATGCTTCGCTATGATGCCCTCCAGTTCGTGGACACATGCGTGCCGCAACAGTTCGTCCGGGTCTTCTTCGAACTCCTCCGACAAACGGATCGCGCCCGTCTTTTCCGCGAGCACATCCTCAAGAAGCCTTCGCCTGGCGCTGTACTCCATCCGCGTCAGGTCGTGGCCGTCCAGATAGAGAAGGTCGAAGGCAAGCAGCACCGAGTTCCGGGAAGGCAATTTTCCGCCCCTGCCCCCAAGCGAGTTCTGCAGCATTCCGAAATCCGGGATGCCCCTTTCATTGAACATTACCGCCTCTCCGTCGAGGATCATCGTTGACGGGGAGAACTGTTTCGCCTCCTCCTCGATGCCTGAAAAGCGATGCGTCCAGTCGTGACCGCCGCGCGTGATGATCCGCACCCGCCCGGGTTCGATATGGACCGCGAGACGATAGCCGTCCCACTTCAGTTCATACGACCACTGATCCCCATGAGGAGGCTTGGTGACCAGCTTTGCCAAGCAAGGCTCCACGCGCTCCGGCATGGGATCAAACGGAAACTCAGGCTGCTTCGGGTCACGCCTTCTGACGCGCCCGCTTTTCAGCGGCAGGTCCTGCTCGTGGAGCAGCGGCGCAGCAGGTCTGCGAGGGCGCTTGGTCATCGAGCCATTGCAGCAGGAAATGCTTAATAAGAAATCGCATTGACTCCGCGTCGCTACAGAACATAATGAGAACAGGAGCCGCATGGCGGCCGAGCTCCCATCACAACCGACCCAGCAGACGCGCTTCGGCGCGAAGGAGAACCCGTGTCCGCATTGCCTGTAGAGCCGCCAGTAGAAGAAGACGCCATCGATGAAGTCGAGGCTGCTCTTGCCTGGCACGATGGAGATGCTCGCGCGGCTATCGCCACGCTGATCGATGATTGCAGATACCTGCGACTGCAATTGGCCTTGACTGAAGCCGCCATGAGCCGGGGTTTTACACGCGGGTGAAGCCCTTCGCCGGAGAGAGGCGAAGCATGACGAGTGACGCTGCCGGGACACTCAAGGAGGCCATCAGGCATCGCATCGCATGCATCGACCGGGTGACGATCAACGCTTTCGCAGGAACCGGGAAATCAAGGCGACGCGAACACCAGGCCACCCACGCCATTGCCAGACAGATCGTCGAGCGGGGACTGCACCCATTCTCGTTCCACTGGGAACACGGCAACCGCGAGCCTGCTACCAGCCACGACGTTTACTTGACCGTTTTCACCGCGTTGTTCGATATTGACGATGAGGATGCCCGTCGGTGGAGCAGCAAGACCGAATGGAACGCAGCCAGGGCAGAAGCTACCCGCGACATCGTGCGGGCACTGACACGGAAGTTCGTGGTCGGAGAACGCAAGATCGTCTCTGTCCGGCCAGAGGACTATGTCGGTTCTCACAGTCTGAGCGCCAGCAGATATGAGGATGAGCTGTAGATGTGCAACCTCTACAATGTCACCACCAATCAGGAAGCCATCCGGGCGATTACCAAGGCGCTCGACCGCCTGGGCAACCTCCAGCCATCACTCGACATCTATCCCGACCAGATGGCACCCATCGTGCGCAACATCGACGGCATCCGTGAGATGACATGGGTGCGCTGGGGGATGCCAAGTTCGCAGCAGGCACTTTACCAAGCAGCGACGAGGCGGGCCGACAAGCTGCGGGCCAAGGGAAAGAATGTCGACTTCCAGGAACTGCTGAAGATGGAGCCGGATGGGGGCACGACCAACATCCGGAACACGACCAGCAAGCATTGGATGCGCTGGACTGGCATCGAGAACCGCTGCGTCGTCCCGTTCACGCGTTTCGCCGAACCTGATCCCTCGAGCAAGGTCGAAGGCGGCCGGACGCCAAACGCGTGGTTCGCCCGCGATGAACGCGAGCCGCTGATGTTCTTCGCTGGTCTCTGGGTGCGGGACTGGGAATGCGTCCGGAAGGTGAAGGAAGGACTCATACGCTGCGATCTCTTCGCCTTCCTCACCACGGAACCCAATGCGGTCGTGGCTCCCATACACCCGAAGGCGATGCCCGTGATCCTCAGCAATGAGGTTGAGGTGGAGAGATGGCTGTCGGCACCTTGGGAAGAGGCAAAAGGGCTGCAGCGCCCATTGTCAGACAGCGATCTGATCCTTCTCCCGCCTCGTAAGGTGGAACGAGGAGCCGCCTCCACTGTTCAAGAGTCACTGTTGTGATCAGTGCGGTCGCCCAAACGCGCAGCGCAAATGGATATCATGTGAGGCCCCAACTCTTACCCGCGTCGATGATGGCGCGGAATGAGCCGAAGTCTAGGCGCTCTCAAGATCTTGGTTATCCGACTCGGCGATCTGCATACTGACCGACCGCGCCGGTCCCTCCTCGTCTAGTGGAACCAAGGGAACGAAACGGTGGACCGGCAGTTTCATGGTCGGGCGGACCGCCCTTCATTACGTTGGTGAAACGGGTGGCGTCATTACGGCCCGAATTGCCATGTCCGAAAGCGAGGCCGGCAGGCAACAGCAGCCTGACGCTTGCAATGGTCCACCCTCACCCCCACCTGCCGGGGGTCATCCATTCAGACGATCACATTCCCTGGCCCCGGCCTCGGCGGGATAGCACGTCCGGCAGTGCCGAACTCTCCCCCAAGAACAATAACAAGGAGAATATCATGGAAGCCGCCAAGACCCTTCACGAGATGAGCTCATATGAGCGCCTCGACCTGATCGAGACAGTCGCGGATGCGCTTGAATACAAGGCAGAGGAAGCTCTCGATGCCGGCCGACAGAAAGTCGCCGCAAACAACTTTAACCTCGCTGCCGCAATCCGCGGACTGGCCACCCTCGACACGAGGGGTGATCTGGCCTCTGCCGAACTCCTCCTGCAGATCGGGATCAACTACTGCGTGGCCGCCGAGCCTGACCTGAGCAAGCACATCTACCACTAGGGAAACGGAGCCTTCGCCAGCCGCTCGAGGCGATTGGCAGCGAGGTCGCGGAGAACGCTGTCACGCTTCCAGTCGTTCTCCCGCAATGTCGCCGGTGGCCAAGTGCAGTGGCGTCTGCGCGTCGCCCGCGTCAACGAACACCCTGTTTCGTCCGGCAGCCTTGGCCGCATAGAGTGCCCGGTCCGCCCGCTCGAAGGCAGCCTCCAGTCGAGTGTCTTCGGCTCTCACGGAAGCGACGCCGCAGGAAACCGAGAATTGCTCGCTCACATCGAAGGCCACCCATGCCCTCTCCCCGAAAGCGCGCCGCAGTGAATGCGCCAGGTCACGCGCCTTGATGACGTCAACTCCCGGCAGGAACGCCACGAATTCCTCACCGCCGTAGCGCGCCATGCATCCATGGGGGCCGATCACCTGAAGGAGGTCTTCACCTAGCCCCCGGATGACCTCGTCGCCGAACCCGTGTCCGTAGCCATCATTGATGCGTTTGAAGTGATCGATGTCGCATATGATCAATGAGCCATGCCGGGGGACGCTGTTCCCCCGCTCGACCGCATGCCGAAATCCACGTCGGTTTAGAAGCCCGGTCAGTTCGTCCGTCTCCGCCGCCCGTCGGTAACGCTCGAGCGCAGTGTGCCCCACGGCCGCGAGCGCGCTGAACGGGAAGAACATGCACACGGTAATGGTCGTGAGATGAACTGCGAGATTGTAAGCTGAGTCCGCAAAATCGGCGAAGTCGTTGCTCGCCCCCGTGAAGAACGTGAAGTAGGTCGCGCGCGATACCGAATCCAGCACGACGATGCAGCTTGTCACGACCAGGGCCTTGTCGATCCCGCTTGCGGCCTGTCTCCGGACCCTGAGGATTGCCCAGCCAAGCAGGAAGGCGAATGCCATATCCGTGAGGAACAGTTGAGAGATCAGGCTCTTCTCTACGAACACGAGGTAAGTGAGCGCCAGCGTATACAGTGCGACGAAGGTCAGGCGCTGCACGGTCTGCATGGGCACCCTGAAGTGAGACAGGAGCCCGCTGCCGTAGCAATAGGACGCCCCCATGAAGATCAGCCCCGACGCGAAGGCGTCGAAGGTCGGCTGGATCGAGAAGGTCGAGATCACGAAACCGAGCGCCGTCTGCGCAAAACCCGCGCCCCAGTACCAGGTGTTGCTCAGCCCCAGACGCCTCAACAGGAAGAAGCATCCGGCCACCAGGCTGAACAGCACCGGCGGCACGTAAACGATCAGATTGCTCGTCTCCATCCAGTGCAGCCCCCCAGCCGCTGTAGGTTGTCGATCTCACCCGGATGTAATTCTTCCGAGTTTAACGGTTGCTGAATGTCTTCGGTCAAGCATCTGCCGCTGAAGCACCAGTGTCCCTCCCCTTGGGTCCGTCTTGCTTGCCGCTCCAGACGAGGAAATAATTTCCGCCTGTGGCCGCCGAAACCCCAGAATACAAGGCGTTCCGACGTAGATTGTTTGTCGCGGGACTGGCAACAGGAGAGAGGGCAGCGCCCCAGTTCTCACCGGAGCACGGTGTTTCTACCGGTATTTTTACCCTCCCGGATTGGGATCGCCGTTAACCATTCGTCAACGATAAGAATCGCCATCGCCTCGACGGCATCATGATGATTCCGCTGGCTTTTGTGGGGAGAGCGAGCGTCCGATGACCAGCATACTGACGAACAACTCAGCGATGGCGGCGCTGCAGACATTGCGTGCCGTGGCAAGCAGTCTGGGCGAGACTCAGCAGCGGGTCAGTACCGGTCTGCGCGTCGGCACCGCCACCGACAATGCCGCCTATTGGTCCATTTCGACGACCATGCGCTCGGACAACATGGCGCTGGCCGCTGTTTCCGACGCCTTGGGTCTGGGGGCTGCCAAACTTGATGTCGCCTATGTTGCAACTGACGCGATTGTCGGACTCCTGGAGGCGTTCAAATCGCGCCTTGCGACCGCTCATGAAGAGGGCGTCGACCGAAGCAAAGTACAAGAAGAACTTGACCAACTAAAGCAGCAAGCAGCCTCCATCGTGGCGGGTGCATCCTTCAACGGGGTGAACTACCTGAAGGGCACCGAGGAAGCTTCCCTTCTTGATCTCGACGCGCTTACCTCCTCAGTCACATCGTCGTTTGTGAGAGCGGCGGGGGGTACAGTGTCCGTGCAAAGGACGAGCGTCGACCTGAAATCGACCATAATGCTGAACGCCGGCGGGGGCGGCATCCTTCAGAAAGAAGTGACAGGTGACTACCCTGATCTGCAGCCTCTTGGCATCGTGTCGTACTTTCACGAAGGCCACGAAGATCATACCTTCTCAGGTCCAGTTACATTTTCCGCGTCCGACAGCATCACATTTGATCTCGTGCTTGATCGGAGCCCAGTTGCGGCAGGAAATTCCTATGCAATAACTATCGACAAGGCATTGGTGGACGCTGCGCTCGGAACTGGAGACGGGATTGTTCATGACGCTTCGGACGTCCGCAAAATTCTGCAGAAGGCGTTCGATGACGTAGCTGCCCCTGCTGACGCCTATAGGGGCGGAGATACCAGTCTCACAACGTACGATGTTGCAACGCTTGAAACCACGGGAAACGTCGGTTCAAGCATCTACTTTGAAAATCTGTCCTCTACTCTGGCGGGCGGCAGTGTGCTAGGTCTCGATAGCAGCTCCGCTATCGACCATGACAACATGTGTACGGTAGGCGGAACGACCTTCACCAAAGCCTTCACAATGCCAAAGGACTTGGCAATTTCATTCGACGTGCAGATCGCAGGTGGCCCTCTAAACACCGTAGTCATCGACCGAGATACCGTAAATAACGCGTTGGGCGTGACGAACGCGCGAGTGGAAACCGCCGACGAATTTGCCGACGTGGTCAGGTATGCATCTGCCGGCCTCGGCCTTGCTCTCAGTGTCTCCGGCTCTGCCATATCCTTCTTTGCTGACCAATCAGTGCATCCCGGTTATGGTAATCAAGCTGTGGACTTCGTTGTGAGCGACTTTCGGACAAACAAGAGTTGGAGCCTCCGCTTCGACCTTGAAGAAATCAATATCACCGAGCAAGAATTCACCATCGAAGAATACCTCACCGGTGTCGAGTACATGCTGCAACGGTCGATCTCGAGCGCGAGTGGCTTGGGTTCGCTTCTGTCTCGTGTAGGAATGCAGCTGGAATTCACGGAAAGCTTGATAGCCAACATCGACAAAGGCATTGGCAGACTCGTTGATGCGGACATGAACGAGGAGTCTAGCCGCCTCAAGGCGCTGCAGACGCAGGAGCAGCTGGCCATTCAATCGCTATCGATCGCCAATTCCAATGCCGAATCCATCATGCAGTTGTTTAGGTGAGGTTAGTTGTTGGTCCGGTCTAGATGGGTCGCCACCAGCATTGCAGCCAGATGCACGGTGTTGCGCGCCCCCATGCGATCCTTCATCCGGCTGAGGCGGTGCTCGACGGTGCGGTGAGAAAGTCCCAGGCTCGCTGCGATCTCCTTGGCCGTTGCCCCCTCGATCAGCAGCTGCGTAATCGCTTCATCGGCCACATCAAGATTCTCCTCCTGACGCGGTCGCGTGAGAAGGAATCGCGCATACGAGGATGAGATTATCCACTCGGGGCTGGCAACGTTCTTCTGTGGCATCAGGATACGATCGTATCCCAGACTGAGACCCAGCAACTTCGTCTTCACGAGCTCGATCCGCGGCTGCTGTGTTGAAATGACCTCCCGGAGCCGCGGGATCACCGCCTCCTCCATGTAACGGCGGTCTTTAAACTCACCGATCTTACAGTCGGCGAACAGCTGATTTATGTTGAGCACTCTGGATGTGAACCCTGAGTGTCGTATGGCCTTCATCTCCCAGTTCCACGGATCGTCACCGACCAGGCGGAACACCGTAAGACGCATCTTTATGGAGAGGAGATCGAGCGCCGGCGCAAAGATCGTCTCTGGCTGTACGGGCTTTTCTGCACTTGTTGTGAGCCACCGGTCGAGCAGAACTCGGGTGACGGCGGAGAACGGCGTTTCACTGGGCATTCAATTATCAACAAATAAAACAGGACGCGCCAATTCAACCTGACATTGTTCAACGTGCAATAGCAGCCACGACAGAACATGTTGAAAAAGTATGCGGTGGATCAGAAGCCTGACGACGGTGAGTTCTGGATCGCTGGCACGTACATGCGACGCTTGAAGTATAGGAAACAAGATCATGCCCGAACCACGCTCGCCTCGCCTTGCGGTCCTGATCGACGCCGACAACGCCTCAGCCAAGATCGTCGATGGTCTATTTGAAGAGATCGCGAAGATCGGAGAGGCGAGTGTTCGCCGAATATATGGCGACTTCTCCAGCGCCCGCTCCAAGGCATGGACGGACGTCCTCGCGAAGCATGCAATCATCCCGCAGCAGCAGTTCGCCTACACCACTGGCAAGAACGCGTCCGACATCACACTGGTGATCGATGCCATGGACCTGCTCCACAGTGGACGTTTCGATGGATTTTGTCTTGTCTCCTCCGACGGCGACTTCACGCGGCTTGCGTCGCGTATCCGGGAGCAAGGCGTCGATGTTTTCGGATTCGGGGAACAGAAGACGCCCGAGAGTTTCCGCCAGGCCTGCCGGAGGTTCATCTACACGGAGAACCTGCTGCCCCAGGAGCCGGGGAACGGTGGCGGCGAGGCACAACAGGCACCATCACTGCAGAAGCCGAGCGCGGCGACGCCGATCATCAAGAAGGTCATTGCTCAGATGGAAAGCGAAGACGGGTGGGTGCCCCTTGGGGCCGTCGGCACCCAGCTCGCAAACCTGGCATCGGATTTCGATCCCCGCACCTACGGTTCCCGCAAGCTCAGCGATCTCGTCAAGAAGACGAATGCCTTCGAGATCGACAATGCAGAAGGAAAGCCACTACGCATTCGGATGAAGCAACCGGCGAGCAAGGCAGGTTGAAGTCTGCGGGCGTCGACCCTCGGCCTAAACGAGCGTTCCGCTGGAAGCAGCCGCCGAACAAATTGGCAGAAGTTGCGGAATTGGACCGAGATCAGGAATAGCGACGCTGATCGCGTTCACGATCTTCGATCGCATGCCGCATCGCTTGTTCTCGGCCACACTCGTACTTCTGCATGTAATAGCTGACGAGGGACTGGCGACGAGGCTCATCCATGATCGCGAAGACGTTCCGGAAGTGACGATCTATGGCAGACAGATGCGGCTGCGTGGATCGTAACCTCGCCGCGACGTAGGTGAGAAGTCGGTAGACGATGAAGCCTACAGCTAACGCGATCAGCAGTCCGATCTCCCACTGGGGATCAGCAGCTTTTGTCCCAGTCTGAAGGGATATTATCGAACCGTCCATGCTCGCGCCTCCAGCAGCAGCATGGCGAGCAGGACACGATGCTTCAAGGGGATTTCGGGGGAATGGTTTGGAAGATGTTTATAGGTTGAAACTCGTGCCCGGATTAGACTTGCCTTTGACGCGATCCGGCACCTCCCCACCCATCCAAATTCTGGAGCCCCAGCTAACGCCTACGTGGGCCTTTGGGTGCGGGACTGGGAATGCGTCCGGAAGGTGAAGGAAGGACTCATACGCTGCGATCTCTTCGCCTTCCTCACCACGGAACCCAATGCGGTCGTGGCTCCCATACACCCGAAGGCGATGCCCGTGATCCTCAGCAATGAGGTTGAGGTGGAGAGATGGCTGTCGGCACCTTGGGAAGAGGCAAAAGGGCTGCAGCGCCCATTGTCAGACAGCGATCTGATCCTTCTCCCGCCTCGTAAGGTGGAACGAGGAGCCGCCTCCACTGTTCAAGAGTCACTGTTGTGATCAGTGCGGTCGTCCAGACGCGCAGCGCAAATGGATATCATGTGAGGCCCCAACTCTTACCCGCGTATGATGGCGCGGAATGAGCCGAAGTCTAAGCGCTCTCAAGATCTTGGTTATCCGACTCGGCGATCTGCATACTGACTGACGCTGCATTCCTGCCCCGGGCCCAGGATGTAGCAGGAAATGTAGCAGATCTCGCCACAAACGATCTAACACACTGTTTTAAGAAGAGAAAAACATAAATGATGGCGGAGAGGATGGGATTCGAACCCACGATACGCTTTTGACGTATACTCCCTTAGCAGGGGAGCGCCTTCGACCACTCGGCCACCTCTCCGGTGCGGCCTGATTATTTCGGATGCCGGGCGATTGCAAGGTCTTTTCGAACCCGCCGACGAATTGCCGGCGGAAGGGGCGTGTGTGCGGCCGGAGGCTCGGCTCAATAGCCCGAGGAGCCGCCTGCCGCCGGGGTGCCGCGGCCGTAGCGGGCGGCGAGGCTGCGCAATGCGCCGGCAAATTCCGCCACGTCTGAGCCGACGGCGACGAAGCGGGCACCGAGGTCGATGTAGCGCAGGTTCAGCGCCTCGTTGAAAGTGAGGATGCCGGCCGCCTTGCCGGCTGCGGTGATCGTGCCGATCGCCTTCTCGATCACCTCCTGGACCTCCGGCGCCTCGATGCGGCCGATATAGCCCATGTCGGCGGAAAGGTCGGCCGGGCCGATAAAGATGCCGTCAATGCCGTCGACGGCTGCGATGTTCTCGAGATCGGCGATTGCCGCGCGGGTCTCGGCCTGCACCAGCAGGCAGATCTCATCAGCGGCGGTGTCGGCATAGTCGGGAATGGTGTTGAACGCCGAAGCGCGAGCGACCGCCGCGCCCACGCCGCGAATGCCATGCGGGGGATAGCGGACGGCACGCACCAGTTCGCGGGCCTGTTCGGCCGAATCGACCATCGGCACCAGCAGGGTCCGAGCGCCGATATCGAGAAGCTGCTTGATCATCCATGTTTCGCCCATGGGCGGCCGGACCACCGCCTCGGCAGGAGAGGCGGACAGGGCCTGCAACTGCGTCATGATGCTGCGCAGGTCGTTCGGGCCATGCTCGCCGTCGATCACCAGCCAGTCGTAGCCGGCCGTGCCCGCAAGCTCGGCCAGGAGCGGCTCGCCGGTATTGAGCCAAAGGCCGATCTGCGGCCTGCCGCCCTGTCGAAGGGCTGCCTTGAACTGGTTCTTCGGTGCTGGCATTCGAATTGTCCTAGGAGAGAAGTTGCTTCAGATCTGCGGCCGCGTCGGCGAGAATGGTGCGGTCCGGCTCGATGCCCATGTCGAGGAGTTTCTTTCCGGTGACATAGGCTTTGGCATCGTTGATGGCGTCGACCGCGACGAAGCGCCCCTCCCGGAAATACCAGATGGAGACGCTGCCCTCGCGCATGCCCGGCCGCACGAGCGTTTCGTCATAGCCGAGATTGAAGCCGGCGATCTGCAGCTTGACGTCATACTGGTCGGACCAGAACCACGGCTTCGGCCGATAGGGTTCGGCTCCGCCGGCGAGCACCGCGACGATGGCCTCTGCCTGATCGACCGCGTTCTGGACCGATTCGAGGCGGATGCGCTCCCCCTTCCACGGCAGTTGCGTGCAATCGCCCGCCGCATAGATGGCCGGGTCGGAGGTGCGCCCGAAGGCGTCGACGATGATGCCGTTGCCAACCTCCAGCCCGCATTGCTGCGCAAGCCCGTCATTCGGCGCGACGCCAATGCCGATGATGGCGAAATCGACGTCGATGACGCTGCCGTCGGAAAGTTCGGCGCCGCAGATCCGGCCGTCGCGGCCGATCAGCCGCGTCAGGCCGGTGCGCTCGCGGATCGTCACCCCATGCTGCAGGTGGATCGTACGGATGACATCGGCAGTCTCAGGCGCGGCAACGCGGCAGAGAATCCGGTCGGCCACTTCGATCAGCACCACCTCGACGCCGCGGGCGCGTGCCACTGCGGCCGCCTCTAGCCCGATATAACCGCCGCCGATCACCAACAGGCGCCGTCCCGGACGCATTTCATGGGCCAGTTCGTCGGCGTCGCGCTTGTCGCGCATCAGGTGGACGCCTTCCAGGTCGCCGCCGATCGCCGCTGGCAAGGTCCGGGGCGCAGCGCCGGTCGCAAGCACCAGCGTCTCATAGCCGAGCCAGGAGCCGTCCTGCATCCGGACCCGCCTGCCGCTCCGATCGATCTGCTCGACATAGGTGGAAAGCTGGATCTCGACATCGTTCTCGGCGTACCAGTTCTCCGGACGGAAGGTCAGGCGATCGAACTCCATCTCGCCGAGCAGGTATTTCTTTGAAAGTGGCGGCCGCTGGTAGGGCAGCACATCCTCGGCTCCAATGAGGGTGATCGGACGCTCGTCCTTCAGGCTGCGCAGCTTTGCCGCCAGCGCGAAACCCGCCTGCCCCGCCCCGATGATCACCAGCCTGCCCGTCAAAGACCTGCCCTTCCTCTGCCGCACCGATCCTTCTGCCGGCAGGGGTAGCCGCGAGCCGTCCGCACGTCAACCGGATGTCCCGATCGTCGGCCCAAGGCTTCAGGGAGCGGGTGCATCCTTTTCACGCGCATATCTGCAATTGCCGGAGGATCGTTCAGGATGTGTTAGTTGAAAAAGGCTAAGATCGTGCCGTGAGGAGACAGAAGGAGGGTGTCATGCCCTTGAACATGGACCGCGACCCGAGACAGAACATTCCCCGCGACCAGGCCTTCGAGAAGTTCACGATCGATCGCCCGGGCAAGATCATCTTTGTCGGCCACCATCTCAGCACCAAGACGCACCTGCGCTGCCTGATCCGAACCATCTCGCTCTATGGAGCCGATCTGGAGGTCAGCCCGCATGTGCCGGTGCCGAGCAATTTTTTCCTTGAAATCCTCGGCATCCATGACGAGATCGGCTGCACCGTCATCCGTCGGGAAGAGGAGAAGGTGACGGTTGGCTTCAACATGCTGATCGACCCGGAATTCCTGCATCACGTCATCCGGCTCGGCTTCGAGACCAACTAGTTACCTTCCGGCCAGCGTTCTCCACTGGGTCCGGTCGATCTGCCGAGCTGTGCTGGCGCAGCAGAAGCGCGATCAGCGGAATCGCCCAGCGGAACGGCTGCCACTCGCCCGCATCGAGGGGATCGTCGAGGCGCGACGCCTTTCTGCTCCTCGCATTCTCACAAAGGGTCACCCAGGTCACGGTCCAGTTCAGAAGCATGGTCTTCATCTCCAGCGGAACACGGCTCTCAGCTAGCTCCTGCCGGGCATCGCTTGTAGACGCGCAAACGAAAGCCGTTTTTCACCGGTGAATGATGCGGTTTGCGACAAGCGCGCTAGAATAAGCCCCGATGACTGAACCGGACTGGGATGACCTGAAGCTCTTCCTGCATGTCGCGCTGACCGGCGGCCTCAGCGGCGCGTCCGAGCGTACCGGCATCAGCGCACCGACGATCGGGCGCCGGATGCTGGCACTGGAGCGGGCAACCGGGCGGACGCTGTTTGTGCACAGCCAGCGGGGCTACCGGCTGGCGCCGGATGGCGAGGTGCTGCTAGCCCATGTGCAGGCCATGCAGACATCGGCGGAGAAGATTGCGGATTGGCGGGGACAGGCCTTCACCCTGCCGATCGTCTCGATCGGCGCCGATGCCTGGCTCTCGGGCCTGATCGCCGACGAGACGCCGTCTCTTCGCGGAGCCACGGATTCTTTCCGCCTCTGCTGCCAGATGCGCCATGCCGGCATCGACTTCACCTATCGGGAGACGGATATCGGCCTCATGCGCGAGCCTCCACAGACCGGCAATCTCGCGCTGCGCAAATCGGTGCCAGTAGCGCATGCCGCCTACTGCGCCAAAGGCTCGTCCCGCACTCCCCTCCCCTGGGTCTCGCTCGGGACGCAGAGCGCACATTCGCCTGCGGACCGGTGGGTCTTCGAGCATCATGAGGCGGACATCATGACCTGGGCGAATTCGCCGGACCTGCTCTTGCGGCTGATCCGGGCCGGCAATGGCCGGGGTGTGCTTCCATGCTTCGCCGGGGATGCCGATCCTGAACTGGAGCGGGACGGGCCGATCCTGGAGGAGCTTACCTATACGCTGTGGATTGTCGCCAATGATGACGACCGGCACCGGCCGGAGATACGGCTTGGGATGGACCGCCTGACGGCGATGTTCCGGCGGCTGGCGGACCGCATGGCAGGCTGAACCGGTTGACGCTCTCACGTACTTGCGTGCGTGGGATTCGGCCCTATGGTGAGCCGATTCTAGTAGCAGGTCCGCTTTCCATGTCCACATTCTCCCGCTTCACACCGCTCATCCAGTCGCTCCCCGCAACCGTACCTTTCGTCGGGCCGGAGGCGATCGAGCGCAACCGGGGCCTGGAGGTCAAGGCACGCATTGGCGCAAACGAGAACGGCTTCGGTCCTGCCCCATCCGTGCTTCGGGCCATCACCGAAGCGGCACCGGAAACATGGAAGTACAATGATCCGGAAAACCATGCGCTGAAGCAGGCGCTTGCCGCGCATCTCGGCTGCCAGCCGCAAAACCTTGCGATCGGCGAGGGTATTGATTCGCTGCTCGGCCAGATCGTACGGCTGGTGATCGACCCGGGCATGCCGGTCGTCACCTCCTTCGGTGCCTATCCGACCTTCAATTTCCATGTGAACGGCTTCGGTGGCCGGCTCGTCACCGTGCCCTACGTGAACGACCGGGAAGACCTCGATGGACTTCTGGCTGCAGTGCGAAGGGAAAACCCGCCCCTCGTCTATTTCGCCAATCCCGACAATCCGATGGGAAGCTGGTGGGACGCCGACAGCGTTGTCGCATTTGCGCGGGCGCTACCGGAAACGACACTGCTGATCCTCGACGAAGCCTATTGCGAGACGGCCCCTGAGGGTTCGACGCCGGACATTGATGGGCTGATCGACCAGCCGAACGTCATTCGCACCCGCACCTTCTCCAAGGCTTACGGGCTCGCAGGCGCGCGTATTGGCTACGCGATCTCGACGCCGGGGACGGCCGCAGCCTTCGACAAGATCCGCAATCATTTCGGCATGGCGCGCATCAGCACTGCCGCGGCGCTGGCTGCCCTGGAGGACCAGGCCTATCTCGGAGAGGTCCTGGAAAACATCAGGCTGTCCCGGGAGCGCATCGGCGGCATTGCCCGTGAAAATAGGCTCTTGCCGCTCCCATCGGCCACCAATTTCGTCGCCATCGACTGTGCTCGAGACGGCGCCTATTCCAGGGCCATCGTCGACGGCCTGATGGAGCACGGCGTCTTCATCCGCATGCCGGGGGTCGCACCGCTCAACCGGTGCATCCGGATCAGTGCCGGGCCCGAAGCCGACATGGCGCTGCTCGAAGAGGCGCTACCCCAGGTCTTGAAGACCCTCTGAGGTGGCGCCGCCGCAACGGCGGCCACTCATCAGTGCATCGTCATCCATTCGCGAGCGGCACGCAGTGCTGCTGCGAGTTCGGCCTTGCTCATGGTCTGGGCCAGATCAGCCCGCAATTCGGCCGCACGGTCCGAGCCCTTGATGGCGGCGATGTTCAGCCACTTGTGAGCGGCGACGAGATCGACCGCGCATCCGCGGCCAGTCGCATACATCAACCCCATTTCGCAGAAGGTATCGGCGCGGGTCTCGCCACCCATCGTCGCATATCCGGAATTCTGAATTTCGAAGCGTGCCATTGTCTTTGTCCCTGTTTGAAGCTGTTGCCGTTGAACTTGCCCTGTTTCTTGCCCCTTTCGGGATCCTTCCGGAGGCACCGTCTTCGGCGGCTTGTCTCCGTCAGGCCGGCGGATTTTTCCGCTCGTTTGCTGAGGAGGACTATGCGGCAGATCTTCAAACAGTCGGCTAAAAGGCATGATTAATTGCTAGAAAACAAAATACAAATGCTTGGTAAAATTGGCTTTTCGTTAAACATCGTGATGCCTGCAGCGCTTGGCCTCGAGGCGAAATTTTACGCAAAGTTGAGATTTCGGTTTCAACCCTCTGCTAACCATCCGCAAGGCTCCGATGGAGCGGCAGGCGGAAAGGCTTGCGCAGAAAAAGCCGCTCGCCGGCGCATCGCAACGTTTACCTTTACGTGCGCGTAAGCTAATCTGATGCCTGCTCGCCTTCCGGGCGGGCTGGAGGATGTGACTGTCGGTCCGGCCGACACAGGGATGGAGAAATTGATCATGCGTCATGTACTACTTGCTGCCGCCTTCTTGTTGTCGGCAGGCTTTGCTCATGCAGCCGAGCCGCTGGAGGGCAACTGGAAGACGGCGAGCGGCGAAACCGCGACCATCGGCAAATGCGGCAATGCCTTCTGCGTTACGCTGAAGACAGGCAAGCACGCCGGCAAGCAGATCGGCAAGCTGTCCGGAACCGGCGGTACCTACAAGGGGGAGATCACCGACCCCGCCGCAGACAAGACCTACAGCGGCTCCGGCACGGTCAGCGGAAACTCTCTGAAGATGAAGGGCTGCGTCATGGCGGTGCTCTGCAAGACGCAGACCTGGACCCGCCTCTGATCGTTCGGGAGCGACATCACGCTCCCCCTTCGTGGCTAGATTTCATCGCCAACGAATACGACGCCGAAGCTGCCGCGGCTCCCCCAAACGGAGTTGCGGCAGCTTTTTGATGGCGTAAAAAACTTGTGAAGGTGTGTGAATCGCGTTTCTTGGACGAGGCGCGGCCAAGAGTTGCTTTTCCTGGATCGTGACAATCCTGCTACCTGCGGTCACATGCAGCTTCGCTGATATTCCAGAGCTCTTAATTTTCAGGCGACAGCACGGCAAAAGTGCATCCGTCGCGGGGCGCTAAACGCAGCCATCCGCATCCCTCTTTATCAACCCTGCGCTGCACTCCCCGGCAGTTCGGTTTGGATTGTCAACGACGCGTTGACAGCGGATTCCATTTTCTGACCTTCCGAACCGATCGTTTCGATCCGATATGGCAGTCAGCAAGCAGCACTGCTTCGCTCATGCCGAAAGGAATACGAAATGACCAAGTTCAATCTGTCCGTCTTTGCTGCCGCCCTCGCTGGCTCTGCCGCGTTCGGTGGCGCAGCCCTCGCTTCTGGCGATTACTACCCAGGTGCATCCTCCGAAGCTCCTGCCGCGGTGGATACCTTCCAGACCAGCAGCATCAACAATGGGCCCCTGCTCGCGAACGACCGTTCGACCGTAGAGGTCGCCTCCCAGTCGCCCGACCACGGTGACTACTATGAAGGCGCAAACCGCCCCAACTAAACCGCAGTTCATTCAAGACCCCGACTTGTCGTGCCCCAGGTCGCAAACTCTCGGCACGCCAGCCTGACCAAAGAAGGAAAACTCCAATGACCAAGTCTCTTACCTCGACCCTCGCCGCAGCCCTGATCGCTTCCGCTACCTTCGGTGGCGCAGCTCTCGCCGACGGCGACTACTATGAAGGTGCCTCCAAGACGACGGAAGCATCCCGGATCGACCGTGTCCAGACGGGCAGCATCGGCGACCGCGCCGGTTACGCTGATCAGGACGTCCGCCAGACGCCTGACCGCGGCGACTACTACGAAGGCGCAAACCGCCCCAACTGACGCAGTTCATTCGACACACCGGCTGGCCGTGCCTCAGGTCGCAAACTTTCCGCACGGCAGCCCTATCAAAGAAGGGAAATCCACCATGACCAAGTCAATCACCACCCTCGCCGCAGCTCTCATCGCCACCGCCGCCTTCGGTGGCGCAGCACTCGCAGCTGGCGATTATTACGAGGGCGCAGCCAAGGACGCCCCAAACAGCCGGATCGACCGTGTTCAGACCGGCAGCATCAGCGATCGCGCTGAATTCGTGTCTCAGGATGTACGCCAGGCCCCCGACCGTGGCGACTACTACGAAGGCGCACACCGCCCGCAGTAATCGCTTACCCCGCACGGCTCATTGATCCACCGCCTGCTACGAGCCGTACGAGGCCGAACCTCTTACGAATACCGAAAGACCAGCCGCTCTCGCGGCTGGTCTTTGCAGTTCATTCAAGACACCGGCTGGACGGCGGGTCGCAATCGCCCTCCACCTGACACGATGAAGAAGCCTGCGGCTCGCCATCGCTTGGCTATGATAGAACAGCTGGCGACGCGAATCAACGAAGACTGCGGTTCAAGCGAGCGCCGGCGATACACCGGGTTCGCCCCACCGACGCCTCAAATCCAGATCACGCAGAAGATAACATCCGCTTGATGTTGCTCGCATTCTTTGTGAACGTCGATAATCATCTTTTGCGGAACGATGTCCTGCCGAGTGGGTTTCTGTCCTGCAAGCCGCCACACGGCGCGCTGGCAAAGGATAACCCAAAGAAAGGACAGGACATGAAAACCTCCCTTACCACCGGTTTTGTTGCCGCTCTCATCGCTTCTTCTGCTATTGCGGGCTCGGCATTAGCCCAGTCGACGCAGTACGAGCCTTACGCAGAGTCCCCGCCGAGCCTCGATGATACCCAGGTTGATACCATGTCGACCGGCAGCATCAACGGTGACCGCAACTGGATGATCCGTGATCGCAACATGGCCAACACCGACATCGACGGTACCCAGGACCGCGGCGACTACTACGAAGGTGCGCTCCGTCCGACCAACTGATCGGTTCATTCAAGCCACCGTTCCCGCTCGGGTCGCACTCTTCGAGCGGAAATCGAAAAAGCCGGCGCAACGCCGGCTTTTTTGCGTCTCGGGTAGAAGTACCGTCGACGGAATCTCGAGCATTACTTCGCTGAACCCCAGATGAACCGCCGCCTCAGGCGGAGTTCAGCCGGCATTGGTACTCTCTGCTCCCAATAGGGCTTGGGGAAAAGAGAATGTCTGCACTTGTTCGCCACTTCATCATCGTCATGCTGATCTGCGTGAACTTCGCGATCCTCTTCGGTGCGCTAGTCGGGAATGCCGGAAACTGGGCAAGGCGCTCGGATCTCGGCTTCGCTGGCCGGTGCACCGGGTTGTCTCCCTTCTGCGGAGCCCTCCTATGAGGACAAGCGAACAACCCAAAAAAACGCGTTCCCCGCGCCTGGCGCCGACGCTGCTGCGCATGACGCTTGCGGCCCTCCTTCTCGTCGGCCCGCTGGCTGCCGTGACCATTCACGCGAAGGCCGATGGTCTGGCACCCAAGCAAGGCGCAGGCTTCGTGCTGTTCGTCAGCTTGCAGCGCCAGTCGATGTCTTGACGCCTGTCGACGGGATGACGTCTTTTGCTTGTCAACGACTTCATCCTATAATGGCCCATGAGCAAGCGAATCTTTTCTCTTTCCCCTCTCCCCTTCATCAGCCCCAGTTCCTACGAGACACGTGTCTTCGACGATCCGGCTGAAGCCGTGGACGCGCTCACAGAGCTTTATGAACGCAACACCCGCTTCCTGATCGATGCCTTTGGAGCTTTGGCCAATGGCAGTCCGGTGACCGGGCGGTACCGCGCCTGCTATCCCCAGGTCAGCATAGAGACGACGTCGTTCGGTCATGCAGACTCGCGCCTTTCCTATGGACACGTCACGTCGCCGGGGATCTACACGACGACGATCACGCGCCCGAAGCTTTTCCGTCACTACCTGAAGGAACAACTCGGGCTACTGATGAGGAACCACAATGTCCCGGTCACGGTTTCGGAATCCGCCACGCCGATTCCGTTGCACTTTGCCTTCGGCGAGGGTGCGCATGTGGAGGCGTCGGCGACCGCCGGGCTTGCCGATGTCTCGCTTCGCGATCTGTTCGATACGCCGGATCTCAACAACACCGACGACCTGATCGCCAATGGCGAATACGACCAGGTAACGGGCGAGCCGGCCCCGCTCGCGCCCTTCACGGCGCAGCGCATCGACTATTCACTGGCCCGCCTCAGCCATTATACGGCGACCAGCGCCGAGCATTTCCAGAACTTCGTGCTGTTCACAAACTACCAGTTCTATATCGACGAATTCGCCGCGTGGGCACGTGAGATGATGGCCAGGGGCGGCGAAGGCTATGATGCGTTCGTCGAGCCGGGCAATCTCGTTACCTATCCGGGAGAGCCGCGCGAGGAAACTGCCATTGTCGGGCGCCTGCCCCAGATGCCCGCCTATCACCTGAAGAAGAAGGGGCATGCCGGGATCACGCTGGTCAACATCGGCGTCGGCCCGTCAAACGCCAAGACCATCACCGACCATATCGCCGTCCTGCGTCCGCATGCCTGGCTGATGGTCGGCCACTGCGCCGGCCTGCGCAACAGCCAGCGGCTGGGTGATTACGTGCTCGCGCATGCCTATGTCCGCGAGGACCATGTGCTGGACGACGACCTGCCGGTATGGGTCCCAATCCCCGCTCTGGCCGAGGTCCAGCAGGCGCTCGAGGATGCGGTCGAGGAGGTGACGGGCTATGAGGGCTTCGAGCTCAAGCGCATCATGCGCACCGGAACGGTCGCAACCATCGACAACCGCAACTGGGAACTGCGCGACCAGCGGGGTCCGGTGAAGAGGCTGTCGCAGTCGCGCGCCATCGCGCTCGACATGGAATCGGCGACGATCGCGGCGAACGGCTTCCGCTTCCGCGTGCCGTACGGCACGCTGCTCTGCGTTTCCGACAAGCCGCTGCACGGTGAGTTGAAGCTGCCGGGCATGGCGACCGCCTTCTACCGCACCCAGGTCAGCCAGCACCTGCAGATCGGCATCCGCGCCGTGCAGAAGCTCGCCGCGATGCCGGTGGAACGCCTGCATTCGCGCAAGCTCAGAAGCTTCTACGAGACCGCGTTCCAGTAAACTCGACAGACGTCGAGACTACTCCCTGACCGTGTCCCGCAGGTGGTCGAGCGCGTTGCGCAGCTTGTCGACCACCTCGTCCACCTCCGAACGGCTGATGGTGAAGGCCGGCGAGGCGAGCATGCGGTCGCCGGTAGCCCGCATGATCAGGCCGTTTTCGACGCAGTGGTTGCGCACCAGCGTACCGATGTCGTCGGGCTTTGCATAGCGCCGGCGAGTTGACTTGTCGGCCGCCAGTTGCAAGCCACCCATCAGCCCCACGCTCTCGGCCTCACCCACCACCTCGTGGTCCTCCAGGCTTTTCCAGGCGGCGGCGAAATAGGGCCCGATGTCGTCGCGGATACGTTCGACCAGCCCCTCTTCCTCGATGATACACAGGTTTTCCAGTGCCGCCGCGGCACAGACCGGATGCCCGGAATAGGTGAAGCCGTGGTAGAAATCGCCAAGCTCTTCCACCATCACGTCCGCCACCCGGTCGCTCACCATCACGCCGCCGATGGGCAGGTAGCCGGAGGAGAGCCCCTTGGCAATCGGCGCAAGATCGGGCTCCACCCCGTAGTGCAGGTATCCGAACCAGGAGCCGAGCCGTCCGAAGCCGCAGATCACCTCGTCGGAGACGAGCAGGATGTCGCGTTCGCGGCAGATGCGGGCGACCTCGGGCCAGTAGGTCTCCGGAGGTATGATCACACCGCCGGCGCCCTGGATCGGTTCGGCGACGAAGGCGGCGACACGATCTTCCCCGAGTTCGTCGATCTTCTGCTCCAGCTCGCGGGCCACTTGCAGGCCGAACTCTGCGGGCGAAAGATCGCCGCCCTCCGCATACCAGTAGGGCTGACCGATGTGGTGAATCCCCTCGATCGGCAGGTTACCCTGCTCGTGCATCCACTTCATGCCACCGAGCGAGGCACCGGCGACCGTCGAGCCGTGATAGGCGTTGCGGCGGGCTATGACCTGCGTCTTCTCCAGCTTGCCAAGCGCCTTCCAATAGACCCGCGCAATGCGGAACCAGGTGTCGGAGGCTTCGGAGCCGGAATTGGTGAAGAAGACGCGGTTCAGCTTGCCGCCGGCATGCGAGGCGATCTTCTGGGCAAGCAGGGTCGTCGGCGGTGTCGTCGTCCCGAAGAAGCTGTTGTAATAGGGCAGCTCGCTCATCTGGCGATGAACCGCCTCGGCGATCTCTCGCCGCCCATAGCCGACATTGACACACCAGAGCCCGGCAAAGGCGTCGAGATATTTCTTGCCGGTGCTGTCGAAGATGTGCACGCCCTCGGCCCGCTCGATAACCCGCGTGCCTGCCGCATTGAGTTTCTTCATGTCCGAGAAGGGATGCAGGTGGTGGGCGGCATCGATGGCGCCGAGATTGGAGAGGACTGTGGCAGAGGTCATTGGGGTCTTCCGGAGGCGAGATTGTCTGCCCAAGTCTTATCGGCTACGAACGAAGCTTCGCAACTCCCTTCTGAAGACTCCCATGACAGCCGAGAATGCCCCTCCCCGCATCGAAATCCTGCTCGTCGGCATGAATGGCGACCTGCGTGGCAAGCAAATCCCGCTGGAGGCGGAAAAGAAGGTTTGGGAAGGTACTGTCCGGCTCCCCTCATCGACGCAGTCGCTCGACGTCTGGGGTGACGACAATGACGACATCACCGGGCTGTCCCTGTCGATCGGCGACCCCGATGGCGTCTGCATTCCGGACCGCCGCAGCCTCGCGCCCATGCCTTGGGCGCCGGACGGATCGTTGCAGGTTCTCTCCACGATGCACGAGCTCGATGGCAGCCCGAGCTTCATGGACCCGCGCGCCAGCCTTGCCGCCCTGCTTCAACGATATGAGGAACGCGGACTCACACCAGTGGTGGCCACCGAGCTGGAATTCTATGTGGTGGAGGACGACTGGCGCGAGACCGGACGGCCGCGCCCGCCGGAACGCCTTGCATTCCGCGGGGAGCCGAACGGCTTTCAGCTCTACGACATGAGTGCGGTCGATGCGCTGGACGGTTACCTGCAGACGGTGCGCGCCTGGGCGAAGGCGCAGGGCCTGCCTGCGGACGCCACCACAGCCGAGTTTGGCCCGGGCCAGTTCGAGATCAACCTCCTGCACCGGTCGGATGCCCTCGCCGCCGCCGACGATTGCATCTACCTCAAGCGGATTGCCGAACAGGCGGCGAAGCATCATGGCCTGAAGTCCACCTGCATGGCAAAGCCCTATGCCGACCATGCCGGCTCAGGCCTGCATGTCCATGCGAGCATCATCGACCGCGACGGAAACAACATTCTTGACGCCAAGGGCGGCGAGCCGGCGCTCCTCAAGTCCGTCTGCGCCGGGATGCTGGACACGATGCGCGACGCGCAGCTGATCTTCGCGCCATTTGCCAATTCCTACCGACGCTTCCAGCCGGGATCCTTCGCTCCCGTCGACATCGACTGGGGCTATGGCCATCGCGGAACGGCCGTGCGCATACCCGACAAGGACGGGCCGGCAGCGCGCATCGAGCACCGGGTCGCCGGCGCCGATTCCAATCCCTATCTGTTGCTGGCTGCCATATTGGGAGGAATGCTGCTTGGCGTCGAACAGACGCTCGACGCGGGCCTGCCGACCGAACCCGGCCAGCCGGCGCCGGGCAATCGCCGCCTGACTCATGACTTCCTGACCGCTGTCGAAGACTTCGCCGCATCCGCCTTCATTCGCGACGTCTTCGGCGAACGCTACCAGAGGCTATATGCGGATACGAAGCGGAAGGAGGCGCTCACCTACCTGCGCACGGTCTCCGATTTCGACTACCGCACTTATCTTCCGCGCATCTAAGGGATCAGATGCCGCTTCCCGAGTCTTCCTGCTTAAGCTCGTCGGGGTCGCGGGGCACAAGAACCTTGAGTTCACCGGCGTGGATGCGCAGCTTGACGTCGCGGTCCATGGGGAGCAGTTCGCCGTCGATGACGCAGCGGACATCCTTGCGTTCGCGCGGGAAGTGCAACTCGACCTCGGTGGTGGTCATTGCAGTGACCGACTCGTTCTCCTTCAGGCGACCCCGCAGGATGTCGTAGGCGAGTTGGGCCACGCCCGCTGGCGTCAGCGGGTCGGCAATGTAGAAGCCGAGATGGCCGCCCGTCACATCCGGCGCTACGAGCAGCGGGTCCTGGCCGAACTCGTTGTTCGACACGGAAATGGCGGAGACCTTGCGGTGCCCTAACTTCCCTTCGGCATTAAACTCCACCTCGAATTCCGGGGGATTGAACATCACCCCCAGCACGGCCCGCGTGCTGGCGCGGATCTTCCCGAGACGTGACCCAAACGTCATGGAATTCCGGTAACGGACCATGCGTGCGTGAAGGCCGGCGGAAAACTGGTGGATGAAGCTCCTGCCGTTGGCGCTGGCGATATCGACATTCTCGATCCTACCTTGCGCCAGGACGTCGAGGACGTCCCAGATATCGAGCGGCAGCTTGAGGGATCGCGCGAAGAGGTTCATCGTCCCGGCCGGAACGATGCCGAGTGTCAGGGCATTGCGCCAGGCAATGTCGGCTGCCGCGGAAATGGTGCCGTCGCCACCTCCGGCGATCAGCCCTTCCACCTCGGGGATTGCTGCGACCCGCTGCATCGTCGAAACGACATCCTTGCCGGAGACCACGTGGCACTGGATCTGATGACCGGCGTTCTTGAACGTCTCGGCCGCCCGGGCGCAATAGGCGTCCATCTCGGTGGTCTTGAAGGTTCCGCCATCGCGGTTGAAGACGGCAACAAGGTTCATCTGGCGCTTTCGCTCTGCCTGCAGGTCAGCCCGCCGAACAACGAGCCATGGCAAAAATGGTTGCTCTGCTGCTCCTTCGCCAGCAGATGCCGGCAGATTTTCCGGTGACTGAGGCGCTTCTGAGAGGGGCCGGACAACTCTTCGCTCAGGCAGCTGCCGGCTGGGTCGCCGGCTCCGGCTTCACGACTGTCTTCTCACCGTTGCGGCAGAGGACATGCCGCTTGCCCCAGGCATGCAGTGCCGCCACCACGGGCTCGAGGCTCTGCCCCAGCGGGGTCAGGGCGTAATCGACCCGCGGCGGCACCACCGGGAAGATGGTGCGGGTGATGAGCTCCGCCTCCTCCAGTTCCCGCAACTGCTTAGTCAGCATGCGCTGCGTGACCGAGGGAATGCGGCGGCGCAGCTCGTTGAACCGCAGCGTTCCGTCAGTGAGGAGGTGATAGAGGATCACGCCCTTCCACTTGCCGTCGAGGAAGCTCAGGGTCGATTCCACCGGACATCCGGGGAAGTTGCCGGTCAGCTTGGCGCGGGGACGGGACATCGACAGTATCCTTTTCGGTACTATGTGCCGGAAATGTGCATTCTTGCGGTTCGGGAGCATAGGCTGCAACTATGGAGCACGCAATCAACGAACAGGGAGAGCCGCATGCGCGCCGTCGCCTTCAACAAGCCCCAACCCATCGACGCGGATACCGCGCTCATCGACATCGAGCTGCCCATGCCGCAAGCCACCGGCCACGATCTCCTGGTCGAGATCAGGGCGGTTTCGGTCAACCCGGTGGATACGAAGGTCCGAGCCTCGGCGGCGGTGGAAGACGGGCAATACCGGGTGCTGGGGTATGACGCGGCGGGGGTGGTCAAGGCAGTCGGAAGCGAGGTCACCCTCTTCGAGCCCGGTGACGAGGTCTTCTATGCAGGTGCCGTCAATCGGCAGGGCACCAATGCGGAGTATCACCTCGTGGACGAGCGCATCGTCGGCAGGAAACCTGCGAGCCTCAGCTTCGAGGAGGCTGCCGCCCTGCCGCTTACCGCCATTACGGCCTATGAAGCCATGTTCCACCGCATGAAGGTGCAGGACCCGGTTCCTGGTGCGGCCAATGCGGTCCTGATCATCGGCGGCGCTGGCGGCGTGGGGTCCGTCGCGATCCAGCTCGCCCGTCGCCTGACCGATCTCACCATCATCGCGACCGGATCACGCCCGGAGACAAAGGCCTGGATCAGTGAGCTCGGGGCTCATCATGTGATCGACCACAGCCAGCCGCTGGCGCCCCAGGTGGAGGCATTGGGCATAGGTTTCCCCGCTTTCGTCTTCTCCACCACGCAGACGGAAAAGCATGTGGCCGACGTTCTGGAACTGATCGCGCCGCAGGGGCGGTTCTCGCTGATCGACGATCCGAAGGAGCCGATGGACCTGCGTAGGTTCAAGCGCAAGTCGCTCTCCATCCACTGGGAGATGATGTTCGCCCGTCCGGTCTGGCAGACGGCGGACATGATAGAGCAGCACAAGCTGCTGAACCGTGTGGCAGATATGGTGGATGCCGGCGATATCCGCACCACGCTGAACGAGACTTATGGCGCGATCAATGCCGCCAACCTGAAGCGCGCCCATTCGATGATCGAGAGCGGTCGGACGAAAGGCAAGATCGTCCTTTCCGGCTTCTAGCCCCGCTCACGGACCGGCGGCAGCTTCAGCGCACCGCCGGTCTTGACGGCCCGGATGGAGAAATTCGACTGGATGTCGGTGACCTGCGGCAGGACGAGCAGTTTCTCCGTCAAGAGCCGCTCATAGGCCGCAAGATTCTCGACCACGACCTCAGCCAGGAAATCCGACTGCCCGGAGATCATGTGGCAGGCAATCACTTCCGGAATGTCGATCAGCGCCTGCTCCAGCGCCTGCGCATTTTCGCGCGTATGGCGGATCACCTTGAAGGAGACGAAGACCGTCAGTTCCAACCCGATCGCCTGCCTGTCGATGTCGGCGCGGTAACCACGGATGATTCCGCCTTCCTCCAGCATGCGCGTCCGCCGCAGGCAGGGCGAAGGAGAGAGGTTCACGCGTTCGGCGACTTCTACATTGGTTGCCCGGGCGTCCTGCTGCAGGGCCTCGAGAATGCCGAGATCGAACTTATCAAGTTTTGGCATGTTCGTCCGTTCTACACCATCTTATTGGCGCATCATGCCAAATTCTTGTCCTTTCCGGCGCAATTTAGCAAGGACGGGTCTCCTCTAACGGAGCTATGATCCGCCGTCGTCGTTGCAGAGGAAGACCGTGATGGCAGTGATCGAACGCCCGCCTGCATCCACATCGACGATGCTCGGTGCGGCAGCAGCGCTGTCCGTCGTCGGCATCTGGGCGACCTGGCTGATTTCGATGCGCTACAGCAGGGGCGGCATGCTGACGCCGCTCGACCTCAGCCTGCTGCGCTTCGGCATCCCGGCGCTCGTGCTTTCGCCATTTCTCCGCCGCACCGGGCTCTGGCCCCGCAGTGCCGGCACCCTACCGCTGGTCCTGATGATCGTCGGCGCAGGCGCGCCCTTCTTCCAGGTTGCCGCATTCGGACTGCACGCCACTCCCGCCTCGGCCGCGGGGGTCCTGTTGCCGGGGACCATGCCGCTCGCCACCGCCCTGATCGGAATGCTGGTGCTGGGGGAACGGCCGGATCGCCTGCGCAAGATCGGCATGCTGGCGATCCTCGCGGGCGGGCTGATGCTTTTGATCGGGACGGCATCCGGCGCGGCACTCACCTGGCGAAGCTATCTCGTCCTGCCGTTCGGCGCGGTACTGTGGGCCATCTATACCCATGCCTTTCGCAGATCAGGACTGGGCGCCTTCGAGGCCGGGGCCCTGATCTGCTTCTGGTCGACGACGATCAACCTGCCGCTGATCCCCTTGATGGGCTCGAACCTCTTCGTCGCTCCTGTCTCGGAGATTGCGCTGCAGATCGTGCCGCAGGGCCTGCTCTCCGGTTTGCTCGCGACTGTCCTCTACGGGATCGGCGTGCGGATGCTCGGTGCGACGAAAGCGGCGGCCTATACCGCCGTCACGCCCGTCGCCGCGGCGATCGGTGGAGCCGTCTTGCTTGGCGAAGCAGTGGACGCGCTGACGATCGCAGCGACATTCGTCACCGGGCTCGGCGTCCTGCTGTCAACGGGATTGCTGTCGCGGCGGCGCACGTAAAGGCACGCCGCCTCTCATCAGGCTTGCAGCACGACGACCCGGTCACCGACCTTCACCCGTTCGTAGAGATCGATGACATCGTGGTTCATCATCCGAACGCATCCGCTCGACATGGCGTAGCCGATCGTCTGCGGCTGGTTTGTGCCGTGGATCCGGAAGTGCGTGTCGTTGCCGTTGCGGTAGAGATAGATGGCGCGTGCGCCAAGGGGGTTGTTCGGCCCGCCTGGGACGCCACCAGCGTATTTCAGGTTCTTTTCCGGGTCCCGGCGGATCATGTTCGGGGTCGGGGTCCAGCTTGGCCATTCCGCCTTGCGCCCAACATAGGCACTGCCGGAGAGGGCGAGGCCTGCTCTGCCGACGCCGACGCCGTAGCGCATCGCCTGCCCGTTCTCCATGACGTGGTAAAGACGGCGAGCGGGCGTATCAACCACGATCGTTCCCGGCTTGTAGCTGGTTTCATAGGCAACGACCTGGCGGCGAAGCTCGGGCTTGATCTTGTCCAGCGGGACGCGCTTCAGCGGGAAAGCCTCATCTGGCAGAGCCGCATAATTGGCCTGGTGATCCACGCCGCTGGAGGCGCATCCAGTGACGAAAAGCGGCAGTCCGAACAGAAACCCGCGGCGGGAGATCGACATGAATCGTGTCCTCAATGTGTCGGTTTGATGGCACGAAACTACGGAGTTTATGGTTAATGAAGCGTTATTGTCACGGCGAAGTGATACCGCCCACCGCCTGCGCGCACCCACGCGCAAGCAGCTTGTTGAGAGAACTGTCCGGCGAGCTCAGTTCCACTGTTCGCTACGCCATTCCCATGGCGTGACATTGCCGTCCTTGTCGGCGTCGGCGCTGTCGTAATGAGCCTTGGCATGGGCGATGAATTCCGCCTGTGTAACAGTGCCGTTACCATCGCTGTCCATCTGGCCGAAGCGTTCTTCCTTGGCAGTCTGACGCTCGGCCTGGCGCTGCTGGTTCCAGCCCATCTGCGGGCCCATGCGGACGCTCATGTACTCGTCCTTGGTCAGTTCGGCATTGTCGTCGGCATCCATGGCCGCGAACACGCCTTCGGCTGCGGAGGCAGCTTCTTCGGCGCTGATCGTGCCGTTATGGTCGGCGTCGATCATGGCGAAGCGGCCGCGGCCGGGCATCATCTGGCCACCGCCCCACCCCATGCCCATGCCCCAGCCCATTCCAGGTCCACTGCCCCAGCCGGAACCCATGCCGGGTCCGCCTCCCCAGCCCGGTCCGCCGAAGGGCTGAGCGGAGGCAGCACTCGCAAAGAGCGCCGCAGCAACGACCAGTGACAGCCTCACATGCTCTCTCATGTTCATTCCTCCCAGAAGGTTCGAAATCGTTGCGGAACCTGTCTCGCACCGCATGGAACATCCTAGGCGTTATCGGGAGAGGAACTTTGCTGCAGGTCAAACCGGCGCCGTCCGCCGCGAGGCTCACCCCGGCCAAAACAGAAGGCCCTCCGGTCGGACTGACCGGAGGGCCTTCATGTCGGATTCAACGCGGTCTCACATGCTCGGATAGACCGGTCCTTCACCGCCCTGCGGCGGCACCCAGTTGATGTTCTGGTTGGGATCCTTGATGTCGCAGGTCTTGCAGTGGACGCAGTTCTGCGCGTTGATCACATAGACCTCCTCGCCATCCTTCTCGACCCACTCATAGACGCCGGCCGGACAGTAGCGGGTCGACGGACCGGCATAGACGCCGAGCTCGGAGCGCTTCTGCAGGTCCATGTCCTTCACCTGGAGGTGAACCGGCTGGTCCTCCTCATGGTTCGTGTTGGACAGGAAGACGGAGGACAGGCGATCGAAGGTCAGGACCCCATCCGGCTTAGGATAGGTGATCGGCTTGTGCTGGGTAGCCGGTTCCAGGCTCTCGGCATCGGTCTTGCCGTGCTTCAGGGTCCCGAAGAAGGAAAAGCCGAAGATCTGATTGGTCCACATGTCGATGCCACCAAGCCCGACACCAAGCGCGGTGCCGAACTTCGACCACAGCGGCTTGACGTTGCGCACCCGCTTCAGGTCCTTGCCGATATCGCCGTCGCGCCATTCATTCTCGATCTCGACCACCTCGTCATTGGCGCGGCCGGCGGCGATCGCCGTTGCGATCTTCTCTGCCGCCAGCATGCCGGAGAGGACGGCGTTATGGCTGCCCTTGATGCGCGGCACGTTGACCATTCCGGCGGAGCAGCCGATCAGCGCGCCGCCCGGGAAGGAGAGCTTCGGCACCGACTGATAGCCACCCTCGGTGATCGCACGGGCGCCGTAGGAGATGCGCTTGGCGCCTTCAAAGGTACCGCGGATCGCCTCGTGCGTCTTGAAGCGCTGAAACTCCTCGAACGGGTAGAGATAGGGGTTCTTGTAGTTCAGGTGGACGACAAATCCGACCGCCACGAGATTATGGTGCAGGTGGTAGAGGAAGGAGCCACCACCGGTCTTGAGCCCAAGCGGCCAGCCGAAGGAATGCTGGACCAGACCGCGCTTGTGGTTCTCCGGCTTCACTTCCCAGAGTTCCTTCAGCCCGATGCCGTATTTCTGCGGCTCGCGATCCTTCTGGAGATCGAACTTCGCGATCAGTTGCTTGGCGAGCGATCCGCGTACACCCTCGCCGATCAGCACGTACTTGCCGTGCAGTTCCATGCCGCGGGTGAAGGCAGGGCCGGGCTCGCCGTTGCGCTCGATTCCCATGTCGCCGGTCGCCACGCCACGCACGGCGCCGTTCTCGTCGTAAAGCACTTCCGTTGCGGCGAACCCCGGATAAATCTCGACGCCGAGAGCTTCCGCCTTCTCCGCAAGCCAGCGACAGACAAGACCGAGCGAGACGATGTAGTTGCCGTGATTGTTCATCAGCGGCGGCATGAAGGCGTTCGGCAGGCGGATCGAGCCCGCCGGCCCCAGGAAGAGGAATTGGTCGTCGGTGACAGGCGTGGTGAAGGGATGCCCCTCCTCCTCGCGCCAGCCGGGCAGAAGCCTGTCGATGCCGATCGGATCGACCACGGCGCCGGACAGAATATGGGCGCCAACTTCCGCCCCCTTCTCGAGCACGACCACGGTGAGGTCCGGATTCACCTGCTTCAGGCGGATCGCCGCCGACAGCCCCGCCGGACCGGCACCGACGATCACCACGTCGAATTCCATGCTCTCGCGCTCGGGAAGTTCCATTTGCTCGCTCATCACCTACTCCGCTTTGCCGGCTCCACTCCGGCACCTCGTTGTCTGACAACTCCATTGGCAAAAGCCACAGACATTGTCGACCTCCAAAGCGATACGCCCCCGGATTTGCGAACGGGGCGCCGCTTACCTTTACGTGAACGTAAGAATAACAAGGAGCACCCGAAAATCAAGTTGTAGGCGCAGAGGCATTGATCCGAACTTGCCGAACGCCCCCGCGCTGCTAAGACGGCCCATTCGCCTCCAACGAAGTCGACAGAATGACCCTAGCACAGTCCACAACTCTGACACCCCTCGAACTCCACCGCCGCCTGAGCGAACTTCATCCGGAACTGACGGTCCTTTCCCCCCAAGATCTCCAGGGCCGGCATCCGGGCGAGCATTTTCGGAATTTCGGCGCCGGCGTGATGGTTCAGCCCGCGACGGTGGAGGGTGCAGTCGCACTCGTCGGCTGGTGCGCGGAAAACAACATCGCGATCGTCCCGCAGGGCGGTCTCACCGGGCTGGTGGGCGGCAATGTCAGCGTCGCGGGAGAGGTCATACTGTCTACCTCGCGTCTCAACCGCATCCTGTCCATCGAGCCTGAGGGGATGACCGCAACGGTCGAGGCGGGAGTGACGCTGGAGGCCCTGCAGCAGGCTGCGGCGGAACACGGCCTCACCACCGGCATCGATCTCGGCTCGCGTGGCACGGCGACGATCGGCGGTATGGTGTCGACGAATGCCGGCGGCATCCTCGCCTTCCGCAATGGCGTGATGCGCCATCAGGTGCTTGGACTTGAGGCAGTCCTGCCGTCTGGGGATATCTTCTCTGACCTGACGCGTGTCGTGAAGGTCTCGGCCGGGCCGGACCTGAAACAGCTCTTCATCGGCGGCGAAGGCGCCTTCGGCGTCGTCACCAAGGTGGTCCTGAAGCTGGAGCCGCAGCGCCCGTACCGGGCGACCGCGATGCTGGGCGCTGCCGATGCCCGCACTGCATTGTCGGTCATCCGCCATCTCCGGACCCTGCCGGGCGTCACCCTTGAGGCAGCCGAGATGATGTGGCCGCGCTACATTCGCGATCATGCACATCTCAAGGGTCTCGATCTGTCATGGCTCGAAGAGGACGCCTCGGCACTGCTGGTCGAGATATCGGCAGAAAGCGTCGATGCCGCCGCGGCCACCCTGGAGGATCAGCTTGCGGAGCTCTGGGAGCCGCTCGACCTCAAAGGCGGCATCGTCGCCAAGTCGCTCGACCAGGCGCGGCGCTTCTGGGACATCCGCGAGGATTCCGGCTTCTACTATGCCGAGATTCCCGAAGCCGCCTCCTTCGACGTCTCCGTTCCGCCGACCCGTCTCGACGCCTATGTCGCCCAGTTGGAGAGCCGGCTGAAGGCGATCGATCCCACCTATGCGGCCTATGTCTATGGGCACATCGCCGACGGCAACCTGCACCTGACGCTGATCAGGCGCGGACCGCTGCCGCAGGATGAATTGCGTGCCGTTGAAGATGCCGTATACACCGGCATCCGGGAAGCCGGTGGCAGCTTCTCCGCGGAACACGGGGTAGGGCTCGAAAAGCGCTACGGCTACGAGACCTTCACCTCACCCGCAAAGCGGGCTCTGGCCCGTACGCTCAAGCAGGCGCTCGACCCGAAGGGGCTGTTCAATCCCGGGAAGGTGCCCTTCTGAGGGCACCATTCACCGGGCGCGGTCGTTCCCCTTGCCGAACTTCTTTGGACCGCCACCCGCCTTGCCCTTCGAACCGAACGGCTTGCCCGCAGTATCCTTGCCGGAAGCCTTGCCCTTGAACCGCTTGTCGCCGAACGCCTTGCCGGCGCTCTTCTTCTGCGGATGCCCCGCCGTATCGCCGCCACGGGCAGGCTTGCCCTTGCCGAAGCTCGCCTTCGGCTTCGGCTCACCCCAGACTTCGTCGTCGACGCTGCGCATGTCGCGCGGCGCGTCAGCGGACCTGCCCTTCGGTTTCCAGTCCCGTGCAGGCGCCTCGCCGGAAGGTCTCTCGCGGAACGGCTTCTCCCGCCGGGGCCGCTCGGCGGCATCGCCATCACCGGACTTCTTGCCCTTCCACGGCTTGTCCATCCGCGGGCCATCGCGGCGCGGGGCCTCGTCGTCACCACCTCGGCTAAACTTGCTGAAGTCCGGCGCCTGGTCGAGGCGGGTAACGCGGATGCCGCGGTCCATCATCCGGTCCTTGCCGAGCTTCGCCATGAAGCGTTCGGCATGGTCGGCGGCAATCTCCACATAGGTCTCGTCCGCCTGCATCTTGATCGCGCCGATCTCGTTCTTGGAGAGATCGCCGTTGCGGCAGATGGTGGGGATCAACCAGCGGGGCTCGGCGCGCTGCTTTCGGCCGACCGACAGCGAGAACCAGACGGCGGGACCGAAATCGCCGCGGGGCGTAAGCGGCCGCGAGGCGGGATCCCCCTGGTTCGCATCGCGCGGCTTGCGCGGGCCGCCATCCAGCGAAACGGGCAGCAGGTCTTCCGGCGCGGCATTCTTTGCCCGGTGCAGGTTGACGAAAGCGGCAGCGAGCTTTTCGGCGCCATAGGTTTCCACCAGACGGGCAATCAGCTCCTGCTCTTCCTCGCGCGGCGCCTCGTCGAACACCGGGTCGGCCAGCAGGCGCTCCTGGTCGCGCGCAATCACCTCGTCGGCAGACGGAGGATGCGCCCAGGTCGGCGTCACATCGGCGCCTGCCAGCAGGCGCTCTGCCTTGCGACGCTGGTTGACCGGCACGATCAGCGCGCTCACACCCTTATTGCCGGCACGGCCCGTGCGGCCGGAGCGGTGCAGCAGCGTTTCGGAATTTGTCGGCAGGTCGGCGTGGATGACGAGGTCGAGGCCCGGCAGGTCGATCCCACGGGCGGCGACGTCGGTGGCGATGCAGACACGGGCGCGGCCGTCGCGCATGGCCTGCAGCGCGTGCGTGCGCTCGTTCTGCGTCAGCTCGCCGGAAAGCGCTACGACGTCGAAGTTACGGTTGTTGAAACGTGCCGTCAGGTGGTTCACCGCTGCGCGCGTAGAGCAGAACACAATCGCATTCTTCGCATCATAGAATCGCAGCGCGTTGATGATGGCGTTCTCGCGGTCGGACGGAGCGACGAGCAGTGCCCGATACTCGATGTCGGCGTGCTGCTTTTCCTCCGTCGTGGTCGAAATGCGCACCGCATCGCGCTGGTAGCGTTTCGCAAGCTTGGCGATCCCCGACGGCACCGTCGCGGAGAACATCAGCGTCCGCCGGCCCTCTGGTGCTGCGTCGAGGATGAATTCCAGGTCCTCGCGAAAGCCGAGGTCGAGCATCTCGTCCGCCTCGTCGAGCACCGCGACCCGAAGCTCCGACATGTCGAGTGCATTGCGGCGGATGTGATCGCAGATGCGGCCGGGCGTGCCGACGACGATATGGGCACCGCGCTCCAGCGCCCGCCGCTCGCTGCGGATGTCCATGCCGCCGACGCAGGAGGCGATCACCGCGCCGGTCATCTCGTAGAGCCAGGTGAGCTCGCGGTTCACCTGCATGGCGAGTTCCCGAGTCGGAGCGATCACCAAGGCCAGCGGCGCGCCTGCTCGGTCGAAGCGCTCGCCGTCGTCGAGCAGCGTCGGCGCCATGGCGATGCCGAAGGCGACCGTTTTGCCCGAGCCCGTCTGCGCCGAGACCAGCGCGTCGGAGGTCTGCAGCGCCGGGTCGAGCATGGCCTGCTGGACGGGGGTGAGCGTCGCATAGCAGCGCTTCGCCAATGCCTTGGCGATCGCCGGAACGGCGCCTTCGTGATCGGTCATCTTCTTGGTCTTTCGGAATGTTCGGGCGCCGTGGCGCGTAGCTGCAACTCTCGCAGCCAGACATGCCGCGTTTCCTAGTGGCAGAAACGGCAAATGTCAAAGACCGCCAAAGGAGTGCGCTACGCCTTAGGGGTGCCGCCGCACCAGCGATTGCGCCGTGTAGACGAGGATCGCCAGTCCGACCGCCCCCAGAACCGCAACTCCCAGCAGCACGATCATGTCGACCGGCCCGCCAATGTCGCGGAAGTGGGAGTCCGTGACCGCCTGGACAAACAGCACCGCGGCCACCGCCCCGATCGGCATGGAGAGCTGCGCCATCAGGAACTTGCGCATCGACAGCGCCCGGTCCCGCGCCAGCACGTAGAGGTAAAGGAGGGTGATGACGATGGCCGCCAGCACCAGGATCCAGAAAAGCACCGGGCCGAACATCTCCTGGAAGACCGCCAGCATGGTTTCAAGCGCATGTCCTGCATTGTCGCCTCCCCTCAAGCCTTGCCACGCAGCATGGCATTGTAGGTGGCCTTCAACGCCACCTCCTTCATCAGCCAGCTGATCCACAGCTCCTCCCCGTCACTCCTTGCCGGAAAACGGCGCGCACCATGCCCGCCGGTTCCAGCTTTGAACCTTCGCCTGCATCTATCGTGCCTCGGGAACATTTGCGCTTTGACCTGGATCGTTTTCGCAGCGCCGGGCCTTTTCGACGCCCGCTCGCATCGCTAAGTTCGCTGCGCATTCACAGCATTGGAAGGACATCACCATGGATCTCGGACTGGCCGGCAAGCGCGCGCTCGTTCTCGCCTCCTCACGCGGCCTCGGCCTCGGCATCGCCAGGGCACTTGCAGACGAAGGCGCGCATGTGCTCCTCTGCGGCCGCAGCGGCGACAAGCTGAAGGCCAACGCCGAGGCCATCAACGCCGCCGGCAAGGGCAAGGCCGACTGGGTCGAGGCGGACCTCGCCGATGCGCACTTCGTCGATGCGATGCTGAAAGCCGTCCACGAGAAGCTCGGCGGCATCGACATCCTCGTCAACAACACCGGCGGCCCGACGCCAGGCATGGCCGAGGAGATGGATGCGGAAAAGCTTTACAACTTCTTCCAGTCCATGGTCGTCCGCGTCATCACGCTGACTAACGCGCTCTTGCCGCTGATGAAGACGCAGGGCTTCGGCCGCGTCCTCACGGTCGCCTCCTCCGGCGTCTTCGAACCGATCCCGAACCTGGCGCTCTCCAACACGCTGCGCGGAGCCCTCGTCGGCTGGAACAAGACGCTGTCGGCCGAGGTCGCTTCCTATGGCGTCACCTCAAACATGATCCTGCCGGGCCGCATCCACACCGACCGCATCGACGAGCTCGACGGCGCCAATGCGAAGCGCCAGGGCAAGCCGATCGAGGAGATCCGCGCCGCTTCCGTCAAGTCGATCCCCGCAGGACGTCTGGGCAAGGTGGAGGAGTTCGCCGCAGCCGCGGCCTTCCTTTGCTCGGTCCCGGCGAGCTACGTCACCGGAACGATGCTGCGGGTGGATGGCGGCGCCTCCAAATCGATCTAGGGCTTCCCCAGTGCCGCGCAGGGTTTCCTACGCGGACTTGACAAATATCAAGGCCTTGCGAAATCCCTGGAATCCGGCCTCGTCTCTGCTAATGTGGGTGCGACAAATTGCTCCATGGGAGGGAAGCTTGGAGAAGATCAGGAACTGGATGGTCGCGGCAGGGCTTGCGATCATCATCGTCGGCCTCGCCTGGGTCGGCCACGGCACGGGCATCATCCAATTGCCGGCGACAGGCTTCATGAGCGAACTCAGCGTCTGGACGATCAACGGCTCGCTGGTGGTCGCCTTCGGCCTGATCGTGCTGATCGGCTCGTGGAAGCTCTTGCGCGACGAGCCGCATGGGCCGGGCTTCGGCGACGACCAGTTCCTCGGCGAATCCTGATCCGTCCTGCGGGAGGACGCCGCCCATGAAGCGTCTCGGCATCGTGATCGGCGCCCTCGCCATCCTCATGGGCCTCCTCTGGATGGCCCAGGGCAGCGGCATATTCCCCTACCCCCTCGAGCTTCATGATCGACCAGTCGCCGTGGATCCTCTACGGCGCGATCCTGGCGCTGGCGGGAATGGCGCTGATGTGGTGGGCGCGGCGGTAGGGGTCTTACTTGCGCAGATACGGAATTTCCGTATACTGGCTCTCACGTGACGCCACGGTTTGACCCTACGAAGGATGCCATCAACCGCGAGAAGCACGGCTTGTCTACAGCTTCGGCGACCGGATCCTTGAGGACATGAACCATCTCGTTCTGCCGTCGATCCGGGAGGTCGATGGCGAGGAGCGCTTCAAGGTCATCGGGCTGGTGGAGGAGAAGCTGTTCACCGGCATCTTCGTCTGGCGGGCCGAGTTCCTCGCTTCATCTCCGTGAGAAGGAGCAACACAGGTGAAGACCGAGCCTATCATTCTTCCGGCTGATCCGGCCGACCCCGAGGACTTCGACGTTACAGCCGAAGCATTGGAACGGGGTCAGCGAGCACGCCTCATCCGCCAGACGCGGACCGAGCTTGGCCTCTCCCAGTCGGCTTTCGCCACCCGATTTCGAGTCCCGGTCGGCACATTGCGTGATTGGGAACAGGCTCGCGTCACTCCTCCGGACTTCGCCATTGCCTATATCCGGGTGATCAGGCTGCACCCGGACATGGTCGCGACGACCGTCGCCTAGCAGATCGCCCGGCGTCGCTGGTTATCTATCTGCCACCAGTCCCGGCAGGTCCTCGATCAGCGAATCCCGTACCACGAAGCTGATCGGTTCGTCGTGCGGCTTTGCATCGACCAGAAGCCGCGCGAACACGAGCTCTCGCCCTTCCCTCTCCGCCCAGCCGACGAACCAGCCGATGGGACGGTCGCTCCTGGGCTTGCCGTTTGCGTAGCGCATCCGGCCGCTGCCGGTCTTGCCGTGGATCACCCAGCCGTCCGCCGCCTCGAAGCGCGGGGTGATCGCCTGCGTCATCGCCACCGCATGATCCGAGATCGGCAGTTCCCGTTTCAGGAAGCGGCGGAGGAAATCCACCTGCTCGTCCGGCGAGATCTTGAGCGACGACATCAGCCAGGACTCCGTCAATCCGTCCAGCTTCCCAGGCCCGCCGGAGACGTCCGCGTTGCCATAGGCGAAGGTCTTCACGTAGTCGCCGAACCGGTCTTCGCCGAGACGGCGGGTGATCTCCTGGGAATACCAGACGATCGATTCCCGCTCCCAGCCGGTCGGGTCGAAGGCCTTCTTCACCCGCGCCGGACCGCCGAACTTCGCCTGGTAGTCCCAGCGAGGCGTTTTTTCGTCGGTCAGAATGCCGGCGTCATAGCCCATCATGGCCAAGGGCAGCTTGAAGGTCGACATGGGATAGACGCGCTCATCGCAGGCTCCCTGCCGGTGGATCGCCTCGCCGCTTTCGGCGTCCACCACCACCGTGCAGCGGATGGGACCGGCGGCGGATGCCGGCCCTGTGGCAATAAATGCGGCAAGAACGCCGATGGCAGTGGCCAGAAGGCTTCGTCTTTCCAGGATCATGATATGTCTCCCTCGATGTGAACGCGCCATTTCTAGGGCCCGTTGCGGGAGCGCCGCAAACGATGATAACTGGCGGGAGCCATAAGAAAAACTGGGGCATTGCATGGTCCGGCCGCATCTTCCGCTGAACGCGCTGCGTGCCTTCGAGGCCGCCGCCCGGCATCTTTCGTTCACCCGCGCGGCGATCGAGCTCTGCGTCACGCAGGCCGCCGTCAGCCATCAGGTAAAGATCCTCGAACAGCGGCTGGGGGTAACGCTCTTCCGTCGCCTGCCGCGCGGGCTGATGATCACCGAAGAAGGCTTGGCACTCCTGCCGACGCTGAAGGACAGCTTCGACCGCATGGCCGACATGCTGGAGCGCTTCGAGGGCGGGCACATGCGCGAGGTGCTGACGCTCGGCGCCGTCGGCACCTTCGCCGTCGGCTGGCTCCTGCCGCGTCTTGGCGGCTTTCGCGCCCGCCATCCCTTCATCGACCTGCGCCTCTCCACCAACAACAACCGTGTCGACATCGCCGCCGAAGGCCTCGACTATGCGATCCGCTTCGGCAACGGCGCCTGGCACGATACGGAGGCGGAAGCGCTGTTCGAGGCACCGCTCTCGGCGCTGTGTGTACCAGCGATCGCAGCCAGTCTGAGACAGCCGGAGGATGTCGGGCGGGAAACACTGCTCCGCTCCTACCGCGCCGACGAATGGCCCGGCTGGTTCGAGGCCGCCGGCGCCCCTGCCCCGCCGATCACCGGGCCGGTGTTCGATTCCTCCGTGCTGATGGTGGAAACGGCCCTGCAGGGCACCGGCGTCGCCCTCGCCCCGCCGCTGATGTTTTCCCGCCACCTTGCCTCCGGTGCGCTGGAACAGCCTTTCCCCGTCTATGTCTGCAAGGGAAGCTACTGGCTGACGCGCCTCAAGTCCCGCACCCCGACCCCGGCAATGAAGGCATTTTCCGACTGGATGGCGGAGATGGCGGCGGAGACAAGGGCGGCGGGTTAGTCACTCCTCCCTTGCCATCCCGCCCGCCCTGTGCCATCAGGCGCGCTCGATTTCACCAGGGCGCGGCAGGCGCCCTTTGGCGTTCCGGGCTGATGCTCCGGGTTCAATAATCACGACTGGACGAGGAGCACCGCCATGGCACGGGCGCTGGGGCTGGATTTCGGCACGACCAACACCGTCATCGCACTGGCGGAAGGCGATGGCGCCACGCAGTCCATACCGTTCACGAGCAGTGCCGGCACCACCGACACGATGCGAACGGCGCTCTCCTTCATGAAGGACAGGCAACTCGGCGCGCAGGCGCTGAAGGTCGAGGCGGGACAGGCGGCGATCCGCGCCTTCATCGACAATCCCGGCGACTGCCGCTTCCTGCAGTCGATCAAGACCTTTGCGGCAAGCCCGCTCTTCCAGGGCACGCTGATCTTCGCGCGCCGCCACCAGTTCGAGGATCTGATGGAGATCTTCCTGCGGCGGCTTTCCGCCTATGCGGGCGAGGCCTGGCCGGCAGAGGTCTCGGGCATCGTCGTCGGCCGTCCGGTGCAGTTCGCCGGCGCCAGCGCCGACGCGGATCTGGCACTCGAGCGCTATAACACGGCGCTGACGCGGCTGGGCTTTCCGGAGATCGCCTACGTCTACGAGCCGGTCGCGGCGGCCCATTACTTCGCGCAGAACCTGCAGAAGGACGCCAATGTCCTGGTGGCGGATTTCGGCGGCGGCACGACCGACTATTCGCTGATCCGCTTCGAGCGCCATGCAGGCAGGCTCTCCGCCACCCCGATCGGCCATTCCGGCGTCGGCATTGCCGGCGACCAGTTCGACGCGCGCATGATCGAACACCTCGTCGCGCCGGAGATCGGCAAGGGCAGCCAGTTCAGGAGCTTCGACAAGGTGCTCGACGTGCCGAGCAACTACTACACGAGCTTCTCGCGCTGGAACCAGTTGTCGATCTTCAAGGGATCGAAGGAGTTTGGCGACCTGCAATCGCTGGTCCGCTCGGCACTGGAACCGGAAAAGCTCGAACTCTTCATCGATCTCGTCGAGCATGACGAGGGCTATCCGCTCTACCAGGCGGTGTCGGCGACGAAGATAGCGCTGTCGGGGACGGAAGAGGCGGAATTTAGCTTTGCGCCCCTCGGCAAGGCCGGCCGCAAGACCGTCCGGCGCCGCGACTTCGAGAGCTGGATCGCCGACGACCTGTCCCGCATCGAGGCTGCCCTCGACCAGGTCCTGGTCGAGACAAACACGGCGCCTGCGGCCATCGACAAGGTCTTCCTCACCGGCGGCACCTCCTTCGTGCCGGCCGTGCGCGACATCTTCAACCGGCGTTTCGATGCAGGCCGTATCGAAAGCGGCGGCGAGCTTCTGTCGATCGCCCACGGCCTGGCGCTGATCGGAGAGAGCGGCGAGATGGCACGGTGGGCCGCTTGATGCTTCCCCCGCCCCTTCCGCTTCGCTAGAGTGGTCTTATGATCCAGGCGAAAGACCTCCAGCCACAGGAACTCTCCGCACTTCTGCATTTCTATGCAGATAGCGGCGTGGAATGGCTGCTGGAGGATGCGCCGATTGACCGCGTTGCGGAATTTGCGGCGCAGAAGGTGGCCCACGAGCAGACCAGCGCTTCGCAGCTCGCTCCCCAGCAACGGGCCGACCGGCAACAGCCAGCACGCGCTGCCGCAGCGACCCAGCCGCTCAATCCGCCACCCGTCGCCATGCCGAACGTCGATGCGGTAGCCGCCGCGCAGCGGGCAGCGGAAAGTGCTTCCTCGCTTGCAGACCTGAAGGCGGCGATCGAGAGCTTCGACAGCTGCAACCTGAAGAACGGCGCCCGTTCCACCGTCTTCGCCAGCGGCGACCCCGCCACGCGGATCATGGTCATCGGCCCCATGCCGAATGCCGACGATGATCGCGATGGCCTGCCCTTTTCCGGCCGTACGGGCCAGTTGCTCGACCGGATGCTGGCAGCCATCGGACTGTCGCGGGAGGCGGTGCTGCTCACCAACATCATTCCGTGGCGCCCGCCGGGCAACCGCATGCCCTCGCCTGCCGAAACCGCGATCTGCAAGCCCTTCATCGACCGTCAGATCGCCTTGGCCGAACCCGATCACCTACTGCTGCTCGGGAATTTTCCTGCCCGCTTCTTCTTCGGGGAAACGGGCACGATCCACAGCCTGCGGGGCGAATGGCGGGAGGTGACGGTCGGCGGCCGCTCCGTCCGCGCACTGGCAACGCTGCATCCGCAGGACCTCTTGGGCGCCCCGGCCACGAAGGCGCTCGCATGGCGCGACCTGCTCATGTTTTCGCAGGCGATCACGCGCGGCTGATGCCGCGGGAATAATCAATGTTAACGGATTATGAAATCTGCCATGCAATTTGCGCATGGCAGCGCTCCTTTATGTCGCATTGCCGAATCGATGCTGCACCGCAATATTGGGATTGTCTTGGGAGGAACCACAGATTTAGGAACCAAGGCAATGATGACTCGTGCCCGCCCCATCCATTCCGGCTTCGAAAGCCTCCGCGCTGCCGGCATGCCGCAGCGCTCTTCGCAAGGCTACCATCGCTTCGGCTCCGCCACCAACGAGCAGCTGACGGCGCGCGCCATCGGCCGGATGGACAAGATCACTCGGCAGTCCGCAATCTTCACGGATTTCCGCGAGCGCTGAACCGAGCCGAGGAAGGACCCAGGATCATGAGCCAGCTTCACCCTATCCGCGCGTTGCGCGAAACGGTCGAGGGCATCAGCACCGCCGTCAGAGCCGCCCGCGAGTACCGCCATGCCGGTGCCGTCCGCCGCGGCGACGCGCGCCCTGCCAATACGGCGACGGCCTACATCCCGCTTTAACCGGCGATCAGCCGGGCGGCGCCGAAGCCTTGCGCGCCGCCTTGCGCTCCAGCCCGAGCCGCCGCTCCCGGTAGACGATGAAGATCCCGGCCGCCACCGTGATTGCCGTACCGATGATCATCGGTGCCGTCGGCACGTCGTCGAAGATGACGAAGGCGATGGCAATCCCCAGGATGAAGGACGTGTATTCGAACGGCGCCACCGCCGACACGTCCGCATGCCTGTAGCTCTCGGTCAGGAAGATCTGGGCGATCCCGCCGCAGATGCCGGCCCCGATCAGCAGCATTGCCTGTTCCCCCGTCAGCGCCGTCCAGCCGAAGGGCAGGCTCAGCAGCGACAGCAGCGCGCCTGACAGCGAGAAATAGAAGACGATGGTCGGCGTCCGCTCCGTCTTCACCAATTGGCGCACCTGCACCATGGCAAGTCCGCTCAGGACCGCGCCCGCCAGCACTGCCGCCGCACCGAGCGCCTGCGTGGAGCCGAAACCGCCCTCGCTGAACAGCGTCAGCTTCGGCCAGGACACGATCAGCACGCCCACCATACCGGCAACCACGGCGCTCCAGCGGTAAAGCCGCACCTGCTCACCCAGAAGCAGTGCCGCGAAGACCACCGCCATCAGCGGCGAGGCATAGCCGATCGCGATCGCCTCCGGCAGCGGCAGGTGGACAAGACCGTAAAAGCCGAAGACCATGGACATGACGCCGAACAGGCCGCGCTTGAAGTGCCCGAAGGGCTGATCCGTATGGACGGCGGTGCGCAGGTCGCGTCGCCAGGCAAGGTAGGCGATGATCGGAATCAGCGCGAAGGCGGAACGGTAGAAGGTGATCTGCCCGGCCGGGACGCCACTTCCGGCAGCCTTGATGCAGGTCTGCATCAGCACGAAGATCGCTACGGAAATGATCTTGAACATGATCCCGCGCAGGGAATTGCCCGCATCAACGGTCATCTGGCATTCTCGGGCATTGCAAACTCGACGGGGACATGGTGGCGGGTGCAACCGAAACTATCGGAGTACGGCTGAGATCAAAGCGAATAATGCCGAATTCCCATCAATGTTGCTGATGGGTGCTTACGCCGCTCCCAGTAAAGCCTCAGCCCCTGCGACGCATCTGTCTCCGACCGATCGGAAGGTGGCACGAACACTGCCCGAGTCGCTGCGGTCGCCGGGAACAAGGAACAAAGGCCTCTTCCTCGATGTTCGTCAGTCGGCAAAGGAGGATGAGCCATGAAAATGATTGTCTTGATGCCGGCAACTATCGCTTTGATAGCTGCCACCCACAGCCCCAGCTTCGCCGACTGCCCGGAAACGACCGGCTCGGTCAGCACGGAGCAGCAAGCGGGCATTGCAAAGGACGGAACCCATGCACCCCTGGAGGGCGATGCCGGCCAGGTGAAGACGGAATCTTCGACCGGTACGACGACTACCAGCAAAGAAGCTCTTCCGGAAACGGCGGCAAAGGACGGCAAGGACATGCCGATGGGAGAAAGCAGCTCTCTCGCCACGTCCGGGCAAGATGTCGCCGCCCAGCAGGAAGGCGAGAAAACTGCCGCTGCCACCGCGGCGCAGGAAGCCTGCGATTGATACGAATAGATTTCACCCGCCCCCAGACGAGGCGTCTGGCGGCGGGTTCATTCCAGCTGCCGAGCGTAGTTGGTCCCCCACCTCAAGTGCTGCCGGAACCTTCCGGTGGTAGAGAAAATCCTCACGACCATTTCCGGATAGACTTCGTCTCGGCACGCTTGCACTTCAAAGAAGCTGCAGCCGTTAGGATCGTGTTAGCAACCCATTGATATCGTGGCGCCGTCTCGCTCACCGAAGGACCCGCGCTTGCCCTATTCTGCAGACCTACCGAACCGCGCGGCGGAATCCTTTAGCGGTGAGGCTGGTTATGGGCTGGTTCAGGTTCGGTCGCGTTCGCAGGCCTGCGGCGCAGGCCTCTCGTTTTTCAAGCACGCATAGGAACCCTGTACTTATGGGTACATCCGATACCAAGACGGTTGAACTTGCCAACTACCGCCCGACCGATTTCGTCCTGGAACGCGTCGACCTCACCTTCGAACTCGACCCGACCAGCACAAAGGTCGATGCCAGGCTGATCTTCCATCGCCGCGATGGCGCCGATCCGGGCGCGCCTCTGGTGCTCGATGGCGACGAGCTGACGCTTTCGGGCCTGCTTCTGGACCAGAATGAGGTTCCGGCAGGTCAGTACGATGTCACGCCGCAGAGCCTGACGATCCGGAACCTGCCGGAAGCAGTGCCCTTCGAGATCACCGTCACCACCTTCATCAATCCCGAAGCCAATACCCAGTTGATGGGGCTTTATCGGACGAACGGCGTCTATTGCACGCAGTGCGAGGCTGAAGGCTTCCGCCGCATCACCTATTTCCCCGACCGCCCGGATGTGCTGGCGCCCTATACGATCACCATCATTGCCGACAAGGCCGCGAACCCGCTGCTGCTCTCGAACGGCAATTTCCTCGGCGGCGGCAACTATGACGAAGGCCGGCACTTCGCCGCCTGGTTCGATCCGCATCCGAAGCCCTCCTACCTCTTCGCGCTGGTCGCCGGTGATCTCGGTGTTGTCGAAGACACGTTCACCACCATGTCGGGGCGCGACGTGGCGCTGAAGATCTATGTGGAGCACGGCAAGGAGCCTCGCGCCGCCTATGCCATGGATGCGCTGAAGCGCTCGATGAAGTGGGATGAGGAGCGCTTCGGCCGAGAATACGACCTCGACATCTTCATGATCGTCGCCGTCTCCGACTTCAACATGGGAGCGATGGAGAACAAGGGTCTCAACGTCTTCAACGACAAGTACGTGCTTGCCGATCCGGAGACGGCCACCGACCAGGACTATGCCAATATCGAGGCGATCATCGCCCACGAGTACTTCCACAACTGGACCGGCAACCGCATCACCTGCCGCGACTGGTTCCAGCTGTGCCTGAAGGAGGGCCTGACGGTCTACCGGGACCATGAGTTCTCGGCCGACATGCGCTCGCGCGCAGTCAAGCGCATAGCCGAGGTGCGGCACCTGAAATCGGAGCAGTTCCCGGAGGATGCGGGACCGCTCGCCCATCCGGTGCGGCCGACCAAGTATCGCGAGATCAACAACTTCTACACGACGACAGTCTACGAGAAGGGCTCGGAAGTCACCCGCATGATCGCCACGCTTCTCGGAGCGGAAGGCTTCAAGAAGGGCATGGATCTCTATTTCGAGCGCCACGATGGCGACGCGGCCACCGTGGAAGACTTCGTCAAGTGCTTCGAGGACGCCAACGGCCGCGACCTGTCGCAGTTCTCGCTCTGGTACCACCAGGCGGGCACGCCCATGGTCTCCGCCTCGGGCGCCTATGACCCCGCGGCCGCCACGTTCACGCTGTCGCTCGAGCAGATGATCCCGGCAACACCGGGCCAATCCGCCAAGGAGCCGATGCACATTCCGCTCTCCTTCGCGCTGATCCTCGACAACGGGTCCACCGCCGCGCCCACCGCCGTGGCAGGCGGTGAAGTGACCGGCGACGTACTGCACCTGACCGAACGCAAGCAGACCTTCACCTTTTCGGGCATCTCCTCGCGGCCGGTCCTGTCGCTCAACCGTGGCTTCTCGGCGCCGATCAACCTGCATCTCGACCGCAGTAACGATGATCTGGTCCATATCGCACGCCACGACAGCGATCTCTTCGCCCGCTGGCAGGCGCTGAACGACCTGATCCTCCCCGTACTCATGGAGGGTGCCCGCGATGTTCGCGACGGCGGCACGGTCACCTGCCCGCCGGCCGTTATATCCGCGCTGATCGAGATTGTCGGAAACGACGCGCTGGAGCCTGCCTTCAGGGCCCAGGTCCTGGCGCTGCCGAGCGAGGCGGATATCGCCCGCGAACTCGGCAGCAACAATGATCCGGACGCCATCCATACGGCTCGCACCACCGTCCTGACCGCAGTCGCCGAGGCCGGAAGACCGGTGTTCCAGCACCTCTTCGACACGATGGAGAACGGTGCCGGCTTCAGCCCCGACTCTGCGAGCGCCGGCAGACGCGCGCTTCGCAACAGCGCACTCGGCTACCTGACCTATGCCGAACAGTCGCCGGTCCGGGCAGCCGAGGCCTTCGCATCGGCCGACAACATGACGGATCTCGTGCAGGCATTGTCCGTGCTGGCCCACCGTTTCCCAGACGCTGAGGAGGCCGACGCCGCGCTTGGCGCATTCGTGACGCGCTTCGACGACAACCCGCTCGTCATCGACAAGTGGCTTTCGGTGCAGGCGACCATACCGGGCGCCGGCGCGCTCGATCGGGTAAAGGCGCTGATGGAAAATCGTCACTTCGTCGCCAGCAATCCGAACCGCGTGCGCGCGCTCGTCGGCAGCTTCGCGTTCTCCAACCCGACCGGATTCAACCGGGCCGATGGCGAGGGCTACCGGTTCCTGGCGGAGCGGATCCTCGCAATCGACCCGAAGAACCCGCAGCTCGCGGCTCGCCTCCTCACATCCATGCGTTCATGGCGGTCCCTGGAGCCAGTGCGGGCCGACCACGCCCGGGCGGCTCTCTTGACAATCGACCGCAGCGTCCAGCTTTCCAGCGATGTCCGCGACATCGTTGACCGCATGCTGAAGGGTTGAACCTCTCCCCTCTACAACCTCTGATTCTGCCGGAGAATCCGGCCGAATCCAAGATTTAAAAATGTCTTAAACAACCTCTGGACACGGCGAATCACTCGTGATTCATTAGGTCAGATTCGGGCGAGCGGCGCGCCGGATTTCCATGAGGGGACTTATGAAAACGATGGCGGACGTGCGGCGGGACACCGCCGGCGATGGATGGTTGCGTCTCAAGATTCCGGGGCGTGATGGGGCATCCCGGCTCTTCTCGGGCCGGCCCAACCTGACGGTGACGCCGATATCGCGTCAGATGCCGCGCGTCGAACTGGTCCTGAAGCGCTCTATCCCGCTCCTCATCCTCGCCTTCCTGGCGGTGGTCGCAACCTCGCGCAGCCTCGGCCTGGTCTCCGAATACGAGCGGCTTCAGGAAGGGGCGCGGGACGCAACGGCACTGGTTGCCGCTACTGCCGTCGCGGCCTTTGCCGGACACGACGCCGCGCTGAGCGCCGGCGACCGCGCGGCTGCCGAGGCGCAGCTGGCGAAATTCCTGCCCGCCGACCGTCTTCATCCCGACGCCTTCCTTCTCCTGGTCGATCCCTCCGGTAAGATTTTCGGCGGTATTGCCGCCGGCTCCTATGTCGGGCGCCAGCTGACGTCACTTCTTCCAGAAACCGCGGCCCAGCGCCGGTTCGTCGGATCAGGCCTGATCGAGACCACCATAGGCGAGGACGCACACTATGCGGCGATCCAGCCGCTTGGCGACAATGGCGCGCTCATCGTCGTGGCCCGTTCGCTTGCTCCGATACAGTATTTCTGGCGGCACGAAGTGTCGCTCAACGTGACACTGTTCACCTGCATCTCCGTGATCCTGCTGGTCATCCTCTATGCCTATTACATGCAGGTGAAGCGCGCGCGGGAGGCGGACGAGACCTTCCTCGAGGCCAATCTGCGCATCGAGACCGCGCTGTCGCGCGGGCGCTGTGGTCTGTGGGATTTCGACGTCGCCAACCGCCGGCTGTTCTGGTCCGGTTCCATGTATGAAATGCTCGGCTATCCGCCCGCTGGCAATGTCATGTCCTTTGCGGATGCGGCGCGGATGATGCATCCGACCGACGGCAATCTCTATGCGCTCGCACGCGCCATCAGCCGCGGCAATGCCAAGCAGGTCGACCAGATCTTCCGCATGCGCCATGCCGCCGGCCACTATGTCTGGATGCGCGCCCGCGCGCAGGTGGTGCGGACCGCCGCCGGCCGCACCCATGTGATCGGCATTGCCATGGACGTGACCGAACAGCACCGGCTGGCACAGCGTTATGCGGAGGCCGACCAGCGGCTGGCCGATGCCATCGAATGCACCTCGGAGGCCTTCGTGCTTTGGGACAAGAACGACCGGCTGGTGATGTGCAATGCCCACTTCCAGCAGGCCTACGGGCTTCCGGACAAGGTGCTGGTTCCCGGCACCGAACGCTCCGTCGTCAAGGCCGCCGCAGCGCGACCGGTGATCGAGCGGCGAATTGCCGATGCGGACCAGAACGGGCTGTCGCGCACGACGGAAGTTCAGCTTGCCGACGATCGCTGGCTGCAGATCAACGAGCGTCGTACCCGCGACGGTGGCATGGTCTCGGTCGGCACCGACATCACCCTCATGAAGCGCCAGCAGGACCGTTTGCGCGATTCCGAACGCCGCCTGATGGCGACGGTCGGCGACCTTTCTGCCTCGCAGAAGAAGCTGGAGAAGCAGAAGGAAGAGCTGTCGATCGCCAATGCCAATTATCAGGCGGAGAAGGAGCGCGCCCAGGCGGCCAACAAGGCCAAGTCCGAGTTCCTTGCCAACATGAGCCACGAGCTGCGCACGCCGCTCAACGCCATCCTTGGATTCTCGGAAATCCTCGTCAACGAGATGTTCGGGCCGGTCGGCTCGCCGAAGTACAGCGAATATGCCCGCGACATCCATGACAGCGGCAAGCACTTGCTCAACCTGATCAGCGATATCCTCGACATGTCGAAGATCGAGGCCGGCCACATGAAGATCCAGTGCGAGGCGATTGACCTCGTGCCGCTCATCGAAGAGAGCCTTCGCCTCACCGCGATCTCCGCCCAGGAGAAGAAGATCACGATCGAGCAGTGCCTCTCGGACGATCTTGAAATGGTCGGCGATCGCCGTGCCATGAAGCAGGTTATGCTGAACCTGCTCTCCAACGCGGTGAAATTCACCGACGAGGGCGGCAGGATCATCGTGAGAGCCCGCCGTTCCGAATCCGGCTTCCTGCTGACGATCGCCGATACCGGCATCGGCATCCCGAAGACGGCACTTGCAAAGATCGGCCAGCCCTTCGAGCAGGTGCAGAGCCAGTATGCCAAGAGCAAGGGCGGTTCGGGGCTGGGGCTGGCGATCTCCCGCTCCCTGGTCGCCCTGCACGGCGGCAGCATGCGGATCCGATCCTGCGTCGGCAAGGGCACGGTGGTGTCGCTCAGCGTTCCGGAATGCGCGACTTTCGCAGTCCCCCGCCCGGCGATCAGCTGACGAGCTTGCGGAAGATCCCGCGAACCGCCTTCGACAGCCGCTTCACCTCTCCCTCCAGCGTCCGGATATCGGGGCAGTTCCCTGCCCTCGAAACCCGCTCCACCAGTCCGGCAGGCGCCTCCTTTGGGGAGAATGGCCCGTCGATGCAGAGCCGGATGATCTGCGAGAGTTCGGTAAAGAGGCGAAGCGCCTCTCGTACCGTCGCCAGGTCGTCGGGCGGCAGCATCTCGTTGCCGAGTGCCTCCAGCGCCTGCATCGTGCTCATCCCGTTGGTGTCGATCGTCAACCCGCGAGCCGGTGCAACCAGCCGCAGGTACTGGGCGATGAATTCGATATCGATGAGCCCGCCGGGGATCAGCTTCAGGTCCCAGATGTCGCGCGGCGGCTTTTCCTGTTCGATCAGGTCGCGCATTTCGCGCACATCCGTCGCGATCTTCTGTTCGTCACGTTGCCGCGAGAGCGTTTCGGCGACGACAGCGCAGGCTTCGTCCACCAGTCCGCGATCGCCGCAAACCATGCGGGCCCGGGTGAGCGCCATGTGCTCCCAGGTCCAGGCTTCCTCCTGCTGATACTTCCGGAAGGTCCGGATACGGGTTGCGACCGGTCCCTTGTTGCCGGACGGCCTCAGCCGCATGTCCACCTCGAAGAGCACGCCCTCGGCCATGGGTGCCGAGAGCGCCGCGATCAGGCGCTGTGTGAGACGTGTGAAGTACCGGCTGCTGTCGAGCGGCTTTGCTCCGTCGGATTCCCCGGCCTCGTCGTCGTAGTCGTAGAGCAGGATCAGGTCGACGTCGGAGGCTGCCGTCAGCTCGAAGCTGCCGAGCTTGCCCATGCCCATCAGCGCCACCCGGCCGCCCGGATAGCGGCCATGCGCCGCCTCGATCTCGCGCTCCACAGCAAGCAGCGCCTGCTCGATCAGCAGGTCGGCGAGATCGGTGAAGGTCCGCCCCGCCTGAATGCCGTCAATCGCCCCGGTGAGCAGGCGGATGCCGATCAGGAAGCGCTGCTCGGCCGCGAATATCCGCAGCCGGTCCAGCTGTTCCTCGTAGTGGCGGGCTGCCGTCAAAAAGGTGCGCAGGCGTTCGGAAAGATATTCTCGCGTCGGCAGTTCCGCCATCAGGCCGGGATCGAGCATGCCGTCGAAGACATGCGGGCGCGACGAGATGATGTCCGCCAGCCGCGGCGCCGAGGACATGACGGTGACGATCAGCGAGAGCAGCGCCGGATTGTTGCCGATCAGGGAAAAGAGCTGGATGCCGGCGGGCAGGCCGGAGAGGAAGCTGTCGAAGCGAAGCAGCGCCTCGTCGGCGCGGCTGCTTTCCCCGAACGCCTTCAGGAGATCCGGTGTCAGCTCCGTCAGCCGCTCGCGCGCCTCCACCGATTGGGTGGCGCGATAACGGCCATAATGCCAGGTGCGGATGACGCGGGAGATGTCCGCGGGCCGCTCGAAGCCGAGCGAGGCAAGCGTCTTCAGCGTCTCCGGATCGTCCTGCTGGCCGGTGAAGACGAGATTTCCCTCGACGCCAGAGAGCTTGGTTTCCTGCTCGAACAGCCGCGCATAGCGCTTCTCGACCGTCCGCAGCACCGTCTCCAGCCTTGCCGAGAAGGCCGCCGTATCGGCAAAGCCCAGCATGTAGGCGATGCGCTTCAGCTCTGCCTCGCTATCCGGCAGGCGGTGCGCCTGCTCGTCGCGCACCATCTGGATGCGATGCTCGACGTCGCGCAGGAACCAGTAGGCTTCGGTCAGTTCGGCAGCGATTGCCGGGGTGATCCAGTTCGCCTCCGCCAGCATCTCCAGCGCGACCTCGGTCTGCCGGGTCCTCAGCGGCGGCATGCGGCCGCCGGCAATCAGCTGCTGGGTCTGGGCGAAGAATTCGATCTCGCGAATGCCGCCGCGGCCGAGCTTGACGTCATGCCCCTTAACGGCGATCGCGCCGTGACCCTTGTGGACGTGGATCTGGCGCTTGATGGAATGGATATCGGCAATCGCCGCATAGTCGAGATATTTGCGGAAGACGAAGGGCACCAGCTGGCGCAGGAACCATTCGCCGGCCTCCAGGTCGCCCGCCATGGCGCGCGCCTTGATGAAGGCGGCGCGTTCCCAGTTCTGGCCGCGGCTCTCATAGTAGAGCAGCCCTGCCTCCACCGGCACGGCAAGGGGCGTCGAGCCCGGGTCGGGGCGCAGGCGAAGATCGGTGCGGAAGACATAACCGTCGGCGGTGCGCTCCTGCAGGATGCGCACCAGCCGGCGCATCATTCGGGCATAGATTTCCGAACCGTCCAGCGGGTCCGGCAGGATGCCGCTTTCCGGGTCGAAGAAGATGACGAGGTCGATATCGGAGGAATAGTTGAGCTCGTAGCCGCCGAGCTTGCCCATGCCGAGCACGATCAACCCGGAACCCGCGCTCGGATGCTTTGGGTCCTTCAAGGCCAGCTTGCCGCTCTCGTGGCCGCCGAGCAGCAGGTGGTCGATCGCGGCCGCCACCGCTGCATCCGCCAGGAGCGTCAGCCAGCGGGTCGTGTCGCGGGCGGTGAAGAGCCTGGCGAGATCCGCCAGCGCCACCAGGAAGGAGACGCTCCGCTTCAGCGTCCGAAGTGCCGTCATCACCTCCGCTTCAGACGGGACCCTGCCCTCCCTCGGCTTCCAGCAGTCGCGAGCTTCCGCAACCAGCCGCTCCAGCGTCGGCTCCAGAGGCTCCGTCACCGCAGTCGTCAGCAGATGCGGGGAGACCGATGCGGCCTCACGAAGATAGGGCGAGAGTGAGAGTGCCGCGACGAGGAACGCTTTCAGCGCGCCATCACTGGCAATTATCTCCGCCAGCGCCGCCTCCTGCTTCGCAAGGTCCTTCAATTGCGACGTGACGGTCTTCGCCTCGGTCTGGCTCTGCGGCCGGATGACCTCTGCGGCGACGTCCTTCAGATAAGTTGCAGTCTCTCCCACGGCGTCCTCCCTCGACGACCCTCTTCTTAGGGCCTGAAGGGAGGGAATACCATGGTGGCCGTCAACCCCGGCGCATTCTCCCTCTCAGGATGGGTCGCAGAGAGCCTGAGCGATCCGCCATGCAGGTCCATCACCGCCTCCACCAGCGAAAGCCCGAGCCCTGTGCCGGGTTTCGATCGGCTGGCGTCGAGGCGTACGAAGCGCTTCGTCACCTCATGGCGCTTGTCCTCCGGCACGCCGGGGCCGCTGTCGCAGACCGAAAGCCGCGGCGAGCCATCCTCGAGCCTCAGCACCAGCCGGATCTCGCCTGCCGCCTTCCCCTCGCCACCATACTTGATGGCATTGTCGAGCAGGTTGAAGATCGCCTGGCCGATCAGTTCCCGATTTCCCTTGACCCTCACGCCCGGTTCGATAGCGGTTTCCAGCTTCAGGCCCGCTTCTTCGGCGACGGGCTCGTAGAGTTCGCAGCTGTCTGCGGAGATGGCGGACAGGTCCACCTCGCTCATCTCGGCGGCGATCGATCCCGCCTCGACGCGGGAGATCATCAGCAGTGCGTTGAAGGTTCGGATCAACTGGTCGGATTCCGCTATGATGCCTTCCAATGCCACGCGGCGGCTTTCCGGTTCCTCGTCTCCCAGGGCATCCGCCGCCTTGTTGCGCAGTCTCGTCAGCGGCGTCTTGAGGTCGTGGGCGATATTGTCGGAGACCTGCCGCAAGCCCTCGTTCAGCTTCTCGATGCGGCCCAGCATCGCGTTCAGCGATTCCGACAGCCGATCGAATTCATCGCCCGAGCGGCCGACCGGCAAACGCTGCGAAAGATCGCCGGCCATGATCTTCTGGCTTGCCGCCGACATGCGGTCGATCCGCTTCAGCGCATTGCGGCCGATCCCGAACCAGATGAAAAGCGCACCGATCCCCATGATCGTCAGCGCCAGCATCAGCGCGCGGCGGACAATGCCGCGGAACCGGCCCGGTTCGCCGAGATCCCGGCCGACCATCACCCGCAGGCCGTTCTCCATCACCACGACATTGGCGATTGCCATGTGCTCGCGCTCCGCGCCCGCTTCGGAGAAGGGCTTGTAGGCGAAGGGAAAGCGGGTCCAGCCCTGCTCGTCGAGCACCCCCGGCTGCAGCGAGGCGACGTTGCCGGCGAGGATTTCGCCGTTCGGCCCGGCGACGACGTAGAGATTGGCGCCCGGCTGACGCGCCCGCCGCTCCATGAGCCGCAGCATGCCGTTCAGTCCGCCGCGCTCGTAGGAACGTTGTATGTCGGCCACCTCCTGGACCAGGTTTTCCCTCGTCTGCTGCGCCAGAATCCGCTCCGACATCGCCGTCACGTAGACGACGAGGAATGCGGCGCAGATCGCGAAAAGCAGGATGTAAAGCGCCGACAGCCGCACGGCCGTCGAACGGAACATGAGACGAAGCCGGGTCAGCACGGGCTCACGCCTCATCCTTGATCATGTAGCCTGCGCCGCGGATCGTCTTCAGGAGCGGCCTGTCGAAGTCCTTCTCGATCTTCGAGCGGAGCCGCGACACATGCACGTCGATCACATTGGTCTGCGGATCGAAGTGATAGTCCCAGACATGTTCCAGCAGCATGGTGCGGGTCACCACCTGCCCGGCATTCTTCATCAGGTATTCGAGAAGCCGGAATTCGCGCGGTTGCAGCAGGATATCCCTGCCGGCGCGCTTCACCTCATGCGACAGCCGGTCGAGTTCCAGGTCGCCGACGCGATAGACCATGTCCTGCTCCGGCTTGCCCTTGCGGCGGCCGAGCACTTCCACGCGTGCCAGGAGTTCGGAGAAGGCATAGGGCTTGGGCAGGTAGTCGTCGCCACCGGCTCTCAGGCCGGTCACCCGGTCATCCACCTGGCCGAGGGCGGAGAGGATCAGCACCGGCGTCTCGACGCCACGCTTGCGCAATTCGCTGATCACCGACAGGCCGTCGCGGCGCGGCAGCATGCGGTCGATGACCATCACGTCATAGCTGTTCTCGCTGCCCATGAAGAGGCCGCTCTCGCCGTCACTTGCATGGTCGACGACGATGCCCGCCTCGCGGAAGGCCTTCGTCATGTAGGCGGCCGCTTCGAGGTCGTCTTCAATCACCAGAATCTTCATGTGCGGCACCATAGCGTCGGCAGCGCCGATTGCACCATCGGATTCACGGGTATCGGCGTGGCGGGCGGGGGCGTCCATCTTCGCTCCTTCAACTGCAGACCGGCGGAGGAATGAAAAAGGGGCGCCGACGTGACCGGCGGCGCCCCCTCCTGATGCCGATTGGGAAGATCAGCCTTCGTTGATCGGGAGCGCGATGAAGCGGCTGCCACGATCGGACTCAACCTGGAACAGCGCGCGGCTGCGCCCATCGTTGCGGGCCTGCTCGATGACCTTCTCGATGTCGCCCGCAGTCTTTACCGACTGGTTGTTGACCGAGACGATCTTCTCGCCGGCACGCAGGCCGCGACCTGCCGCTTCCGAATCCGGATCGACTTCGACCACCGAGAGACCCGCGCCGTCCTCGGCGGGCGCTACCGTGATGCCGAGGCTCGCAAGCGCCTGCTCCGTCGAAGGAGCGGGAGCTTCCGATGTCTCCGTATCGGCGCTTGCGGATTGCTCGCTCGCCAGGTTGCCCAGTGTCACTTCGAGGTTCTGGGACTTGCCGTCACGCCAGATGGCAATATCGACCTTCGCGTTCGGATTCATGGCGGCAACCTTGCGGGCAAGGTCACGAGCATCCTTGATCGGATCGCCATTGAGGGCGGTGATCACGTCGCCTTCCTTGATGCCGGCCTTCTGGCCAGGCGAACCTTCCTGCGGGGCAACGACGAGGGCACCCTGCGCCTCAGAGAGACCAAGCGATTCGGCGATGTCCTTGTTGACCGGCTGGATCTGCACCCCGAGCCAGCCACGCTCGACCTTGCCGTCCTTCATCAGCTCCGTCACCACGTCGCGGGCAACCGAAGCGGGAATGGCGAAGGCGATGCCGACATTGCCGCCCGAAGGCGAGAAGATCGCCGTATTGATGCCGATGACCTCACCCTCGAGATTGAAGGCAGGACCGCCGGAATTGCCGCGGTTCACGGCCGCATCGATCTGGATGTAGTCGTCATAGGGACCGGAGCCGATGTCACGTCCGCGGGCCGAGATGATGCCCGCCGTCACAGAACCGCCGAGGCCGAACGGGTTGCCGACCGCCACGACCCAGTCACCGACGCGCACCTTCGTGTCGTCCGCGAAGTTGACATAGGTGAATTCGCGACTGGCATCGACCTTCAGCACCGCAAGGTCGGTGCGGCTGTCGGAGCCGATCAGCTTGGCGTCGAGTTCCGTGCCGTCATCCAGTACCACCGTATAGGCGGCACCGTCGGCGATGACGTGGTTGTTGGTGACGAGGTAGCCGTCCTCGGAGATGAAGAAGCCGGAGCCCTGGGAGGTCGGGCGCAGGCGACGCGGACCGTTGCGCTCGCTGCGGTCGCTGTCGGGACCCCCGCGGAACTGCGGGCCACCGAAATCGCGGAAGAACCGCTTCAACGGGTGATCGTCCGGCAGGTCCTCAAAGCCCTGGCCGCCGAAGTTGAAGGAGAAATTGCTGTTGTCGCTGGCCGCCTGGGTTTCCGACTGGACGCGCACCGATACGACGGCCGGCGAGACGGCGGAGACGACGTCGGCGAAGCTGGGAGCCTGTGGCGCCTGAACCTTGACGGGATCGGCGAACGACTCGATGACCTGTCCGGGGATGCCGGTCGACAGCATCACCGCGGTCAGCCCGGCGACCGTCGAGGTCTTCAGCACGGTCTTCAGCGAGGGGCGTCCGAATTTGCTGTTGAGCATTGTGAGTACCTTCTTCTCTTCACTGTGTCTGGTTCCGGGAGGCGCCCGGAAGGCGGTGGATGCGAAGAGATATAGGAAGGCTCACCTTAACTGCAGGTGTCAGGCGGATGAAAACTTCGTAATGTTGGGGCCGCTCAGCGCCTGTCGAGAAGCTCGTCGATACGGGCCTCTTCCTCGGCCGAAAGAGGAGCCGGCGCGCGTGCCCGAAGGCGACCGCGGGCCATCAGCACGAGCACGATCGCGCCAATGCCGAGCAGCAAAGCCGGAGCGGCCCAAAGAAGCATGGTGCGGAGGGAAAAACGCGGCTTCAGCAGCACGAACTCGCCATAGCGGGAGACGACGTAGTCGATCACCTCCTCGTCCGTGTCACCCTGCTGCAGCCGTTCGCGCACCAGGACCCTGAGGTCCCGGGCCAGTTCCGCATTGGAATCGTCGATCGACTGGTTCTGGCAGACCATGCAACGCAGGTTCACCGAGAGGTTCCTCGCCCGCTCCTCGAGCACGGGATCGGCGAGGATCTCGTCGGGATTGACCGCGAGCGCCGGAAGCGGTGCGAGCAGGATGAGGAGGACGAGGAGAAGCTTGCGGATCATTCCGCCGCCTCCATCGCCGGGCGGACGGCACGGGCGCGGCGTGTCGGGGCGCCCACCCGCAGCCGCCGGTCGGAGAGCGAGACGAAGCCGCCGATCATCATGATCAGCGATCCACCCCAGATGCAGAGGATGAAGGGCTTCCACCAGATGCGCACCACCATGCCGCCACCGGCGATCGGGTCGCCCAGCGAGACGTAGAGCTGGCTGAATCCGAAGGTGACGATACCGGCTTCCGTCGTCGGCATGCGCCTTGCGGTGTAGAGCCGCTTCGACGACCACGTATCTGCCACCACCACGCCTCCTTGGCTGATGGTGAAGTGTCCCTGTTCCTCGGTATAGTTCGGACCGACCGCCTCGCGCATGCCGTCGAAGACAAGCGAGTAGCCGCCGGCTTCCGCCGTCATCCCCTGCTTCATCTCGACAACCGTTTCCGTTTCGTAGGTCGTCACCATGACGATGCCTAGGACGGTCACGCCGAGGCCGAAATGCGCCAGCGCCGTCCCGAAAGCTGACCGCGGCAGGCCGACCAGCCGACGCCATGCGACGTTGAACGGAAGCTTGCCGAAATTCGCCCTGTGCCACAGATCAGCGAGCGCCCCGAACATGCCCCAGAAGGCGATGGCGAGGCCGAAGACAGCCATCACCGGGCCGCCGTTCTCGATGTAGTAGAGGGTCAGGCCCGCCACCAGCGCCAGTCCGGCGACAACGTAGAGGCGCTGCAGCGCGGCGAGCAGGTCGCCCCGCTTCCAGGCGAGCATCGGCCCGAAGGGAACGGCGATCAGCAGCGGGATCATCAGCAGCCCGAAGGTCATGTTGAAGAAAGGCGCTCCGACCGAGATCTTCTCCCCGGTCAGCGTTTCCAGAACCAGCGGATAGAGCGTTCCGATCAGGACCGTCGCCGTGGCAACCGTCAGGATCAGGTTGTTGAGGACGAGCGAACCTTCGCGGGAGATAGGCGCAAACAGGCCTCCCGACTTCAGCATCGGCGCCCGCCAGGCAAAGAGCGCAAAGGCGCCGCCGATGAACAGCATGAGGATTGCCAGGATGAAGATGCCGCGCGAAGGGTCGGTGGCGAAGGCATGGACGGAGGTCAGCACGCCGGAACGGACGAGGAAGGTGCCGAGCAGCGACAGCGAGAAGGTCATGATGGCCAGCAGCACGGTCCAGATCTTCAGCGCCTCGCGCTTCTCCATCACGAGCGCTGAGTGGAGGAGTGCGGTCCCGGCGAGCCAGGGCATGAAGGAGGCGTTTTCGACCGGGTCCCAGAACCACCAGCCGCCCCAGCCGAGCTCGTAATAGGCCCAGTAGGAGCCCATCGCGATGCCGGCCGTCAGGAAGGTCCATGCAGCCAGCGTCCACGGACGCACCCAGCGCGCCCAGGCCGCATCGATACGGCCGTCGATCAGGGCCGCAACGGCGAAGGAGAAGCAGACGGAAAAGCCGACATAGCCGAGATAGAGGAGCGGCGGATGCACTGCCAGCCCCGGGTCCTGGAGGATCGGGTTGAGGTCCTGGCCTTCGGCAGGTGCGGGATTGAGGCGCGCGAATGGGTTCGAGGTCAGCAGGATGAAAAGCGTGAAGGCGGTGGTAATCCAGGCCTGCACCGCAAGCACATTCGCATGCAGCGTGTCGGGGAGGTTGCGGCCGAAGAAGGCGACGAGTGCGCTGAAGAAGACCAGGATTAGCAGCCAGAGCAGCATCGAGCCTTCGTGGTTGCCCCAGACGCCGGAGAACTTGTAGATCATCGGTTTCATCGAATGGGAGTTCTCGAAGACGTTCTTCACAGAGAAATCCGAGACGACATAAGCCCAGGTCAGCGCCGCGAAGGCAAACAGCACCAGCAGGAACATCAGGATCGAACCGACCGGCGCCAGCCCCATCATCGCCGCGTCGTTGCGGCGCGCGCCGATCAACGGCAGGATCGACACGATCAGCGCGGTGGCGAGCGCAAGGACGAGCGCATAATGTCCGACTTCGATGATCATTGCGTCGCCGCCTCCCCGCCGTGCTGCCAGACCCCCTGCTCCTTCAGGCGGTCGGCCACTTCCTTCGGCATGTAGTTCTCATCATGCTTGGCCAGCACCGAATCCGCAACGAAGGAGTGGGTCGCAGCGTCGAACGCGCCTTCGGTCACCACGCCCTGCCCCTCGCGGAACAGGTCGGGCAGGATGCCCGTATAGCTGACCGGCACCGTGTTCGAGCCGTCGGTTACCGAGAAGCTCACGGTCGAACCCTCACCACGCTTGACCGATCCCTCGGCCACCAGGCCGCCAAGGCGGATGCGCGTGCCCGGAGAAACTTCCGTGGTGGCGAGATCTGCCGGCATGTAGAAATAGGCGACCGACTGGCTGAAGGCGAACATGACCAGGAGGACCGCGGCGAGGATGAAGCTCATGCCGCCGGCGATGATGGTGAGACGTTTCTGTTTGCGTGTCATTGCGTCGCTCCTTCGACGGCCAGGCCAACCTCGCGGGCAAGCGCAATCAGTTGCTGCCCCTCGCTGCCTTCCGCCGGGAATGTCTTCAGGCCGGTCTTAAGCGCTTCCTCGGCCTTTTCTTTGTCGCCGAGCACGGAATAGGAGCGCACCAGTCGGAGCCAGCCTTCCAGGTTGTTCGGATCGTCCTGCAGGCGGGCCGCGAGGCTCTCCACCATGCCGCGGATCATGTCCTGGCGATCGCCTTCGGACATCTGGCCCGCCGCAGCCATGTCGTCCGCGGATGGCCCGTTCGTCGCTTCCGCCGCCTGCGGGGGCGTACCGCCGGTCGCCGCGATATGCTGCCGGATCAGGTCCATCCACGGCGCGTCGGGCGGCGAAGCCTTGGCAATCGCCTCGAAGGCCGCGCGTGCCTCGTCGCGGCGGCCGGCCTGCTCCAGGCCGAGACCGACATAGAAGCGGGCGCGGGGATTGTCCGGCTGAAGGCGCAGGCTTTCCTCGAAGGCGAGCCGCGCATCCTCGGTGACGATGCCGTCATTGGCGGCAACGAGGGTTTCCCCCAGCCCGTCAAGCCGCTCCGGATTGGTCCCGAGCAGCCGCATGGCATTGCGGAATGCGAGTTCCGCATCGCCCAGCCGCATGGCCTTGAAGTAGATCGGCGCCAGCAGGTCCCAGCCCGCACCGTCGTTCGGGTTATCGGCCAGGTGCCGCTCGGCCTTGGCGACCAGCAAGGCCATGTTCTGGCCGGGATTTTCAAGTCGGGCGGCAAGCGGCTGGTCCGGGAGCTGCGGATTACCGAGCAACAGGTAGAGGGACAGTCCGACAGCGGGGACGAGAAGGGTCACCGCTACGCCTGTTGCGGTCAAGCCGGTACGGCCGGCGGGAGCTTCGCTCTGGCTGTCCGCCTCGCCGGCAGCCGACAACAGCCGGCGGCCGATCTCGGCCTTGGCATACTCGGCCTCTTCCGCAGAGATCAGGCCCTGCTCGCGATCGCGCTCGAGTTCGGCCATCTGGTCTCTATAGACGGCGATCTCTCCGGCGCGATCGGGAATCTCGGATTTGGCGCCGCGCGCCAGGGTGACGAGCAGGACGGCCGCGACGGCGGCGGTCAGGACGGCGAGGATGATCCACAAGAACATAATGGTCCAAATACTGGAACCGGGCTGCCTTTCCAACGGCAAAGCCGGTCATGACGCGGATTTGAGGCGTTTGGCCGCAAGTTGCTTGTGCCCCAGATGCACCCGTAGCGCGATTCCGGCCATGACTTATGTCAAATTGTCAGATGAGCGGGGTCCAGCTGCCGTCCTTGTTTCGGCAGGCCGCACCGCGTGCAATCGCCTGCCGTCCGCTGGCAGTCAGCGTGTGCTTGTACTGCCGGCAGTTCTGCGAACCGACCTGGTAGGGAGCAGCCGCGACAACCTGTCCGCTGACATCCCTGCCGCTCCAGGTGACCGGCTGACCGACCGCCGCCGCTTCCAGTGCGCGATATTCGGCTTCCAGTGCTCTTGCCCTGTCGCTATTGCTGATCTCAACGCCGCTGCGGCTGACGATGCCGCCCTGCAATGCAGCGATATAGGGCGTCGAACCCGAGGACCTGGCGGGAAGCAGGCTGCCGCCGCTTCCGGATGTCGTCGAACATCCGGCAATGACTGCCAGAGCAAGGAACGTCGCACCAATCTGCAAACTTCTGAGACGCATGTGTTCAGCACCGGTTGGAGTATTTCCCGCATCGAGCCAGGGCGGCGATGCTCGCCGGGACCCGCCAAGGGGATATGGAGCCTTTGTCCGCGTCAGGCAACATCCTTCGTTACCGACGGCAACAGAAGTGTTGCGCGCAGGCCACCCTTTTCGCTGCGTTGAAGCCCGAAGCTGCCCTGGTATTCGCCGGCGATCTCACTCACGATTGAGAGCCCCAGGCCCGCACCGGGCCGGCTCTCGTCGAAGCGGCGGCCACGCTTCATCGCCTCGCCGAGCTGGCCGGGTTCCAGTCCCGGTCCATCGTCCTCGACCACCACTTCCAGCCATGTCCGACGGATCGTGTCTGCCGGTTCGCCGGCCGGAGGTCCGGCTGCCGCTGCGACACTGAGCCAGACGCCGGTCCGGCAGAAGCGTGCGGCATTCTCCAGGAGATTGCCGACTGTCTCCTCGACATCCTGCTGCTCCATCGCGAGAACAGCGCCAGGAGAGACCGAAAGGCTGAATTCCCTCTCCGGGTTGAGGCGGCGCATCACGCGGACGAGCCTCTCCAGCACGGGCTCGACCTCCGTGCGAACCAGCACGGATTCGCGCTGTGCTGCAATGCGCGCCCGGTTGAGATAGGATTGCACCTGCGCCTGCATGGCTTCCGCCTGTGACCTCATCAGTTCGCCCTGCGTGGCCTCGAGCGAGCGGGCTTCGTTCAGCAGGACCGCAAGCGGGGTCTTCAGCGAATGGGCGAGGTTGCCTACCTGCATGCGGGCACGGTCGACGATGCGGCGGTTGCTCTCGATCAGCGCATTGATCTCGTTGACGAGCGGCAGGACCTCGCGCGGAAACTCCCCTTCGAGACGCTCCGCGTCGCCACGGCGAATCCTTTCCAGTGCGCGGCGTGCCCTGTCGAGCGGCTGCAGGCCGAAGAGGATGGCGCCGCCATTGACGACAAGGCTGCCGAGACCGAAGACCACAAGTGCGATGTAGAGACTGCGGTTGAAGGTGGCGATGTCCTCTTCCATCGCATCGAGGTTGCCGGCAACGCGGAAGCGTGCCGCCCGCCCCTGGCTGTCGAGCACGACCTCCGTCTCGGCCACCAGCACATTGTTTCCGAAGGCGTCGACCACAGGATAGAAGCGCTCATAGCGGTTGTTGAAGGGAACGTTCAAGATGCTCGGTACGGCAATCTTCGAGACGCCCAGCGAGGGCGAGGAAAGCGGCGCGGCGGCGAAGGTCCCCAGCGGTTCGATGATCCAGTACCAGCCGGTTTCCGGCTGCGAATAACGCAGGTCGCCCAGTTGCGGGTTGCCGGCGAGGTTGTTGCCTTCGCCGATCGAAACCGAATTGATGACGTTGTAGAGTTGCGCCCGCAAGAGGTCGGTGAAGGCTCGTTCCGCCGACTGACGGTAGAGGGCGGAAATCACGAGCGCGATCACCACCAGGGCCAGTCCGGACCAGAGGGTGGCGAGAAGGAGAACGCGGGCGGTAAGGGATCTCGGCCCGGTCATGGCGTCAGCTGACGTCGGTCGGGGCTTGCATCCTGTAGCCGAGGCCGCGCACCGTCTCGATCAGGTCCACGCCGAGCTTCTTCCTCAGCCGCCCGATGAACACCTCGATGGTGTTGGAGTCGCGGTCGAAATCCTGATCATACATGTGCTCGACGAGTTCCGTGCGCGACACCACCTGGCCCATGTGATGCATCAGGTAGGAGAGCAGCCGGAACTCGTGGGAGGTGAGTTTCAGCGGCATGCCGTCGACGCTCGCCTTCGACGCCTTGGTGTCGAGACGGACCGGCCCGCAGATAAGTTCGGAGGACGCGTGTCCGGCGGCGCGGCGAATGAGGGCGCGCACGCGGGCCAGCACTTCCTCCACATGGAAGGGCTTGGCAACGTAGTCGTCGGCGCCCGCATCGATGCCGGCCACCTTATCGCTCCAGCGATCGCGCGCCGTGAGCATCAGGACCGGCATCCGCCGGCCGTCCGTGCGCCACTTCTCCACTACGCTTATTCCGTCCATGACGGGCAGGCCAATGTCGAGGATGGCGGCATCATAGGGTTCCGTGTCGCCGAGGAAATGTCCTTCTTCGCCGTCGAACGCCTGGTCGACGACGTAACCCGCCTCCTTCAGCGCATCGGTCAGCTGCCGGCTGAGATTGACGTCGTCTTCAACTACGAGAATGCGCATGGACTGCCCCACCCTATGCGACGATCGCGGATCGCCGCCCCTGTCATTACATCGGCACCCGCACTGTTACCTTGCGCGGCCTCTCATTGCCATTGCCCTGGACAAGAACGGTGACGACGCAGGTCTGGCCGTCGGAGGATGGCTGTGCCGATAGAAGCTGGCCGCCCGTCTCGCTGACCACCCGGCTTGCTGCCGCGCCGCAATCGGCAGCGGCCAGGATGAAATAGTCTCCCGCTGCCGGGGCCTCGAAGGCAGTCAGACCGGCAAGGCCGGCGATGAGCATCGCAGGTATCGGCAGTCGCGCCATCGTGTTGCTATCCATCGTCAGGGCGGATCGAATAGATCCAATGCATGTGATGGATTATGTAACCAAGCACGCCTGAATGGCAAATGAATGCGAAGAAAGGGATGAACCCGGGCCTGCCGCACACAGCGTTACGGCACCTGCCGAAGGGCCTCCACCTCCACTGTAAGCTGGTCGAGAAGGCACTGGAAGAACCGCCGCGCCTGCTTCAGGCGCCATGCGTCCGCCACCGGATCATAGATGATGTCGCAGAGGGAGACGACGACGCAGGACGCCGCCTGTGCCAGAGGTCCGGCGCCTGCTTCGCGCAGGATCTTGAGTGCCAGGGCGTACATGCGCCGGTAGTTATGCGCCTCGCGAGCCTCGGCCAGCCAGGCTGTCATCCGCTCCGTCATCGAGCCCCCTTTTCTCGTCCGGGCATCAAACCCCGGATCTGGAGAAAGGGTCCGCACTTATGGAGACGTCGTGGACCTGTGGTTATGGAAGGGTAAAAAACAGGGGGGAGCCCGGAAAGGTTTCGATAACCTTCCCGGGGCCGATGGCGTTCATCGCCGCCCAATGGCGGTGCTGGCGGAGATGCGTCCATAGATCGACAAGGCACCGCCCAGCGCACCGCCGAGCGCGATCGCGAGGTCGGCAATGTCGTTCTGCACGTCAGGAGCCAGATCCACCCCCGCCACCTGTGCAATGGAAGCCGCAACCGCGATCAGCGCGCCCCATACCGTTTTCGACTGGTACCAGGTCTTCATTCCGTCCATGCTCTGTCTCCTTCTAGGTTTGAATGGCGGCGGTCGCCGCAACCCCGAGCGGCACCGCCCGGCCCAGCTGGCGGACGCGGATAGTCACCGCCGGCAGCGGCTGACCGAAATCGGTGGTTTGCTGGTCGAGGCTGTAGAGAAGTTGCGGCGCCACTACCTCCGCCGAACGCCGCACGGTGGAACCGTCGAGAATGTCGACGCGGTAGCGCTCCTCCGGCTCGTCGAGCGGAATATCGGCGGCATCCCAGTCGTCCGCCTCCACCCTGCCCCGACGGATCCAAGACAGCAGCAGGTCGCCATTGGCCAGTCGGCGGGCACCCAGGTGCACGGGCGAGAGCGGTGTCTCCGCCCTGATCCCGCCCTGGAAAGGCAATGGCCCCACACGGCTGCCGGCGGACCCGCTGCCTTCGGCAATCCAGTTCAGCATGCGGCCACGTTCCTCTGCGGCAAGCCCGAGCGGAACGGCCGCCTCGTCCAGCAGCACCACCGGAGCCCCCGCCGGCGCGCCCTCGGACATTGCGTCCTCCGTTCCTGACAGTCCGCGCAGCAGCCTTGCGAGCCGCCAGCGTCCAGGCGCCACTTCCTGCGCCTCAAGGAAACTGACGATCTCCCATGTCCCGCTCGCTGCCTTCACCGCCAGCCGGTTCTCGCCCGCCAGAACCGCTTCCAACGAGGCGGACGACAGGCCGCCGAAGAAGAGGTCGAGCTCAACCCTCGACCCGTGGTCGAAGCGCCCCGAGATAGTGCCGGGCTCAAGCGGCGCCGTGAGCCGTCCGATCCGGGCCGGCCGGTCGAGCACTGCACGCAGCCCATATCCCTCCGTTGTCGGCGACGAGGACAGCATGATCCGTTGCCAGGGACGCGCATGACCCGCCGCCCGGGCGAAGCTCTCCCCCGGACCGGAGGAGAAACGCGGCAGGTCGAGAAGATGGAGGATCGGTGCAAACGCGTCCGAACCGGTCTCCCCACCTCCCGGCCCCGGCGTCTCCCGGACGGGTGCGGCAGGCGCGGCGGTGGCATGCTGGCGCGCCTCGATCCGGCGCACCGGCCCTTCCTCGACGCGCGAAACGAGAAACGTCCCGCCGACCTGCGGCAACGTGATCGGATCGCCCGGCTGCAGGCCAACATCCGCCGGGGACAGCGCGACGCTCAGCGTCCGTCGCGACACCCATTGGTCGCGGACGGTAGCCTCCGCTGCGGAAAGCGCTGCTTCCTCGGCCAGAACGGCCGGCAGGTCATAGCCAAGAACCCGGTTGCTCGCCGTCCTCGTCCGCCGGGACCGGGCGCTCGCCTGCTCGTAGTTCAAGGCCGGATTGTAGGAGCCAATCACCACTTCGGCGGCGAAGTCGCTGTCATGGCCGCGGGTCTCGCTCCACAGCGGCTGATCCTCCACATCGGCGAGCACATCGATGACGGCTGGCGGAAGGCTCGCAACGCCGCGCGACCGGAACCTGAGCCGCCCCGCTTCCTCAATCACGTCGATCCGGAAGACATCAAGCAGCGGCGCGAGTAGGGCACGCGCCGAGGTCACCTCCGCCTGCACATAGCCGATGAGGTCGCCGCTCACCTCCGACACGTCGAAATCGTGAAAACCATGATCCGCAAGGACGGCAGCGATCGTGTCGGCCAGCGTCGCCGCGCCCAGCCTGCCGTTCAACCAGTGGCCACTTCGCCAGTTGCCGCCGTCGCTCCAGGCGGAAAGATCGGCGGGGAACGCAGGATAGGGGCGCGCGTCCCAGGTCCAGACGAAGACATGATTCGGGTCAACCGGGCCGGCAGCCTGCCCCTCCGCCTGCCAATGCCGGTGATGCGCCTCCAGGAAGCGCCGCTGCATGGCGTCGGATCGGGCCAAGTTGGAAAAATGCGGGGCAGCACTTTCGGCCGATTTCGGATCGATGAAGACATTCGGCTGGTTGGCCCCCTTGTCTACCGCCGGGCAGCCGAGTTCGGTGAACCAGATCGGCTTCATCTCCGGTTGCCAGGCAGTCGGCTGCGTCACCTCCTCACCGCCGAGGCGATCACGGTGATAATTCGACCACCAGCCGGCCAGATCTTTGGGCCGGAACACCCAGGGCTTGCCCGCCGCCCCGTCGGTGATCGGCGTCCGAAGGCGTGCGGCTCGATCCGCATCGCTCGCATGGTACCAGTCGAAGCCTTCCCCCGCCGCGATCTGCGCCCGCATTGCCTCGCCATCCTCGGCAAGACGAAAACCATCGGGATTGGCGCTCGCGAGATCCTCGTCACGCCAGTCGGCGAGCGGCATGTAGTTGTCGATGCCGACCGCATCGATCGCCGGCGACGCCCAGAGCGGGTCGAGGTGGAAGAAGACGTCGCCGGAGCCGTCCTGCGGGTGATAGCCGAAATACTCGCTCCAGTCGGCGCCGTAGGTCAGCTTCGCCTGCGAGCCAAGCATCGTCCGGACATCCTCCGCCAGCTGTACCAGTTCATCGACGAAGGGGAACCGCCCGGCCTCGTCGCGCACCTGCGTCAGCCCACGCAGCTCCGACCCTATGAGGAAGCCGTCGATGCCGCCGGCTACGGCCGCCAGTCCGGCATAGTGCAGCACCATGCGGCGGTAACCGTCCGGGCCTTCGGCGAAGGCCGCCACCTGGGTTCGCGCCGCCGCCGTCCGGTCGGTCGTGCCGGGCAGGCCGGGTGCGGGATGGCAGGTGATGCGGCCGCGCCAGGGGTAGCTCGCCTGCTCCGCTCCTCCATGCGGATCGGGAAGGCCGTTGCCTTGTGGAACGTCCATCATCAGGAACGGGTAGAGATAGACCTCCAGTCCCCGCGCCTTGAGGTCCGCAATGGCCTGGAGCACGCTATCGTCGCTCGGCGTGCCACCATAGGCCGGGCCACCCCCGTGGCTGCTGACGACATGGGCATCGGCGCGCGTGAAACCGGCAACCGACCAGGGCGAGCTTTCGTCGTCCCGGTGCGGTACCTCCACACCCGGCAGGATGCGGCAGTGGCCGGCCCGCAGGTCCGTCCCGAACCAGCTGACGACCAGCGCCACCCGCTCGAGGTTCGGGCAGAGCGCCGTCAGCTCGTCGATCGAGGCCTCCCAGTCGGTCGTCGCCGTCAAGGTATGGCGGTTCATGATCCGGGCGCTGCCCTCGCCCGTCTTCTCCGTCACCTGCACCTTCGCATAGCCATGCTCGGTCGCGCCTGGAATGATCGTGACCGCACGGATCTGCCGCTCCAGCGCGCCGACCGGACGCAGCACCTCGAACTGCAGCAGCGGAATACGGTTGCCGAACGGATCGAGCGGCAGGCGATCGAAGACGACATAGGCGAGGCCGCGATAGGCAGGCGCGTTGCCCATGCCCTGCTTTGCCTCGATCAGCGGATCGGGCAGCTGTTCCTCCCCGCCCCGATAGACGCGCATCTCCACGTCCGTCAGGTCGATCTCGCGACCGTCCGCCCACACCCGCCTGATCCCTGCAATCCCGCCTTCGCAGAGCCCGATGGCGAGGTTCGCGAAGTACCGGAAGCTCTCCACGCGCGGACCGCTCGCCTTGCCGCCGGAGCGTTCCCGCCGCACCTCTTCCTCGAAACGCGTCGCCCAGATCAGCGTGCCGCCGATCCGGGCCGTCCCGTAGACGCGGCTGACCGGCGCGCCTTCGTCGGCACCCGGAATGCGTGCAGTCGCCAGCCGCGCTCCAGATATCGTCCGGCCACCATTGATCAGCGCGCGATCCACATAACTGCCGGCCAGCCCGCCCGCCGCGCGCCCAAGCATCGCGCCTAAAGGACCGAAGACACCGCCGAGCGCCACGCCCGCCGCCTGGAAGAGAATAGTGGCCATGGAAGCCCGCCTTCTTTTTCAATCATGGACGATGGCCGGAAACCGGTGCACCGCCACGATACGCCGGTGCCATGACGGCACCAGCGCCGAGCAGATCACCGCCGCCTGCTCATAGGCATGGATGAAATGCCGTGGCCCCGCCAGGATGCCCGCATGCTTTGCCGCGCAATCCGGCCGCCAGCGGAAGAGCAGCAGGTCGCCCGGTGCGGCGGCGTCCACCGGCAGCGCTGGGCCGAACAGCCGCCGCCCCGCCTCCAGCAGCCGCTCCTCGCCGCTGCGCTCGGCCCAGTCCGGCGCGTAAGCCGGCACGGCCTCCGGTTCGTTGCCATAGAGTTCCCGCCAGATGCCGCGAACGAGGCCGATGCAATCGCAGCCGACCCCTTTCGTGGCGCCCTGGTGGCGATAGGGCGTGCCGAGCCAGCTCTCCGCCAGCGTTACGATTCGCGCACCCTGGCCGGTCATGAAAAGATCGCCCCGCCATCATGACGTCCCTCCCCAGCCGCATAGGAGTAGGCGAAGTCACTGCCGGGAACATGCGGAAAGCCGCGGAAGTTCACCTGGTTGGCAAAGCGCCCGCGGCAGGTGGCGAAGGTCTTGTCGCAGCCGGCGGTGATGGTGAACGCCTGCCCCGGCGTCAGCACGTCCCCGGGCGCCCCTTCCAGCGGCAGCCATAAGGAGAGTTGCCGCGCGCCGTCCGGCAGCCGGTGATCGGCCTCGACGTCGATCCGCCGCCCGTCGGCGAGCGACAGGACGCCGAGGCGGAAGAATCCTTCCGCGAATCCGTCCAGTCCCGCGACGCTGATCGTGCTCGCGTCCGTGACCGCCAGAACGCTGCCGCTCCCCTGCCAGGCAGACAGATCGACCCGGCACCGCCCGTCGCCGAACTCCGCGTCGCAGCGGCGGTTGTAGACGCGCCCCTGCGGCTGTGCGAGGCGATGGGCCATGCTGCGCAGCTCGGCGGTAAAGGCCTCGCCCGACCGGGTCACCTCTCCCACCTCGCGCATGTCGAGCAGCATGTGAGCCTCGGGCGCATCCCAGTTAACGAGGAAACGCTCCACACGCGCTCCGTCATAGAGCCCGGCAGTCAGGTCCTCCTCGCGGATCACCTCGCTGGAGAAGCCGCCCGCCACCTCGTCGACACTCGCCGCAAGCCCGGTCGCGGCCTCCACCTCGCTGCCCGCAAAGCCGCTGGCGGCCAGGAAGAGCGTGCCGTCGAAGGCAAGATCATGATCGTGATCGGTAAAACCAAGCACTGCGCCATCGCGCCGCGTCACCCGCCAGCAGTGGCAGGTGGTGGTGGCCTCGCCCGCAAGATGGGCGGCAAGTTCCCCGGGTATGCTCCTCATGGCAGGATCTCCGTGAGCGGAATGGTCGGAATGCGCCCGGCATCGAAGTGACTGAGGTCGACGTCGATCCGGTCGGTGTCGAAGCGGACCGGCACGTCGAACTCGAACCCCGCCCGCACCACCGCACCCGTCCCCGGTGCCTGTCCGGGCACGAAGGTGACCATGCCCGCCACGGCATCCACCGCATAGTTCGCCGGCGCCACCGCGGCGCCATCGACCGAGACCTGCACCGTCCCCGCCACCGGCTTGGCGATCCGACGTACCCAGCCTGTGCCCCCGTCGCCATAGGTCTTCACCAGCGGAAAACTCGCCGTCACTCCGTCGCCGATGCCGATCTCCTGGTCGCCGGCGGAGACCGCCGCACCTGGCGCACAGGATTTCCAGTCCAGCGGGTCGCGGAAGCGAAAGCCGTGCAGCCGCCCGCGGCGCGCCTCGAAGAATTCGAGCACCGCGTAGAGATCGGCTACAGACTTGATGCCGGACCCCGCATCATAGCTGCGGCGGGAATCTCGCCAGCGCGCATTGCGGTTTTCCCGCCCGTTGGACAGGTTGACAATATCGGTCCGCCGTACCGGCCCGCCGCTCGTGCCGAGCGCCAGCCGCAGCGGAAACTGCACCTCGTGAAATCCCGTCATCGCTGATCCTCATTTTCGTGGGTCCGAAAGATCGCTCTCGCCCCGCCCGCTACAGTCCGCGCTGCCCCCGCCCGACACTCCTGGCCAGCATGGCGGCGATCTGCCCTTCGCTCTTGCGAAAGCTCGCGGCATCCGTCGCGGTCACGTTGAAGACGATCTGTGTCGCCGCCCCGCCACCGCCCGCCGCGACGCCCAGGACGCCATCCGGTCCGCGCCTCAGCGGCAGGATCGCCTCCGCCCCCGCCTCGCCCATCAGGCCGAGATCGCCGCCCATAGGAAAGAAGCTGGGGCTGCGCACCACGCCGCCGTCCGCGAAGGGCACGACGGATCCCATGAAGCCGCCGATCGCATTCCCGAGTGCCCCTTCCAGCGGCTTCAGCGCCGCCGAAAGCGCAATATCCGTCAGCCGGTTGCCGAGCCCCCGCAGCACATCCTCCAGCCCCTTGCCGCCGGCCGTCGCAGAGCGCAAAGCCCCCGTCAGCGCGGCCCCGAACCGCTGCGACCGCGCCTCCAGATCCGCCATCACGCGCGAAAGCTCCTCCGCCTCGTCGAGGGTATCGGCAAGCGAAATGTCATCGTCTTCCATTGGGATCACCTTTCGTGGACGGATGCGTGATCCGGCTGCAGCTGTCCTTACGTGTTCAAAGGGGAAGGCTATGAAGCGCGGTTGATGACCGCCGACAAGTATTCGAGCCTCACGGCTCACGCACCCGATGACGGGCTGGGCAGCAACTTATGTGCAAGCCTGCAAGAATGCCTGCTTTGGCTGATATTATGCGCTTCTCGTCAATGGTTTCGCCCACGAGTGCGCGGAAGAACCAAGACCAGCTGTTTTACTGGCTAGAGCAGGTAGTTTGTGTTTACGGTTAGCTTATGACCCTTCTCCTTCTTATTCAGACGTCCCGCCACGCTCTGTTTCTTAGCGACCGAAGATTAACTACGAACGGTGTGGTTCAAGATAGCGCAGCTAACAAGACTATTTCTATTAATTTCCCGGGAGCCTCGATATTGTTAGGATTTACCGGCCTTGCCAGGGCCGGAAGCTTCGACACTCGGACGTTTCTTCTAGAGCAAGTCAAAGCATTGATGCCTCTATGCCTCGACTGGAGAACATTCGCAGTCCGACTTGCACAAGCCCTAACTGAAATATTCAAATGTCCACCTCTGAGCCGAGTTAGCGATCTCAATAAAGGGCTCGCAATCGCGTTTGTTGGTGCTGAGGTGGATGGTGGCTACTCGTATCCCATCTACGGCTACATCACCAATGCGCCAGGCTTCAGTCGTGGGATGGAAAATCCTACGGTCGGCGCCTTCAAGGCAGGAGGTGACAGGCCCCCCGTGCCCGGCTTAGCAGTATATGGAGCGTGGCAGGCGTTTTCCGATCAGGAGCGAGAGGATCTCTTCCGCTTCATTGGAAGAGGTCCCACAATTCAAGTGATAGCAGCAAAAGCTGCTGATTCTATCAGGCGTGCCTCAGAAAGTAGGAAGGCGAGGCACACGATAGGGCGGGAGATATCGTGGACCGCTCTTGATCGATCCTCTCTAGAAGTCACTTGGGGCCAATACCCTCATAGCTTCCTAGAATCCTATTCACCGGACTTCGCAATATGGAACGTCGGAGATACAGACGTAGGCATCGCCAGCGGGATCTCAGTGACTGGGCCCAACCCCAGGTATGATATGCCCTCGTTCGAGAGAAATCGGGCTTGTCCCTGTGGAAGTGGTGTTCAGTTTAGACATTGTCACGGGCGCAAGTTTATAAATTCTTTCGGTGTTGCGATCGTCCATCCAGATGCGGTCCCTGGTAATGATGCTGTCTGGCCGGACGATTTTCCTCCGGATTTAAGAACCTAGTAGCCAGGCTATGGAACCTCGCCTATCGAGCCTACAGCATGTTCCCAACTTCCAAGCCTAACCTCGCGAGAGAGGATCAGCGCAACTAGCTAGATATCATCCTTCTTCTAACCCATACGCCACCCCATCCGGAAACCGCTCCATCAACCCCTCCAGCCCGTCCCGCGCCATCTCCGGCCGCCTCGGCCGCAGCCCACCGGTCATGGCGAAAAACTCCACCGGCGTCAGGCGCCAGAACACGTCCGGAGAAAGCCGCAGCAGGCAGAACCCGGCATGCATCACCGCTTCCCAGGGAAACGGTTCGGCATCCCGCCTGCCGGCTGCGGCGCTCAAGGGTCCGGCAAGGCTGCCTCCTGCGATGGCCCGAAGGTCGCCACCAGCAGTTCGCCGACCACCCTTGCGCAGCCGGCAATACCGCCCTCCACGCTCATCGCCGCCACCTCGTCATCGGAGTAGAGGTTGCCGGCGCCCCTGAGCCCGGCGCCCAGGATGCGGATCATGTCGGCCGCCTTTATCCGGCCCGAGGAGAAGCGTTCGGCAAGCCCGCCGAGATCGCCGGCGCCGAGGGCCGTTTCCAGTTCCGCCAGGCTGCCGAGCGTCAGGCAGAGCACGCGCCGCTCGCCGTCGATCACCGCCTCCACCTCGCCGCGCCTGCGGTTCGCCCTTGTCCCCCACCCATCACAGCACCCCGAAAGTCAGGAGGCCGGCCGATTCCAGCGCCAGTTCGAAGCGCAGCTCGCCATTGTGCTCGCCGGAATATTCCAGCGCCGTGATCTGGAACGGCCCGGTCACCGTGCCGAAATCCGGGATCAGTACCTGCCAGGAGAGGATCGAGCCGGCAAAGAAGGCCTGACGCACCAGCGCATCGCTCGCGTGGTCTTTGAACAGGCCCGCCCCCGTCAGCGAGGCGCGCTGCACGCCCGCGCCGCCCAAAAGCTCGCGCCAGCGCCCGGCGCTTTCGGCATCCGTCACATCCACTGTCTCGGCATTGAACGCCAGCCGCCGCGACCTCAGGCCCGCCACCGTCACATAGCTGCCGCCATCGCTGATCTTCAGCAGCAGGTCCTTGCCCTTCTGTGCCACCATGATCTTGATTCCTTTCGCGTGAGTAAGTTCGCGATGCTTATGGAGAGACAGGCTCCAGCGGCTCCGTCACCGCCCTGAACCGCAGCTCGGCCAGAAACAGCTTCGCATTCGCCTGCCGCCGCGTGCGGGTCCGCTCATGCGCCAGGCTCACCAGCAGGTGGCCGGCCAGGGTCAGCGCCGCATCCTGCAGCAGCCCCCGCACCCGTTCGGCAAGCTCCTCGGCCTCTCGCCGTCCGGCGGCGTCGGACCAGACCTCCAGCACCAGCCGATGCTCCTCGCCCGCCTCGGTGGCGGTGGAATAGTCGCGCGTCTCCATCTCGCCCATGACGAGCGTAGGCAGCACCGGGCGCGGCAGCAGCCGGTCACGGATGCCATCCGTTCCGATCATCGCCACAAGCTGGGGATCGGCGGCAAGCCGCGCATGGATCGCCACCAGCAATGCATTTGCCGCACTCATGCTGCCGCCTCTTCGCAATGGCAGACGAGAAAGCGCTGCGTTTCGTCCGGATCGCGCACCAGCTTGACAGCGAACAGCCGCGCACCCTTCCGGAACCTCTGTCCCGCCACGACGTCCTCGCGAAACCAGATCCAGATGCGGTGGCTGATGGTCGCACTTTCCGCGCCCGCCTCCTGCCGCTCCGAAACCCGCACGGGCTCCACCCGCGCCCAGAGCGAGCGCACCGCCTGCCAGGTCACCGCCGCGCCGCCCTGCCCGTCGGGCATCTCCACCGGCGCCTCGAGCACCAGCCGCGCGGTCATTCGTCCCGGATCGAAGATGTGGGTCATCACAGCCTCCGCATCCGAAACGGCGCGATCAGCCGCTCGTAGCCGGCGGGAACGCCTGCGGGCTGCTGGTCGGGCGAGACCACCCCGCGGAAGGCGAACATGTGGCCGACATGGATCAGCATCGCTCGCTTCAGCGTATCCGGCACGTCGGTTCCGGCCTCGCCGAAGCCGGCGGAGAACTCGATCTCGATACCGTTCAGCGTCTGCCCCGGCGCGGGCGGGTTGCGCAGCCAGAGCCGCGCCGGCCGCCCCGCCCCGTCGAGAAGATGATCTTCAAGCGGAACGTGAAGCGGCGCGCCGTCCGCATCGAAAACCGTAACAGTCTGAATCGCTTGCACCGGCGATTTCGCGATGCGGATGATGCCGTCTGCCGGACAGTCGTCGAGATAGAGCCGCCAGGCCTGCGCCATCAGGCAGAGCCCGGTCTCGCGCTCCAGGTGCTCGCGCGCGGTGGCGATGAGCGAGGAGAGCAGCGCATCCTCTTGCGTGTCATCAAGGCGCAGATGCGCCCTCACCTCGGCAAGCGTCAGCGGCTCCGCGGCGGGCGGAGTGGTCTGGGCATAGGTCATTGGGGTGTCCGAAAATGATTGGGGATAGTCCGTCGCCACGGCCCCCTCACCAACAAAATCTATGACTTAGCTGTGCTAAGGACATGATTTTGTAACCTCTCCCACAAGGGGAGAGGGAAGGCGCCGAGGGCGCGGCACTGGTTCCTCTCCCTTGGTGGGAGAGGATAGTTCGCCCCAAGAGGCACGGCCGATTGGAGAGGCGAACTTGGTGAGGGGGCTGCCTGAGCCGGCCTCAGCTCGCCGCAAACTTCACCAGCTTGATTGCCTCGAAGTTCTGCACCCCGCCGCCGACGCGCTTGGTGGTGTAGAACAGCACGTAGGGCTTGGCGGAATAGGGGTCGCGCAGGATGCGCACGCCGGCCCGGTCGACCACCAGATAGCCGGCGCGGAAGTCGCCGAAGGCGACCGCAAGCGCATTGGCGCCGACATCCGGCATCTCCTCGGCCTCGGCGATCGGGAAGCCCATCAGCGAGGCCGGCTGTCCGGCACTCGCTGGCGGCCGCCAGAGGTAGTTGCCGTCGGCATCCTTGAACTTGCGCACGTCAGCTTGCGTCTTGCGGTTCATCATGAAGGTGCCGTTCTGGCGGTGCCCGGCCTTCAGCGCATAGATGACGTCCACCAGCGTGTCGGAGGGGCCTGTCGTCTTCCAGGCCCCTGCCGCGCCTGTCGCGACATAGCCGAGATTGCCCCAGGTCCAGGTGCTCTCCGTCACGGCCGTATAGGTGAGGAAACCCTTCGGCTTGTTCACCCCGTCGCCGCGGATGAAGGCGTCGCCCTCCTGCTCGGCGAAGACGATTTCCACCTCGCCGGCAATCCAGTCTTCGATGTCGACGGCTGCATCGTCCAGCAGCGCCTGCGTCGCCGCCGGCATGGCATAGAGTTCCATGGTCGGGAAGGAGAGTTCGGCAAGCTGCGGGGTGTTCGTCTGCGGCCGCGCCGCCGTCTCGGCCACCCAACCAGTGGAGAGTCCGGCGGTGGCGAACGGCTTCTTCAGGACGGACGTGGAGACGGTTCGCACGGTGGAAAGCGCCCGCATGGGCGAGACGACCGAAACCCGCCGGCCGATCTCGTTGTCCGTCTCAGGCGGCACCAGGTATCCGCCATCGGCACCGGTCGTCGCGGAAAATGCCTTTGCCTCCAGCTCGCGCAGCCCCGCCTCGTCGCCCCGGCGCACATAGGCGTCGAAGGCGGCCTTGTGCTCCTCGGCCTCGGGCGAAAGCTCGCGTCCTTGCCCCGACCCCAGCGCCGGCCGCGCCTTCTTCAGGAGCATCTGGTCGAGCACCTTCTTCTGCTCGTCCATCGCCCGGTTGATGCGGTCCATCTTGTCGCGCGTCACGACGTCGGCCGACAGCTTCTGCTCGATCTCGCCGAGCCGCCGGTCGTTGACGTCCTTGAAGGCCTCGAAGGCCTCCATGAACTCGTCGAAGGCCGCCGTCACCGTTTCCGGCACTCCCTTGATTTCGGGGGCCTTCACCTCGGGCGCCGTCTTTGCCATGTCCGTCATGTCGCTTTTCCTTTGAAGCTGGGTTTCAACATCATCTTCGCCGCCCGCCGCATCTGGCGGACGAGTTCAGTTTCCCGGTCGCGGAAGAACCGCGCATGCTTGACGTCGGAGACGCGCGCCGAGGGCAGCATCGGGAAGGTCACCACCGAAATTTCCCAGAGGTCCGCCTCCAGGATGCGGCGCACCCCGCTCTTCGGGTCGGAACGCGCCTTCACCGTCCGGAAGCCGATCGACAGCCCGTCGAGCGCCCCGGACTTCATCAGCGAGAAGACCTCAGCCGCGCGACCGACGCCCGGCGCCAGCCGCCCCTCGACGTAGAGGCCGCGGGCATCCTCTCGGATCACCGTCCAGGCGCCGATCGGCTCTGCCGGATCATGCTGGTAGAGCATGCGCACGCCGCGCGCGCCGCGCTCCACCAGCGAATTGGCAAAGGCGCCGCGCTCGATCCTGTCCTTGCCGAGATCGACCTCGCCGAACACCGAGGCATAGCCGGAAAAGGTCCCATCGCCGGAAACACCCGCCAGCTCCAGGTTGGCGAACTTCCGCGCACTCGGGCGCAGTATCGGGCGCTTGGGTGCACCCATGGGGGTGCGGGGCCCGCGATCAGCGTGCATGAAAGTCTCCTGCGATCGTGATTGTCTGTTCGAGAGCCGGCGGAGGATCAGCCCGCCCGCTTGCCCCATCGCTCCGCCACGCGCACCAGCGCGCCGAGCACCCACCAGGCGAGAAGGCTGGCCGCCGCCGAGCCGGTCAGTGAGATTTCCAGCCCGGTCAGCTCGTCCGCGATCCCCATCCTGTCGGAGAGCCACAGCCCGGCCGGCTTGCCGAAGATCAGCCCGCAGCAGAGCCCAGTGAAGAAGCGGCTCGCCGCCTCGCGCCGGCTCTTCGGCAACAGGTAGATGAGCGAAACACCCGCACCCGCCGCCGCCCCGGCCGCCTTCGCCGCCAGGACGCCAGCCTCGTTGCCAAGGTCAGCCATTGTTAATCTTCCTTGATTAGGATGAACGCATGGACCAGCGGCCGGCGATCACCGCCCCGCCGCCCCGGCATCCGATTGCCGATTCATTTGAATCGGTTGGCCCGGGATGTTCGTGCAGCGATTCCGGTTCTTCACGTGATGGGTGAGCAGCTTCACACACTTGTTGAGTTTGCGGCGCTCGGGAAGCCCCTAAGCGCCTTCCTCCAGATCGGCATCTTTCTCGAGATCGGCGGGTCCCTGTCTCGCATGCAGGATAGACACGATCACGATGTGGTCTTCCTGCAGAATATAATCCAAATGGTAAGGAGCTGTAACGAAGCGTCGCACGCCGTCGGCTGGTGCCACAACGACACCAACGCGAGGATGTTCGCCGAGAAGTCGCGCCGCCTTCTTGATCTGCTCGGAGAAGGCAACGCGGTCCTGCGCCCGAACTGAGCGAGATAGGCCCGCTCTCGTTCGACGTACCGCGTCGCTTCCTCCGAGAAGCGCACCTTCATCAGGCGGCAGCCTCACGATTGAGACGATCCAGCTCCGCCAAAAGCTCTTCGGCGTCCACGGTGCGTCCTGCCTCGACGTCTTCCAGGCCCCGGCGGATACTGAGCATCTCCGCCCCCTCCGCCATGAGATAATATTTCAGCGCCCGCACGATCACCCAGGATCGGCTGCGATCCGCGGTCTCGGCAATCTTTTCGACATCATCCAGAATATCCAAAGGCAGCCGCAGGGTGATCGGATCGGACAGAGCGGGTTTATCGGCCATGGTCTGCTCCTTTTTGTATTACGACGTATTACAAACCTTACGCCCCTTCCCCGGTTCCCGCAATCACCCTCAATACCCCACCGCCTGCCGTTTCTCCTCCTCGGTCAGGAACTCCGCCGCCCCCACCCTTGCCCAGAGCGCATCCCGCTCTGCGGACAAGCCCGCGATGCGGTCGAGGTCGGGCTCCAGCCGCAGCGCCTCGCCATAGGCCTCCGACAACCAGGCGGAGAAGCTTGCGGCCGTGCGCGTCAGCAGCGGCACCACCGTCAGCCGGTAGAAGGCGCGGTTGGCTTCCTGATAGTTCGCGTAGGTATTGTCGCCCGGAATGCCCATCAGCATCGGCGGCACGCCGAGCGACAGCGCAATGTCGCGGGCGGCGGCATTCTTCGCCTCGATGAAATCCATGTCCTTCGGCGAAAGCCCCATGGACTTCCAGTCCAGCCCGCCTTCCAGCAGCAGCGGCCGCCCTGCATTGACGGCGCCGGCATAGCTGCTTTCCAGCTCGGCCTTCAGCCGCTCGTACTGGTCGGCGGAAAGATTGCCGCCCTCCTTCGGCTGGTAGACCAGCGCGCCGGAAGGCCGGGCGGAATTGTCGAGCAGCGCCTTGTTCCATTCGCCAGCCGCATTGTGCAGGTCGAGCGCAGCACCCGCCGCTGCCAGCGGCGGAAAGCCCAGATGGTCGTCGAGCGGATGGAAGAGTTTCAGGTGCAGGAGCGAAAGCCGCCCCCCGCTCTCCGCCGGCAGCCGTCGCGTCATGTTTCCCGCTCGGTAGTCATAGGCGGTGATCCAGCCGTCGCGGCCCTCCACCACGCTCACCCGGTCCGGCCGCAACAGATGCAGTTCCCGCAGAGCGTCGCCCAGCACCAGCGGTTCCACATAGGCATTGCCGGAGAGCATCAGGTGGCCGTAGAGCGCCTCGAAGAAGTCCGGCCCCGCCTGCCGCGCGTTCGGCTGGGCGAGAAGCGTCAGACCCGAATGCGCGGTCACCTCCGCCTCGCCCTCGTAGGCGAGCCACGGCACCGAGGCCGCCGCCTCGGCCACCAGCCGCACGGCCCGGTGCGCCACCGGGTTCCTCATGAAGCCTGCGCGTGCCAGCCCGCCATAGGAGCGGCCGGACCAGTGGGCTATGCCGTCGCCGGCGACGAGCGCAAAGGCAGTCGCCGCCTTGGCCTCGACAGCCGGCGGTTCGGCCATGCGCCGAGGTCCCGCCGCGGTCGCCCACGGCAGCCTGAATGGAGATTTCATGATATCGGTCCTTTCCCCGTCGCTGGCCAAAGCCTCGCCGCCGCCCTGCCGTTCACACGGAGCGGGAGCGCGAGCTGCTCAATCCTGCGCCTTTTCCCACATGATCCGTTCGATCCGCCGCAATTCGCGCTGCGAGCGGATCTGCCGCGCCGTCGGCTTGTCGGAAACCAGGGCGCGCCGCCCGTGCTCGTGGCGCACCGTGAAGCTCCGCTCCGCCGCCACCATGCCGTCCTTCCAGGGATAGATGCCGACCGCCGTCAGCCCCAGTTCGCGCAGGTCGTCGATCGCAGCCGCCCCGCCGCAACTGTCCATGGCCGCCCGGGCGATATCCTCGAAGGTTCCGAGATCGAGATATTCTCCCACCGACAGCGGCCCCTGGAACAGCTCGCTACGCGGGTCGCGCTCCTTGCTCGCCACCTTCTCGATGTCGCTCAGCGAGCAGAAGAGCTCCCTGTCATCGAAGGCGAGCCTGACGAGCAGGCCCTGGATGAAGACGATCTCCGGGCTCATGTTGGTCAGCATGCAGCGGGCGGAAAGCATGTGGCCGCCACCGCGCGTGATCAGGATCTTCGGCCGCAGCTGGTGGCGGTAGCTCATGTAGAAGAGCTGCAGATAGGCCACCCAGACGCCGAGCGTCGCAACGCTCGCCACTGCCGAAACCACCCCGTAGTTCTCGCTGAGCCACGTCCACATGCACTGGTCCCCGATGAGCGTCGCGCGTCCAACAAGGCAGTGGCGAACAGGTTCCTGGCCGGGTGGCTGCCTGCCGAGCCTCAGGCTGCCTGGTTCAAGTCCATTTCGGCGATAATCCGGTCCCAGCAGACGAAGATTCGACCTGCGTCATCGCGGACGATCAGGCCGAGCTCAAGCAGCGCCGAGACATCGGCGTGTACCCCACGATAATCCCGATCAAGCTTCTGCGACAACTGCCGGATGGATGTCGGCCCCTCGACCTTCAGCGCACGCAGAAGCCGCCACCGGTTCGGCGTCAGCACCTTCAGCAGCAGGTCCATGCTCTCGAACGCAACCTCCGCCGGCTGTTCTCCGAGATCGTCGCGGTCGATCTCGCGAGCCGCCTTCGCCGCTTCGTCGAAAAACTCTCCGATGCCCGTCACATGCAGCCGAACTTCATTCATCCCATCATCTCCCGTTCGACATCCTTCTCGAAGTCGCGGATCAACTGCTCAAGGCTCGAGAACCGGTAGGGTTCCTCCCGGCTGCGGTAGTGCCGATGGTCGCCTTTGCCCTTCTCGTTGTCGTAGCCGATGATTCGTTCCCCGGCGCGGCCGAAGAAAAGCGAGTACTTCAGCCCGTGAGGCCGCTCGGCATCCACCTCGGGAAGCCGCCAGACCCGGATCTGGATGATCCGGCCGTCATCGAGAAGCAGCTTGCGGTCGAGGATCAATCTTGCCGGCGCCATTGATGCAGTTCATAGCATATGTGCTAGATACCATCAACAACCCAGTGCCCGCGCGAACTCCCGGGCATGCCTCGCCACCAGGTCGGCCCGGTCGCGGCCGTTGATGATCCTGCGCGCGCCCAGCCAGTCCTCGCGGCCCGGACGGAAATAGTCCTCCAGCCGGTGGCCGGTGAAGCTGCCTCGGCGCATGCCCTCGATCAGGATCGCCACAGACACGTCCATCTCCATGGCCCGGCCCGGATCGGCGACAAGGTCCACCCCCGTCACTTCCGACATCACCTCGTAATTCCGCCGATGGGTGAGCTGCACCAGGCCGCGGCCGAGCCAGCACTTGCCCTCGCCGTCGCGCCGCCAGTAGGGCGTCCTGACCGACCCCAGCCGCCCGGCGGCGAAGGCGGCGTCCAGCCTGCGGATCGCCTCCGCATCCGTCCGCGCCAGCGTCTCGCGCACCGGCTGCATGGTCGCCGCCGTCTCGTGGAAGGCGGTCGCCAGCACATAGGCGAGCTCCCGCCGGCCGGCCTCGGCGCCATCGTCGCAGGTGCGGGCGCACCAGCCGTCGAGGATCACGGAAAGCCCCTCGACCTGCCTCTGCATCAGGCGACCGCGGAACGGCTTCTGCCGCGCCCTGGCGAAGAAGGATGGGCGGTCGATGGCCCTGGAAACCATGGCTGTTAACTCCGTTGAAGAAATTCGGCGATCTTTCAATCGGTTTAGAAAAACTAAATCGTTTGAAGTGGTTAGACGCTGATTTACAATTCCTTCATCTTGTGGAACCAACGGCGCCACAGGACGTTTTGGTCGGCCTTTGAGATGGAGAGATCATGATGATGAACCCGCAAGCCCCGGCCCCGCAGCCCAAGCAGCAGCCGATTCCCCAGCACGTTCTCGATCGTCTTGAATCCGAATGGCGCCAGATGCGCGAGAACGCGGCTCCGCAGCCGCGCTTGGCTGCAGCCGAATAATCTAGATTCCCCGCACCCGCGGCTCTCCCTGCCCCTCGATTAGGAGAGCCGTGAGCGCCCAGACCAGCGCGTCCAGCCGGTCGGGCGAGCGGCCCGACGACAAGCCCTCCGGCCCGAAATCACACATCTGGTCTTCCAGTTCCACGAACCGCCCCGCATGCACCACCCGCCGCTGCTCGTAGAGGGCCGCGACCGGCTCGGCGCGCAGGTATTTTCCACGCGTTGCCCGAACCAGCGTCAGCGGCAGGGACACGTCGACGCTTCTCAGCATCGCCGCCACCATCTCTCCGCCCTGGTTCACCTCGGCGACGATCCGGTCGGCGGCAAACCGCCGATAGGTATTGGCCACGGCCCTCGCCCAGCCGGCCGGCGTCATGCCCTCTACCGAACAATCGGCAAGCACCACCGCCCGCCCGCCCGCATCCAGCCCCGCCACGACGATGCCGCAGCAGGAATGCTCGCCGGAACCGGAGGGCGGATCGACCGCCACGACGATGCGCCGCAGCGCCTCCGTCACCCGGACGGTACAGGCCTCGATCTCGGCCCGCTTCCACAGCGCGTCCTCGCGATCCTCGATCAGTTCACCGTCGATCTCCTGCCGCCCGAGCCTCGTGCCGCCATAGCGCTTCTGCAGCTCGACAAGGAAGCCCGGCGCCAGGTTCTCGGCATTGTCCCTGGTCGCGATCCGGACCAGCCTCGTGCCGGCGTCCGCCATCAGCCGCTTCAGGAACGGCACCGGCCGCGGCGTCGTCGTCACCAGTTGACGCGGGTCGCGGCCCAACCTCAGGCCGAACTGCAGCATGTCGAAGGTCTCCTCCGCATGCTTCCACTTCGCCAGCTCGTCGCACCAGGCATAATGGAACTGCGGCCCGCGCAGGCTTTCCGGGTCTTCCGAGGAGAATATCTGCGCCACCGCGCCGTTGCGCCAGACGATCCGCCGCCGCGAGATCTCGAACTCGGGCCTGTGGCGCCCGCGGGCGATCCGGCAAATGCCGGAAACCCCGTCCACCATCACCTCGCGCGCCTCGCCCAGCGTTTCCGCCACCAGCGCGATCCGGAGCTCCGAGCGTTCCCCATCCGCAGAGACCAGCGCCTGCACCCATTCCGCCCCGGCCCTCGTCTTGCCCGAACCGCGCCCGCCCATGACCAGCCATGTCCGCCAGTCCCCCGGCGGCGGCTTCTGTTCGCGGCGACCGGCAAAGCGCCACTCGCGTTCGAACCCGATGTGGAACTCTTCGTACGGATCCTCGCTCCCGGAGGCGAGAAAAGGCGGCGCACCCGGTCCTTCGATCTCCCCCCTTGAGGGGGAGATGCCCGACAGGGCAGAGGGGGGTATCCCTGCGTAGCCCGAGCTAAGCTCCTGCAAACCGCTAGGGAAGACAATCTGCTCTCTTGTCTCCCGCGACATCTCACCTTCAGGAGTAGAGGTCTCAGGCGACACTGACTTCGCATCGTCGTGCATCGATCCGACGAGCGCCGCACCCAGGTCAGCCGTGCGCTTCGCCGTTTCCCAGGCCACGATAATCCTCTCGAAGCCCCGGCCCATGTCGGACGACACCTTCACCGTTTTGCCCAAAAGCTTCTCGTTTCGCAGCCTGATCGTCCGCTGGCTGTCTGGCTTGGTCGCCGAGACGCTCCGATACCCAGGCTGGCGGGCCATCCCGCTTCCAGGCCTCGTAAAGACGGAAGGCATCTTCATCGGCACGGTCCTTGATCATCTGGATGAAGCGTTCCTTCGCCTGCCCATAGCCGCTTGCCTCTGCCGCGCGCTCGGCCTCGTCCTCCCGGTCACGGGCAAGCTGGCGCTGCAGGCTGTCGACCTTCTCCAGCGTGCGGACGATCAGCGACATGGCGTCGGTCGCCGCCTTGATGTCGGCGCGGGCGAGCTTTCCCGCCGTCTCGTCGCCACCGGCAAGCAGGCCCTCGGCCGCAATCCGCATCTTGCGGAAGGCGTCGAACTGGCCGCGCATCTCCACCGTCATCTCGTTGAGGAGCCGCCGCAGCTCGTCCGCCGCGGAAACCAGCGCCCCCTCCGCGGACTTCGTCTCCAGCACCAGTGCCCGCACATCCTCGGCCAGCACATCGCCGTCCGGCAGCGCGTCGCGATAGGCGGGTGCGGCCTCCCAGCAGCCGAACAGCGCAAGGTCCACCGCCAGCGGATCCAAGGCTTCGGGTTGATCGGCATGATCCACGGCAAATCTCCAGCCACGCGCCGGCGCCTGGCGAGCCTGAAAAACGGCTCCGGCGACAAGACATCCGGCGTCTGAACGAAAAAAGGCCCGGCGCAGGGGGCCGGGCCAGCTTTGACTGGAAGGCCTGCAACCCGGCTGCCGGCCGGCTACAGATCTTCGACTATACCTGAACCCTACCAGACGACCGTGACGCCGTCAAGGATTAAATTCCTATCACGGTGATTTTATGAGAAGGTCCCGAAAGTCAAGCCTCCACCTAATTCCTCAATTCTGACGTCGCCAGCCAGGGCGCCTTTTCCACAAGGCAGGTCCGCTCCTGTGGATAGCGAGCTTCCTGGGAGCGATAACTTGAACGAAAATGAACATTTACGGGAAAATGGTGACGGTGGCGCTGATTCTCTCCCCAGAGGCTGCGCCACCGTCAACGTCACCGAGCCATGGAGCGGCCCAGATAGTGATACATGGATCTAAATACCTCGTAACGCGATTCCGTCAACTGCTCCAACGCTCAATTTGCTTGGAGCAAGTGCATGCATCGACTACCTGCGCATATAACTAATCCTCACACCCAGCCATCATTAATTGGAGGGGTGCTAGCGGCAGCGTTTACGGCTTTCAACTGGATCCAATCGGCACGGTCTACCACGACCGCCCGGGTGTATACATCGCCTGCAAACTCGCTGGAAACGGTAACTGGGACGCTGTCTACATTGGCGAAACCGAAAGCTTCTACCAACGTCTCTCCGCCAATTTGGTAGCTCATCATAAATGGCGTCGCGTTAGGGCCGCCGGAGGAACCCACTTCTGCACCCTCCACGTCCCCGGAGGCCTCGCCCTGCGTGAGGGGATAGAAACTGATCTCAGACGGCATATCAGAACCCCTTGTAACGACCAGTAGCATAACGCGCTGATCGTTAACTCGATCCTACGCCCTCCCAAGCTTCGGCTTGGGAGGGCTCTCTTCGTGAGCACCAACCACCCCGCCCATTACCCCCACCCCCACTACCCCCTCCCCCAGCCCCGCCCTAAATGGCCGCCCGGAAACGAAAGGCGGGCACGGCATGAACAACCCCTTGCAGGACACCCAAGCGCTGAAGCCGATCCTCGAGGAGGTTGTGGAGGATGTCCGCAATGCCGCCCCCGGCATTTACGAGAAGGCGGTCAGGCAAGCGGAGGAGTGCGACAGGCCGCCGCCGAAGAAGGCCGATTTCGAGAAATTTGGCATTGCCGTCTATACGCGCATGGGCGAGCTCGTCTCGGCCGGCAATGCCGGGGTCGGCTTTCCCATCCAGTCGATCTCCAAGGTGTTCGCATTGGAAGTGGCACTGGAGGCGGTCGGCGAAAAGCTCTGGAAGCGCATGGGCCGCGAGCCTTCGGGCGACCCCTTCAACTCGATCATCGACCTGGAGCGCGACCGCGGCATTCCGCGCAATCCCTTCATCAATGCCGGCGCACTGGTGGTCTGCGACATCCTCGTCGGCATTGGCGGCAATGCCGGGCCGAACCGCCACGTGGTGAAACTCCTCGAAAACCTGCTCGAGGACCGGACGATCGATCTCGACAAGACGGTGCTGGAGAGCGACCGCACCGGCGGCGATCTCAACCGTTCGCTGATGTACATGGCCCGCCACTACGGCAACCTGAATCACCCGGTGGAAAAGGTGCTGGACGCCTATATCCATCAATGCGCCATCACGCTCGATTGCCGCGGGCTTGCGAAGGTCGGCTGCTTCCTGATGCTGGATGATCCGGACGATGGCGACGAGGTGACGGTCGCCGCCGCGCGCCGGGCACGGCGTATCCTCGCGGTGATGATGCTCTGCGGCCAGTATGACGGGTCGGGAGACTTTGCCTATCGCGTCGGCCTTCCCGCCAAGTCAGGCGTCGGCGGCGGCATCCTGGCGATCGCGCCGCATCGGGCATCCATTGCCGTCTGGTCGCCGGCGCTCGATCCGATGGGCAACAGCTGGCTCGGCACGCTTGGCCTGGAGCTTCTGTCGAAGAAGACCGACTGGTCGGTCTTCGGCCGTGCAAGGCATTGAGAGCAAACAAGAAACGGGTTCGACCTCACCAGCGGTCGCGATTGCGTTCCCGCCTTCGTCGCTCTTCCTGCGGCTGCGATATCATCGATTTCTTAAGGTCCACCCCGGCCATCTCCTCGATGACCAGCAGGACCAGCAGGAAGATGGATACCGCCGCCATCCAGAACCCCGTCCAGCCACCGACGCGAAGCCCGGTGCCGATGGCAAGCTGAAGCGCGATGAAGGCCAGCGCACAAAATCCGAGTTGGCTCAATCGAAGCATGATCGGTCACCTTGTCGCAGTGGGTGATGCCGCAGTTAACACTATACTAAAGTCTAGGTTCCCCGAAAAGTTCGGCAAATGCGGTAGGCACCGGTTTCCAAGCACCCCCACCGCCGGAACAATCGCAAAGCCCTTCCGTTACCACGGCACCACTTTCCGGAAAGGGCTCTCCATGGACATCGCCACGGCACATGCGCAGCCGAAGACGCGGGTTGCGCTGACCATCAACGGCCGCCGCCACGATCTTGAAATCCACCCCTGGGTGACGCTGCTCGACCTGCTGCGCGGCCCCATGCAGCTCAACGGCACGAAGAAGGGCTGCGACCACGGCCAGTGCGGCGCCTGCACGGTGCTGATCGACGGCGAGCGCATCAATTCCTGCCTGAAGCTCGCCGTCACCCTCGACGGCACGAACATCACCACCATCGAAGGCCTCGGCACGCCGGACGACATGCACCCCGTCCAGAAGGCATTCGTGGAGCACGACGCCTACCAGTGCGGCTATTGCACGCCCGGCCAGATCTGTTCCGCCGTAGCCCTTCTTCGGGAGGGTCATGCCCGCACCCGCGAAGAGATCCGCGAGATGATGAGCGGCAATCTCTGTCGCTGCGGCGCCTATACCAACATCGCCAATGCAATCCAGGACGTCATGGACCAGGAAGTGAAAGTCGGCATGCGGGAGGCTGCGGAATGAGGCCCTTTTCCTATACCCGCGCCGAAACGCTCGGCGATGCCATGGCAGCCCTTGCCGCCGACCCGACGGCCCGCGTGCTTGCCGGCGGCACCAATCTCATCGACCTGATGAAATATGATGTCGAGCGCCCGGCCGCGATCGTCGACATCAACCGCCTGCCGCTGAAGGAGATCGAGGAACTGCCGGATGGGTCTTTGCGCATCGGCGCGCTCGTCTCCAACGCCGCGCTTGCCTATCACCCAGCGGTCACCGAGCGCTTTCCGCTGCTCGCCAGCGCCATCCTCGCCGGCGCCTCGCCGCAGCTCAGGAACGCCGCCACCACCGGCGGAAACCTCCTGCAGCGGACCCGCTGCTACTATTTCTACGACCCCTCCACGCCCTGCAACAAGCGCGACCCCGGCTCCGGCTGCGGCGCGATCGGCGGCGTCAACCGCATCCACGCCATCCTCGGCGCCAGCGAACACTGCATCGCCACCCACCCGTCGGACATGTGCGTGGCGCTCGGCGCCCTCGCGGCTGTGGTCGAGGTCGAGGGACCGGAAGGCCGGCGCGACATTCCCTTCGCCGATTTCCACCGTCTGCCCGGCGACCACCCCGAGCGCGACAACACCATGCGCCACGGCGAGATCATCATTGCCATCCGGCTGGAGGGCAATCACTTCGCAGCCCATCACAGCTACCTGAAGCTGCGCGACCGGCTCTCCTATGCCTTCGCGCTCGTCTCGGTCGCTGCAGCACTGGACGTCAAGGACGGCATGATCGTCGACATGCGCGTGGCGCTCGGCGGCGTCGCCCACAAGCCGTGGCGCGACAGCCTGGCGGAAGCTGAATTCGCCGGGGAGCCGGCCACGGAAGAAACCTTTGCCGCGCTCGCCGACCGACTGCTCGCCGGCGCCGAAGGCCAGGGCGACAACGACTTCAAGATCCCCATGGCCCGCAAGGCCATCGTCCGGGCGCTGAAGCAGGCCGCCGCCGGTACGCCGCAGGTCCAGTCCGACAAGCAGATCCGGTGAAGGAGTTCCAGATGTTGAACGAAAAACCAGTCTTCGGATTTCCGCTGCCGCGCATCGACGGCCCGCTGAAAGTCACCGGCACCGCCCCCTATGCCGCCGAATACCACGATCCCGGCATGCTCTTCGGCTATGCCGCCCAGGCGACCATCGCGAGCGGCCGCATCGCCTCGATCGACACCATGGAAGCGGAAGCCTATCCGGGCGTGGTCAAGGTCTATACCTACAAGAACCGTCCCTCGGCCGCCCGGAGCGACAAGAAGTGGAAGGACGAGGTCGCGCTTCCCGGCCACCCGTTCCGTCCGCTGGAAAACGACCGCATTCTCTTCGGTGGACAGCCAATCGCGCTCGTGGTGGCGGAAAGCTTCGAGGCCGCCCGCGACGCGGCAGACCTCATCCGCGTCGAATATCATCTGGACGAGCCGCATACCGACATCACGGTGGAGCGGGCGAAAAGCTATGTGCCGCCGGAGGCGCGCAAGGAGGAGATGCGCCCTACCGATCCGCGCGGTGATGCAGAGCGTGCGTATGAGGCCGCGCCCTTCAAGATCGACGTCGAATACCTGCAGCTGGGCGAGCACCACAACCCGATGGAGCTCTTCGCCTCCACCGCCATCCGCAACGAGGACGGCACGCTGACCGTCTACGACAAGACGCAGGGCTCGCAGAACAGCCACGACTATGTCTGCAACGTCTTCGGGCTGAAGCCGGAGGATGTGCGCGTCGTCAACGCCTATGTCGGCGGCGCCTTCGGCTCCGGCCTTCGCCCCAAGCACCAGCTGTTCTTCGCGGTGATGGCAAGCCTCGACCTCGAACGCTCGGTGAAGGTGGAGATGAGCCGCAGCGAGATGTTCTACCTCACCTGGCGGCCGGCGACGATCCAGCGCATGCAGCTTGCGGCAAGTGCCGATGGGCGGCTGATGTCGGTCCGCCACCACGCGATCCAGACCACCTCGCTCCACGAGGACTATCAGGAAAACGTCGTCAACTGGTCCGGCCTCACCTACAAGTGCGACAACGTCAAGCTCTCCTATGAGCTTGTAAAGACGACTCTTTCCACTCCCGGCGACATGCGGGCGCCAGGTGCCGCTACCGCCTTCCTGGCGCTGGAATCGGCGATAGACGAACTTGCCTATGCGGTCGGCATGGACCCCCTTGAATTCAGGGGGAGGAACTTCGTCGGCTACGATCAGAACGACGACCTGCAGATCACCTCCAAGGAGCTCGATACCTGCTACCGCGTCGGCGCCGAACGCTTCGGCTGGGACAAGCGCAGCCACGAACCGGGCTCCATGCGCGACGGCAACGACCTGATCGGCTGGGGTGTCGCGACCGGCGTCTGGGAAGCGACGCTGACGCAGGCGGAAGCCAAGGTCCGCCTCTTCCCCGACGGCAAGATCACCGTCATGGCGGCGGCCTCCGACATCGGCACCGGCACCTATACGATCCTTGCCCAGGTCGCAGCCCAGGAACTTGGCCAGCCAGCCGACCGCGTCAGCGTGCTGATCGGCGATTCCAGCCTGCCGAAGACCTCCGTCGAAGGCGGTTCCTGGACCGCCGCCTCTTCCGGTTCCGCCGTCCAGGCCGGCTGCCTGGAGATCAGGAAGACGCTCCTGTCGCTGGCCCAGAAGATGGACAATCACCCCTTCGGCAATGCTCCCGTCGAGGAACTGGCGATCCGCGATAACCGCCTCGTGCTCGATCGCAACGACCAGGTCGGGCTCTCGATCGCCGATATCCTAGGCCACCACGGCATGTCCTCCGTGGAAGGCCACGGCAAGGTGGCGCCGGACCAGGAGCAGGCGAAGAAGTATACCAGCTTCACCCACGGCGCCGTCTTCGTGGAGGTCAGAATCGATGCCGAGCTCGGCGTGCCGAGGGTGACGCGGGTCGTCAGCGCCATCGATGCCGGCCGCATCATCAACCCGAAGACCGCTCGCAGCCAGATCCTCGGCGGCGTCGTCATGGGGCTCGGCATGGCACTTCACGAGGAAGGCATGATCGACCACCGCACCGGCCGGATCATGAACCACAACATCGCCGAATACCACGTCCCTGCCCATGCGGATGTCCACGACATCGACGTCATCTTCATTGAGGAAGAAGACAGGATGGCGAGCCCGATCGGCGTCAAGGGGCTCGGCGAAATCGGCATCATCGGCGTGGGTGCCGCCGTCGCCAACGCCATCTTTCACGCCACCGGTACCCGCCACCGGCATTTCCCGATCACTATCGACAAGATCATGGAAGGACTTCCTGCAAAATGATCAGCCGCCTGGCCATCACCCCCGCCCGATATATGCCGGACGTCGAAACGCTCGAGGCGGACAAGCCCGACGGCGAGCGTCAGCAGGGCCGGCGCGTGATCGAAGACAGCCGTCATTGCGCAAGCACATAATCATCCTATGGTAGCGCCATGAATCGCGGCATCCTCGCCGTGGCGGGGATCGACGAAGGAGCGCCCGATGGCCAAAGAGCCGAAGCTGGAATATTCGGATTTTTCAGGAGAATTCGAGGACGACGGCGTCACCGTGCTCGTCGATATCCACCGGCCGGTCGGAAGTGCGGGCGGATGGACGTTGGAAGTCATTTCTCAGGAAGAAGACGTCACCACCTGGGAGGGGACGTTCGAGACGGACAAGGATGCCTGGGAAGAGTTCCTCGCAACCGCCGAGAAGGACGGCATCCACTCATTTATCGGTGACGAGGACGCGGACGAAGAGTCCGTGCACTGAGCCTTTTGTCGGCATCCTGCTTGGGCCGGTGCGGCAACCGCAGACCGTGCTACGGTCGCCCCGGCGGTTCATCCTAGAAGATGAACAAGTAGAGCAGGATAATGACGAAGATGGGCACGCCCATCGCCCACAACACGATACCTTTAAGCATCTTCTTTCTCCTTTGTTTCGATCCCACAACGCCTCGAGTGCGCCGGAAGTTCCTCGCGTCCTGAGCGGGTCGGCTACGGCTCCGCCAGGTAGGTTCGCGCGGCGCGAAAGGTTGCGGACGGCAGAAGCTCAGTCGTCGGGGTATTCGATCCGGTAGCGGCTGACGAGCCGCAGCGACCGGTCGGGCTGGATGACGTAGCGCTCGCCCCATTCCTGGTTGAACTGGTCGCGGAACCGATGGGTAACCGTGCTGCCGACCGGTGCCTTGGTCAGCCGCGTTGCCGGCTGGCCGCCATAGGTGATGCTGCCGGGAACCGGCTCCAGCTCGCCAGCGCTCGTGCAGCCGCTCAATCCGAGGATGAGGCCAAGGCTCAGGGCGGGTATCAAGAGGCGCATCATTGTGTTCTCCTGTCGGTCGGAGCTTCAACAATGGCTGCTGCAAGAGGTTCCGGGGGCGTGCGTGGTTCCCGCAAGGCTAGCAGCCGTTCGATGCAAGGCATTGAAGCGGGACGGCCAGCGTGATCTCGCGGCAGCAACGTGACGTCAATCGGTCGCCCGACCCCGTTCTAAAGATAACGGCAGTCGCGTCCCGCGTGGCTTGTGACAGAGAGGGAACGCCAAGTCCATCACAATGAGGACAAGGCGCTCCTTCGCCGGGCGGCCGTCGACCGTCGCACCGCGGTCCTGGCAGTCAAGCCTTGCGGCCGATCCTGAGCCAGCGTGTGCGCCACGACCGCGTTTGCATGGCCGTGGCCCATCCCATGCTCGTTCTTCAGGATGGCGACGAGCTGCATGTGCGCCGCCGGATAATGCCTGCGCACCACCTCCTGCCACTCGGCGATAGGCCGACCATAGGTCTTCTCGATCGACGGGAAGTAGGAGGCGGGGCCCTTGGGTCCCGCCGTCATGCCGCCTCCCCCCTGCGCGCCGCTTCGATCTTGGCAACGTCGATCTTCTGCATGGTCATCATGGCGTCGAAGGCGCGCTTGGCCTCGGCGCCGCCGGCGGCGAGCGCCTCGGTCAGCACGCGCGGCGTGATCTGCCAGGAGATGCCCCACTTGTCCTTGCACCAGCCGCATTCGCTCTCCTGCCCGCCATTGCCGACAATGGCGTTCCAGTAGCGGTCGGTCTCCTCCTGGTCTTCGGTCATGATCTGGAAGGAGAAGGCTTCGCTGTGCTTGAAGGTCGGGCCGCCGTTCAACCCGATGCAGGGAATGCCGGCGACCGTGAACTCCACGACGATCACGTCTCCGGCCTTGCCGGAAGGAAAGTCCGAGGGTGCACGGGTGACGGCGCCGACCGCGCTGTCGGGAAAGGTCGCCGCATAGAAGTTGGCCGCCTCCTCGGCGTCCTTGTCGTACCAGATGCAGATCGTGTTCTTGGCCATGTCGCTCTCCTCTCTCAGCTGGATCGCACGCCCATCGGCGATCGGTAGCCCAAGGACGAGGCTACTCCCGTCGCCCCGACACCGGCACCCACAAAAATGCCGCCCTCTTCACGCTTGCGAAGCAGGCAGAAAGCCCGATACTGGCGCTCCCGGATCCTCCTGCTTTTCCGCGAGTTGCCGATGACCCTGCCCCTGCCGCTCTTTACCGGCCTCTCCGCCTTTCCGCTCACGCCCGCTGATGTGGACGGCCACGTGGATGCCGAGGCCCTGCAGCGGCTCCTGCAGCGCATCGTCGGCAGCGGGGCACGTTCGATCGGGTTGCTCGGCAGCACGGGCACCTACATGTATCTCTCTCGAGCCGAGCGGCGCCGTGCGACGGAGGCCGCAATCGAATCCGTCGGAAGCCGGCTGCCGGTGATCGTCGGCGTGGGGGCGCTACGCACCGACGAGGCGGTCGCACATGCCCGCGATGCGGCGGCGGCAGGCGCCGACGCGCTTCTGCTTGCACCCGTTTCCTATACGCCGCTCACGCAGGAGGAAGCGTTCCAGCATTATCAAACCGTTGCAGCGGCGACGGACCTGCCGCTCTGCGTCTACAACAATCCGTCGACCACCCATTTCAACTTCAGCCAGGACCTCATCGGCCGGCTCGCCGCGCTGCCCACCATCCAGGCCGTGAAGATGCCGCTGCCCGGCAACGGTGATTTCTCCGGCGAGATCGCCCGGCTGCGCCGCATCGTGGCCCCGCAATTCGCCATCGGCTACAGCGGCGACTGGGGAGCGGCGGAGGCCCTGCTTGCGGGGACCGACTCCTTCTACAGCGTCGCGGGCGGGCTCTTCCCTCGGCCCATGGCCGCGCTGACGAGGGCCGCGATGGCCGGAGACGAGAGCGGGACGGCCCGCCTGGATGCGATGTTCTCGCCACTTTGGGAGCTGTTCAAGGCACATGGCAGCCTGCGGGTCATGTATGCCGCGGCGAACCTCATGGGCCTGTCCTCGGCCCTGCCCCCACGGCCTCTCCTGCCGCTCGGTCCCGACATCACGGCAAAGGTCGACGCGGCCATCGCGCCTCTCCGCCAGGCCTGACCACGGCACCCGGCCCCGTCGGCTGCCGCCGCGCCAGCATAGAGCTTCGACGTCACCGACCGCCCTCGGCTGTGGGTAAGCTCTCTGTTGCCGATGACAGCTACCTCCGTTGGCGCTAACGACGGCGCGACGCGCGGTCGATACGACCGCCGGATCAAGACAGTGAAGCACTTTGCCTTCGGAGCTCGATGCGCCGGCGGCTTTTCATGGAATGGGGCAGTACCAATGGGCGAGAGTGGCGGTTATTTTCCGCGGTGGCGGCTGAAGACGGAGGGGCGCATCCTGCCCGACGAGCGGCTGCCGGCGGGGCAGACCATGGTGCTCGGCCTGCAGCATGTCGTCGCCATGTTCGGCTCGACGGTGCTGGCGCCGATCCTGATGGGCTTCGACCCGAACGTCTCGATCCTGTTTTCCGGCATCTCAACCCTGATCTTCTTCATTGCCGTCGGCGGCCGGGTGCCGAGCTATCTCGGCTCCTCCTTCGCCTTCATCGGCCCGGTCCTGGTCGCGACCGCAGCGACTGCCGGAGCGCCCAATCCGAACATCGCCGTGGCGCTCGGCGGCATCATCGTCGCAGGCGCGCTCTATGCGCTGATCGGCGTGATCGTCATGGCGGCCGGCCACCGCTGGATCGAGCGGTTGATGCCGCCGGTGCTGACGGGTGCGATCGTCGCCGCCATCGGCCTCGTTCTCGCGCCGATCGCCATCGCCAGCGCGTCGGGAACCGGCCCGGACAGCCCGGACGGCAGCCAGCTTTCGCGCTGGGTCGCGATCCTGACGGTCGCTGCGGTCGGTCTGATCGCGGTCTATGCCCCCGGCATGACCCGCCGCCTGCCGATCCTCATTGGCGGCGCGCTCGCCTACCTTCTATATCTCGTCCTCGCCAACGGCTTCGGCATGGGTACGCCAGTGGACTTTTCCGGCGTCGCGGCGGCCGCCTGGTTCGGCCTGCCGAGCTTCACGACACCGGTCTTTTCGGTTCCGGCGATCACGCTGATTGCGCCCGTCGTCGTCATCCTGGTGGCGGAAAACCTCGGACACATCAAGGCGATCGGCGCCATGACCGACCGCAACCTCGATCCCTATCTCGGCCGCGCCTTCATCGGCGACGGCGTCGCCACCATGATCTCCGGCTCCTTCGGCGGCACGGGCATGACCACCTATGCCGAGAACATGGGGGTGATGGCGGTGACGCGTATCTTCTCCACGCTCGTCTTCCTCGTGGCGGCCGCAATCGCCATTCTGCTCGGCTTCTCGCCGAAGTTCGGGGCGCTGATCCAGACCATCCCCGGCCCGGTCCTCGGCGGCTTGTCGATCGTCGTCTTCGGCCTGATCGCCGCGACGGCGGGGCGCATCTGGGTCGAGAACCGGGTGGATTTCGCCGAGCCGCGCAACCTCATCACCGTTGGCGTGGCTCTGGTGCTTGGCGCCGGCAACTTCAAGCTCGAGGTCGCCGGCTTCACGCTCGACGGCATCGGCACGGCGACCATCGGCGCAATCGCGCTTTACCATGCGCTCGGCTGGGCGAAGCCGGGCAAGGCGTAAGCGGGCACAAGATCGCGGCCGGGGGAGAGCCCCGGCCGCATTCCCATAACCGCGCTTTGAGGGTATGCTTCCCGCTTTGGGGAGCAGTTCCGATGGCCTTCATCTCCACCCCCGGCCCCGAAGCGGGCGACGCCACCGCCGCCATGTATGTCTCGGCGGAAGAGAGCTATGGCTACCTGCCCAACATGTACCGCATCTTCGGCCACCGGCCGGAGGTGATGGAAAAATGGGGGGCGCTGCTCGCCAGCATCCGCGGGCACATGAGCCTGCGCCGCTACGAACTGGTGACGCTGGCGGCGGCCAGGGAACTGAAGTCATCCTACTGCATGCTGGCGCACGGCTCCGTGCTGCTGCGCGAAGGCTTCAGCGAGACCCAGCTGGCCGACACCGCCACCGACGGCGCTCACGCTCCGCTCGACGAGGCGGAGCGGGAAATGATGCGCTTTGCAGCCAAGGTCGTGCGCGACGCCACCTCCATAACCCGAGAGGATGTCGGCAGGCTGAAGGCGCAAGGCTTCACCGATGCGGAAATCTTCGACATCACCGCGGCAGCCGCCGTCCGCTGCTTCTTCAGCAAGACGCTCGACGCACTGGGTGCCGAGCCGGATGCAGCCTATCGCGAGCGGCTGCCGGCGAACCTCGTCCAGACGCTCACGGTCGGGCGCAAGATCGAGGGAAGCTTTCAAACCGCGACCGCCACGCCGTGATCACGTGCCGCAGAAGGTCTGCAGCACCCGTTCCTCCGGCTTCGGGGGGACCGTATAGGCCTCGAATTCAGGACGGTACTCGTAGGGCCGTTCCACCGCCTGCAGCAGCCTGTTGAAGAAACTGAGGTCGCCGTAGTTGGCGGCAGCCAGCGCCTCCTCAACCTTGTGGTTGCGCGGGATGATGGCCGGGTTGACGGCGCGCATGGCGGCAGCGCGTTCCTCTTGCGAAGCCCTCTCCCGCTCGAGCCGCTGGCGCCAGGTTTCGAGCCAGGTGGTTGCCTTGTCCTTTTCCTTGAAGGACGAGAGGAAGGCCTCCTCACCCGCGCCGGCTGCTACGTCGCAGAGCCGCCGGAAGGTCAGCGTGAAGTCGGCCTCGCCGTCCTGCATGGCGGCGAGCAGCGCCTGGACGAGTTCGCCGTCTCCCTCCTCCTCCGATGACAAGCCGGTCTTGTTGCGGAAGACCGAAAGCCATGCCGCCTGGAAGCGCTGGCCGAATTCGCTCAGCACGTGGTTGGCGGTCAGCACCGCCTTGTCCTGATCCTCGTCGATCAGCGGCAGCAGGCATTCGGCGAGCCGGGCGATGTTCCACTGGGCGATGCCGGGCTGGTTGCGATAGGCGTAGCGGCCGCCCTGGTCGATGGAGGAGAAGACCTTCATCTGGTCGTATTCGTCCAGGAAGGCGCAGGGGCCGAAGTCGATCGTCTCGCCCGAGAGCGTCATGTTGTCGGTGTTCATCACGCCATGGATGAAGCCGACGCCGAGCCAGCGGGCGACGAGATCGGCCTGCGCGAATGCGACGGCGCGCAGCAGCTCCAGATAGGGTTTCTCCACCTCGCGAAGCTCGGGATAGTGGCGCTCGATCACATAGTCGGCCAGTGTCCTCAATCCGTCGACATCCTGTCGGGCGGCGAAATACTGGAACGTGCCGATGCGCACATGGCTCGACGCCACCCGCACGAAGACGGCGCCCGGCTGCGGCGTCTCGCGATAGACCTGTTCGCCTGTCGTGACGGCGGCCAGCGCGCGTGTAGCGCGGACGCCGAGCGCATGCATTGCCTCCGAGAGGATATATTCCCGCAGCACCGGGCCGAGTGCCGCACGGCCATCGCCGCGGCGGGAGAACGGCGTCGGCCCTGCCCCCTTCAGCTGGATATCGCGGCGGGTTCCGTTCCGGTCGACGACCTCGCCTATCAGAATCGCCCGTCCGTCGCCGAGCTGCGGGACGAAGGAACCGAACTGGTGGCCGGCATAGGCCATGGCGAGCGGGGTGGCACCCTGCGGTACGACATTGCCGGCAAAGATCGCGGCCAGCCGCTGTGGGTCGGTCACGTCCGCCTCGATGCCGAGCTCCTCAGCCAGGCCCTCGTTGAACTTCAGGAGGACCGGGCCCTCCACGGGCTCCGGATAGACCGAAGCGTAGAAGCGCTCGGGCAGGCGCGCATAGGAATTATCGAACTGGAACAAGAGAAAACTCCTTCGCCTCATCAGGCATGGATATGGGGACTCCTGCCCGTTCAACAAACAAGGGCGCTGCTTGGTTTCCCGTCGGCGGAGCCGGTGCGGCGGTGACCTGGCGGCTCAACCTGCCTGATGCAATTTCGCAACAGCGGAACTTGTTTGATGCGAGGGGCCGGAACCGGCGGAACGCGGCGGCTTCCGGCTCGTTCTTTCGCCATCATCAACTACGGACGGCCGGGGCAACAAACTGTCATTTCTCATTTACAAAAAGCTGTTGTAATTCAGCTACAGCTTTATCAGTGAGATAGACTACATCTTGGGCATCCGCATTCGAGTAAGGAGACGCATCATGAAGAGAACTCTCATCCTGGCAGCAAGCGTTGCAATGCTGGCATCCACCTCGGCTCTTGCCGCCGACGCCGTGGAATATGTTCCGGAAGCACCGGCTGCCGTTGAAATGCCGGCCGCATTCAGCTGGAGCGGCCCGTATCTCGGTGTCCACGGCGGCTACGGCTGGGGCGATGGTTCGATCGATGGCCTGGCCGATGACGGCAGCTTCGACGGCGGTCGCTTTGGTGCGTTTGCCGGCTACAACTGGCAGATGTCCAACGGCTTCGTTGCCGGTATCGAAGGTGACCTGAACTACGACTGGAACGACGAGGCAATCGGCGGCGGCTTTGAAGGTGAAACCGGCTTCTCCGGCTCCGTTCGTGGCCGTGTCGGTTACGCCATGGACCGCACGCTGATCTACGCAGCAGGCGGCTGGACCGCAACCAACGTCGAACTCACCGGCCCCGGCGGCTTCGATGAAAGCGACACCGCACATGGCTGGACGCTCGGCGCTGGTATCGACCATGCCTTCACCGACAACATGTTCGGTCGTTTGGAATATCGCTATAACGACTACAGCAATGCTGATCTCGGCCCCGGCATCGAGGCTGACTTCGACCAGCACGTCGTACAGGTCGGTATCGGTGTGAAGTTCTGATCCTTCCCAAGAAGCATGCAAAAAGGGCTCCGTCAGGGGCCCTTTTTCATTTGGAAGCGCGAGGACGTCGAAATTATCTGCTGGCTCGCCCTGTCGCACCGACGCGCATTTACCCTCTCCCTACATTGCCTTCCCGGGGGCCGAGAATTCCACCGCGACGGTAATTCTACGGAGGTCCCGGGTAACTTCCGTTAACCATTTGTAAAGCATACCTGCAGGTAACAGCGCGGCAGGTACAGATGACAAGCATCCTCACCAACCACACGGCAATTGCGGCCCTCCAGACGCTGCGCACCATCGGCGCGAGCATGCAGCAGAGCCAGGCTCAGGTCAGTACGGGACTGCGGATCCAGACGGCAACCGACAATGCCGCCTACTGGTCGATCTCGACGACGATGAAGTCGGACAACAAGGCGACGGCGGCCGTGGTCGATGCGCTGGGGCTGGGTGCAGCCAAGGTCGACACGGCCTATACGGGCATGAGTGCCGTCGTGGACATCATGCACCAGTTCAAGGCGCGCCTGGTGGCCGCCACCGAGGACGGCGTCGACAAAACGAAGATCCAGGAGGAGCTGGAGCAATTCAAGCGGCAGATTCAGGAGATCGCCCGGTCATCGAGCTTCAGCGGACAGAACTGGCTGAACACGGATGTTCCCGAGATCTACGACGACCAGACCAACCAGGTCTCCGTGGTCGCAGGCTTCACCCGAAGCAAGACCGACGGCGTGGCCGTCGAACGCATGAAGATCCACCTGTCGCAGGTCTCGCTCTTCAACAGCACAGGCGGCGGCCTTCTTCAGGGAGATGCCCGTGACGTTGGCAACATCGGCGGCATCCGTCGGATCGGCTATTGGGACAACGACGCCCAATGGATCGAGCAATGGGCACCGCAGATACAGGGAACAGGAGGACGTCCGCTCAAGACGTTTGATTTCCCGGGCCCGCTTGTCTTCGATGATCCGTCAGACATCATAGAATTCGACGTTACCGTTGATGCCGACGACCCTGCCACAGGGTTTGCTGCTCCTCTCGAGGCGGGCCATACAACCACGGTCACGATCACCCGCGCCGTGCTGGACACGCTTAAGCCGGGCTGGAACGGTGTGATCGACACCAACGAAAAGTATGCCGAGATCCTGAATGTCCTCCTCGCTGGCTCGGGTGCACACGTATACTCCAACTGGAGCATGCGTGTCGGCCCCAACAACTGGATCCATGACCCTGTAACGATGGGCATTGGGACGCTGGAGGATCGCACGCTCGGGCTCACCGGCTCCTATGTCGGCGTTTCCAACGTGACGAGTTCGTTTGCTGATATCGGCGTCTCTGACGGCCTCTCCGGCTATGGACAGCGTGCAGCTCTGGGCCTCTCGTTCGAACCATTCACCCTCCACAAGGATGGAAACAACGCAGACGGCGTACAGATCGACTTCAACTTCTCGATCAACGGCCAGCCGGCCACCCATCACTCCTTCGACCGTACCTATGTGAATACCGTTCTGGGCAAGGACACGGGCAAGGTGGAGACGGCCGAGGAAATGGCGGTCCTTCTCCAGTCAGTCCTGGAGCAGGACTGGGACTTGGTGGTGGAAGCCACCTCGCCCTGGAGCCTGAGCATCCGCTCCAATCCTCTCACCGATCGTCTTTCAGGATCCTCGACCCGTGTCGTTCTGTCTGATGTCGTCGTCAGCATCGAACCGCTCGCGACAATGAAGCTTCTCGATGTCGATATCGTCAAGCGGCCCGACCTGCTAGGCGAGTACATCACCTACGTCGACACTGCGACCAGCAAAGTCATCGCGGGCGCGTCGGTGCTTGGGGCGCTGCAGATGCGCATCGGGATGCAGACGGAGTTCGTGCAGCAGTCCATGGCCAAGCTTGACCAGGGGGTGGGCCGTCTCGTCGATACCGACATGGACGAGGCGTCGACCCGGCTGAAGGCGTTGCAGACGCAGGAGCAGCTGGCGATCCAGGCGCTTTCCATCGCCAATGCCAATGCCGAGCACATGCTCCAGCTCTTCCGCTGAGCCCGTTCAGGAGCGGTCGATATGGCCGGCCATCAGCATGGCGACGAGATGCACCGTGTTGCGTGCGCCCATGCGCTCCTTCAGCCGGCTCAGGCGATGCTCCACGGTCCGGTGCGAGACGCCGAGCGTCGCCGCGATCTCCTTCGCGGTTGCGCCCTCGACCAGAAGCTGGGTAATGGCTTCGTCAGCCACGTCCAGGTTCGCCTGCTCCTGCGGCCGGCTGAGAAGGAAGCGGGCATAGGAGCTGGAGATGATCCACTCGGGCGCCTCGGCATTCTTCTGCGGAAGAAGGATCCTGTCATAGCCGAGACTGACCCCCAGAAGGCGGGTCTTCACCAGTTCGATGCGCGGCTGCTGGATCCTGGAGACCTCCAGCAGCCTCGGGATGACTGCCTCCTCCATATAACGGCGATCCTTGAAGTCGCCGATGCGGCAATCCGCGAAGAGCTGGTTGATGTTGAGGAGCCGGGATGTGAAGCCCGAATGCCGCACCGCCCGCATTTCCCATTGCAGCGGGTCCGGCCCGGTGATGTGGAACACCGTCAGGCGCATCTTGATCGACAGGTGATCGAGCGCCGGCTGGTAGACCGTGTCGGGGGTCGCAGGATGCTGCCCATCCGTCTTCAGCCACCGGTCGAGCATCATTCGGCTTACGGCGGCAAAAGGGGTTTCACTCGTCATTAAAGGAATCGAACTCGACACTATCGAGTTCACTCACTCAACCAGAAATAGGCCCGGCACAAGAGGGTAAAAATACCTTCCCACTCCACTTTCGCGGAAGAGGCGCCGAGGGCAGCGGAGATCAGCTATGCGGCCTTCCGCCCATCGGGAGCGTCACCGCGTGACGCGGAACTCCGGCGGCAGATCGGCCAGCTTCTCGTCCCAGGTCTCCACGGCCGAAACCAATGCGCCGGGCGGACCCTGCCACAGGCATTCCACCATGGCGGCAACCGCCGCGGGCGGACCCGCGAACACGACGGCGACCGTTCCGTCCCGTTCGTTGCGCACCCATCCGGCAAGACCCAGCTTCCGTGCCTGGCCCTGTGTCCAGGCACGGAAGCCTACCCCCTGCACCCTTCCCGAAATGCGTGCGCCCAGGATCCGTTGGTCGTCGGTCATCGCTGCCCCCTCAGCCGGATGTAGCGGACGGCAGCCGGCGAGGCTGCTGTCTCGTGGGGCCCGAACCGGTCACGAGATATGCAGGCGCCCGGTATTGCGAACCAGCCTCGTGGAGGTCATGAGCGCGGCCACCGCGCCAAGCTTCTGGGGCTCGTGAAGGCCCATCCTGTAGAGCCGGATGATGGAGCGCCCTAGGTCCTCGCCCTTGTCGCTTCCATCCAGGCCTTTCTCCGAGCTCAAGGCAAGGTGAAAGGCATTGCGCATCAGTTCGAGATCATCAGGCGTGAATACACCAACCTGAAGCCCGTCCTGTCTCGTCAACATGCCGCACCTCCTTCCATGTCTGCAGGAGCCCGTCGAGAAGATCGTTCGACGCTTATGACAGGCTATCAGGAAATGATCGGGCGATGTGGCTTTGTACGCTAGGGGACCAAGAACTGCATCGTCAGGATCGCACCAGCCCCGGAAGCCGCCGGAGAGCAGCCGTGCACGCGCCATGATTGTCCGCCACCGTACCCAAAATCCGCAGCAAAATCGCGGTGCTATACGATTCTGAACCGCCGGGGGACTCATGGGCATGGCGGCCGGACCTTCCGCCCGACATCAATGAGAAAAATGTCCATCGCATACCACCCGGCCGCGCAAAACCGACTGCTAGCCCTGTTGCCCGAACGCGAGTTCGGAGCGGTATCGCACCACCTGGAGGCGGTGGAGCTTCCGCGAGGCTTCGAGATCGTCGGCGCCGATGGGCAGATCGAGCATGTCTACTTCCTGTGCAGCGGCATCGGTTCGGTGGTCACCGTCGCGGCCGAGGCGCAGCGCGCGGAGGCCGGCATGTTCGGCCGCGAAGGCTTCGCACCGACCTCTGCCGGCGTGGGCGGCACGATCAGCGTGCATCAGGTGCTCATCCAGGTGGAAGGTCGCGGATTCCGGATGCCCCTCGACGCGGCGAAGGCGCTGCTGCCGGAACACCCCACCTTCTCCAACCTGCTGGCGCGCTTCATCCAGGCGTTCTCGTCGCAGATATCCTATACCGCGCTCTGCAACGTCACCCGCCAGGTCGACGAGCGTCTCGCGCGCTGGTTGCTGATGTGCCATGACCGGGTGGATGGCGACGAGATTGCGCTGACCCATGATTTCATCTCGCTGATGCTCGGCGTCCGGCGGCCGAGCGTCACGACCGCCCTGCATGTGCTGGAGGGCCGGAAGCTCATCCAGGCCGAGCGCGGACGCATCACCATCCGCGACCGCCGGGGCCTGCAGGAATTTGCGACGACCGCCTATGGCAAGCCGGAAGAGGAGTACCGCCGTCTGATCGGCGAGTTCTGACCCTCAGCGCTTCAACTGCTCTTCAATCACCTGCCGCAACGAAATGCTCATGAGCACCGCGCCGGTTTCGTCGCAGACGTCGAGGACGGTGTTGCCGATCATCTCATTCGTCCTGATCCGGGCGGCGGCGAGTTCCTTGATGGCATCGACAGCACTCTGGCGTGCCTCCTCAAGGCTCCGGTGTTCCTCCCCCTCTTCATCCAGCACGGTGCTGCCATCATCCCGAATATTAAAATAGTACCGTTTGATCGACACGGGCCGTCTCCCTCAGGGACCGCCTGATGGATGATGAGGACCTGCCGGCTGCACCATCCTGCTCAGAACAAGTCCTTCATCAGACGCCGGTATTCCTCTTCCGGCCGCCCATAGGCATCCCGTGCGAACTCCTGGAGACCGGGTCTGTTCCTGACGATGACCTTGCCTCTCTCCGATTTGATGAAGCCGCTGCCTTCCAGAAGATGGAGGGAGGTCGTGACGCTCGGGCGGCGGACAGCAAGCATTACCGCCAGATATTCGTGGGTCAGGGCGATCTCGTCGCCGGGCACTCGGTCGTGGCACATCAGCAGCCATCGTGCGAGCCGCTCGGTGACGTCATGAATGGCATTCGAGGCGAGCGTATAGGATAATTGGATCGAGAAGGCTTCCATGGCGCGGACGACGACGCGCGAAAAGCTCCGGTTGGTCTCCATGGCATGCCGGAAATCGGCATAGCTCATCCGGTAGGCTTCGGCATCTAGTTGAATGCTCACATCATGCGCGTTGAGTTCCACATCGGCCACGGCCGAGGTGGGAACATAGCCCTCAAACCCGAACATGCCCGCTTCGGCCCGGTGTCCCTCCGGCGTTTCCACAACGATCGAACCGATGCCAGAAGTCAGGAAATAGAGGTAGTCGATCGGCTGTCCCGACTTGCCGATCGAAGTTCCTCGCGGCAGCAGGACATGCTCGAGCTTGCCGCTGATCTGCTCGAAGTCATCGGGCGGCAGCAGCGAAAGCAGCTTGTTGGAAATGGTGGCTTGGAGCGGAGTTTCCATCATGCGGCTCCTGACTGGGGCAAGAGCGCGTTTGGTCCCTCAGCCGTCTGCGCCCTTTTTAGTCTGCAGACGATAAGGCGAATATAGAGGTCACCTACCGGGAGGAAAGGTCGCTTTGGCCGCAGGGCCTCCTGCGCATCAAAGAAGGTTGTTGCTCCAATGGGTTGACGGATCAAAAATCCACTGACGCCGGAAAGGAGGCAAACCTCCTCCGGTTCGCGGAACTATTTGAGCCGGTTTCAAAGGCCCCATGGTTATCTCCGTTCGCTAACGTACGGGAACGATCTCCCTTCCCTCTGCGTATCCTCGCAAAAGCAGGTTGTCATAGCGGGCTGCAACCGGAGAGACCGGAGGCAAGAAAATGGAGACGAGACGAGAGAAGATCGACACCACCTTCGCAGGAAAAGCGGTCCTGGTCGTGGAGGATGAGTATCTGGTAGCTTCGATGATTACGGATGCCTTCGAGGATGCCGGCGCGGACATCGTCGGGCCGGTGTCGGATCTGCGCATGGCACTCGACTTGCTGAACAACGAGCGCATTCGCGTGGATGCTGCCACACTCGATGTAAAACTCGGCGGCGAAGACGTCTTCCCGCTCGCCGAGCGTCTTGCAGAAGAGGGAATCCCGTTCGTCTTCCTGACCGGATACGAGTGCCACTTCCTTCCCGAGCGGTTCCAGGGCAGCCCCTGCCTCAGCAAGCCGTTCGAGCCGGAGGAGGTCGTGGAGGCCCTTCGCCCCCAACTGAAAACTGCCGCACCGGTCTAAGTCCGAGCAGAGAGAGGGGGCGATCCCCCACGGCCCTGCCGGATCGCTTCCGCAGGGCGGCTTCTCCTTGCGAGCCTCAGGCAGCCTTTTCCGGCGTATAGCCGGCATCCCAGATCGCTTCTTCGGCGCGGGCGGCATCGCCTTCGACGGTGACCCGCTTGGCGTCGAGGTCGACGGTCACGGCAGCGCCCGGCAGTGCCTCGCCAAGGGCGGAGCGGACGCTCTTCTCGCAGTGGCCGCAGGTCATGTCCGGGACGTTGAAAGTGGTGGTCATCGAGCAGTCTCCTTTTGTTGTTGTTGCCTTCTGCACCTTCCCACAGTGGGAGGGTCAAGCACGTTTCTTCGCGCGGACGGGAGCCGGAGCGACACCCGCCAGATCGTCGAGGATCGGGCAGTTGGGGCGGTCGTCGCCGCTGCAGCAATGGGAGAGATGCTTCAGCGTCTTGACCATGCCCTGCATCTCCGCAATGCGCCGCTCCAGATCGACGATGTGAACCTCTGCCACCTCCTTGACGGAGGCGCTGGTGCGGCCCTTGTCCTGCCAGAGCTTCAGGAGCGTCTCCGTTTCCTCCAGCGAGAAGCCCAGATTGCGGGCACGCTTGATGAAGCGGAGGATGTGCACCTCCTCGTCTCCATAGACGCGGTAATTGTTTCCGGTGCGGCCCATGGGCCGGATGAGGCCGATCTGCTCATAATAGCGGATCATCTTGGCGGAGACGCCGGAGGCGTCGGATGCCTGGCCGATGTTCATCGCAATCTCTCCTTAACTGACCTTGACCGCGCGCAGCCTCAGCGCATTGAGGACGACGAAGACGCTGGAGAAGGCCATGGCGCCGGCGGCGATCATCGGCGACAGCTGGATGCCGAAGGCCGGATAGAGAACGCCGGCGGCGACCGGGATCAGCGCGACATTGTAGCCGAAGGCCCAGAACAGGTTCTCCTTGATGTTGCGGATGGTCGCTCGGCTGACGGCAATGGCATCGGCGACGCCGGAGAGCGCGCCGCCCGAGAGCACCACGTCCGCACTTTCGATTGCAACATCCGTGCCGGTACCGACGGCAATGCCGATATCAGCTTCGGCCAGTGCGGGCGCATCGTTGATGCCGTCACCGACGAAGGCAAGCTTGCGGCCTCCGGCGCGAAGCTCATGGATGGCGGCGACCTTCCCGTCGGGCAGGACTTCCGCCACGACGCGGTCGATGCCTGCCTGGCGGGCGACGGCTTCGGCGGTGCGGCGGTTGTCGCCGGTGACCATGGCAACGGTCAGCCCCATCTCCTTCATCGCAGCGATCGCCGCGGCGCTGCCGGGCTTGATAGGATCGGTAACGGCGATCGCAGCCGCGACCTTGCCGTCTATGGCGGCATAGAGCGGCGTCTTGCCCTCATCCCCCAGCCTGGCGGCTGCCTCGGCGAAGGATGCGACGGATAGACCGAGCTTTTCCATGAAGCGGTCGGCGCCAACGGCGATCCGACGACCGGCAACGTCGGCCTCGATGCCGTAACCGGCGGTGGCTTGGAAGCCGGTGGCAGGCTCGGCGGTCAGCCCCTTCTCCTCTGCCGCCCGAACGATGGCCTCGGCAATCGGGTGTTCCGAGCGCCCCTCGACGGCCGCGACAAGCGCCAGGACCTCATCCTCGGCAAAGCCTTCGGCCGCGACGAGATCGGTCAGTTCCGGCTGGCCCTTGGTGATCGTGCCGGTCTTGTCGAAGACGACCATGTCGACCGAGCGAAGTTCCTGCAGCGCATCGCCCTTGCGGAAGAGGACGCCGAGCTCGGCGGCGCGGCCGGATCCCACCATGATCGAGGTCGGTACGGCGAGACCCATGGCGCAGGGGCAGGCGATGATGAGGACGGCAACGGCGGCGACCACTGCATGGCTGAGCGAGGGGCCGAAGGCGAGCCAGGCGAAGAAGGTTGCGACGGCGAGTGCAATGACGGCCGGCACGAACCAGGCGGTCACCTTGTCGACCATGGTCTGGATGGGAAGCTTTGCCCCTTGCGCCTGCTCCACCATGCGGATGATCTGCGCCAGCATGGTATCGCGGCCGACCTTTTCCGCCTTAAAGCGGAAGGAGCCGGTCTTGTTGATGGTGCCGCCGATGACGGTGGCGCCCTCGCCCTTCTCGACCGGTACGGGTTCTCCGGATATCATCGATTCATCCACATGCGAGGCACCGTCGACGACGGTGCCGTCGACCGGGACGCGCTCGCCGGGCCGTATGACGACCACGTCACCCACCACGACCTCCTCGGTCGGGATATCGACCGCTTTGCCGTCGCGCTCGACGCGGGCGGTCTTGGCCTGCAGGCCGGCGAGCTTGGAGATCGCCTGGCTGGCGCGGCCGCTGGCGCGCGCCTCCAGCATGCGGCCGAAGAGGATCAGCGTGACGATAACGGTCGCGGCCTCGTAATAGACATAGCGGGCATTTTCCGGCAGCAGGCCGGGCAGGAAGGTCGCGACCAACGAATAGCCGTAGGCGGCCAGCACGCCGACCGCGACCAGCGAGTTCATTTCCGGCGCGCCGTGGAAGAGCGCCGGAAGGCCGCTTTTCAGGAAGCGGAAGCCGGGGCCGAAGATGACGACCGTGGCCAGCGCGAAGTAGAGGTAATAGAGGTTCTGCGTCGAGATGACGCCCATCAGCCAGTGGTGCATGGGATCATAGACGTGACCGCCCATTTCCAGCACGAAGAGCGGCAGGGTGAGGATCGCGGCAATGGCGAGGTCGCGCTTCAGCGTTGCGTCGCCATGCATGTGCATGTGGTCATGGCCCGCTGGCTCATCGGCGGCGGGATGGCCGGCGTGCTGATGATGCGAATGGTCCTGGCGCGCATGGTCATGCGCGCCGTGACCGGCATGCGGATCGGCCGCGGGGGCCGCATAGCCAGCGTCCCGAAGCGCCCGCTGCATGGCGCCGGCGGGAACCTCGTAGCCGACCTTCTCGATCGCCGCGGTCAGCGCCTCGGGTGAAAAATTCTCGGTCGGTTCGACCGTCAGCTTCTTGGTCGCGAAGTTGACGGAGCTTGTCGCCACGCCCGGCACCTTGGCGGCGGCGGTTTCCACGCGGCGCACGCAGGAGGCGCAGGTCATGCCTTCGATAGGGATGCTGATCGGTTCGATATGGGGCAGTTTGACGGTCTGGTTCATGGCGGAATCCTCTGTTCCGCATATAGGTGGACCTTCCCATCATGGGAAGGTCAAGCACGATGTGCAGAGAAATTCGCCGGGGGTGTCGGAAGCGTGTTTCTGCCCGCGTCCTTGGGCCGGAATTCATCAAAGACGGGAGTAGAGCGATGAGGAAGATCATTGTCGGCGCATTCACCAGCCTCGACGGCGTCATGCAGGCACCCGGCGGTCCGGACGAGGACCCGACCGGCGGCTTCGGGCACGGCGGCTGGGCCTTCCCCTTCTTCGACGAGGACATGGGCAAGGCGGTGGACGAGATGTTTGCCGAACCCTTCGACCTGCTGCTCGGGCGCAAGACCTATGACATCTTCGCCGCCCACTGGCCCTATGCCGGCGCCGATGATCCGATCGGTTCGCTGTTCGACCGGATCACGAAATATGTTGCTACCCGAGACCCCGGAATGGCGCTCGACTGGCAGAACAGCCGGACGCTCGGCACCGATGTGGTCGAGACGCTGAAGGAGTTGAAGAAGGAGGACGGGCCGAACCTGCTCACCCAGGGCTCGACGGATTTCCTGCAGACGCTGTTCCGGCACGGACTGGTGGACGAGATGTATGTCTCGGTCTTCCCGGTGATCCTTGGCGGCGGCAAGCGGCTGTTCGCCGACGGCGCCACGCCGGTGACATTGAAGCTCCTCGGCTCGAAGACCTCGGGCACCGGCATCGTGGTGAACCGCTACGCCGCCGCCGGCCCGGTCGTCACCGGCTCCTTCGAGTTCGAGCAGCCGACGGAGGCGGAACTGGAGCGGAGGCGGAAGCTGACCTAGGGAGGCAGCCTCTGGAGCAGTCGCCGTCCGTATCCGCGGGGCCGCCAACGGCTATTGTTGCGCCTGATCAATGCGGGACGAACGGCGGCGGTTGATACTGGATGGCATGGAGGTTTCGACATGCTGCCCTTTTCCCGCGACCAGTTCCTGGCGGTCTTTGCCGCGTACAATCAGTCGATATGGCCCGCACAGCTCCTTGCTCTGGCTCTGGGCGTCGCCATCATCTACGCGGTCGTGAGGCAGACGAAGTGGGCGGGCGTGCTCGCGAGCCTCGGGTTGGGTGCCACGTGGCTCTGGACCGGTCTGTTCTATCATCTGGCGTTCTTCAGCAGCATCAACGGCGCTGCCTACGTGTTCGGCGCCGGCTTCCTTCTCCAGGGACTGCTGTTCCTGCGGGCTGCTACCCGGCGGGATCTGGAATTTGGTAATGCACCGCGGTTCAGGAACTATGTCGGCTACTTCCTCTTGACCTATGCGGTAGTGCTCTATCCGCTGATCGGGATTTTCTTCGGGCACAGCCTGGCTGAATTGCCCGCATTCGGGGTGACGCCATGCCCCGTGACGATCTTCACGTTCGGCGTCTTGCTGCTTGCAACGCGGCGGGTACCGGTTGTGCTTCTCGTCGTCCCCCTGCTCTGGTCGCTCATCGGCGGAAGCGCCGCCTTCCTGCTTGATATCCCGCAGGACTGGCTGCTGCTCGTCAGCGGCGTGGCATCGCTCGCTCTCCTTACGATATTGGACCGGGAGCGGACGCGTCCACCGCGAAAACACCGGCGGCGCCATAATATCGCTCACGCCTGCTCACCCACCTTCCACGGCCAGTCGACCACATAGTCCTCGAAATCCTCCACCGGGACGTCCGTTTCGCTGACGGTTTCGTGGCCGCGGGCGGAGATGCCGGCCTGGTGGACGGTTTCGGGATCGCCGGAAACCAGCGGATGCCACCAGTAGAGGTCGTGGCCTTCGCGCAGCAGGCGGTAGCCGCAGGTGGGCGGCAGCCAGACGATCTCGTCGACCGCAGCGGGCGTCAGCTGGATGCATTCCGGCACGGTCGCCTGGCGGTTCTCATAGTCGGTGCAGCGGCAGCTCGTCCCATCCATCAGCCGGCAGCGGACGGAGGTGAAGACGACGTCGCCGGTTTCCCAGTCCTCGAGCTTGTTGAGACAGCAAAGACCGCAGCCGTCGCAGATGCTCTCCCATTCGCGCTGGTCCATCTCCTCCAGCGATTTCGTCTTCCAGAAGGGCAGTTCGGTCATTCACATATCCGTGCCGGGAACCGATAAGGCGGTTGCCGCTTTTGCCTGTTGCGATTCTGTCATCGCATTTCAACATTTCATCAGCTAATGCTGATTATGCATGCCCGCTGCTCTGGCCGCTCATGATGGCGACGTCAAGCAACCGGCATGACGATCGGGGGATACACGGTGCAGGACGATCCGACAAACAGCCAGAAGCAGCCGCGCAGGAAGCGCCACCTGCTGCTGCGCATCGATTCCTGGATCGACTCCACCGTCTGGAACCTCGGCTTCCGGCTCGGCGAGATCTGGGAAGAGATTACCATCTTCTTCCGCCGGTTCCGCGTCCGAGGGTGGAAGAAGGCCGTCTTCGAACTCGCCGGCGAAGCCATGACGCTCGGCACGGCCGGCGCGGTCGTGCTGCTCGCGCTTGCCATGCCCGCGTTTGAGGAAACCAAGGAAGATTGGCGCAATCGTGGCGATTTCGCCGTCACCTTCCTCGACCGCTACGGCAACACGATCGGCCATCGCGGCATCATCCACGAGGACTCCGTGCCGATCGACGAGCTGCCGGACCACCTGATCAAGGCAGTGCTGGCGACCGAGGACCGCCGGTTCTTCGACCATTTCGGCATCGATTTCTTCGGGCTTGCCCGGGCGATGAACGAGAACGCCAAGGCGGGCGGCGTCGTCCAGGGCGGCTCGACGCTGACGCAGCAGCTCGCCAAGAACCTGTTTTTGACCAATGAGCGCTCCTTCGAGCGCAAGATCAAGGAAGCCTTCCTGGCGCTGTGGCTCGAGGCCAACCTCTCCAAGAAGGAGATCCTCGCCTACTATCTCGACCGCGCCTACATGGGCGGCGGCACCTTCGGGGCAGCGGCGGCGTCGCAGTTCTACTTCGGCAAGAACATCACCGAGGTGAACCTTGCCGAAAGCGCCATGCTGGCCGGCCTGTTTAAGGCGCCCGCGAAATATGCGCCCCACGTCAACCTGCCGGCTGCCCGCGCCCGCGCCAACGAGGTGCTGACCAACCTCGTGCAGGGCGGCATGATGAGCGAGGGACAGGTGATCGGCGCGCGGCGCAGCCCGGCGAGCGTCATCGACCGCGCCGAGGTGAAGGCACCGGACTATTTCCTCGACTGGGCCTTCGACGAGGTCCAGCGTCTGGCAAAGACGGGCAAGGTCAAGGAGCGCTCGGTGATCGTCCGCACCACGCTGGACATGGGCCTGCAGCAGGCGGCGGAAGCCGCGGTCGAATCCAGCCTGCGGGAATATGGCGAAAGCTATCGCTCCAAGCAGGGCGCGCTGGTGCTGGTCGAGAACGGCGGTGCCGTGCGCGCCATGGTCGGCGGGCGCGACTACGGCGAGAGCCAGTTCAACCGCGCAACGCGGGCGCTGCGGCAGCCGGGCTCATCCTTCAAGCTCTATACCTATGCGGCCGCCATGGAGAAGGGTTTTACACCGGAATCGGTGGTCTCCGACGCACCCGTGACATGGCGCGGCTGGTCGCCCCAGAACTATGGCCGCTCCTACAAGGGACGGGTCACGCTGATGACGGCCATGTCGCAATCCTACAATACCGTGCCGGTTCGGCTGGCAAAGGACGAGCTCGGAACCGAGCGGATCGCCCAACTTGCAAAGGACATGGGAATCGAGACGCCGCTCAGGACCGACAAGACCATTCCGCTCGGCACCTCCGAAGTAACCGTGCTCGACCAGGCGACGGCCTATGCGGTCATGCCGGCAGGCGGGCTGCAGTCGCGCCGCCACGGCATCGCGCAGGTGGTGGGCTATGGCGGTGACGTGCTCTACGACTTCCAGCGCGACGAGCCGCCGCCGCGCCGGGTGCTCTCGGAGCAGGCGACCTCGTCCATGAACCGGATCCTCACCAACATTCCCTATAACGGCACCGCACGACGGGCAGCGCTCGACGGGGTTCTGACCGCCGGCAAGACCGGCACCTCGCAAAGCTATCGCGACGCCTGGTTCGTCGGCTTTACCGGCAACTACACCGCTGCTGTCTGGTTCGGGAACGACGACTACACGCCGATGAACAACATGACCGGCGGTTCGCTGCCGGCGATGACCTTCAAGAAGCTGATGGACTATGCCCACCAGGGCATCGAGCTGAAGCCGATCCCCGGCATCGAGAACCCCTTCCCCGAGAGCGAGCAGAAAAAGGACGCGGTCGTCGCCGAAAAGCCGGAAGGCGAGGAGGCGCTTCCGCCGCTGGTGAGGCCGCGCTCCATGTCGGCGGAATCCACCCGGGTCCTGCGCAGGATCGCCGACCAGCTGAAGGCGGCAGCCCCGCTTCTGCCGGCAACAGCCAAGGTCGCCGATTCCACCGTTACCGGCGCGGTCGAGGCCACGCCTGTCGCAGCGCCGGTGCGGTAGCCGGGGCGTTCCTTTCCGGGGGAATCAGTGGTAACCCTCGACCGCAATCATCGAGGGCAGCCTTTCCGTGTTTCGTGTGCCATTCCTTGTCGCCATCGCGCTTGCCATTGCCTTCGGCGGCGGCATCTGGTCGACGCTCCGGGCCCTTGAGGCGACCGCCGGTTTCGGCGCCATCCGCCTCGGCGCGTGGGAAGCCTTTCCGAACGCACAGACGGCTGCGGCCGACCCTTACGCGAAATCGCACCGGGCGAGCGCCGGCGCACTGCTCTATGCCACGGCAGAGGGCCTGCAGTTTACCGCCAACGTGGACGACAGCGGTGCTGCGTTGCGGGGCGATTGCTCCTATCGCATTTCCGGCCATACCCCGCCGACACGGCTGTGGACCCTGCACAGCGTGCGGACGGAGACGATGAGAAAGGCCGAGGATGCAGGACTTCCGGTCGCGCTCAACTCCCGGGCCATCCTGCGCCATGCGGACGGCTCCTTCGAAATCGAGGTCTCGGCCGATGCGAAGCCCGGCAACTGGCTTGCCGTTCCCGGCGACCGCCGTTTGCGACTGCGGCTGACGCTGCTCGACACGCCCGCAGCCGGCAGTTCCGGATTGATCGACCTCTCCATGCCGTCCATCCAGCAGACCGGATGCCGCGATGCTTAAGCTTGGTCTCGCGATCGTCACGGGGCTGCTCGGGGCCGCACTGCTGCACTTCATCATCATCCTGTCGCTTCCCTATTTCAGCGAGAAGGATGCCTATACCCGCGTGCTTGCAGAAGGGGAGCGACACAGCTTCCACCGACTGCCCGACATCCGCGACCGCGCCGGGCTGGTGCAGGACGATCCGTTCGTTGAACTGTCGGTCTGTGCCTACGACATCTCTCAGGGGCCGATCCGGATCTATGCGCGGGGGGATGTGCCGTTCTGGTCGCTCGGCATCTACGACGCCGGGTCCAACGAGGTCTTCAGCATCAACGACCGTACCGCCTCAAACGGCGTCCTCGATGTCGTCCTGGCAACCCCGGTCCAGTTGACTCTGTTGCGCAAGGCGCTGCCGGAGCCGATCAGCGAGGCGATCCTGGTGGAGACCCAGCAGGCCGACGGCTACATGGTGTTGCGGACAATGGTGCCGCAGCGGAGTTTCAACGCGGCGGCGACGGAATTCCTGTCGCAAGCCGTCTGCGCACCGTTCGACTGGCGACCGCGCCAGCAGTTCTGAAATCCTCCAAGGCCGAGGGTCAGTTCTGGCCCTGCTCCAGAACCATCAGAGCGCCAAGCGAGGGAGGAGCCTGTTCCAGCCTCTCGTAGCGAATGCCGGTAAACAGAAGCAGCCTGCCGGAGACCACTTCGTCCGCCTTGCCGATGCGGATCTCCGCGCGCCTCGGCTGCCGGTCGCGCCAATTCTGCAATATCACTATTTCTGCCATGCTCGTCTCCTGACAATTCGAGACGGATGAAAGACGGTCCAGCTTCACCCTGCCTCACAAGAGGCCGACGCATCCCTGCAAGCGGGCATCTGCGCCTTTCTCGCCGATGCGCACAACGCACCACCGACACTCAACCACGACCCGCAGCCGCTCCCGGACTTGCCGAGCGTGCTCTTTCTGCTGCGAACAGGTCCATTCAGCCGATTCTGGGTAAACCATTCGTTAATGCTAATAAAGCTTCACGGCGCTACCGCCGACTTGCGAGCGTGAAAGGCCGGCAGCGTGGCAAAATGCTCACACCTTCAATTCTGAGGAGAGACGTGCCGGCCCGGCACAGATTCACCCGCCATTAACCGTGGCCAGTTACCTTTCGGTTTACCATGACGGTCCGGTATGCCTGGAGCGAGGGCGAGTGCCCGGCGCCGGGACGTCACCGGAGTTTCTGCCGCGACAGTGTATTGCGTAACGTGAGTGTGGCCGTGACGGACCAGTTTCGAGATCTTGAAAGGCCCTCTGCCATGCGCAGGAAGGATGTGGTTCTGATGGCCACGGTAACCAGTTTCGAGGCCTTGCCGCATCCATCGCGAAACGAGCTGAGACAGTTCGCAGAACTGTTCGTGCCGCTGTTCTCGGCTTCCAGCGAGGAGGCAAGGCGCCAGGCTGTCGCCGCCCTTTCCAGGTCCCCTACCCTGCCGCCTACGGTCGTCTTCTTCATTGCCAGCCAGCCGATCACGATCGCGGCGCCTTTCCTTGCTTCGTCCCCCTGCCTCGACGACGATACGCTGATTGCGGTCGCCCGCACGCAGGGTGCGGCCCATGTGCGAGCCATCGTGCGCCGCGAGAACCTTTCCCCCAAGGTGATCGATGCGCTGGTGAGCCTGCGACAGGATCGACCGGCGGCACCGCCCGGCGCAACCGCCGAGGTCGAGGATGCGCCCTCGCCTTCCGCCGCTGCCGCCCATGAGGCGGAGCGTCGCTGGCGCGAAGAGGAATTGCGCCAGCGCATCAAGGCGCTCGCCAACCACGTGCATCGCAGCGACGACGATCGGCTCGGCCTGAGGACGCTGAGCCCGGTCCAGGAGGCGCTGCTGGTGCGGTTCGCCCGCAGCCGCGACGGCGGCATGTTTGCCAGCGTCCTGGCCGACAGCCTGTCCACCAGCCGCTGGCTCGCCGAGCGCATCCTTCTCGACATTTCCGGCCAGCAGCTGGCCACGACGCTCAAGGCACTGGGTATGGAGCGGACCGACGCGCTGCTTGTGCTGGAGCGCTTCTACCCGCATCTCGCCAATCCGGTGAACGCCACTCCGCGTGGCGAATTCCTGTGGAACGCACTCGATGCGGACGAGTGCGGCCGCCGCGTCGAGGCATGGCGGCGTGCAGACGGCTACACGGCCCGGGAGAGCGAGTTTGCCACCCCGGCGCAACAGGATGCACCGGCAAACCAGTCGGGCAGCCGGCCGCTGCGGTCAAGGACGGTGCTGCGCCGCCAGGCGTGACCGTTCAGCCCGCGTCGACGACGGCGAACAGACCGTTGATGTCGTCCGCTTCCAGTTCCACCACCCAGAGATCGCTATCGAAGCGCCTCTCGCCGCTCAGATGCTCGGCGATGCGGGCGGGCTCCTGCCGCTCCAGCCGCTTCTCGAAGCGTCGCTCCGTGGCATCGCCGGGATCTTCGAAGACGTTCTGTGGCGCCGGAGCATAAAGCGTTTCCGTGCCGTCCCGGAACCGCTGCCGGATGAACACGGCGCCCGCTGCCTCCGCCCCCTTGTGCTCGATCGCCGCAAAGCCGCCCGCCGAAAAGACGCGGCGCATCAGCGCGGAGACGAAGATGTCGGTACGGATACGCATAGGTTCTCTCCGGTTGATGGCCGAGAGCGGGACGAGCCTGGCCGCGCCACGGATTTCAGAGCGCGCCGATCGATTTCAGCTTCTTGAGCACCAGTTCGTTGGGCTCGCCCGTCTCCGGAAGCCGGTAATGCTTCTCGAAACGGCGGATCGCCGCCTTGGTCTGGGCACCGGCAACGCCATCGACGGTGATGTCGGTATAGGCGATGTTCGACAGGCCGCGCTGGATCTGCACCACAAGGTCCCCGGATGCCGGAATGGCCGCGGCCATTTCGCCGGCGGATGACGGGCGGGGCGATGCGGAAGCGGCACTGCCGCGGCCCTGTTCTGCCGCACGGATCGCGGCGGCGACGGGATCCTCGATGGTGGGGCTCACATCCTCACGCGGCCGCATTTTGGGGACGGCAACCACCTCCGGTGACGAAGGCTCGGCCGAGGCCGTCATGATCTCTGCCGCGGGCTGGGGTGCTGCGCTAAGTGCCGCAAGCAGGGCAGGCGTGGCCTCGCCGGTCTGCGGCAGGCCCTCGGCCTCCTCGAAGAAGAGGATGGCCGCCGTCGTCTGCGGACCGACAAGCCCGTCATCGGCCCCCTGATAGAGTCCGCGGCGGGTGAGCTGGCGCTGCACCTCGGCCACGAGCTCGCGTGGCGGGCCGGCGGTCGCCGCAGGGGCCTCCACCGGAGAGACTGGTTGCGGCAATGCGTGGGTCGCGCCGGTTGCCTCGTCGCGGGCGATGCGGAAGGTGGTCATGTCCTGCGGTGGGACCGGGCGCGCGGGGCGATAGCCGGCAATGCCGTTCGGATCTTCCGGATCACGGGTCGCGAGGAAAGGCGAGGGATGGCTTGAGGGCTGATACCATAGGGCGTTTGCTGCCACGAAGCCGAAGACTACGGCAAAGCCGGAGACGCCAAGGACCACGCGCGGATGACGCGCCGCCATCCGCCCCGTTGCCTGGAAAAGCCGGGACAGGATACCTGGTTCCTGGGCCTTCTTCTTCCTGTCAGGCGATTTTCGCTTTCGCGGCGTCGTCATTCTCTATGTCCTGTACGTCCTTCATGGCCGGTCGGGTGGCATTGCGCAGGCGTGGGGGAAACTCCACGGACGAAGCCTCTCCCGCCTCGCCGGGCGCGCCGATCCCACGGCCGTCTGCGGGAAGCGTGACGGTGACCACGGTCCCCTCGCCGGCCGTGCTCCTGATATGTAGCCGTCCGCCGTGCAATGCAACAAGTCCCTTCACCAGCGCGAGCCCAAGCCCCGTTCCCTCGTATTCGCGCGTAAAGCCATCTTGGACCTGCATGAAGGGCCGGCCGAGAAGCTCCAGCTTTTCGGCCGGAATGCCGATGCCTGTGTCGCTGACGGTGAGGACGAAGTCGCTGCCCGACTGCGCGGCATCAATGGTGACGATCCCGCCGTCGCCCGTAAACTTGATGGCGTTGCCGGCAAGGTTGATCAGTATCTGCTTGACGGCCCGGCGGTCGGCGACGACATCGCCGAGCCCCTTTGCGGTGCGCGCGGTCAGGGTGACGCCCTTGCCCCTTGCCTGCAGGTCGAGCATGGCGCGGCAGGACTCCACCACATCGGCGACACCGAACGGCTCCGCCAGGAGCTCGTAATGACCTGCCTCGATCTTGCTCATGTCGAGCATGGTGTTGACGAGCGACAGGAGATGGGCGCCGGACTGGCGGATCAGGCCCACATATTCCTTCTGGCGGTCGTTCTCCAGCCGGCCGAAATATTCGCCGGCCAGCACATCCGAGAAGCCGAGGATGGCATTGAGCGGCGTGCGCAGTTCGTGGCTGACGGCGGCGAGGAAGCGCGACTTCGCCTCATGGGCCGAGTGTGCCTCCGAGACACGCTCGGCAGCCTCGCGGCGCAGGGCTTCGTCGGCCGAGATGTCGCGCAGTTGTGCAAAGATTGCGGAAAGCTCGCCATCCGCCTGACGCAAGGCCGTCAACTCGAGGCCGAGATGCAGAAACTGCCGCCCTTCCGAGGCGCTGTAGAGCCCCTGGACCCGAACCGAAGCGGAAGCTGCATCGGCGCCCTGGCGAAGCGTGTCGAGGGCATGGATGAGGGCGATGCGATCGGAAACGTGGACGAGTTCGGCAAGGCGCTGGCCGCAGGATTCCTGCAGGACTGGCGGAAAACCCGCCCGGTCGCGACCGCCGCATTTCGTCACCATTCCGCGCGCGTCGAGCATCAGCGACAGGCCCGGGCAGGCATCGAAGACGAGCGTGTCGGCGCTTGCGAGGCTATCGGCGACGGCCGGCGCGCGGGCGGAGGCGAAGGTTGCGGCGACGAGCGCGAGGAAGACGGCGACGACCAGGGTGGCGCCGACCGGAAGGGCGAGCGAAGCAGGCAGGACGAGCGTAAGCGCGATCGGGGCAGCAAGGGCCGCCGCGACGGCGCAAAGAAGCATTATGCGCAAGAGGGCGACGTCACGGGCGCGGTTTTCCTGTGGCTGCCCGAGGCTTTCCAGCCAGCGGGCGGCGGTCCGATCGATCTCCGCGACCGCCTTTCCAGCCATTTCAGCAACTGTGCGCACGCAATACCCTGACGCCATTTAATACCGCCCGACATTACCGCCCGCCGGCTTAAGGAAAGTATAAAAGCAGGGGCCGCCAACCACCCCGAAAGCCCCCGGCTTCCCGTTTTGACACGCCTTGGGCGAGCCTTTTCCGCTCGTGGTTAACGGGGCGTAAGCGGCGGATTTGCTTGCATTTTCCCTATCGCGTTAAGAATTGGGGCAAGCACGGGTGGAGAAAGCACAGGGAACTCCGCCGAAGCGCCGCAATTATGCTTAACGGTGGACGGCAGGATTTGCGACGAATGCTGCCGACTGCCACCCGAACGGGAGAGAAGATGGCATTTTAGATAAATACCGCGAAAATTTGCCGACCGGCGTCAAAGGCGGATTTGCTTCTCGCGACTAGGTTGGCGTCAAGACCGGGAACGACCCGGCGGCCCCAAAGGCATTCAAGGGCATTTGGGCATTCACGGGTGGTGGACAGGGAAATGTGGTTTCTGATCAAGACCGGTTTGACATTTGCGATGGTGCTGGTGGGCCTCTCCTACTTCAGCGGCCGGCCGGTGGCCGAGGTGAGCGGCAGCCAGCAGATCGAGATGCAGGATGCCGTCAGTGCCGCCGCGCAGGCTTATCAGTATCTGAGCGCCATCTGCATCGAGAAGCCGCAGGTCTGCGAAAAGGGCGCCGAATCGATCGCCGTTCTCGGCCAGCGCGCCAAGGAAGGCGCTCGCGTTGCCTTCGAATTGCTGGACAAGCAGTTTGCCGACGATACGCCGGCGGTGGCTGAGGTCGCAAACCCGCAGCCCATGCCGGAAAAGCCCTTGACGACCGCATCCACCCGCCCTCTCCCGGCCGAGACCGCTGTGGCGCCGGCCACCACAGTCCCGCTCCCCATGAAGCGACCGGCGCAGAACTGACCCGGCTACCGCCTTCGAATTCACCTCTTGCGCCGGAGACCATTGTCCGGGTTCCGGCGCCGGACTGCCTGCCCGACTTCAGCCTTTGCTGAGCCGTGAGGTTTTCGCCTCACGGCCTTTTTTCTGTTCACCCCGGCGCCGATCCTTCCTATATGCGTGGCTAAGACAAGGATGGAGCATTCCATGGCGACGCTCGAGCAGATCATCGACGACTTTGCCTTCCTCGACGAATGGGAGGACCGTTACCGGTACGTGATTGAACTGGGCAAGGCTCTGCCGGAACTGCCGCAGGAGAAGCGCACGGCCCAGAACAAGGTCCAGGGCTGCGCCAGCCAGGTCTGGCTCGTCAGCCATCCGGAAGATGGCAGCGCCGATCCCGTCCTCACCTTCGAAGGCGATTCCGACGCCCATATCGTGCGCGGGCTGGTGGCGATCGTGCTCGCCGTCTATTCCGGCAAGCACGCCTCCGAGATCGCTCGGACCGACGCGATCGAGATCTTCGACCGCATCGGCCTCGTGGAGCATCTGTCGTCGCAGCGCGCCAACGGCCTGCGCTCCATGGTCAAGCGCATCCGCGATGAGGCGCGACTGAAGGCGGCGGCCTGAGGCTCATGGTTGGGAGAGCGGCGGGCGATAGCCTTCTGTTCCCCAATGGTGGCTGGTGCGGCGCTGCGGCGCCGGCGGCGCATAGTGACGGGCAAGCGCCAGCAGCGCCGTCCGCAGCATCAGCTTGGCCGAACGCGCCGGCCACTGCCGCTCCCGCTCGACTGTCTCAAGACCCTTTTCGAAGCAGCAGACATCGACGGCGACGCCAGAAAGCTCCGGCCCCATCGCCTCGACGGCGCGGGAGAAACGCTGGCGGGCAGCGATGGCGCTATCTGCCAGTTCCGATTGCCCTCCAGCCTGTCCCTTGCCGCGACTGGAAAGCCGCGGCTCCCATGTGGCTGTGACGCGTGGGCGCAGCTGCGCCCGGTGGAAGTCCGATAGAAGCCGCTCGCCCGCCTCCCGCGCCTCTTCGGGGAAGAAATCCTGTCCGGTCCTGTCCTTGAGGCGCGCGAGCAGCGACAGAGGGGATTCCGCGAGGTTTCGTCGCGCGGACTGTCGTTGGCCTTCATATTCCACGGACACGTCGATCTCGATCCGGTGCTGCCCTGCGAAGGCATCCTCGGGCAGGAGGGCGCGCCGCAGGAAGGCGGCAGTCGCGCCGGTTGCGGCCAGTCTACCGGCGCCTTTGACCAGCAGGCCACGACGCTCGATCCGCGCTATAAGGGCGGGGGGAAAGGCACCTGGAAGGTCGGCAAGGTGAAGCGTGCCACCGTCACCGGTGCTGAACTCGCAGGGGCCGCGCAGGAGGCGGCGAAGCAGGCGCTGCAGGTCGCGCATCTCGCTCTTGGTCCACTCATCCGTCATGGGCGGCAACCTCCAGCGTGCCGAAGACCGCAACGACGATGCGCTCGATGGCGGAGATGAAATCGTCGAACACCGGGTCATCGCGGCGATCCTCGACCACATGGCAGGCGTGGCGCACCGTGGTGCGGTCGCGGCCGAAAGCTTCGCCGATATCCGTCTGCGATATCCTTAGCGCGACATGGCAGACGTACATGGCGATCTGCCGGACGTGGCAGGCGAGCCGACGACGGTCGCGGCGGACCAGGACACGGTCGCCGAACAGGAGGACCATCTCTCCCACCACCTGCCGGACGATGCGACACGTGGTCCTGAGCGGGAGCGAGTGGATGCGGTGCGGAGGCCAGCGCACCTCCGTGGGAGGCAGGGGTGGACCGGAAGCACCGGACTGGGAAGTTCTTTCGGATGACATGACAACTCCTCAAATAGGAATTTATTCATACATCCTTGGGTGCGGATGGGGATAAGGAAAATGAGGCTGTAGCGCGCCTGTAGCTAATTTCCCATCACATTTCCCCGCTTCCGCCAAACATGCTGTGAATTTCTTCCTCCCTCTATCCCCGCCTGCCCCCAAAAAGGAAAGGGTCGGAAGCAATGCTTCCGACCCTTCAGGTCCCAGTATGGCAGTCGGGCTTACTTGCCGCGCTTGCGGCGCTGTCCGAGCCCCATCTGCTTGGCGAGACGGGAACGGGCTTCCGCATAGGCGGGCGCCACCATCGGATAATCGGCAGGAAGACCCCACTTCTCGCGATATTCGTCGGGCGTCATGTTGTAGTGGGTCATCAGGTGCCGCTTCAGTGACTTGAACTTCTGTCCGTCCTCCAGACAGATGAGGTAATCCTCCTCGATCGACTTCTTGATCGGCACGGGCGGCTTCGGCTTCTCGGGGACCGCAGCGACGGGAGGCGGACTCGACGTATTGTTGAGCGCCGCATGGACGTCGGAAATGAGGTGGCTCAATTCGCCTACCGGAACCACATGATTGCTAACATAGGCCGCGACGATATCCGCCGTCAGTTCGACCAGGAGACTATCTCCCTTGATCGGTGCCACATCTGTCATTGGACGTCTCCTGTCTTTTCTTATCGTTGTCGTGACGCGTCCAAAGCAAAACCGCGCCACAGTACATTATGGACATCGCCAGAGGTGAGACATCGAAAGATGCCTGCTCGCTTGCGGCCCGCACCGCAATAGAGCCTCATCGCATTGCAGGAAGATGAAATCCGGAGGGGAACCTTTGCAATAAAGGAATGCCTCGTCTCCGAACCGGGACATGCATCTTCATGCAAGCAATCACACTTGGCAGATACTGCCGTAGCACCAAGTAAATGGAAATTCAAAGAATGAAGTTCAAGCGATAGCAATATTTTCCGAATTTACCACAGGCTGACCTCGCATGTGAGCTTTTGTCACATGGGATTTGCAATAAATCAGCAGAAAACGGCTAGTATTAAATTTCTTCCCGGCCTTTGTTCATGTCATCGCGTACCGAGATACCTGAGAGTGGGTAGCCCGTCTCATGGGCGGCCTTGGCGAGAAGATGCGCAGAGACCGGGGCGGTGAGTACGAAGAAGAAGAAGCCGGCGAACGAACGCGCCAGAATGGCGAGATCGGCGGCATGGATGCCGACCGCGATCAGCATCAGCGCCGACCCGACCGTGCCGGCCTTCGACGCCGCGTGCATGCGGGAATAGAGATCCGGGAACCGGTTGAGACCGAGGGTCGCAGCCAGGACGAAGATGGCGCCGACCAGGATCAATGCGGCGGTGACGAGCGCAAACAGGATGTCCATCACGGCGTGTCCTTCTTGGCGGGTTTGGTGGGCTTGGTTGCCGCACGGGACTTCCTGGTCTTTGCCGGGCCCGCCGCCGCCTCCGCGGCGACCGCCGCCTTGCCGGCTGCCTTCGCCTTGGCGATCTTCACCTTTGCGGCGCTGGCCTTTGTGGCATCCGCCTTGCGGGTGGCAGGCTTGGCCGGCGCTTCTAAAGGGCTTGCATCGGCAACCACCCGCATGATCCCCGCTGCGGTCCGCTCTGGAACAGGGCCTGGAGCTGCAGCGGAGCCCTGCCGGTCCTTGGCGCGGCTCTTCACCGCGGCGGGCTTTGACGCGTCCTGCGTCACAGGCTTCAGCTCCGGCTCCACCGGCTCGGGAGGAGAACCGTCCTCCCCTCCCCGGCGCTTTCGCGACAGGATGAAGCGGGCGAAGGCGACGGTTGCCAGGAAGCCGACAAGGCCGAGCGAGATGGCGATGTCGATGTAGAGCGTGAAACCGGTGCGGATCGCGATCAGTGCGATGAAGCCCATGACGATGCCGACCAGCATGTCGAGCGCGATGACCCTGTCGGGCAGGGTCGGGCCCTTGATGACGCGCCAGACGGTCAACAGGAAGGAAGCACCGAGGACGAGGAGGCCGACATAGACGGCGAATTGGGTGATGGTGTCGGCCGTCATCAGCGGAAGGCCTCCAGGATCTTGCGTTCAAAACCATCCGCGATGTCACGACGCGCAGCATCCGGATCGGAGCAATCGAGCGCGTGCACGTAGAGCGTCTTTCGGTCTGCGGACACATCCACCGACAGCGTCCCGGGCGTCAGCGTGATGAGGTTTGCGAGCAGCGTGATCTCGAAATCGCGATCGACGGTCAACGGGAAGGCAAATATGCCCGGCTTCACGTCGAGGCGGGGACTGAAGACCATGACGGCCACACGGTAGGCCGACATTGCCAGTTCCTTGAAGAAAAGGCGCAGCAGCGACAGGATGCGCCCAACCCGCTGCCAATAGCCGGGACCGCCCATTTCGCCACGAACGATCCACAGGGCGACGGTGGCGATCAGGAACCCGAACACCAGGTTGACGAGGGTCGCGCTACCGGTGATCGCCACCCAGACGACGGCGAAGAGCACATTGAAGATATACGTCGTCATTCAGCACCTCCCGTCGGGAAAACCGACTGGATATAGGCCGTCGGATCGGCAAGGCTGGCTGCCGCAGCCTGCGACAGGCGCAGCGGCACTTCCGGGAACAGGCCGAAGAAAACCAGCAGGAGAACGAGCCCGGCAAGCGGAAGAGAACGCTCCCAGGCTCCCGGAGAAACAGGGATCGAGACAGGCGCCGCGCCAGCCTCGGGCGCAGGCCGGGGCCGCCAGAAGGCAAGCAGGAAAATGCGCCCCAATGCCAGCGTCAGCAGGAATGCGGAAACCAGGATGGCGGCGGAGAGCCACCAGGCGCCGATGTCGAGCGCCGCCTTCAAGAGCACGATCTTCGGCCATAGTCCTGAGAAAGGCGGCAGGCCGGCCGTTGCAAAGAAGATCACGAAGGCGGCGGCAGCGGCCCAGGGAGCCTGGCGATAGATGCCCCCCAGGGTCTGCAGCGACCAGGACCCGCCAAGGCGGGCAGCCTCCCCCACCAGGAGATAGAGCGCCGTCATCGCGACGATCGAGTGGAGCGCGTAAAGAATTGCACCGCCCACCCCGAGGATGCCGCCGATCGCTACGCCAGCCATGACGTTACCGATGCCGGCGATCACCGCGAATCCAGCCATTCGCCGCAGATCGCTCTGCGCCAGCGCGCCGAGCGCACCGATCACCATGGTGAGCGCCGCCGAAATAGCGAGCAGCAGGCTGAGTTCCTCCCGCTGTAGCGGAAACAGCATGACCATCACCCGCATCAGCGCGTAGACGCCGACCTTGGTCAGCAGGCCGCCGAAGAGCGCAGCCACGACGATGCGCGGCGTGTGATAGGAGGCAGGCAGCCAGAAATTCACCGGGAATGCGGCGGCCTTCATGGCGAAGGCAAGGATGAACAGGGTGCTCAGCGTCATCAGCGGCGCCGTGCCCGCGTGGGCATCGGCCTGGCGGGCGATGTCAGCCATGTTGAGCGTGCCGAAGATGGCATAGACATAGCCGACGGCGATCAGGAACAGCGTCGTGCCGATGAGGTTGAGGATGGCATATTTCAGGGCGCCATCGACCTGCTGGCGCTCGGATCCGAGGATCAGGAGGCCGAAGGACGAAATGAGGAGCACCTCGAACCAGACATAGAGGTTAAAGATGTCGCCGGTCAGAAAAGCGCCGGTGACGCCGGCCATCAACAGCATCAGGAACGGATAGAAGCCATAGCGGCGGCCGGTCGCATTGATGTCGCGGAGGCCGTAGATGCCCGCCGCGAGTGCCACCAGACCCGACGCGAAGGCAAGCAGCGCGCCGAGGAGATCGGCCGTGAAGGAAATGCCGAAGGGCGGAAGCCAGCGCCCCGCCGTCATGGTGAAGGGGCCATCCACCGCCACCCGCCAGAGCAGCAGGCCATCGATAATGACCAATGCCACGAGCCCCGGAATGGCAATCCAGCCGTGCAGGTGCAGCTTGTGGCGGACCATCATCAGCACGGCGCCGAGCGAGATCATCAGGACCATGGGCGCGATCACGAGCCAGTCGGCAATGGCCGTCGGCGCCATCACCATCGCGGCAGAGAGATCGATCGGGGCAGTCGTCGGTGCAGCCATCGCGTCCAGGTTTCCTGTCAATAGCCGAGCGGCGGAAGCGGCTCATCCTCGGGTTCGGCCAGCCGCATCTCGTCCGTATTGTCGGTGCCGAGTTCCTGATAGCCGCGATAGGTCAGCACCAGCAGGAAGGCGAAGAAGGAGAAGGAGATGACGATGGCCGTGAGAATCAGCGCCTGCGGCAGCGGGTTTGCCGCCTCTGCCGGCAGCCCGTCCATGTCGAAGGGGATGATGGGCGGGATCTCCCGGGTGATCCGCCCTGCCGTAAACAGCAGCAGGTTTACGGAATTGCCGAGGATCGCGATGCCGAGAAGAATGCGCACCGTGTGCTTGGACAGCATCAGATAGATTGCCGAGGCGAAGAAGATGCCAATCAGGACCGAGAAGAGCGACTCCATCAATCGATCTCCCTTTCCTCTAGCGCCAGCGCGATAGAGGCAACGGCTCCGAGGACAACGAAATACACGCCGATATCGAAGGAGATGACGGTGGCGAGCGGCACTTCGACACCAAATATGTTCGGATAGATCCACAGGCCGGTCATGAAGGGCACGCCGGCGAAGATCGACAGGACGCCCGATAGCGCCCCGACGAGCAGGCCGAAACCGGCGATCGCCATCGGGTGAAAGCGAATGGCACGGCGGACGGCCGAAACGCCATAGGCGATGCCGTAGATGGAGAGGGCCGAAGCGGCGATCAGCCCGCCGATGAAGCCGCCGCCGGGTTCATTATGGCCGCGCAGGAGCACGAAGACGGAAAAGACCAGCATGAGCGCGGTGATCGGCGGCGCGACGGTGCGCAGGATGAGCGTGTTCATGGGGCCTTCTCCTTCACCGGAGCCTCGACATGGGTATCAGCCGTCTCGGGCAGCGGATTGCGGAGGCGCACGCGGATCAGCGCCAGGACCGCGAGCCCGGTGGTCATCACCACGGCAATCTCCCCCAACGTATCCGTGCCGCGGAAATCGACGAGGATAACGTTCACGACGTTTGCGCCGTGGGCGATGATCTTCGCGTAAGCGTTGAAGAACTCCGTCAGCTCCAGATTGAACGGCAGCTGGGTCGTCTTCATCAGGAGCAGCATGAAGCCCAGGCCGCAGGCGACGGCGATGGTCGCATCCATGGCCAGCTGCCTTGCCGGGCGGTGATCGCGCGGCGACAGCCGCAGCCTCGTCATCACCAGCGCAAGGATGACCACCGACAGCGTCTCGACCATGAACTGCGTAAACGACAGGTCGGCTGCGCCGAACAGGAGGAAGATGACGGCAACGGCAAAGCCCTGGATGCCCAGCGAGACAATCGCGGTCAGCCGGTCGCTGGCGCGAAGCACGGCAACGAGGCCGATCAGCGCCAGCAGGAAGATCACCCATTCGTGGAAATATACCCTCTCCGGCCATGAAGGCAGGTCCGGTAGCTCGCCATAGACGAAGGGCGGCACCAGAAGCGCCAGCGCCAGCAGGGTGAAGGTAACGGTGATATAGATCTCCAGGCGGCCCGGTTGCACGACACGGGTCACCGCGACCGAAATGCGCACGAGACCGGAGACGAAGTGGTCGAAGCCGCGATCGGGACCGCTGCCGATCGCCGCCAGCACCCGAACCATGAGGTCGCGGGCCTGGTCGAGCTTGAGATAGATGAGGACACCGAAGGCCACGGTGACGATCGAGAGCAGCAGCGGCATGCCGATGTGCGGGATCGTGGTGATCTCGACGAGGGTCGGCTCGCCGGCGACGGCACTTGCCATCGGCGTCGAGATGAAGCGGTGGGTGACGCTTGAAAGGATGCCGCCAAACAGGCCGAGCGCCGCGAGAAGCGCCGGGCCGAGCCACATCAGCAGCGGGCCTTCGTGGGCATGCTTGGGCGTTTCCACATGGGGACCGAGGAAGGGCTTCAGCGCGACGGCGAAGCCGATCACGAACATCAGGCCGTTGCCGACGATCGCCACCAGCGTGAAGAGGATCGAGCGCAGATTGCCGCTGGCGAGCGCGTAGTAGATTTCCTCCTTGGCGAGAAAGCCGAGAAAGAGCGGCAGACCACCCATGGAGAGTGCTGCTAGCAGCGCGGCGGCAAAGGTGATCGGCATGTCGCCACGCAGGCCGCCAAGCTTGGTCACGTCGCGCGTGCCGGATTCATGGTCGACGAGGCCGGCGACCATGAAGAGCGCGCCCTTGAAGAGTGAGTGGGCGACGAGATAGAGCACGGCCGCTTCTACCGCATGCGGCGTGTCGAAGCCGGTCAGCATGACGAGCAGGCCGAGCGAGGCCATGGTCGTATAGGCCAGCATCAGCTTCAGGTCTGTCTGCCGGATCGCAAGCAGCGTACCGGCAATCAGGGTGACGCCGCCGAAGAAGGGCAGCAGGATCTCCCAGGCCGGTGTGCCGCCCATCACCGGGTTCAGCCGCATCAAGAGATAGACGCCTGCCTTCACCATGGTGGCCGAGTGCAGGTAGGCGGAAACCGGCGTCGGTGCCTCCATGGCATTGGGAAGCCAGAAATGGAACGGGAACTGCGCCGACTTGGTGAAAGCGCCGCCGAGAAGCAGGAGCAGCGCCGCGAGATAGAAAGGACTGTTGCGCAGCGTGTCGTCGACATTGACGAGCAGCGAGAGCTGCGTGACGCCGGTCATGTTCCACAGGAAGATGAGGCCGGCCAGCAGCGACAGCCCGCCGAGACCCGTCACCACCAGCGCCTGCAGCGCCGACCGGCGCGCAGCCTCCCGCTCGTGATCGAAGCCGATCAGCAAGAAGGACGTGATCGAGGTGAGCTCCCAGTAGACGAAGAGCATCAGAAAACTGTCGGAGACGACGAGCCCGAGCATCGCTCCCATGAAGAGCAGGATGAAGCAGATGAAGCGCCCCTGCTGCGGATGGCCCTTCATGTATCCGCCCGAATAGAGCACGATCAGAGTACCAATCCCGGTGATCAGCAGCGCGAAGGTCAGCGAAAGACCGTCGAGGAACCACGAGAAGGAGAGGTTGAGGCTCGGCACCCAGGCATAGCCGCCGGTCACCACGCCGCCATCGGCGATCTCGGGCAGGAAGGTCAGGAAGTGGAGGAAGGCGAAGAAAGGCGCCAGCGCCAGGACCCAGGAGGCTGCGTGGCCAAGCCGGCCGACCGCGGACGGCGCAAGGATGGCGGCCAGAAATGGCAGCATGAGACAAAAGAACGTCAATGCCGTTGAGTCGGCCATTTCGTCTCCCGTTTCTTTCGCGGATCGCCCCCCAGCGGACGTAAGCCCCACACCACTTAGGACAAAGAATCCGCTGCCTCAAGCCATTAACGGTCAACCCACAAATAGTTGAGGCTTTTCGGAACGCGGCGCGCAACCTATCTTTAGTCGAGGAAAGGTTCTCCCATGACAGACACCAGCACTCCCCGCATCCAGAAGACCGATGCCGAATGGCGCGAACAGCTGACGCCGGAACAATATCGCATCCTTCGCGAACACGGTACCGAACGCGCCTTCACCGGACCCTATTGGGACAGCACGGAAAAGGGCCTCTACCGCTGCGCGGCCTGCGACGAGCCGCTCTTCGTGTCCGACACCAAGTTCGATGCCGGCTGCGGCTGGCCAAGCTATTTCGAGCCGGTCAAGCCGGGGGCCGTGACGGAACACCGGGACATGTCCTACGGGATGGTTCGCACCGAGGTGCGCTGCGCCAATTGCGGCGGGCACCTGGGCCACGTCTTCCCCGACGGCCCGCCACCGACCGGCCTGCGCTACTGCATCAACGGCCATTCGATGGTCTTCGAGCCGATCGAATAGCGGCAGGCGGGGCAGCCCCCGCCTCCTCAGGATCCCGCCGCATCGCCCGGCCGGATGATGCGCAGAAGTGCTCAGACAGGAAACGCCTATAAAGGCTTCCCTGTCTTCACGCCTTCTTCCGGATGGTGCTGTAGATGATGTTGCGATTGGTGCCGAACCACACATCGATGTCGACGGATGCTGGATCCGTGCTTGCGCTGGCGACCCTCCACATGTCCTGCTCCGACCGCTGCAAGAGTTCCCAGTTCATGTAGGATTCCATGTATCCGTCGTCGGCCATTTCATCGGAGAAGTTGGCGAAAAGGAAGACGCCACCGGGTTTGAGCATATCCATGCAGACTTCGGTCAGGCGAATAGCGACCTTGTCGGAAAGGTAATCGTACAAGCCAGCTGCATAGATCAGGTCGAACGAGCCCAGCCGGTACTTCTTGCCAAGCAGGCCACGCACGGACCCGTCGACGGGTTCGATGCAGGTGTCCGGGAACTGGCCCGCGATCGTGGCTATGCTCAGCGGGTCCTGGTCGAGTGCGACCCATCGCTTGATGGCGCCCTCACCTAACGCCTGCGACCTCTCCGCTTCCCGCAGATGGCCCGCGGCGACGGTCAGGATTTCGGTTCCCGGCCCTGCCCGCGCAGCAGTCTCGTCCACGTAGCGCGTCAGGATGTCCCGCCTTTCCCGAACGGCTACGGGGCCGGGTGCGTTGATGGTGTATTCGAAGATGCTCAGTCCCTGAGGCGTGGATTTCGCCACCTCGTCGGCAACGTCCGGATGGCCATAGATGAAGTCGATGAGGCTGGCATCCCCGGAATATCCGCGCGGCTTGTCATAGGACCATCGGGTGAAAGGGCACTGCTGCATGATCCTTGCAGAAGGATGGGCCTGAATGATCGGGATGAGCTTCTGCCAGACGACCGGACCCGACTTGTGCCGCAGCTCATGCATCTGCGTAATCAGCCACTTGACCGCGTCCGGCAAGTTCCTGCCGGCGTCGAACCTCTGCTTCGCAATGCTGATGATCAACGCAAACTCAGCCTCGGCGGCGAGCAGCCGATCCGCGTCGTCATATCTCTGTTCTACAGGGATTTGTCTGCTGACGGACTGTGGGGTGATCAGGCTCTCGCCATCGAGAGAAAACAAAGGCTGGGCCACGCGCACCTCATTGATTAACCGATAATGAATCCGATTCTTAAAATCTGCAGTATTTTCAGGGACGTCAAGCTAAGAAGCATCATCTTCAACCGGCGCCCCTCAAGAAGTTTGGAAACCGTTAAGCCCTTTTGCGCATAATCGCGCCCAGGCCGCGTCTAGGAGACCGTTCACGGTTGCCTTCATGAATGTCTGAGGCAACTAACCTTCTCATTGCGAGCCAAGGGTGTGCATCAGGCGCAGCCGAACCATATTGGGTAAACAGGGCATGATGCACGTGTTAACCGATACCGGTGTGCCCACTGTCCGGCCGACGCTGTCGACCGAGCAGATGCGCAGCCTGTACCGACAGGAAAGCGAAGACCTACGGAAGAGGACGACACGGCATGGTCTGTGGGTCGCAGTCTTTTCGTATATCGCTTATTCGGGAACCGACTATCTCTTCATTCCCGACGTCGCGTCGAACACGATCGCAGGCCGGCTGATCGTCGGAATTACCGCGCTTTGCGTCCTGGAGCTTCTCCTGCGCCTCAAGGTCTCGGCCGATGCGCTGGACCTCTGGGCCGCACTGTCGGTGCTTGCCGGTTACGTCGTATGGCTTGTGACGGCCAACATGACCGGCGCCCTCGACGCGTTTTCCTATTACATGGCATTCGGCGCCATCTTCATGATGAGCGTCAACCTGTTCTTCAGCTTCCGCTTTCCGCTCGCTCTCGCGTCGTCAGCGACGAATCTTACGATCTTCATCGGTGCGCTCTACCTCTTCGAGCCTATGCTGCTTCTCCACAAGCTGATCCTGGGCGCATTCTGCATCTCGTGCTTCATCTTCACCAGTTACGTGAACCTCCAGCTGAACCGGGAACGCTACAAGGTCTTCCTGAATGCCTATGAAGCGCGCCTGCAGCAGGAGGCAGCCGATGAACGGGGCAAGGCACTGCTTGAGCTTTCGCACACGGATTCGCTGACGGGCTTGGAGAACCGCCGCGCGATCGACCAGCAATTGCGTCTCCACTGGCAAGACTGGCAAGGCCGGAGCCAGTGCTTTTCCGTCCTGCTCGTCGATGTGGACTTCTTCAAGCGCTACAATGACTTCTACGGGCACCAGGAGGGCGACCGCTGCCTGATCGCGGTGTCGCAGAGACTAGCAGACATTGCCGCCTCCCATGGCGCCGTAATCGGCCGCTACGGGGGTGAGGAGTTCATCCTTATCCTGCGGATAGACGACGCCGATCAGTCGATCCGGCTTGCAGAGGACCTGTGCTCCGCGGTCCATGCGATGGCGTGGCCGCACACCTGCCGGCGCGACGGCACCTCGGTGGTCACCGTCAGCGTCGGCGTGTCCAATACCCGCGTCCAGACCAAACAACTGGAGAAGATCATCCATGAGGCTGATCGCGCGCTCTATGCCGCAAAGGAAAATGGCCGCAACTGCGTGAAGGTCTTCAATCCTGAAGATCCGCGGCACGGCGACGAGAGCGAGAATATCGCAGCCATCCTGCGGATCGCGCTCGAGCAGCGCCTTGTCTCGCTCGTCTACCAGCCTGTCCGCAATGTCCAGACGGGTGCCCTGGATGGCGCTGAGGCGTTGATGCGCATGAAGATGCCCGACGGCACGGCCATCATGCCAGGGGCCTTCATCCCTGTCGCGGAAAGAACAGGCGCCATCATCGAACTCGGTCGATGGGCGATCCGCACGGTCTGCAAGGAAATGCTGGCCACCAACAAGGTCAAGGTCGCCAGCGTCAACGTCTCTCCCAGCGAATTGAAGATGCCCGGGTTTTCAACCTACGTGGCAGCGACCTTGGCTGAATACGGCCTGGTCGGGACGCGCCTTGCCTTCGAGATCACCGAGGGCGTCGAACTGGACGTGGACACGGACGTGGTTCGCTGCATCAGCGAGTTGAAGAGACTGGGCGTCCAGATTTGGCTGGACGATTTCGGCACCGGGTTTGCCGGGCTGTCGTGGCTGCGGATGATCGAGTTCGACACCGTCAAGATCGACCGCTCCTTCCTTCACGACTGCGAGACGGAGAGGGGACGAAGGATGATGCGCGACATCATCAGCCTCTTGCGCCACCGCGGCCTCAGGATCCTCGTCGAAGGCGTGGAGACCGAGGAGCATGAGACGCTTATGCGGCAGTACGGGATCGACCAGATTCAGGGCTATCACGTTGGCCGGCCAGAACCGGCGAGGCGTTTCGGAAACCTCGGCTGGCTCCCGTCTCCGGCCGCTGCCGGGCTATCGTCCGCGTAGTGTGGCGTCGTCAGCGCGAGCCAGGGATCTCTGGGTGACGTTCGCTAGTGGCGCCGCCTCGGTCAAGGCAGCTGTCGGTCCAAAGCAGCGAAGTCGCGACATGAAAGCAGCATCCAATCGGCGAATGATCTTTTCTACGCCACTCTCCACATTCCGAGTTGCTGATTTCGACTGGCGAGACAGTTGTCGCTCCAAGGATGTCCCCACCTTGGTCCTATTGGCGATCCTGCACGTCGGGGTGGTCAGGGCCAGAGCCACCAGACGTACCCACCGTATCCTGCGACGAGGACACCCCCCTCCAAACGGGTCAGACGCCTGCCTGTGTAGGCGAAAAAGATCACGAGAGCAGATACGGCCACCATCAGCACGTTATCAAAACCCACGATCTGCGGCGGCACTTGCGAGGGAGCAATGAGCGCGGTGACACCGCCGATACCGAGAATGTTGTAGATGTTGGAGCCGATGATGTTGCCGAATGCAACATCAGCCTCCCGTCGGACCGCCGCAACCAGAGACGTAACCAGTTCGGGCATGGAAGTGCCTACGGCCACGATGGTCAGACCGATGACGGTCTCGGAAATACCAAACGAACGCGCCAGCGCCACCGCACCATTCACCAACAGGTATCCCCCAAGGACAACGATGGCGAGACCTGCGAGCGAGGTCAAAAGCGGCATTAGCAGTGAGCCTCCGGCAGGCGCAGTGGGTGAGAGCGCTGGGTCGGCCTCCTGAGCCGCCAGCCCCTTGTCAAAAGCGGCCCCATGGTCTGGCTCCGTAGCAGTTTCCTGTCGGAACGCGGCGTAGATGTAGATGGCCAATCCAGCCACAAAAATTACCCCGATCAGGCGTCCCATCGGAAACAGTGGCGAGAGAACCGAAAACAAGACGGCCACGGCGACCATCACCACGGCGTCCCGGCGCAGCGCGGAGGATTGCACGATAATGGGCGTGACCAATGAGGATGCGCCCAGGATCAGCAGCAGGTTCGCGATGTTGGAACCGACGATATTGCCAAAGGCGATCCCGGGGGCGTTGCTCAAAGCGGCCTGTACGGACGTGACCAACTCAGGCGCGGATGTTCCAAATCCCACCAGCGTCAGGCCGATGATCAATGGGGATACCCCGAGTTGGCTGGCGACACGTACGGCGCCCCGCACCAGAAGCTCTCCCCCGACAAGAAGAAAGCCTAAGCCACCGACGAGCATGACCCAGATCATCATGGTTCCTGACACTCCTGATACTTGAGGGATGAGCTACCTTGTGCAGCCGACATCTGCATCGCGCAACCACCGCGAAGTTTGCTGCGGTCCAATCACCCCAATCGCAAGGGCGAGGCCGCTTGAGCCTCCATCATCGCGTTCGCCGGCGATAATCGCCTAGCTGCCTGTGTTCTCGCGGCCTTCGTGCGCCAGCAGCCGTGTGAGGACCAAGCAGTCAGGATCATTGGTGTCCAAAAGTTGCGTGGAGGATGTCCAGCCGGTCGTGATGCCGATTGCGGTGCCCACAGCCCAGACAGGATCGTTCTCCGCCTGGGCAAGAAGCCACGGGCCATGGGTAGCCAGGCATTGCTGCGACTGTTGGAACGCCTGCAACAGCAGATTTGCTGTCTCGATGCGTTCACGTATCTCGGCATTGATCGGATTGACAACGAGCAATGCGAACAACCAAGCGGCAAGGTCGGAGATCATCGCTAGATCCTCTTACTATCGGCAACTTGTCGGAAACGGTCCGACATCGCGTGAGCGCCGACAGCTACGCCAGAGGGGCCTGGACCAGCGGGTCAAGCCACATCTGGGATAGAGACGGTTTGAGTTCAAGACGGAGAGAGCGGCTGACCCTAACTGCGAGGAGCAACTCAGAACAGACGCCGCGCTCCGCTTGTGGCGTAGAACCATAGCAGCGCCATTCTCCTAACCTATCTGGTCGCGTCCGCGGATGAGGGCGCCGATTGGCGGACATCGGGGCGCAAACGAGGTGTCGATTGGAACGCCGTGGGGGCCGAAGGCGTATAGGTGGGGCTGACAATGCGACCCTCCGTATTGTCTTGATCGTCGCGGCATAAATGTTCGGGCCACCACCGGTACGGCTCCGACAGGAATGTCCAAGACACCTATAGCTTGAAAGGACTGATACATGACTGTCGTGCTTGCCACCGTATGCGAAGATGGAGTGGTGATCGGCTCGGACTCGCAGATCACCGACAAGGGGCGCGGCATGACATATCCCGCGGAGAAGCTTCACCCCCTGGGCGATACGGCGGCCTGGGGCGGCAGTGGCGCGCGATCGGTGCTGACGGATGTAAAGCGCTGTTTCAACGAGAAGAGCGCGGCGATCCTGGAAGCACCCGATATCGGCCGTGCGTTGCAGGCACAGGTTCTGCCCATCCTTCGCCATCACTACGATACCTTCATTCCCGACGTGCCGGGAGAGGAAGGCGGAGGCACGCCATCGGCCTATGTCATGGCCGCCGGGTGGCGAGACGGCGAGCCGTGGATCATCGAAATCACGCCCTCCGGCATGATCGGGCACTATGCCGATATCGGCTTTCACGCCATCGGCAGCGGTGCTGCCATGGCCCAGCAGGCCGGTTCGCTGCTCTCCCACTTTCGCCTTGGCAAGAGGTCCGTTCGTTTCGGCTGCGCAGCAGTGCTGCGCGTCCTGCACGCGCTCGACCTCACCTCCGCCAGCGTTGGCAAGCCCTTCAGCCTGTGCCGGATCGATGCGAAAGGCGCCCACCATCTCAGCGACGAGGAGATCGAGGAGGTTGGCGAGGTTGTCCGCAAGTGGGAGGAAGCCGAACAGGCGGTGATTACGAAGCTATTCGACTGACGCTGCCGGATTGTCAGAGCAGGCGCTATCACTGCATCCCAGCGCTTGGGGCTTGAGTACGGGAATCGCGCCCTCCGGTTCCGCTGCGATGTACAATGCGACTGCTTATTCCGGCCTCCTCGCCCTCTCCCTCCCCGTCAGAGCCAGCCGGTTCGCTTGAAGCGGTAGTACAGGATTCCGCAGAGGGCGGCGATGACGGCGATCACCACATAGTAGCCGTAGCGGGTCGACAGTTCAGGCATGTTCTCGAAGTTCATTCCGTAGATGCCGGCGATCGCGGTGGGTACCGCGAGGATCGCGGCCCAGGCGGCGAGCTGGCGGGTGATCGCGCCCTGCCGCTGCTGCTCCAGCAAATTGGAGGCTTCGAAGACGGAGGTGATGACTTCGCGCAAGCCGCCGACCATGCTTTCCACCCGACTGACATGATCATGCACGTCGCGGAAGAACGGCCTGGCGTTCTCGTCGATACAGGGCAGATCGAGATGGACGAGCTTGCTGGTGACGTCCGACATCGGCCCCAGGATGCGCCCGAAGAGGATGAGTTGCCGCCGCAGCCTGAACAGGCGGCGGATCTGCTCACGCTCCAGGAAGGAGGCGAGCATGTGCTTTTCCATCTTCAGCACCTTGTCCTCGATTTCCTGCACCACCGGCAGATAGCCGTCGACGATGAAGTCGAGGATGGCATGGAGGACGTAGTCCGGGCCCTGCGAGAGAAGCTGGGGCGATGCCTCGAGCTGCGAGCGCAGATCCGTATGGGCGCGGGCGGAGCCGTGCCGCACCGTGATGATGTGCTGCCGGCCGACAAAGATGGCGGTCTCGCCGTAGCGGATCTTGTCGCCTTCCAGATGGGCGGTCTTGGCGATGACGAACAACTGGTCGCCATACACTTCCACCTTCGGTACCTGGTGAGCCTTCAGGGCGTCCTCAACGGCGAGCTGGTGGAGGCCGTAGGTTGCAGCCAGTCCCTCGATCTCGCTCGGGACCGGCTCATGAAGCCCGATCCAGGCGAAGTCGTGCCCCTCCAGCAGCGGAGGCGTTCCATTGACGGTAAGCGGCTCACCTCGCCTGCCATTGCGGTACACGAACGATGCGATGACTGGCATGATGATCCTTGCAAGCGGGAATCGACGAAAGCGGGAAGATAGGACAGGCGCACAGCCTCTCCAAGCCTGCCATCTCACCGTGGGAGGCACGCGGCCGTTTCTGCAATTCCCGCTGGGAATTGCATCAGACAAGCCTTAACTTCTCCCGCGTAAGAGAGGAGCGATAGCTGCAGGGAGCAAGATGTCCAACGTCGTCCAGTTCAAGAAGCCGCCGAAGCCGCCGGAACCGAAAAAGCCGAACCCGGGCCTGCGGAAACTCCTTACCCTGCTTGGCATCGCGGCCGCACTCGTCGCCACCTGGGCCTATTTCCAGTATGTCGGAGGAGAACCCGGCTAGACCCTGCTCAATTATGCTGCGGGGGCACGCGCAGTTCGAGGCAGGTGAGATCGAGCCAGCGGCCGAACTTCGTGCCGACTTCGGAAAAGGTCCCGACATTGCGGAAGCCCAGGCTTTCGTGGAGCCGGATCGACGCGGCATTGCCGGCCTCCACGCAGCCGATCATCACATGGATGTCCCGTTCGCCCGCGACCCGGACCAGCGCCTGCATCAGGTCGCGGCCGAGGCCTGCTCCACGATGGTCCTTGTGGACATAGACCGAATGTTCTACGGAATGGCGAAATCCGTCGAAGGCCCGCCAGTCGCCATAGGAGGCGTAGCCCGCGACGGTGCCGCCGACATCAGCCACCAGGACGGGAAAATTGCGCGCCTGGCGCGCCCGGAACCACTCGCGGCGATTGGCGAGGTCGACCTGCGTGTCGTTCCAGATCGCCGTGGTGTTGGCCACGGCGTCGTTGTAGATATCCATGATGGCGGGAAGATCGGCTTCGCTGGCGTCGCGGATGAGCGGCATGGATGCTGTAGCCCCGGTAAGGTGGTCGATGACCGTCCCTATACCTGCATCGGCGGAGTGTCCATTGGGGAGAAACATCAGATCCTTACTGGCGGCAGGCATGATGCTCGTGCTTGCCAGCACCGCCGAGGCGCAGTGGCGGACCTATGAGAACGAGCGGCACGGCTATCGTCTCCACGTCCCTCCCGGTGCCGAACAGCCCGTTCTCTCCGACAGCGGGGACGGAGTGACCTATGCCGTCGAGCACGGTCAGTTGCGGGTCCATGGCACGATCCTGATGGGACGGACATTCGAGGAAGAAGCGAGAGACCGGCTCGACGCCGCGGTCGCCGATGGCTGGCGGGTGAACTACGAGAACATCCAGCCGCGCACGGCCACCTTCGACATGTCCGGGGACGGGATCATCCGTTACGTCCACGCAATCGAGATCTGCGACGGCGCCGCCGCTTTCTTCGAGTACGACTATCACCGCTGGGACGTGAAACTGCTCCGACCCATCTTCAAGCACATGGTGAAAAGCCTGCAGGCAACCGGCGCCTGTGCCGGCGACGTGGCTAGAATCCCGTACCCGACAGACTGAAGCTGGTGATCACGGCGCCGTAATGCACGGCGGAGGCAACGACCACAAAAGCGTGCCAGATGGCGTTCTGGAAACGCAGCCGCTCCCAGACGTGGAAGATGACGCCCAGCGAATAGATGATGCCGCCGGCGACGATCAGCCAGACGGTGATGGTCGGGAGGTAGCTCGAGATCGGCACTGCGACGATGACGCCGCTCCATCCCATGGCGAGGTAGAGGAGGATCGCCAACCGGTCGTATCGGCCAGGAAACAGGCATTTCAGGGTTATCCCCAGGATCGCCGTCAGCCAGATCGCGACGAGCATGAAGAGGATCAGCGGGTCATGGGTGCCACGCACGAGAAAGGGGGTATAGGTCGCCGCGATCAATATGAAGATGGCCGAATGGTCGAGACGGCGCAGTATCCACTTGGTGCGGGAATGCGGCCAGATATTGTAGGTGAACGAGATCGACAGACAGAGAAGAAGGCCCAGCCCGTAAACCCAGGCGGCTGCGATCTCGCCGAGGCTTGCCCAGAGGGTCGCGTAGAAGATCAGCGCCGTGACGCCGATCAGCGCCAGCACGATGCCAATTCCGTGGACGATACCATCGGCGACAATCTCGTGGAAATCGTATTTCCGTCCAAAGCTGAACAACTCGCTCATGCAATCCTCGCGGCACCAGTCCGACAAAAATGATCGCACAGGCGCCGCGAGGCAAGAGGCTGTTGATTCAAAAAGAATTTCAACCTGTCAAAGAGCGGCCGCGCAGGTCTTGCAGAACGGCGTATGCGGAACGACGTCGAGTCGCTCCTCGGAAATCGGGTCGCCACACTTCACGCAGGTTCCGAAGGTACCCGCCGCAATCCGGCCGAGTGCGGCATCGATCGCGGCGAGCTCCTTCTGGCCAGCTTCGCCGAGTTCTTCCAGGACCTCGTCATTGTTGCGTTCGACAGCGCGGTCGTCATCATCGGGATTGCGCGGCTGCTCGAAGTCCTCTTCGATCTTGTGCAGGCGGGTATCGAGTTCCCGCTTGCGCTCCGTCAGAATGGCCTTGTACCTGGCGATGTCCATCAATCAGTATCCTTCTCTCATTCTCATGTGATGCGGGCTCAGCGGTCCACGAGCACCGAGCACTGGGCGTGACGAACCACGCGGTCGGCCGTGGCGCCGAGGAAATAGTTGGAGAGGTCCGGACGGTGCGAGGCCAGGATGATGAGGTCGGCCTTGTGCTCTGCTGCCGCGGCCAGAAGCTCCCTCGCCGGCGCCCCCTGGCGCACTTCCAGCTCGGCATCGAGCCCGTGCCGCTTGCGAAGTTCATCCAGCTTCGCCTCCGCATCACGCCGGGCATCCAGCGAGATGCTGGCCGGCACTTCGGCGAGCACATAGCCGGGCAGGTCTTCCACCACACCGACGAGCAGGATCTTACCGCCCTCGCGACGCAGTTGCACCGCTCGCGGGACGATCCGTTCGGCTTTCTCGATGGCTGCGACGTCGACCGCGACGATGATCTTGCTGTACATGATGGGCTCCTTCGGTCCCGCGTTCATCCAGTGCTTCCCAATCTTCGACTTTTCGTCGACCCTGCATTGATCGGGATCAAGTTCGACAGAAGCATTGTCAACTTTCAATGAACGTCCTGTCCAGCATCGGCGATCTTTATTGAACGACCCTGAGCCGCCATATTGGTGCGAACAAGCCTCGCGCGCAGGAGAATTCCCATGACCGAAGGTTCGTCCTTTGCACTGACCACACCCGCCTTCGTCGACCACGTCGAACTGACGGTCGGCGATCTGTCCACCGTCTCTTCCTTCTACCAGCGAGTGATCGGCCTCTCGCCGATCGAGCAGCACGCCGGAGAGGATGTGCTGGGCGTCGGCGGCCGACCGCTGCTGACACTCACCGAAAGCCGCGACGCGGCCCCCGCGCCGCGGTCGGCGGCGGGCCTGTTCCACATCGCGTTCCTTCTGCCGACACGCGCCGACCTGGCACACTGGCTTTCCCATGCCGGCGAACAGAACGTGCGGCTCGAAGGGGCGTCCGACCACCTGGTGAGCGAGGCACTCTATCTTTCCGACCCGGAAGGCAACGGCATAGAGATCTATCGTGACCGCCGCCCGGACGAGTGGACCTACCACGACGACGGGACGGTCGAGATGGCGACGGAGCGGCTGGATCTACGGGCGCTGCTTGCGGAGACGCCCCACAAGCCGTTTGCGGGAATGGCGGATGGCACGGCGGTCGGCCATATCCACCTGCAGGTAGGAGATGTCGCGCAGGCAGAGGGCTTCTACCGCGACATTCTCGGCCTCAAGGTGATGGCGCATTATCCGGGCGCGAGCTTCATGGCAACGGGCGGCTATCATCATCATGTCGCCGTCAACATCTGGAACAGCCGCAAGGCGGAACCCAGGCAGAAAAACATAAGAGGGCTCGCCGGCTACCGGCTGCACTACAACGATGTCGCCACCTTCGAATCAACGCTTGCCAGCCTCCGGGAGAAGCAAATCCCGATGCAGCAAACGGACAAAGGCTGGGGGATCAGCGATCCGTGGAACATCGGCATCACCCTTTCGGCGTAACGTCCGGAACCGGTATTCGCGCCGCGCGTTGACGGCGCGCACCGGGGACTCGACACATGGCGACTTCAGACAGCGGCAGTGGCCGCAGGCCGATCAGGACAGCAGCAGACCTTGTGGTCGCAAAGGCCGAAAGCGCCAAGCTCGAGGACGAAGCCGATCCCACCGAATTCTCCCCACTCGGCCGCGCCGCCCTCGAGGTGGCCGCCAGCTGGGCGCTGATCGGCCTCTTCTGTCTCGCCGGTCTGGCCCTCATCTCCTACATGAAGCTCGTCCTGATCCCGATCACGCTGGCAATCGTGGTGGGCATCATCCTCGGCATGGCCGCAGAACGACTGGGGGAACTCGGCATACCGCGCTTCGGTATCGCGATCACGCTGTCGTCTGCCGTGGCCGCCGTCATGTTCCTGATCGTCTACGCGCTGGCGGAGCCGGTGGCCTTCTTCATCAACAGCGGCCCGGCCCTCGTTGAACAGACGATAGACCGGATGCTTCCCTATCTGGAGCGGATGGAATGGCTGAACATCAGCGCAGCGACCTTCGAGACGGGGCCGATGTCGATGGAAAAGCTGCTGGAAAACAGTAGCAGCGTGCTGGCGATCCTGAGCGCCAGCCTGGCTCCCGCCGTCATCCAGGCGATGATCTTCTTCGCGGCGCTGCTGCTCTTCCTCTATGGCCGCGTCAGGCTGAGGCGTACGGTCATCATGGCCTTCCCGCAGCGCAGGCAGCGGCTGATCGCCATCCGTGTCCTGAACTCGATGGAGGAGGTGCTCGGCTATTATTTCGCCACCGCCAGCATGCTCTATCTCGGCCTCGGCATATCGATGACCCTGATCGCCTATTTCGGCGGGCTGGCTGCACCGGCGATGTGGGGGATCTTCGCCTTCATCTCAAGCTTCATCCCCTATCTCGGCATTACGCTGATGACCTTTTCCGTGGCGCTCGGCGGGGTGCTGACGCATGACACGCTGATTATCGGCCTGATGCCCGCCTTCGTCTTCTTCATCGTGCACCTGATCATGGAGAACCTGATCTTCCCTGCCATCATGGGCCGCCAGTGGGAGATCAACCCCTTCCTGGTGTTCATCGCCATCATCTTCTGGACCTGGATGTGGGGCGCAGTCGGCGCCATGCTTGCCCTGCCGCTGTCGCTGATCGTCATGACGATCGCCAACGAACTGTTTCCGGAACGTCGCACGGTACCGCACCTGCCGGGGTGAGTTCGGGGCGACCCGGCAAGCTCACGCCGACGCTTGCCTCCCGGCGACCCGCCGCCTATCTGTGGCACTCCGTTTCCAAAAACCGGAGTGCTTCCTTGGCCGTCTCCCGCAAGCCCGTCTTCCAGAACCTGCCCTCCCCGCCCGCCGCTGAAAAGAAACCCGTTTCGGACACGCGCCACGGGATCGCCCGCAGCGACGACTATGCCTGGATGCGGGCCGAGAACTGGCAGGCGATGTTCAAGGATCCGAGCCTGCTCGAGCCGGAACTGCGGCGGCACCTGGAAGCGGAAAACGCCTATATGGAGGCCGCCATGGCCGACACGGTGGCGCTGCAGAAGACGCTGTTTGCCGAGATGAAGGGCCGGATCAAGGAGGATGATTCTTCCGTGCCGATGAAGGACGGCCCCTTCGCCTATGGCACCGCCTATGTGACCGGCGGCGAGCAGCCGCGCTACTTCCGCATCCCCCGCGACGCCGACCACAGGGATGAAGCGAGCCGCAAGCTGCTGCTCGACGGCGACAAGGAGGCCAGCGGCAAGGACTATTTCCGACTGGCAGGTCTCGACCACACGACCGACCACCGCTTCGGCATCTGGGGCTACGACGACAAGGGGTCGGAATATTTCACGTTGAGGATCCGCGATCTGGAAAGCGGCGAAGACCTCCCGGACGTGATCGAGAACACCGGTGGCGGCGGCGTCTGGGCGCCCGACGGCAAGAGCTTCTTCTACACGCTGCAGGACGAGAATCACCGTCCGTCCAAGGTCTTCCACCACATTGTAGGCCAGCCGCAGTCCCAAGACCGGCTGGTCTACGAGGAAAAGGACCCGGGCTTCTTCATGGGCGTCGGCGGGTCGCTGCTGGACGACTTCATCTATATCGACGTGCACGACCACGAGACTTCGGAATACCGCCTCCTCTCGACCAAGGACCTGATGGCCGAGCCGATGCTGGTGGCCGAGCGGGTCGAGGGCATCGAATATTCGATGACGGAGGGCGGCGACGTCTTCTACATCCTTACCAATGACGGCGGCGCCAAGGATTTCAAGATCATGGAAGCGCCGGTTGAGGCCCCAGGCAAGGCGAACTGGCGCGAGGTCGTGGCGCACGAGCCGGGGCGGCTGATCATCAGCCACATGGCCTTTGCCCGGCACCTCGTCTGGCTGCAGCGCAAGGACGGGCTGCCGCAGATCGTCATCCGCGACCGGCAGAATGGCGAGGAGCATGCCATCTCCTTCGCCGAGGAGGCTTATTCGCTTGGGCTGCAGGGTGCGGCGGAATACGAGACAGAGGTGATCCGCTTCTCCTATTCGTCGATGACGACGCCCTCCCAGCTCTTCGACTACAATATGTCGACGCGCGAGCGGGTGCTTCTGAAGACGCAGGAAGTGCCGTCCGGGCACAATCCTGACGACTACGTCACCCGCCGGGTGATGGCGCCTGCGCATGACGGCGAACTGGTGCCCGTCTCGCTGCTGTACCGCAAGGATACGCCGCTCGACGGTTCGGCGCCCTGCCTGCTTTACGGCTATGGCGCCTATGGGATAACGATCCCCGCGAGTTTCTCCACCAATGCATTGTCGCTCGCCGACCGCGGCTTCGTCTATGCCATCGCCCATATCCGCGGCGGCAAGGACAAGGGATTCGCCTGGTACGAAGACGGGAAGATGAAGAAGAAGGAGAACACCTTCAAGGACTTCATCGCCGCGGCTGATCATCTGGTGGAGCAGAAGTTCACGTCCTACGCGAACATCATCGCCGAGGGCGGATCGGCGGGCGGGATGCTGATGGGGGCGATCGCCAACATGGCACCGGAGAAGTTCGCCGGCATCATCGCCGCCGTTCCCTTCGTCGACGTGCTCAACACCATGCTCGACGACACGCTGCCGCTCACCCCGCCGGAATGGCCGGAATGGGGCAATCCGCTGGAGTCGGAAGAGGAATACCGATGGATCGCCGCCTACAGCCCCTATGACAATGTCGGCGCCAGGCCCTACCCGCCGATCCTGGCGCTTTCCGGCCTAACCGATCCGCGCGTCACCTACTGGGAGCCGACAAAGTGGATCGCCAGGCTGCGCGAGAAGGCGCCGGACGCGGGGCCATACCTGCTGAAGACCAACATGGCGGCCGGCCACGGCGGCAAGTCCGGCCGATTCCAGCGGCTGGAGGAGATCGCCTTCGAATATGCGTTCGCCATCAAGGTGGCCGGGAAGATGTAGGCACCGCTGCCCATCGCCCGGCTGCGCTTCACGAGGCGGGTGGAACTTCCGTACCCCTTGCCGAATTGACGTTGAAACTGAGCGGTGGGGACGGACATGATTTCGAGGCGGTGGTGGATCCTCGTGCGCTACCTGCGGCGGCTCTGGGTCCGCGCGGCAATCTATTGCCTCGTGGGTGTTGCGGTGGCCGTGGCGGCGATCCTCGCCGATCCGTACATGCCCTCCGACCTGCCGCGAAAGGTCGGTGCCGATGCAGTCGATTCCATCCTGTCGATCATCGCCTCCAGCATGCTGGCGGTGACGACCTTCTCCATGACCACCCTCGTCTCCGCCACGACCGCCGCCTCATCCAGCACCACGCCGCGCGCGACCTCCCTGCTTCTTGAGGATACGACTGCGCAGCGGGCGCTTTCCACCTTTCTCGGCAGCTTTCTCTTCTCTCTCGTCGGACTGATCGCGCTCAACACCGAGCTCTATGGAGCGGGCGGGAGGTTCATCCTTTTCATCGCGACGCTGGTCGTGGTGGTGCTGATCGTCGTCACCCTCCTGCAATGGATCGACCATCTTGCGGGCCTCGGGCGGGTCGGCGAGACGATCACCCGGGTGGAGAAAGCCGTCGCGCGGGCCTACCGGGCCCACCGGCGCACGCCCTATCTCGGCTGCGTTCCCTTGCTTCAGGACGTGCCTGACGGGGCAATCGAGATTCAGCATGACAGCGTCGGCTACCTGCAGCATCTCGATGTGAAGGCCCTTTCGGCCATTGCCGAGAAGGGTGACCTGGACATCTATGTGCGACGGCGGCCCGGCGGGCATTGCGATCCCTCCACGCCCATCGCCTCCGTCGTCCTGCACGATGCAAGTGCCACCTATGATGCGGCGCTGACGGCAGGGATCCGGGCGGCCTTCACGCTCGGCCCGCGCCGGTCCTACGACCAGGACCCACGCTTCGGGCTGATCGCCCTGTCCGAGATCGGCTCGCGCGCGCTCTCGCCCGGCATCAACGATCCCGGAACCGCGATCGACGTTCTCGCCACGCTGGTGCGGGTGCTGGTTCCGGATGGCAAGGAGGAGCGGGACCGGGAGGACCGGGATATCTCCTACCCGCACGTCCACCTTCCACAGCTGCGGGAAGACGATCTCATCGACGCAGCCTTCATGCCGATATCGCGCGACGGGGCCGGTCTGGTTGAAGTGTCCATCCGCCTGCAGAAGGCGCTGGCGGCAGTTGCCGCGGCCGCGCATCCGGAGATGCGGCCTGCCGCGCGACGGCTCGCGGCGATCGCGCAGAGACGATCGCTGGAGAAGCTGGAATTCGAACCCGATCGGGAGCGTCTTGTGGCGGAGACCGGCCTCTGAGCGCCACGCCGACTGACGAGTGCATTGCACAACCCACGGACGCAAATCAGCGCATGCTGCTATTCACGAATCTGTCAAGGGCCTGATTCGCCCCACCCGCGCTCGAGGCAAGGTTCGCGCAAGGTTCCAACGTTAACCATTTATTAACGATTGAACCTAGGGGTCTTCCATGAAGATCGAGAGTGGCCTCAGCAGCTATAACTATCAGAGCCGGTCCTCCGACGTCGAGCGCCGGTCAGAGGAATCGACACTGCGCGAGAATGAAGCGCCGACGAGATTGAGTGCTTCGACGGTCGAGAGCAGCACGCTGCTTTCCACCTCCCTCGCCAACGCGCTCTGGATCGTCGGCGATGGAAGCAAGACCGCCCGGGCCGAGCCCGAGACATCGCGCCCCTCCAGCGTTTCGCCGCGTGGCGAGGAATGGGTGGCGGAGCGTTACCGCGAGTTCGGCGAATTCTGATCTTCCTGCCTGCGGGTAGACGATAGCGGCCCGGAGGGCCGCATCGCTTCTTCATCGATGCACCTCACTGTTGGCCGTCGAATGGCTGTCACCGCAGCAAGCGGACGCGGCGCCACATGCACCTGCCTCCCTGTTCATCCCGCTTTCCGCATCATGGCTTTGACCCGCATGGGGATCGAGCGACACCGCGCCGCCTGATTGCCATTCCCGCCAGGACTGCTGCAGGATCTGGACCGAGGAGGACAGGAAGAGGCCTGCCATGATGGCGGCGACCGCGAGGTCGGGCCATGCCGTGGCCGTCCCCCAGACACCGAGTGCGGCGATCATGACGATGACATTGCCGATTGCATCGTTGCGGGAGCAGAGCCAGACCGAGCGGACATTGGCGTCGCCATCCTTGTAGTTCACCAGCAAGAGGACGCTCAGGAGATTGGCGGCAAGCGCAAGGAGGCCGATCACGCCCATGATCGGGGCCTCCGGGACGCCATTGTAGAAGAACCGCCAGATCGTCGAGCCGAAGACCCAGAGCCCCATCAGAAAGAGGCTGATTCCCTTGGCCGCAGCGGCGGTGGTGCGGACGCGGATCGAGGCGCCGATGACGGAGAGCGAGATCCCGTAGGTCACGGCATCGGCGAAGAAATCCAGCGCATCCGCCTGCAGCGCCTGCGAGCGCGCCATCTGGCCGGCCGTCATCTCGACCGCGAACATCGTTGCATTGATGGCGATGACGGCCCAGAGCCGTCGTTTGTAGTCGGGCGAAAGCCCCTCGAACGTGCCGTGGTGATGGCCGCAGGATGCACTCATGATGTCACCTTCTCTTGTTTCGATGTCGGTGACGGCATAGCTAATCCCTCTAGCTACTATAGCTTCAAGAGGAATCTCAAGAATGTTTTCGATCGGTGATCTTTCGCGGCGGACCGGGGTGAAGGTGCCGACCATCCGCTATTACGAACAGATGGGGTTGATCAGCGCCGCGCACCGGTCGGAGGGGAATCAACGGCGGTACGAGAAGACCGACCTCGAGCGCCTCGCCTTCATCCGACATGCGCGGGATCTCGGCTTCGACATTCCGGCGATCCGCGACCTGATCGCGCTCAGCCGCCACCCGGACGCGCCCTGCGCTGGTGCTGACCGCATTGCCGAGGAACACCTGGCTGCGGTGCGGGAGAAGATTGCCAAGCTCAGCAAGCTGGAACAGGAGCTGGAGCGAATCGTCTCCCACTGCAGCGGTCATTCGGTCGAGGACTGCTACGTGATCCGGGCGCTTTCCGACCACGGCATGTGCGAGGCGGAACATTGACGGGAGATCACCGTTGTAGCAAACTCCAACGATGAAGGCGAAGCTTCTGCTGCGGAAACGTCTGACCCTTACGGAGACATGCTTCGTGGATATCAGGATATGGCAGGTGCCGAAGCCGGTTCGTGGCAGCCCGCACGATGAGGTCGATTACGCTTATGTGGATTTGGAGCGACTGCAGGACGATTTCTGGAAGGACGTCGAACTATGGATGAAGGATCACACTCAGTCGTGACGCTTGGCCTTTCCTCTATCCAGGAGACCAAACGGCAGGTGGCTGCGGCCTTCGGCGGACACGCGCAGGGGACACGCATCGACTTTGTGTCCATTGATCTTCTCTGGAAGGTCCTGACGGTCAAGCGGCTGGAAATCCTACAGGCCATGGCAGGTCAAGGTGCCATGGCCGTTCGCGAGGTCGCGCGGAGGGTCGGTCGTGACATCAAAGCCGTTCATGGCGACGTCACCGCACTTGTCTCCGCCGGCATCCTAGACAGGACTGCAGCCGGGAAAGTCAGTTTTCCCTATGACGAGGTTCGCGTCGATTTTACCCTGAAGGAGGCGTAGGGCCCCCGAAGGCTGGTCGGATGATGCGGCTTGACAACCTGTCAAAACCGGCGCATCTACTTCGCCATGATCACCGCACGCGCACCCATCTCCTGCACGTATTTTTGGGCCTACCGGTAACGGGCGGCTCGACAGATCACAATGTCAACAAGCCGCCGTCAGGCGGCTTTGTTGTTTCAAGACGGCTCCTCCTGACGGCACAAATACCCAGAGGAAGCTGAAATGACCGAAGACACTGAAATCACCCTTCCCCGCCCGGCGGTCGTCACCATTCGCGCCGCCAAGCGCCATGATCTTCCCGAGGTCAACGAGATGATCGCGCTTCTCGCGGCCCATCATGGCGATGCTGCCGGAATGACGCCAGACAAGCTGGAGCGGGACCTGTTCGGCCCGATGCCGTGGATCCAGGCGCTGGTGGCCGATAGCGGCGAGGGTCTGATGGGATACGCCATCCTCGTGCCACTCTACAGGGCCGATACCGGCACCCGCGGCATGGACCTTCACCACCTTTTCGTCCGCGACGGCCAGCGCGGCAACGGCATCGGCCACCATCTCGTTTCGCGGGCCCGCGAGATTGCCCGCACTGCCGGCTGCGATTATCTTTCCGTCAGCGCCGCCACCGGTAATTTCGCCGCCCACCGCTTCTACGAGCAGTTGGACTTCCGCCCGCGCCCGGTGACCGGCATGCGCTACATGCAGGCAATCGCCTGATCCTGAGGAAACCGAGATGACCCGCATCGCCATTGCACTGACGCCGCATTTCGCAGATTGGGAATGCGCGCTGCTGATGGCGGTGGCACGCAGCTATCTCCAGGCGGATGTCGTGACCGCCTCCCCGGACGGCGACGCCATCGTTTCGATGGGCGGCATGAGGATCACGCCGGATCTTGCCTACGATGTGCTCGACCCGGCGGTCTTCGACGCGCTGGTGATCCCCGGCGGCCTCGCCTGGGAAACGGAGGAAGCTCCCGATTTCACCGCGCATGTGCAGGCATTCCACGCTGCCGGGAAGGTCGTGGCGGGCATCTGCGCGGCCGCGAGCGCGCTTGCGGCCACGGGCATCCTGAACAGTGTCGCCCATACCGGAAACTCACTCGCGTCGCACAAGCGGCAGGCGGCCTATCGCGGCGAGGCGCTCTACCGCGACCAGCCGCAGGCGGTCTCGCATGCGGGCGTCGTCACCGCGCCGGGCAGTGCGCCGGTGACGTTCACGATCGAGATCCTCAAGGCGCTCGACCTTTGGGGAGCGGAGGCGGAAGCGGAGATTGCCGCCTTCTCGCGGGAGCATCGCAGCTAGCCGCGACGACGACGGTCAGTGTTGATGGCCGTTCGAGCCATCCGTCCCCGCTGATCGCCCGGTGCGGTGGCCGATGACCTTCGCCTCGCCTGCCTCGCAGCATGACCTGCCAATGGTCAGTTCAAGCGTGGAATGGGCAATGCCGAATTCCGCGTTGGCGATCTGCTTCAGACGGTTCCTGACAGCGTCCGCCGTCTCGCCGTGGCCCTCTGCCACCACCACGTGAGCCTCCATCGCCGTCAACCGCTCGTCGATGGCGAAGACGTGGACGTGGTGGATGTCGGTCACGCCCTCTATGCCGCAGAGCCTCTCGATCAGTTGCGCCACGTCGACGTCAGGAGGCGTGCCCAGCATCAGCATGCGGATCGCCCCGCCGATTTCGGCAAACGCCTGCCAGAGAATGTAGCCGGCGATCGCGAGTGTGACGATCGGATCGACGATCTGCCAGTCATAGAGGAGGATGAGCGTGCCGGCGATGATGACGCCGACAGACCCAAGCGCATCGGCCACATTGTGGACGAAGGCGGCGCGGATGTTCATGCTCTCCTTCGACATGGTGTAGGTCAGGAGCGCCGTGACGAGGTCGACCACCAAGGCGACGGCAGCGACGGCGACCACGATCCAGCCGTCGATCGGCTCGGGGCTGATGAACCGCATCACCGCCTCGTAGACGAGGTAGAGGCCGATGACGATCAGCGTCGTGTAGTTGATGAGCGCCGCCACCACCTCCGCCCGGACGTAGCCGAAGGTCATCGTCGCGTCGGAGGGACGGCGGGCGATACGCCGCGCAAAGGCGGCGATGACCAGCGAGGCTGCATCGCTGAAATTGTGGAGGGCGTCGGCGATCAGCGACAGGCTGCCGGAGAGGATGCCACCGGCGATCTGCGCGAGAGTAAGAGCGAGGTTGACGCCGATCGCCCAGATCATCCGGCGGTCGCCGGCCTCGCTGCCGTGGTGGTGGTGATGATGGGCCATCCAGCCTCCTTCGCGGCTTTCAACAGGAACGGGGGCACCTGATTCCGACGCTACACCTCCGGCCCGGAAGTCCCAACCGCATCACAAGTCATCAGAGGCCGACACCTTGCCCGAGTTCCGCTTCATCAGACCCAGACGGATCTGCTTTTCGATCTCGGTGATGGTGAAGGAAACGGCTCCAATCGCGACGATGAGGAAGCCGTCCGCCAGCGGAACGGACTGCGTGCCGAGGATCGCCTGCAGGGGCGGCAGGTAAGTGACCGCGAACTGTGCCAGGACAACGATGACGACCACCAGCCAGACCACGGGCGTGCCGCGCACCGCAGACCATGTCAGGGAGGTGCCGTGCATGTTGCGGATGAAGAAGAGGTGGAAGATTTCCAGCACCACGAGCATGTTCATCGCCATGGTCTGGGCGAGCGGAAGCGGATAGCCACGATCGAGCGCATAGGTGAAGACACCGAAAACGGCCGCCAGGAAGAGAATGGCAACCAGTGTCACCTGCCAGACCAGAAAGCCGGACATGATCGGCATGTCGCGCGGCCGCGGCGGGCGCTCCATGGTGCCGGCTTCCGTGGGCTCGAAAGCGAGAGCAAGACCAAGCGTGACCGCCGTTATCAGGTTCACCCAGAGTATCTGGACCGCGGTGACCGGCAAGGCGAGACCTGCGAGCAGCGCGAGGATCACCGTCGCCGCCTCGCCGGCATTGGTCGGCAGCGTCCAGGTGATGACCTTTTTGAGGTTGTCATAGACGGTGCGGCCCTCGCGCACGGCCGCGGCGATAGTCGCGAAATTGTCGTCCGCCAACACCAGGTCGGCGGCTTCCTTGGCTGCTTCCGAGCCTTTCAGGCCCATGGCAATCCCCGCATCGGCACGCTTGAGAGCCGGCGCGTCGTTGACACCGTCGCCCGTCATCGCGACCGAGAGCCCGTGGGCCTGCAGCGCCGTCACCAGCCGAAGCTTGTGCTCCGGACTGGTCCGGGCAAAGATGTCGACCGACAGCACCTCAAGGGCAAGCTGGGCGTCGTCGAGCCTGTCAATATCGGCGCCGGTCAGAACGCGGCCGGAGTTCTCTAGCCCGATCTGGCGGGCAATCGCCATGGCGGTCCCGGCATGGTCGCCGGTGATCATCTTGATGCGGATACCGGCTGCACGGCATTCGGCGACGGCGGCTATGGACTCCTGCCGAGGCGGATCGATCAGGCCGACGAGGCCGAGGAAGGTGAGGCTGCCGGAAAGGCTCGCCTCGTCGACCTCGTCGGCTTCCTCCCGTCGCTCGGCAAGCGCCAGGACGCGCAGCCCGCGCAGCGCCATCGCCTCGGCACGCTCGTGCCAATGATCGTAGTCCAGCCCCGCACACATTCGAAGCACTCGCTCGGGCGCGCCCTTGACATGGGTGACGCGCCCGTCGGCGTTTTCGCTGAGAACCGCCATGTAGCGGTGGCGGCTGTCGAAGGGGATCGCATCGATCCGCCGCGCCTCGCGCGGATGGCGGACCTTGCCCGCGAAGGCCAGAAGAGCTCCCTCCATGGGATCGCCTTCGACCGTCCACTGGTCGTCCCGGAAGGTGAGCGCCGCATCGTTGCAATGGGCAGCGGCGGCCGCAAGGCGTTGGAGGTCGCCCGTTGGCGTCACTTCGCCCTCAGGGGCATAGCCTTCGCCGGAGACCTCGAATGCGCCGTCGGGTGTCTCGACGGCTGCCACCACCATCTCGTTTCGCGTGAGCGTACCGGTCTTGTCGGTGCAGATCACGGAAACCGAACCGATCGCCTCGATCGCCGGCAGACGGCGCACGATCGCGTTGCGCCGGGCCATTGCCTGCACGCCTATGGCGAGCGTGATCGTCATGACGGCAGGGAGCCCTTCAGGTATTGCGGCGACGGCAATACCGACTACGACCATGAACATTTCCGAGAATGCGTGGTGGCCCACGTAGTAGCCGTAGACGAGGAGCAGGCCAGCAACGACGAGGATCAGGAATGTGAGCCACCGCGCGAAATGATCCATCTGCTGCACGAGCGGCGTGGTGATCTCCTGCACGTCGGAGAGAAGCCCGCCGATCCGGCCGATTTCCGTCGCCCGCCCCGTGGAGACAATCACGCCCCGCGCGGTACCCTTGGTGACGAGCGTGCCGGACCACAGCATGGACCGGCGGTCGCCGAGCGCCGCATCGTCCGCGACCGGCCCCACCGCCTTGTCGACCGGAACCGATTCACCCGTCAGCACCGCTTCCTGGGCGGCAAGGCCACGTGCCTCGAGCAGGCGCATGTCGGCGGGAACCTTGTCGCCCGCCTCCAGCAGCACGACGTCGCCCGGCACGAGATCCGCGCCGTCCACCGTCACACGGCGACCGTCCCGCAGGACCGCGGCATGCGGCGCCAGCATGTTGCGGATGGCCGTCATCGCCTGCTCCGCCTTGCCTTCCTGGATGAAGCCGATCACGGCATTGGCAAGCACGACCGCAAGGATCACACCGGTATCGATCCAGTGCTGGAGGGCAGCCGTGACGACGGCTGCACCGAGGAGGACGTAGATCAGCACATTGTGGAACTGGCCGAGAAAGCGGCGCAAGGCGCTACGTCCTTCCGCCGCCGGAAGCCGGTTGGGACCGAAGACAGCCAGCCGACGCTCTGCCTCGGCCGCGGCAAGACCACCTAGCCCGGCATCCAGAGCGGCAAGGCATTCTTCCGCGGTGCGCGCATGGGCGTTCGAAAGAGTGCTTTGTTCGATCGGCATTCGTCCTTCTCCTCTATGTATTCCGTCTCGTTGGGGGCGAAGCATCAATGCTGCTTCGGTCGGGCATCGTCGAAAGCTCCGGCCCCGGACACCGCAGTTGATCCTGCGAGCTTGTCTCCCGAGGCCGCGTTTCGTGACGCCGGAGAAAATCCTCGAGATCCGCATCCGATACCCGCCACCCCTTGCCGATATCGATTGCCCGAAGATCGCCGTCCCTGATCCAATGGCGAACCGTCGCCTCGCTGACCCTCAGGCGATCAGCCACTTCCTGCACCGTCTGATATCGATCCTGTGGCATCGCATGGCACCGTTTTCTGTCCTATGGCGCAAGATAGCGACGGATCACCGAAAATGGTTGATCTGGATCAAGGGAGACCAGGCAAGCTTATGGTCACCTGTTCCGGACTTGGATGAAAGGAAGAGAGATGACCCGCGCCCGCCTCGCCTACATGCCCCTGATCACCTATCCGGACATTGCCCCCGACGATTCAGTCTCGGCAGCTGTGGCGGTTGCAGTCGCGCTGGGGCTCGAGCTTCACGCGAAGACCTTCTCAGTGGAAATCCCGCGCGCATCCTCGGCCCTGGGAGGCGTTCTCCTCGACCTGCCTGAAATGATCCGCACCACCGAGGAAAACAGCGTCGTTCAATGCCGCCGCCTGGAAGATCTTGTCAGGCAGCAAGCTGGCACAGCCGTGAAGGCGGAATGCACCACCCGAAAGCTGGCAGCAGGCCTCACCCTCGACGCCGCCGCCATCCAGGCGCGATACTATGACCTTTCCCTGCTTCCCTGGGCGAAGGACAAGCTGACGATCCAGGACCTTGCCCAGGCGGTCGTCTTCGGGTCCGGCCGCCCGGCGATCCTCGTGCCTCCGTCGGCGATCCCCGAGAAGATCAACCATGTCGCTATTGCGTGGGATGGGACGCGCGTTGCCGCCCGGGCGCTCGCGGATGCCATGCCGCTGCTGACCGATGACGCGCGCCTCACCGTGCTCACGATCCAGGATGAGAAACAGCTGGAGCGCGGGGACATCGCACCGGCCCTTGCCTCGTCGCTGCAGTTGCGCGGCCTCGACGCCCAGGCGAAAAGCGTCCCGCTGGATGGCCGACCGATCGCGGAAGCCCTTCAGGCTTCTGCAGCCGAGGCCGGCGCAGACCTTCTTGTCATGGGCGGCTTCGGGCATTCGCGTATTCGTGACTTCATCCTCGGCGGCGCTACCAAGGGAGTCTTCCGGGACCTGCGCATGCCGGTCCTGCTCTCCCACTAGGGCAAAGAGCCATCAGCAGGCAGAAGAGAATCGCTGGTGGTTGAACCTTGCCGTGTGCTACTCCCTCCACCGAGGGAGTTTCCGCGAATGCTCGTGCTGCGTCGCCTGCTGTTGTCCATGATGCTGCTGTCCGTTCCGGTATCGGAGACCGCGGCCCACAGTCTGCGTGCGCCACGCGACACATCGGGCATATCGATCCCGTCGCTCAGCCACGGCCAGATGGAGGTGGTGGCGAGGCACAGGGAGGAGATCCACGCGCTCGCCTCCTGGGTTGCGGTGAAGGATGCAGAGATCCGTAAACTGCTGGCGTTCAGCCGCACGCAGTTTGCCCGGTGCCTATGGGGCCTGATGCCGTTCAGCATCCAGGACGAGGCAAGCCCGATGAACGAGTGCAGCCACGCCTATCTGGCCGCCGATCGCGCCATGCTGGTGCGCATGCGCGACCTGCCCTTTTGGCAGGATCGCTCCAGGTCACTGTTCGACGCGGTTGACATTGAAATGGTCGAGGAAGGGTCGTCGCTGGTGCTCTGCATCTTCAGCGCAACCGACTTCAACACGGCCTCGCCGGTCGGGCCCGACTGGCACGACTTCATCGAGCACCGGCCGAGCCTCATCGTCATCCTCCTCGCCAGCGGGACAGTGATGGCGCTGCTAACGCTGGGAACGAGAATGCTCTTTCGGCGCCCGCGGTTGATGCCCGCGTAGGCTTTTCCGCCGAACCTGACTACTGCCGGGCCGGGACGGCCTTCAAGTAAGCGGCGATCGCCTCCAGATCCTCCTGCGGCAGGTGGGACAGGTTCTTCTGCACCTCCACCATGGAACCGCCGACCGAATCGTAGTCAGGCGTGAAGCCGGTCTGGAAGTAGCTGACGAGATCGGCCTCGCTCCAGGAGCCGACCGATTGCGAACCGGGCGTGATGTTGGGGATACGGCCCTCACCTTCGGGATTGGGACCGCCACCCAGCCATTGGGCCGTCTGGAGACCACCCAAGGCATTGCGGGGTGTATGGCATTCGCCGCAATGGCCAGGTCCTTCGACGAGGAACTGGCCCCGCTGCAGCTTTCGGTCGGCGGAGGCAAGCTCGATACGCGGGCCGTCATCGAAGAAGAGGAACTTCCAGCCGCCGAGCGCAAGGCGCATGTTGAAGGGGAAGGAAAGGTCGTGCGGCGGCGCGACATTGCTGCTGGCCGGCAGCGTCTTCATGAAACCGAAGAGATCGTTGACGTCCTGCGGGCTCATGCGCGCATAGGAGGTATAGGGAAACGACGGATAGAGGTGCTCCCCTTCCCGGCCGACGCCCCGCAGCATAGCGTTTCCGAACTCCGCCAGGCTCCAGCTGCCGATGCCGGCCTGCGGATCGGGCGAGATGTTCGGTACGTGGAAGGTACCGAAGGGACTTGTGAGCGCCAGGCCTCCGGACATGATCCTGACGTCGTCGCCCGTCGCGCCCTTGGCTGCATGACAGCCGGTGCAGCCGCCTGCCCAGAACAGCATCTCGCCGCGGGCGAGATCGGGCTCCCCGAGATTGGCCCAGGTCTGATCCGGAAGCGGATCCGGCTTCGTCAGGAACCAGGCGACCGCGGCGCCGACCACAACCACCGCCGCTCCGGCGCCCAGCACCCGTCTCCACCGCAAGGCCATTCGCATTCTCTCCGATCAATTTGGCCGGTGCCGGCGGCACGAACCCACCGCCGGCACCGGTTCACTCACTACTGCTTCTTTGCCCGGAATGTCTCGTGACAGTCCGAGCAAATGGCCCCGAGATTCCGCATGGCCGCACCAACGGCTGCCTGGTCCGCCGGCAGGGAGGCGAGCTGCGCCTGCGCTTCCGCGTGAAGCTTCTCGGCACTGGCCCGGAATTCCTCCGGCTGCTCCCAGATCGACGGCAGCGCCTCCGTCTCATGGCCGCTCTCCGTTCCCGGCGGGAACTGGTCCGGGAAGGCCTGGATGTTCGTGCTGATCACCGTCAGCGACTGCTCGACCACCGCCGCGTCGTAGGGTTTCTCGCCCTTGGCGATCGCCCCCATGGCACCGACCGACTGGCCGATCTCCTTCATCAGTTCCTGCCGCACGACCTGCGGCTCCTCCTGGGCAAGGGCTGGAGAAAGACCGAGACAGACGGCAGCGGCAATAAGACAGGACCTCGACAGCATTCGCATACTCCTCCCGAAGTGCCGGCACCGCCGGCTGTTGACGACGGGCACGATGCTCCTTGCGGCGAAAGGGGAAAAGTAACAAGGCGGTGATGGGTTACCGCTTGGGGAGCGGGCGCGAGAAACCCACAGAGAGGGAGGCGGCAGGCCCGCCGCCTCCGCCGCGCCAGCGTCAGCGCTTGACGCGATAGATTTCGTGGCAGTCGCCGCAGGTGGCGCCCAGCGTCTTCATGGCCGCACCGACGCCGGCCTGATCGGCGGGAACAGAGGCGAGAAGCGTGTCGGCTGCAGCGCCAAGCTTTTCCGCCTTGGCGGCGAAGTCTGCCATATTTTCCCATATTACCGGAGCGGCCTCGGTTTCGGCACCCGTCTCCGTACCGGCCGGGAACTGGTCCGGGAATGCCTTGGCATTCGTGCTGATGCCCTCAAGCGCGGTCTGCACAACGGCTGCGTCATAGGGCTTCTCGCCCTTGGCGATCGCACCGAGCGCGCCCATCGACTGGCCGATCGCCTTCATCTGCTCCTGCCGCACGACCTGCGGTTCCTGGGCAACGGCAACGGACATACCGAGACAGCCGATTGCAACGGCGAGAGCGAGGGACTCGAGGCGCATGCAGTGATCTCCTTGTTACGCCGCGGCGCGGCGTTGATGATGCGCCGCAACATGGCCGCTTCGGCGGCTGGAACAAAGTAACAAGCCAGTGATTTCACCGGGAAAAATGCAATGACAATCTTGGCCGAGCCTATCCGCTCCCTTGCAGCGTTTTGTTCACCGGTGAATGGCATCCTGCGGGGCGAACGGGGATCGATGCCATGACCGGAAAGGCTTGGGCCGGACAGCGCGCCGATGTGGAGCTGCGCCTCTTCGCTTGCTTGGCGACCTGCGCGATCGGCCTCCTGTTCTGGCTCTACGGCAGCGGCCAGGACCTCTCCTCGCTCTTCTGGACCAACCGCGATTTCGCCAATTACTGGATCGCGTCCAAGCTTGCGATGGAGGGGCACGTCCTCGACCTCTTCAGCGGCCAGGACATCTATTTTGCCCGGATGCAGGAGGTCTTTGGCCAGGATTATCCCTGGCACAACTGGAGCTATCCGCCCCATTACCTGCTGCTGGTCCTGCCCTTCGGCCTTCTTCCCTATGTTGCGAGCGGGATCGTCTTCCAGTTGGCGACGCTGGCGCTGTTCCTGCATGTCGCAAGCCTCGCCCGGGCGCCCGAAGCGCGCGGCTACTGGCTCCTGCTGTTGCCGTTCATCGTCTGCAACCTGCATCTGTCGCAGAATGGTTTCCTGACCGCCGCGCTGATGCTCTACGGCCTGTCGCTGCGGTTTCGCCGACCGGTTCTCGCGGGAGTGGCGATCGGGCTCCTGACGATCAAGCCGCAGCTCGGCCTGCTTTTGCCGATCCTGCTGCTCCTGGAACGCCGCTGGCAGACGATCGCCGCGGCGGCCGTGTCGGCGACGCTCGCCATCGCCGTGTCGGCTCTCCTGTTCGGTGTGGATGCCTGGACCGGATATATCGCCCATAACCTGCCCTACCAGACGATCGTCATGACCGATTTCGGCGGCTTCTTCCTGCATCTCATGCCTTCAGTCTACGGTGCGGCCCGCAGCCTCGACCTCGATGCCGCGACTGCGATGGCGCTTCATCTTCCCTTGGCCGGCCTTGCCTTCGCGACATTTCTCTACCTCGCCTGGCGACTGGAGACACCGGAGGCGCGCAGTCTCTCCCTGCTGTTCGCGACCTTCTGCATCGCGCCCTATTCGCTGCTCTACGATCTTGGCGCGCTCTGCGTTCTGGCTGCAGCCGAGAATGCGCGGGAACGGATGCTTCCGCAGGGACAAGGCCGAAGGTGGCGCATGCTCATGCTGGCCGCAGTCTGCCTCTTGCCCGTCCTTGCCCTTCCCTTCTCGCTGGCCGGCCTGCCGATCGCCCCGGCTGTGCTGCTGCTCGGATGGGCTGCCGCCGTGGTGCCCCTGCCCGAGAGGAAGGCGGTCAACGCAGCCCCTCCGCGAGGGTGACCAGGGATACGGCGACGAGAAGGATGCCGGCGCCGCGGCCGATCCAGATCGTGGCCGTGGCGTTCCCGACGATCGCCTGCCGCGCCCTGCCCGCCGCCAGCGCCAGGCCGCCATAGACGGCAAGCTGGGTTGCGGCTGTCATCAGCCCCATGACCAGCGCCTGCGGCAGGAGCGGACCGAACTCCGGCCGCAGGAACTGCGGGTAGATCGCGAGCATGAAGAGATAGGCCTTCGGGTTCATCAGGCAGGTGATGGCGCCGCGGCGGAAGGCCTGGGCGTGGCTTGCTGCCTGCGCCGGACCGACGCCGTCGATCACGATCGAGCTGCGCATCAGCGTGTAGCCGATCCAGGCCATGTAGAGCGAACCCGCTATCAGGAGCGGCGTGAACAGGACCGGAATGAAGCTTGCCAGCAAACCAACGCCAAGCGCTCCGTAGAGCGAGTGCACGGCGCCGCCCGCCATGATGCCCGCGGTCGCGGCCATGCCGGCGGGGCGGCCACGGGAGAGCGAATTGGCTAGCACGAAGATCATGTCCATGCCCGGAACGATGATGATGCCGAACAGCAGGGTGAAGAAAAGCCAGAGGTTCTCGCCATAGGTCATGTCAGTTGCCCATCTCGGCCGCATTGCCCTCGAGGGTCGAGCGGCTTGTTTTTCCATTGGATCTGGGGCGGTATACGGCATGGCAACTGACAGCGTACTGTCAGTTGCCATGTGGGAGGAAGAGATGCGCAAGGCCTCGCGGCTGTTCGAGATCATCCAGATCCTGAGGCTTGCCCGCCAGCCGGTGACGGCGGCACAGATCGCTGCACAGCTGGAGGTGACGCCGCGATCCATCTATCGCGACATCGCGGAACTGCAGGCGATGCGGGTGCCGGTCGAGGGTGGGCGCGGCATCGGCTACATCCTGAGGCCGGGCTTCACGCTGCCGCCGCTGATGCTGACGGTAGAGGAGACGGAGGCGATCGTGCTGTCGCTGGCGCTCCTGGAGCGGACGGGAGACACGGGGCTGAGGCAGGCTGCCAAGCAGGTAAACCGCAAGATCGCCGCCGCCGTGCCGCCACCGCTTGCCGCGACCTTCAGCGCCAATGCCCTGCATGCCTGGGGCAGCGTCGCGCCTGCGCCGGAGGCTGTCGACCTTGCCATGGTACGCCGGGCGATCCGCGACGAGCAGACGCTGCAGCTCGACTACCGGGACGAATTCGGCCGGCTGACCGAGCGGACGATCCGGCCTATCGCACTCATCTACTATTCGCAGACGGCCAACATCGTCGCCTGGTGCGACTTGCGGCAGGCGATCCGCAACTTCCGCGCCGACCGCGTGGAGCATTGCGACGCCGGGCAGCAGTTTTTCCGCGGCGAAGGCGACGGCTTGCGCAGGCTCTGGATGGATGGCTGGCAAAGTAACGCCAAGGCTGGTCAAGTCTAACCGAGATTCCTTCGGCGTGGAGCACTGGAAGCGCAAGCAAATCTATGCTTATTGACCGGCGGGGACTTTCATACCGGGGAATTTCAAATGCGTTACCTGCCGATAATGGGCATGGCGGCCGTGCTGCTGTCGCTTGCCTCCTGCAATACCATGTCGAAGGAAGAGTGCCGCGTGGCGGACTGGGCGGTTGTCGGCGATACCGACGGCGCGGCCGGACACGATCCGCAGACCCGCTTTGCCGATCACGTGCGCTCCTGCTCCAAGAGCGGCGCCGTGCCAGACCAGACGCGCTGGTACGAAGGCTATCAAGCAGGCATCAAGCGTTACTGCACGCCGCTGAATGGCGCCTCGACGGGAGAGGCCGGGCGGGCCTACCACAATGTCTGCCCGCCGGAACTGGCCACCGACTTCATGCGCGGCTACAGCCTCGGCAAGCGCGTGCACGACCTGCGCTCGCGGATCAATTCGCTGAACTCCAGCGTCAACTCCAAGGAATATGAGGCCGACAAGCTGCATGATGATATGAAGAAGGCGGCGGACAAGGATCGCCGCGCCATACGCGACAGGATCGACGACCTGGAGCGCGACCGGCGCCGTGCGCGCCGCGAGGCGGACGACCTGGGCTATGAGCTGAGCGAGGCCGAGCGGGACCTCGCCTTCTTCCGCCAGAACCCGATGGCGCAGTTTTCGCCGGGCTTGTGACCATGAGAAAGGGCTCCGGCGGTCACCGGAGCCCTTTCTCGTTCTGCCTGAACAGGACTTACTTCGTGGCGGCTTCGTAGCGCTCGAGCACGTAGTCCCAGTTGATCAGGTTGTCGACGAAAGCTTCGAGATACTTCGGGCGGGCGTTGCGGTAGTCGATGTAGTAGGAGTGCTCCCAGACATCGACGCCGAGGATCGGGTCAGCGCCATGAACCAGCGGGTTTTCGCCGTTCGGGGTCTTGGAGATTTCCAGCTTGCCGTTCTTCACCGAAAGCCATGCCCAACCCGAGCCGAACTGGGTGGTGCCGGCTGCAACGAAATCCGACTTGAACTTGTCGTAGCCGCCGAGATCGCTGTCGATCGCGGCTTGCAGCTTGCCCGGCAGCTTGGTGCCGCCGCCATCCTTCTTCATCCAGTTCCAGAAGTGGATGTGGTTATAGTGCTGGCCGGCATTGTTGAAGAGCGTCTGGTGCGTGCCGTAGGACTTGCGGATCACATCCTCGACGGGAAGATCTCCCATGCCTGCCTCGGAGGCCAGCTTGTTGCCGGTGTCCACATAGGCCTTGTGGTGCTTGTCGTGGTGGTATTCCAGCGTCTCCGCCGACATGTAGGGCGCCAGCGCGTCGTAGGCGTAGGGGAGTTCGGGAAGTACAAAGGCCATGATCTTACTCCTTTTCGGCAAAATACCGTGAACAGCGTCGAGCCGGAACATAGGTTCCAAGCGGACGGGTGGCAACGGGCCGCTTGCCAAAAATCGGGCCGCCAGAGGCAAGTCATGCTGCAACCGGCGCGAAGGAAGAAAAGTCGGCGGACTGCGGCCGGTTCGGGCTCCGCACTATCACCGCCAGCGGCGGATCACGACGAGATGGCGCTTGCGTGAATGATGCCGGTGGGCGCTTGCGAAACGGCGCTGCATTGCGGCATGTTGCGGCACGCGCCCCTTTCGTGGAGATGGCATGCCCGACGTCCTGAGCACCGATCTCCTTCTCTTCATCGCCGTCGGCTTCGTCGCGCAGATCATCGACGGAGCGCTGGGCCTCGCCTTCGGCGTCCTCACCACGACGCTCCTGCTGTCGCTCGGGGTGCCACCCGCCATCGCCAGCGCCATGGTGCATGTGACGGAATGCTTCACCACGGCCGCCTCCGGCCTCTCACACGCCTATCATCGCAACGTCGACTGGCGGCTGGTGGCGCGGCTGGCGCCCGCCGGCATGCTGGGCGGGGCGATCGGCGCCTATGTGCTCTCCAATATCGACGGCTCGGTAATCGCGCCCTTCATCTCGCTCTACCTGATCGGGATCGGCTGCTTCATCCTGTTCCGCGCCTTCCGGCCAAAATGGCCGCGCGACGTGCGAGACTGGATCGTCCCCTATGTCGGCGGGGTCGGGGGGCTGCTCGACGCCATGGGCGGCGGCGGATGGGGGCCGATCGTGACGAGTACGCTGCTCGGCCGCGGCCATGACCTGAAGAAGGTGATCGGCTCCACTAACCTCACCGAGTTTGCCGTGACGACGGTGATCTCCGCCACCTTCATCCTCGCGCTCGGCTGGTCGGAGCTTTCCGCTGCGATCGGCCTCATCATCGGCGGCGTGCTCGCCGCCCCCTTCGGCGCGCTCGTCCTCAAGCGCCTGCCGGTAAAGCCGCTGATGATCGCCGTCTCGCTGATCATCATTGGCACCGCCGCCGCCCGGCTGCTCTAGGCCGCGCGGCGGAACCGTCAGGGCAGCCTCAGGCGGCGGTGGAGCGGGCCCAGTCCATGTAGAGGTCGAGCGCCTTGCGGGCGACGGGGCCTTCCTGGAGGTCGCGGTCGTCGAGCTTCGTCACCGGCACGATCTTGGAATAGTTGCCGGAGGTGAAGATCTCGTCGGCATTGCGGAAATCCTCGACCGTCAGGGTCACCTCGCGGACGTCATGGCCCGCCTCGCGCAGGAGGCCGATCACACGGGCACGGGTGATGCCGGAGAGGAAGGTGCCGTTGGCAACGGGCGTCATCACCACGCCGTCCTTGACCATGAAGATGTTGGAGGAGGCCGTTTCGGCGACATTGCCGTTCATGTCGCGGGCCAGTGCATTGTCGAAGCCGCGCGAGCGGGCCTCGATGATCATGCGGCCGCTGTTGGGATAGAGGCTGCCGGTCTTGGCGGCCGTCATCGCCACTTCCGGGTTGGGGCGGCGATAGGGAGAGACGGTGAGCGAGGACGGCTTTGCCGCGTGCATTGGCGCCTCGAAGAGGCAGAGCGCGAAGCGGGTCGATTCCGGGTCGGGCGCCACGACGCTGAAGGACGTGCCGTGCTCGGCCCAGTACATGGGCTTGATGTAGATCGCTGTCTTGCCGTCAAACTTCTTCACGCCTTCCAGCGCCAGCCGCTCGATCTCGCCCGCTTCCATGGTAGGCTTCAGGCCCATGTTGGTGGCGGAGCGGTTGACGCGCTGGCAGTGCAGGTCGAGGTCGGGCGACAGGCCGTCGAACCAGCGCGCGCCGTCAAACACCGTGGAGCCGAGCCACATCGCATGGGAGGTCGGGCCGATGAGCGGTGGATTGCCCTCCAGCCATTCGCCTTCGACATAGGTCCAGGTTGCTGTGCGGGGTGCGGTATTCACGGGCATCGTCGTCTCCTTGCGTTCGGCGGGAATGAAGGCCCCGACAACCGGCGAGGTCAAGACAAATGTTGTCGCGCGCGCGCCTCTTCAGTCGCCCAAGCTTCAAGACGCAGCATTGATTTCGTTCGACCTTTTTCGGAATCCAGCAGGATGCGGAATGGGTCGATCACAAAATATCATGCGAAGGGGCGACGGCCGTCAGGAGCGGCTGGGCGGCGGAAGCAGGGGATTGCGATCCGGCCGAACGGCTTCGATCGGACTGTCCTGCATGCGCACGGATCCGAACCGGTCAAGAAGCACGATGCTCAGGATGCAGCCGAGCAAGAAGAGCATGAAGAACAGGAAGGGCAGACGCATGGGAAACTCCGGGACGGAACGCAAGACATATCCACAGACCCATCTCTCGGAGACGGGGCTCTACAGAAACGCCAGGAATGCGACCTGCTCAAGGCAGCACCGGAACTTGTCCCCGGTCGGGTTCGCTGCCCCCGTCAGGGAGGGGACGGCCCGGCATCCTGCGTTCGCGAAATCGCCGAGGTCGTCAGCATGTCACGGGTGGCCCCGGTTTCCGGCGCACTTGCGAGCATCGTGCTCAATACCGCCATGATAAGCAGCAGAAAGATCACCGGCAGCGCGAATTGCATGGATCGTCCCTTCTTCGTCGCTGACGGAACCGCGTCCGGCCTGAATCGTTCCAGAAGCGGTGCCACCTGATCGGCGTCTCCAGGCGGAAAACAGGACAGTGGGGCAGGCAAGACATGGCGTCCATACTGGCGGAGGGCGAAAGCTGCTGGCGCGTGGCGCGGGCCGACCGTTTCTCGGTCATCGTCGATGCGGCTGATTTCTTCCGGTATGCCAAGCAGGCGATGTTGAAGGCGAAGCGGTCGATCTACCTGATCGGCTGGGACTTCGATACGCGTATCCGGCTGGAGCCGGGCAATCCGGAGGCACAAAGGCCGGACAAGCTCGGCCGCTTCCTCAATTCACTGGCGCGCCGGAACGAGGAGATCGACATCCGCATCCTCAAGTGGGATGTGGGCCTGATCGCGTCCCTGACCCGTGGCGAGACCCCGTTCTACATCCTGCGCTGGCTGTTCAACAGCCGCATCCATCTGAAACTGGATGGCGCGCATCCGGCCTTGTCGGCGCACCACATGAAGCTTCTCGTCGTCGACGACAAGGTGGCCTTCTGCGGCGGTATCGACATGACGATCGGGCGGTGGGATACCAGGGACCACAAGGAGAAGGATCCGGCGCGACGCTCCCCCTTAGGGTTTGCCGAAGACCCCTGGCACGACGCGACGAGCTGCTGTTCCGGCCCCGCCGCTGCAGCGCTGGCGGATCTTGCACGGCAGCGCTGGCAGCTCGCCACGGGCGAGGAACTGCCGAAGCCGGAGAACGGCGGTCGGTCCTGGGACCCCTGGCCGGACGATCTGCCCGTGGAGTACCGGGAGGTCGACGTCGGGATCGCCCGCACGGCACCGGAATATGGGGAGCGCAAACAGGTGGTCGAGATCGAGACTGCAAAGCTCGCCATCATCGCCGCGGCCCGCAAATCCCTCTACATCGAAAGCCAGTACTTCGCCTCCCGCCGGATCGCAGAGGCGATTGCGAAGCGACTGAGGGAGCCGGACGGACCGGAAGTGGTCCTCATAAACCCTGAAGGCGCCAATGGCTGGCTGGAATCGAAGGCGATGGATTCCGCCCGGGTGCGGCTGATGAAACTGGTTCACGACGCGGACCTGCACGACCGCTTCCGCATCTACCACCCGGTCAACGATGCCGGCACACCGATCTATGTGCACGCTAAATTGATGATCGCCGATGACCGCATCCTGAAGATCGGATCTGCCAATCTCAACAACCGGTCCATGGGGTATGACACAGAGTGCGATCTGATCCTCGAGGCCGGCGAAGACCAGCCGGATCTTCACGCTGCCATTCTGGAGGAGCGGAACGCGCTTCTCGCCGAACATCTCGGGCGCCCGATCGAAGAGGTGGAGGCCGGCCTGCGCCGTGCAGACGGCTCGTTGATCCGGGCCATCGAATTGCTGAACCGGGAGAGCGGCCGCGGTCTTCGGCCAATTCCGTTGCGGGAGCTGACGCCCGACGAGGAACTGATGGCCGAATCCGACCTTGCCGATCCGGAACGGCCGGCGGGTCTGCGCTATCGGACCCCGAAGCTCCTGCACCGAAAATTTTCGCACACCGCCCTCCTGCAGGCCGAGCATTCGGAGGCGAGATGAGCACGCGCTCCACTACCGAACAAGCTGACGCCGGTCCGACCAGCGGAGGCGGACAGGCCGGCGAAGGTCTCTCACATCTGGTGCAGAGCCTCAGCCACCTGGGAAAGCGGCATGACAAGGTGTCCGTCTACCAGATCCGCGAGGAGATCGGCGAACGCAGCTTCGGCCCGTTCCTGGTCATCCCCTCGCTGATCGAGCTCAGCCCCGTCGGGGGTATCCCCGGCGTGCCGACGGCGCTCGCCGCCGTCGTCAGCCTGTTCTCGCTGCAAATCGCCTTTGGGATGAAGCACCTCTGGCTGCCGGACTTCGTGGAAAATCGCAAGATGCCGGGAGACAAGCTGAAGAACGGGCTGAACTTCCTGCGGCCGCCAGCGCGGTGGATCGACAAGGTGCTGAAGCCGCGCCTGCGCTGGATTACCCGGCCTCCTGCAATTCAGGTCATTGCAGCGGCATGCCTGCTGCTTGCCGCCGCAGTCCCGCCGCTGGAACTCATTCCCTTCGGCAGCACTCTGCCGATGGGCGCGATCGGCCTCTTCGGCCTTGCCCTGATGGTGCGCGACGGCCTGCTGGCCTTTCTGGCCGCGATCCTTGCGGGCGGAACCGTCTACCTGCTCTACAGGCTCGTTCTCTAAGGCCGGAGTGCCACGGCGTTCAGAACTCGCTTTCCGTCAAGGTGCGGAAGTCGTTGTGGACCGCCCACATCACCTTCACTTCGTTGAGAAGGATTGCGGTCGGGCGAATGCCGCCGCCGGCCAGGTTCTTGTACTTGCGGCCATAGGCCTCGAGGAAGGACGAGGCGGCCTGAAGCATGGCTTCTCCCCGCGCGGCCTGCCGGCGCAGTTCCGCATTCTCCCGCTCGAGCGCCTCACATCGCTGCCGCAGGGCGTCGATCTCGGCGGTCGCATCGGCCGCTGGAGGAGCATTGGCAGAATGGGCTTGCGCGCGCAGGCTGGCAACCAGTTGAGACGGCGTTTCCGTCATGGGCTTTTCTCCGGACGGATCCGATGCCACTGGCATCCCCTGCAAACTGCAGGTGCCGTCCCTATCAATATTCGAAATGGGCAGGCGGGTCGTCCTGCTGGCAATGATCTGAATCGGTTTATATACCCCTTCCTGCTGTCGGAAAATCTCCAAATGTCCCTCCCCTCGAAGGACGGCTGCAGTTGAAGCGATCCGCCTGCGGCCCATGTAGAAGGAGCCGCATTTCCGCCCGGGTGCGACGGGCGCACCAGAGGAGTACTTCCATGCATTCAGTCAGCGCAAACGGCGCGAACATCCCCGCCCTCGGCTTCGGGACCTTCCGCATGCCCGAGGAGGACGTGCACCGGATCCTGCCGGAAGCCTTGAAGATCGGTTTCCGCCATGTCGACACCGCGCAGATCTACAAGAACGAGGCGGCCGTCGGCGATGTGCTCCATTCTTCCGGCATTCCGCGCGCCGATATCTTCCTGACAACGAAGGTGTGGGTCGACCGCGTCGGGCACGACGCCTTCATTACCTCCGTGGACGAAAGCCTCGCGAAGCTGAAGACGGACTATGTGGACCTTCTCCTCCTCCACTGGCCGCAAAGCGAGATGCCGCTTGCCGATCGTATCGGCGCACTAAACGAGCTGCGCCGGGCCGGCAAGGTCAGGAATATCGGCATTTCGAACTTCTCGGCTGCGCTGATGGCCGAGGCGCTCAAGCTCTCGGACGCGCCCATCGTCACGAACCAGATCGAGTACCACCCCTATCTCGATCAGACCAAGGTGATTGGCGAGGCCCGCAAGACGGGCATGTCGATCACCGCTTACTACCTGATGGCGGACGGCAAGGTGCCGCATGATCCGGTGCTGCGCGACATCGGCGCCCGGCACGGCAAGACGGCGGCCCAGGTGGCTCTGCGCTGGGCCGTGCAGCAGAAGGACGTGATCGCGCTGTCGAAGACTGCGACGGAGAGCCGGCTCAGGGAGAATTTCGACATCTTCGACTTCGCCCTCGGCGACGGCGAGATGGCGGAGATCCACAAGCTCGCCCGCCCCGACGGCCGTATCGTCAATCCGGGCCATCTGGCGCCGGAATGGGATTGAGCCAAATGAAAAGCCGCCAGGAGTGCCGGCGGCTTTTCTATGTTTGAAAGCAGTATCGGATCAGACGAACTGGCTGAGGCCCGGGACGGAGGAGACCACGGTATCGACCGTCTCGTCGCCGGCGTGTTCACGGGCGACCTTGATGGTTTCCTTGGCGAGCGAGGTGATCTCGCCCATGCCGAGGCCGAGGCCCATGAGCTGCTGGCCGAGCGCCATAACCCCGCCGCCGAAGCTCGCCATCAGGCCGCCGAGCAGACCACCGCCGCCCTGCCCCTCGCCGTTGAACTTTGCGACCAGTTCCGGGGCGCCGGGAATAGCTTCGATCATCCGGGCGACCGCGCCGTCATCAGCTTCACGCTGCAGGAAACCGAGCATCATGCCGACGGCCTTCTCGGCCGTGTCCGGGGTGATGCCGACATTGTCGGCCACGCGCGTGACGAGTTCGTTCATCAATTTTCTCCTCGAAGTGTTTGACGTTGACGTCAAGGTAATACGGAACCGCAATCGACGTCCAGAGCCAATCGCGCAGATCCCGGAGCCGATCAACCGATCTCGATCAGGAAGAGGCTTTGCCAACGTGGTCAGCCATATAAGCGCCTCTCTCGCCCATCGGCTGTTCAGGCCCGGTCGTGGAATCCTGCGCCGTCTGATGCTCGAGCTCGGCATTCAGTTCCGCACCGACGATGACGATGATGACCGATACCCATGTCCATACCATGAAGCCGATCAGGGCGCCCAAAGTGCCGTAGGTCGCGTTGTAGTCGGCAAAGTTGGACAGATAGAAGGACACGGCGACAGCAGCGAGAAGCCAGGACACGGTCGCAAAGATGACGCCCCAGCTGAGCCAGCGAAATCGAGCATCTTCGCGGCTCGGCCCGTAGCGGTAGAGCAAGGTGATGCCCGCCATGATGATGAGAAGCAGGATCGGCCAGCGGAGCGTGTTGATCAGCGTTTCGGCCCAACTGCCGAGGGAAAGGAAGGAGAGTACCGCCGGCACGACACCCACCGCGACAATCAGCACAACGATCAGGATGAGCGTCCCGAGCGTAAACAGAAGCGAGATCCCGGTGAGCTTCAGGAAGCTGCGCTTCTCCTCCTCCTCATAGGCAACGTTCATCGCCTGAAACAGCGCCTTCATGCCGTTGTTGGTGCTCCACAGGGCAATGCCGAGACCAGCGATCAAGCCCAGGCTGAGGGACGAGCTATCCTGAGAAGCGAGGGAACGCAGCTGTTCCAGGAAGATGTTCAACGCATCCGCCGGCATGACGGCGCCCAGGAACTGGATCCGCTCGGCTATCTGGCTGGGGCTGGCGAAGAAGCCGTAGAGCGAGACCAGTGCCGCCATGGCAGGAAAGAGCGCCAGCAGGAGGTAGTAGGTGACGCCCGCCGCGACCAGCATGACGCGATCTTCGTTGATGGCGGCATAGAGGCGCCAGAAGACATCCTTCATGCCCTTGGCCGGTATCTGTTGGGGCGTTTCGGCCTCGCGGCCTCGTCCCGGCTCACGCCTCTCCGCCTCCATCACGTCCTCCTGCATCTAGCCGCTCCCTATACGTCAACGCTGGCCGAAGCCAGCCGGCGCGACCGTTGCCGGGCACTTCGGCTGCCTCTATAACCCTTTGAGCCGTAACGCTGCGAGGGAGCGCCAGTTGCATGATCGAAGAGGGAAAACTTTTTCTCGGCGGCAGCCGGAATCCCGACGACTCCTTCAACAAGCCTGAATATCTGGAGCTGAGGTTCGGCAACCGGCACGGCCTGATCACCGGGGCGACGGGAACGGGCAAGACGGTGACGTTGCAGATCCTCGCCGAGAGCTTCTCCAATGCCGGCGTCCCGGTATTCTGCTCCGACATCAAGGGAGACCTTTCCGGCATTGCCGCAGCCGGCGAGGAGAAGGACTTCCTCCTGAAGCGCGCCGAGCAGATCCAGTTCTCCGACTACGAATTCGCCGCCTCGCCGGTGATCTTTCTCGACCTCTACGGGGAGAAGGGGCATCGCGTGCGCAGCACGGTCGCGGAAATGGGACCGCTTCTTCTGGCGCGTCTGATGAACGCCACCGAGGCGCAGGAGGGCGTGCTGAACATCGCCTTCAAGATCGCCGACGAAGGCGGAATGGCACTGCTCGACCTTAAGGACTTGCAGGCGCTCCTCAACTACATGGGCGAGCATGCCGGGGAGATCTCCACCCGCTACGGCTTCGTCTCCAAGGCCTCGGTGGGCTCTCTGCAGCGGGCTCTCCTGGTGCTCGAGCAACAGGGCGCGGAATACTTCTTTGGAGAGCCCGCCCTCGACATCCGCGACCTGATGCGCACGACGCAGGACGGGCGCGGCATGATCACGGTGCTCGCCGCCGACAAGCTGATGAACAATCCGCGGCTCTATGCGACCTTCCTGCTGTGGCTGCTCTCGGAACTCTTCGAGGAACTGCCGGAGGTCGGCGATCCGGACAAGCCGAGGCTCGTCTTCTTCTTTGACGAGGCGCACCTGCTCTTCGACGAAGCCCCCAAGGTTCTGATCGAGCGGGTCGAGCAGGTGGTTCGGCTCATCCGGTCAAAAGGCGTCGGAGTCTATTTCGTGACGCAGAACCCGCTCGACGTGCCGGAGACGGTGCTGGCGCAGCTCGGCAACCGGGTACAGCACGCGCTGCGCGCCTATACGCCGCGCGAGCAGAAAGCCGTGAAGACTGCGGCCGATACCTTCCGCACCAATCCGGCCTTCGATACGCAGGAGGCGATCACCGCACTCGGTACCGGCGAGGCGCTCGTCTCGACGCTGGAGGGCAAGGGCGCTCCGTCCATGGTCGAGCGAACGCTGATCCGGCCGCCTTCGTCGCGGATCGGGCCGCTGACCGACGCCGAGCGGCGGGAAATCATTAGCCGGAGCCCGATCGCCGGCCAGTACGACCGCGATATCGATCGGGAGTCAGCCTACGAAATCCTGATGGAGCGCGCGGAAAAGGCGGCAAAAGCAGAGGCCGCGCAGCGGGAAGAGGAGGAGCGTGAGACGGAAAGTGCTGCCGGCCGCTGGAGCCTGCCCGGCTTCGGCGACGAGCCGGCGGGAAAGCCGGCGCCGCGGCGCACCTCCACCCGCCAACGCGAAACGGTCGTCGAGGCGGCGATGAAGAGCGCCGCCCGTTCGGTCGCAAGCTCCCTCGGCCGCGCGATCGTGCGCGGCATCCTCGGCAGCCTGAAGCGCTAGCAACGCCGGGCGGCACCGCCTGGCGGGCAATCACCGCTTGCGGACGAATTCCGTGCGCAGCACGAGGCCCTTGATGGCGTCGTGGCGGCAGTCGATTTCTTCGGGATTGTCGGTGAGGCGGATCGAGCGGATGACGGTTCCCTGCTTCAGCGTCTGGCCGGCACCCTTGACCTTCAGGTCCTTGATGAGGGTGACGGAATCTCCATCCTTCAGCACATTGCCGGAGGCGTCGCGCACCTCTGCAGCCTGCGCGGCCGCTGCGGCCATTTCGGACGCGGGGCGCCACTCGCCGGTCGCTTCGTCATAAACATATTCGTCATCCGCATCGGCCATGACCATTCTCCTTTGATTGAACCGCTTCTAGGCGGTTGCCCAAGCGGGAGCAAACAGAGTCTGAATGGCAAAGGGCTTGTCAGTCGCCGTCGTCGGGAATCTTCAGCATCTCCCCACAGGCCTTGCAGTGAACGGCGTCCTGCTCGTGTCGCTGCAGCCCGCATTGGGGACAGGGGTAATGGACCTTGTTCGGACGCACCACCGCCTGAGCCAGTCGCACGAAGAGGGAGATCCCGACGATCATGGTCACCACCGAGGTGAGCTTTCCGGCGGTTCCTGGAAGGGTGATATCGCCGTAGCCGGTGGTCGTAATGGAGGCGACCGTGAAATAGAGAGCATCGACGAAACCCTGCTCGCCCGGCCGATTGTAGAAGAAGCTCGTGTAGACGAAGCCGGTCACGATGAACAGGAAAACCAGGAGGTTGATCAGCGCCCGGACGACATCGAGCAGGTGTGCATATCCGGCGCGCCGGAGACCATGCTGCAGCAGCGGACTACTCCCGATCGCCCATAGACGCATGGCTCTGAGGAAGGCGAAGTTGAACAATACATCGGGAAAAAGCAGCGTCGCGAGGATGATGATGTCGATCCAGGTCATGAACCGACGGAAGAAGATGCGCCAAGTCGGTGCAACAAGCGCCCTCGCAATCAGCTCCATGCTGATCCAGACCGCGATCATGTAGTCGATGATGAGGTAGGAAGGCCCGGCGCGGAGGTACGGACCGAAGAGGAAGAAGGCGAGGATCGCGATATCGACAACGGCGAAGGCCGCCTGCAGGCGTAGCGCCGTCCTGTCCTGCCCGCGCTCCACCCTGACGAGAAACTGCCGCAATTTCTGCAGGTAAGCGGGCCGGGTCACCGATAAATGGGCTGTCATATGCGCGACCATAGCAGCCGAGATTATTCCATCAAGATTGGCGAAGAGAGGCTGCTACTGAATGTCCACCGTCCCGCTGATGCCATCCTCCCCCAGTGTCTTCAGGATGGCCAGGCGGGCGCGGTTGACCCGGCTCTTGATCGTCCCGACGGGGCAGTTGCAGAGCGCCGATGCGGATTCATAGCTTTCTCCACGCATCAATACGATCTCGAAAGCGTCACGATAGTGCTCCGGAAGTCCGGCGAGCGCACGATCGAATTCCTGGATCCTCACGGCCCATTCCTGCGGGGCATTGATCGACCGCTGCAACGAGGCGCAGTCCTCCGTGCCGACGAATTCCCGCTTGCCGCGGCCGTAGCGCGTACAGAAGGTATTGCGCATAATGGTAAAAGCCCAGGATTTCAGGCTGGTGCCCGGTTGGAATTTGTCCAGGTTGGCGAGCGCCCGCAGCACCGTTTCCTGCACCAGATCGTCGACGTCATGGGGGTTGTTGTAGAAGCGCCTCGCGAAACTCCTCAACATGGGGATCAATTCCACGATCTCCGTCTGCGGGTGGCTTTCACCTGCTGCTTCCTGCATCGACTGACTCCTCGTTATCAGGGTCAATCCGCGGATAGCGGATTGGTTCCGGGGCACTGATGAGAGGAAATGGTGATCAGAAGACGGGGCCGCCCACCAGCGCCTGGCGGTCCACCATCAGGCCAGCGAGTTGCAGGAGCTTGTGGTGTTCTGTGAGCCCGGTCCTGTAAAGCCGCAGCACGATCCTGGCGACCGCTTCGGGATCCCGCGCAGTGCCGTCTCCACTCTCGACCCGCAGCACGTCGCGCACCGTATCGTGAAGCAGCTTGAGGTCGTCGGAGGCAAGGATTCCGGGATAGAAGTACCGGTCCGGCATGGGCATTCTCCGCAAGGCGAGAGGGGCGGCTGCCGATGGCCGGCGCCGAAAGCCTGTCAGGGAACCATAGAAGTCGCCAAATGCGGCGCAATTACAAATGTTACTGCATTGTATTCGCTTCGGAGCCAAGCAGGCTCCGGACGATCGCATTCATGGCCTCCTGATCCCTGGAGAGGGCGTAGCCTCCACCTGGTGCCGCACGGCCGCTGCCGGCGAAGATGGCCGGCACCGCAAAGGCATCCAGGACCTCAACCACCTGCAGGAGGGTGGCTGCATCGTATTCGACGTCGATGATGGCTCCATCGAACGATGCGTCGACGAGCTTGGACGCGAAATCCCTGGAATTGTAGGGCCCCTCAAGATCGATCTCGGCGCGGCTCCACGCCTGACGGACGACCGGAGAAAGATATGGTGGCGGTCCAATCACCATCAGCCTGATCCTGCGCATCCATCGCCTTTCGTCCGGGAGCTGCATCCTATCACGAGCGTCCAACCGACGCCTGTAGCAGCAGTTCCATGAACCCAGCTTTAACAGCGATGGAGAAAGCCGGGGCGAGCTCGCCCCGGCTTTCTAGTCATTTCTGCATGGATGCGAGGCAGAAGAAGGCACCCTGCGGGTCGGTGCACTGGGCGATCCAGCTGCCGCCGGGAACCTCCATCGGCCCGTTCAGCACCTGGCCGCCGCCGGCACGGACCCGCCCGATCGCGGCTTCGACGCTTTCGACGTTGAAGTAGTAGACCCAACACGGCATGGGGATCTCCTCCGGGCGCTTCATCATCCCGCCGGTCTGCTTGCCGTGTTCGGAGAAGAGCCGATAAGCCCCCATCTCTCCCATGTCGAAGTCGCTGTCCTTCGTCCAGCCTAAGATGCGGCTGTAGAACTCGAAGGCCTCTTCCAGGTCGGCGGCATAGAGTTCGTGCCAGCCGACGGTGCCAGGCGCACCCTCCGGCGGGGGTGGCGGCATGTCGTCCATCGGCAGCGGCGTCATGATGTTGAGGACGGCGCCATGCGGATCAGCCACCACGGCGAAGCGGCCCACCTGCGGGATATCCTCCGGCTGCCGATGCACGGTGCCGCCGTTCTCCTCGAACTCCCGCGCCGTCCGGTCGACGTCATCGACGGCAACGTAGCCGCTCCAGTTCGGCGGCATGCTACCGGCCATCTCAGTGGGAATTCTCATCATGCCACCGATACCGGGGCATTTGTCGCCCTCGCCGATCTGAAAGAGATGGTAGGCGTCGCCCTCCCCCATCGGCATGGCGTTCAGCGACCAGCCGAGGACCGAAGAATAGAAGCGGCCGGCCGCCTCCGTATCCGACGTCATCAGCTCGCACCAGATGAACTTGCCGTGGGTTTCGCTTCTGGTTTCCGATGCAGTCTGCAGCATTTCAATCTCCTCCTGCCCGGCTTGCGACGGGCGATATGGGCGCCTAGGACACGCGCCGGTAATTGACTTCCATGAACTGCTTCCAGCTTCCGTCCGCCTGCTTCGCACTGGAGTTGAAGATGCGATGATCATCATCCTTGATGATGATCTGCTCGCGATACTCCCCGGTCCTGCCGGGATTTTCGAAGTCAGGCCCGGTGGTATAGAGGCTGAGGGTATTGCCGTCGGCAGACACCTCGCCTTCGTACACCCACATGTGGGTCATCATGGACCCGATCCAGCTGCCGACATACCTGCCCCTGGCGGGATCGTAGCCGAGCGTGAGCACTGTGGTGGCATCGCCACCGCCCGGCATCTGGCCATTGCCTTCCGCGACGAACCAGATGCCATGCAGCGACCGGACCACCTCGACCCATGTGCCGGCATCGGGCATATCCCTGACCTCCCAGGTGCCGACGAGCCTCTGCAGGAAGCCGTGCTCGGCCTGCGGCTTCGCCATCTCCATTTCCATGGCCATTCCTCCTGTCCGTGGTACCGATATTGCGCCCGCTTAATGGCAGCAGGATGAAGCTTCAGGCGCCTGCTCGTATTCGTCATGACGCTTGACGAAGTTCATCGTGGTTTCCTCGTTTCGGCCGAACGGCGCCCGGTCGAGGATCATCAGCGTGCCGATCAGCTCTTCGCCGCCGCGGGCATAGGTCGAATAGGTGTGGAAGATCTCGCCCTTCTCGTTCTTGTGGAATGAGGAGAGGCCCGGGAGTTCGTCATGGGCCTGTTCGCGCGGAATCTCGGTGAAGTTGTAGCGGACGCTGCCGCTCGCCAGCTCCTCCGGAGTGAATGAGACGTGGAAGTCGAAATTGAAGTCGGAGCCGTAGGACGAGACCCAGGGGAACTTCCAGCCCATGCGCTTCCTGTAGGCCTCGATTTTTTCGATCGGCGCACGGGAGACGGCGACATAGGTCACGTCGTGGTTGTTGAGATGGACAAGCGCACCGTCAACATGATCGGAGTGGAAGGAGCAGCCCGTGCAGCCGGCATCCCAGTCCGGACCCAGCATGAAATGGTAGACGATCAGCTGGCTGCGGCCATCGAAGAGATCGGCAAGCCGCTTCTCCCCGTCGGGGGCCTGGAAGACATAGTCCTTGTCCATCCTGACCCAGGGAAGCGCCCGGCGCTCGGCCCGAACCTTGTCGCGCAGGCGCGTTTCCTCCTTCTCCAGTTGAAGGAGCCTGCGGCGGGCTTCCAGCCACTCCTCCCGGGACACGATTGCATTCTCCGGCGACGTGATCGCGTTCATGCTCATCCTCCTCTGGCTTGACATTTAGGTTGATATCAACATATATGACCCATGTCAAACGCCATGCCGATTCCCTTCTCCACGACCATCCACGTCCGCGATACATGCCTGTGCCTGCATGTACAGCGCGCGGCCCGCGCGCTTGCCCGCCGCTTCGACAATGCTCTGAAACCGCTCGGCCTCAACAATGGGCAGTTCTCGCTGATGATGGCGCTGAACCGGCCGCAGCCTGCACCCATGGGGCCGGTGGCGGAAGTCCTGGCTATGGACCGGACGACGCTGACGGCGGCCGTGAAGGTACTGGAGCGACGCGGGCTGGTGGAGACCCTTCCCCATCCCGACGACCGGCGCAGCCGGCTGATGCGGCTGACGTCCGAGGGTACCGCGCTGCTGTCGCAGGCGCTTCCGATCTGGGAGCGGGTGCATGGCGAGCTCGACGGAGAGCTTGGGCCCTCGATGGCGCCGCTGCGCCAGACGCTCGCAACGGTCAGGTAAGGCGTGCGGCAATTCGCGGGTCGGCGGCGAAGTCTGCCATGGAGAAGCCGATGCGCAGGAGGGGGAAGTCGCAAATGGCCTGGACACCGGTCATCGACAGCCGCATGCGCCAGGTCTGCCGCTCCACCGGCTCCCGCGCCGCAAATGCCCCGGCGGACAGAAGCGCCAGGTTGAGCCCGTTTGCCGGGTCGCGAACGGATCGGTAGAGGATGGCATCAAGGCCCGCCTCGCGTGCCGCATCGGCCAGCGACTGGCAGGCTGCGTAATCGGTGCGGTGCTCCCAGGCATGGCTGTCCCTGTCGAGCGGCGGCATGGTCAGGTCGATACCAGCTTCCGTCGCGACCAATGCCGCGAAGGCGGTATATTCGGCGGCATTGGCAGGAAGCGGCGTGTCCGGCGACTCGGCGAAGAACAGCATCCGGTAGAAGGCCATTTCGGCGATCGCCGTCTCGACCCGCGCTGCTGCATAGAAGACACCGAGCGTGCGGCCGGCACGGCGGAAACGCGATCCGTGCGGATAGCTTGCACCATAACGGAAGGGCGTGGCGAGCAGGTAGTCGAGGCCCGTGCATTCGGGCGGAAACGCCGGCTTCGTCTCTTCCAGCAGATTTTCCAAGAGGGCCTGCTCCTCCACCGTCTCCACGAGCTTCATCGTCGAGACGCGATGCTGGGCCTCGACGAGCCGCCAGAATTCCCCGGCGACCGGTCGCGCCTCAGACGAGAGCGCGGCGGGCGTCCAGATAGGCAAGGACATCGGTAAGGCCGGTAATGGTGGAGATCCTGTCCGCCGGTATTCCGCCAAGTGCGGTGTTCGTGTTGCGCAGCCACTTGCGGGCTACCCCCTCGTCACCGCCGGTAATAGCATCGAGCGAACGGAACAGGCGGATCAGCAAGAGCGCCAGCTCGAACGGCTTCGTTCCCTTCTCCAGGAGATGATCGAGCCGCTTCATGCGCGAGACGGAAGCTTCAGACACGCCGAGAACCGAGGCGAGGCTGCGAGCGTTCAGCCCAAGCCGCTCGGCTGCGACTACAGTGGCCCTGGTGACCACCTGCGCCTCCGAGATTTCAACCCGACTGATCTGTTTCTCCAGCAAACCCATGACGCAATCCTTTCAGAAGAAAGGTAGGCTCACTGGGCCGGATGGTCAAGGGAGCGGCCGATGGTCCGCCCCCTCCTCCGTAGGGTCAGGCCACCGAAACGGGTACCTCGGTGGAGGTGCGCATGGCGTGGCTATAGGGGCAGACGATGTGCGCCTTGGCGACCAGGTCCTCGGCCTGCGCCTTGTCCATGCCGGGAATGTCCACAGTGATGGAGACCTCGATGCCGAAGCCGGTGCCGTCATCGCGGGGGCCGATGCCGACGGAGACGGTGACCTTGGCATCGTCCGGTATCTTCACCTTCTCCTTGCCGGCGACATTCTTCAACGCGCCGAGGAAGCAGGCGGAATAGCCGGCGGCGAAAAGCTGCTCGGGATTGGTGCCGGTGGCGCCGTCGCCGCCCAGTTCCTTGGGGACGGTCAGGGTGACATCGAGGACGCCATTTTCGGATACGGCGCGGCCGGACCGGCCGCCGGTGGCAGAAGCTTTGGTCGTGTAGAGAATTGCCATCGTCTTCACTCCTTCAGGTTCAGAGACAAATATCCGTAACAGGCAATTAGATTGCGCGCAATAGAATTTTGCGCATTGATAATCACCAAGACTGGGTGGATAATTGGGAGATAGGCCAGAGATCCGGAAAATCAGGCACGCGATGACGAAAAAGAAACAGAGCAGAGGCGAGGCGCCAGCCAGGCTGGAGACGCAGCTGTGCTTTGCGATCTACGGCGCGGCCCATGCACTGACCCGCACCTACAAGCCGCTGCTGGAGCCGCTCGGCCTCACCTATCCGCAATACCTTGTCATGCTGGTGCTGTGGGAGGAGGACGACCAGTCGGTGCGGGCAATTGGCGACCGGTTGGGGCTGGATTCGGGAACGCTGTCACCGCTCCTAAAACGGCTGGAACAGGGCGGCCTCGTGAGCCGCAAGCGCGACAGCCAGGATGAACGGCTCGTGCGCATCTCTCTGACCCAAAAAGGACAGGACTTGGCGTCACAGGCAATCGACGTCACCCGCGCCATTGCCGAGGCGACGCAATGCAGCCTGGAGGAGATGGAGGGATTGCGGGACAGGGTGCGCGCCCTGACGGGCCGGCTGCAGGAGCAGCAGCCCACCTAGGCGCGCCTTCGCTGTTACTGCCAGACGACGATGCGGGCCTTCTGCGGCACGCGCTCATAGAGGTCGATCACGTCCTGGTTGATCAGACGAACGCAACCTGAGGAAACGGCCCTGCCGATCGAGTTCCATTCCGGCGAACCGTGCAGGCGGTAGAGCGTATCCTGGCCGTTCTTGAAGATGTAGAGCGCGCGGGCGCCGAGCGGATTGTCCAGGCCCGGTGGCTGGCCGCCGTTCTCTGCAGAGTATTTTGCAAGCTGCGGCTGGCGCGCGATCATTTCCGCCGGCGGCGTCCATTTCGGCCATTTCTGCCGCCACTGGATGACGCCCTCGCCTTCCCAGGCAAAGCCTTCGCGGCCGATGCCGACGCCGTAGCGCATGGCGCTGCCGTCACGCTCCACGAGGTAGAGGAAGCGCGACGCCGTGTCGACGACCACCGTGCCCGGCCGTTCGCCCGTGGGATCAAGGACACGCTGGCGATAGTAGCGCGGGTTGATGTTCCAGTAGGGCACGGCCGGAATGACGTAACCGCCGTCGACGACGGTGCCATACATGGCATCCAGTTCGGGCGAACGACCCGAGGGTGAGACCGGCGGCGGCGAGAAGGAGGCAGGCGTTGCGGAGATGATGCGTGCACCCGACGACCCAGAGCCGCTCGAGGCGCATCCGGCAAGGGTCGAGGCCGCGCCCGCCGCAAGAAGCGACAGGACGCCCCGGCGGGAATAGGAAATGTTCATGCTCATGTTCGGAAAACCGCCCGACTTGTTCTTCTGACTAGGCCCGATCAACGGCAACCTGAATGCAAAGGTTCCATGATGGGCCTGTGCTATCACGGGAACGTTTACGCTTCCCTACGGGACGCCAACCAGCCGGCCCAGAACGGGATCATCAGATTACGACGATCGGCGCCGAGGCGGGTACGCGATCGTAAAGGTCGATAACGTCCTGGTTCAGCATGCGTACGCAGCCGGAGGACGTGGCCCTGCCGACCGACTGCCAGTCGGGCGTGCCGTGGACGCGGTAGAGCGTGTCCTTGCCATCCTTGAAGATGTAGAGGGCGCGGGCGCCCAGCGGATTGTTGAGGCCCGGATTGGCGCCGCCTTCGGCAGCGGCAAACTGGCGCAATTCCGGCTGGCGGGCGACCATGTCGGCCGGCGGCGTCCAGCGCGGCCATTTGGCCTTCCACTGGATGGTGCCGCGGCCCGACCAGGCGAACCCCTCCTTGCCGAGCCCGACACCATAGCGGATCGCCTTGCCGTCGGGCTGCACGAGATAGAGATAGTGCTGCTTCGTATCGACGACGATCGTGCCGGGCGCCTCGGCGGTCTGGTAGGAGACTTCCTGGCGCAGGAAACGCGGATCGATCCGTGAATAGGGGATCGCCGGCAGCGTCCTGCCCTCATCGTTGAACGCCCCGTACATGGCTCGATGCACCGGGTTTGAGACCGGCATGCCATAGGTCGGCCGGTAGGTCTGGTGGAAATGCGTCGGATAGAGCTGGCGCTTCTGCGGAATGCCGCCCGGCATCGGTGGCGGCTGGTTCGTCGGTGGATCCGCATAGGGGGGAACGTGGAAGACCGGCGCCGTCTCCTGCACGAAGACATCGGGGTTCATGCGGCTCGTATCGGTGACCAGGATGCAGCCGCTCAGGCTTGCGACCAGGGCAAACATGCCGATGGCGGACAGCATTCGGCGCAGAGACTGGGACAGGAGCGGCATGACGACTCGATTCCGGCTGATAGGACCGGGGCAAGCATGTCCTCCGCGGCTGGTGCGAAGCTGGCGGCGGAGGTTCTTTCGCGCGGCCGGCCACCGGATACGGCATCGATCGGGGATCGGCACATAGGGAATTAGCTATACATCAGCCTTAACTAAATTTCGTCCATAATATCTAAGGGCGCCGCCGTTTGATTTTCGTAACGCATGGCTCGCTAAAGTTGCATCGATCGAGGCAGACTGCGTTCGCAGCGCCCTTGAGCCCTCTCGCCCCTGAATGGACCTCCCATGACACGACCCAAAGTTAAGACCGCCCTTGCAGGAATACTTATCCTTCTCGGCGCCGCATTTGCATTGTTCGCGACCTTCTCCGTCAATCGACTCGGAGCTTTGGATGGTCATGTCAACAACATCGCTGGCCTTGCGATGCCGACGATCGCAGCAGTCAAAGATATGGAAGTCCAGGTGATGACCGTCCGCACTGGCTATCGGAGCCACTTGCTACGGGAAGATGCGGAAGGAAAGGCCGAGGCGGAGAACGCTATCGAGACTGCGCGGCTCGCACTGCAGGACAAGGCGGCGCGGTTCAGGAAGCTCGAGCCGACGCCTGCCGAAGACCAGTTGCTCCGCAGCGTCGAAGACGGCGTGGCGCAGTATATGGAGCTTGGCAAGCGTGTACTGGAACTCTCCAATGCAGGAGACATCGCGGGCGCCAACAACATTCTCCGCACCGAGATGGTCAAGCCTGCCGAGGCTTCGGCAGCCAGCCTAGCCGAACTCACCAAAATCAGTATCGCAGATGCCATCGCCGCACAAAAGAGCGCGGAAGCTGCCTACTCGACTACGCTGACGGTGACGTTTGTCGCAATCGGTTTGCTGGGTGCCATCGTCGCGGGGGCTATCTGGTTTGCCATTACCGGGATCGCGAAGCCGATCCAGGCTATTACCCACTCCATGAACAACCTCGCCAGGGGCGATGCCGACACGGCGATCCCCTATGCGGGCCGCACCGACGAGATCGGCGAGATGGCGGCGGCCGTCGAGGTGTTCCGGACGAATGCGCTGGAGAACCGCCGGCTCGAGCAGGAGGCGAATGCCCAGCGCTCGCAGTCGGAAGAGCAGCGCCGCCGCACGGCCGAGCAGGAGCGCATCCGCGCCGAAGCCATGGCACAGGCAACCACGGGTCTGGCAGACGGCCTGAAGCAGCTTTCCGCCGGCAATCTCGGCGTCCAGCTGACGCAGTCCTTCGCCGAGGAGTTCGAAGGCCTGCGCGAGGACTTCAACCGCTCGGTCATGCAGCTTCGCGAAACCATGACGGCAGTGGCGGAATCCACCAGCTCCATCGACAGCGGATCGCGCGAGATCAGCCAGAGCGCTGCTGACCTGTCGAAGCGCACCGAACAGCAGGCCGCCTCGCTGGAAGAGACCGCCGCAGCCCTCGACCAGATCACCACCAATGTCGCCAACTCCTCCAAGCGTGCCGAAGAGGCCCGTACGGTGGCGATCCAGGCAAACGAAAGCGCCCGCCATTCCGGCGCCGTCGTCGCCAATGCCGTCGATGCCATGGGCAAGATCGAGCAGTCATCCAGCCAGATCTCCAACATCATCGGCGTCATCGATGACATCGCCTTCCAGACCAACCTGCTGGCGCTGAATGCAGGCGTCGAAGCGGCGCGTGCTGGTGAAGCCGGCAAGGGCTTTGCCGTCGTTGCCCAGGAAGTTCGTGAACTGGCACAGCGTTCGGCAACCGCTGCCAAGGAGATCAAGGACCTGATCCGCAACTCGTCTGCCGAGGTCGGCAACGGCGTGAAGCTCGTCAGCGACACCGGCGAAGCCCTTAAGACCATCGAGAGCTACATCGTCACCATCAATCAGCACATGGACGCGATCGCCACCTCGGCCCGCGAACAGTCGGTGGGCCTGTCCGAGGTCAACACCGCCGTCAACCAGATGGACCAGGTGACCCAGCAGAACGCCGCGATGGTGGAAGAGGCCAATGCGGCCGGTGC
>NZ_JBIOKZ010000010.1:0-165000 GCF_044142885.1 Pseudorhizobium flavum
TGGAGATCATGACGGTTCAGCTCGAGGGGCCTCGGGCGGGCGAGGTGCTGGTGGAGGTGAAGGCGACCGGCATCTGCCATACCGACGACTTCACGCTGTCGGGCGCCGACCCCGAGGGTCTGTTCCCGGCGATCCTCGGTCATGAAGGTGCAGGCATCGTGGTCGATGTCGGCCCGGGCGTCACCTCGGTCAAGAAGGGCGACCACGTCATTCCGCTCTACACCCCCGAATGCCGCGAATGCCCCTCCTGCCTCTCGCGCAAGACGAACCTGTGCACCGCCATCCGCTCCACCCAGGGCCAGGGCGTCATGCCGGACGGCACATCGCGCTTTTCCATCAACGGCGAGAAGCTGCACCACTACATGGGCTGCTCGACCTTCGCCAACTATACGGTCCTGCCGGAGATCGCCGTCGCCAAGGTCAATCCCGACGCTCCCTTCGACAAGATCTGCTATATCGGCTGCGGCGTGACGACCGGCATCGGCGCCGTCATCAACACCGCCAAGGTGGAGATCGGTTCGACCGCGATCGTCTTCGGGCTTGGTGGCATAGGCCTGAACGTCATCCAGGGCCTGCGCCTTGCCGGCGCCGACATGATCATCGGCGTCGACCTCAACAACGACAAGAAGGAGTGGGGCGAGCGCTTCGGCATGACCCATTTCGTCAACCCGAAGGAGGTGGGCGAGGACATCGTCCCTTACCTCGTCAACATGACGAAGCGCGGCGCCGACCAGATCGGCGGTGCCGACTACACCTTTGACTGCACCGGCAATACGAAGGTCATGCGCCAGGCGCTGGAGGCCTCGCATCGCGGCTGGGGCAAGTCGGTCATCATCGGGGTGGCCGGTGCCGGCCAGGAGATCTCCACCCGACCCTTCCAGCTCGTCACCGGCCGTACCTGGATGGGCACGGCCTTCGGTGGCGCGCGCGGGCGCACCGACGTGCCGAAGATCGTCGACTGGTACATGGAGGGCAAGATCGAGATCGACCCGATGATCACCCACACCATGGGACTGGAGGACATCAACAAGGGCTTCGAGCTCATGCATGGCGGACAGAGCATCAGGAGCGTCGTCGTCTATTGATGGAGGCGGCCGGCGCGCGGCTTCAACGTCGAAGGCAGTCCGGAAAGCGGACCTTGCTTCGGCTCAACAGGGGAGGTGGCATGCCATGGAAAGTGCAATCCGCATACATCCGGCCGTGGATAATGGTATCAAGCCGGCCGATCCCGGCTTTTCGGGCGGGACGCTCGTCTGTGCCTGCACGGACCGGCCGGTCAAGGTGAAGATCGAAGGGCAGGTCGCACATAATCATGTGTGTGGCTGCACGAAATGCTGGAAGCCGAAAGGAGTCGTTTTCTCGGTCGTCGCCGTCGTGCCCCACGACAAGGTGACGGTACTTGAAAATGGAGACAAGCTGCAGGTCGTTGACAGTTCCGCGCTGATCCAGCGTCACGCCTGCCGCGAATGCGGCGTCCATATGTACGGGCCGGTCGAGAGGGAGCACGCCTTCCAGGGGCTCGACTTCGTGCATCCGGAGCGCTTCCAGGAGTCGGGCTGGGCGCCTCCGGAGTTTGCGGCTTTCGTGTCCTCGATCATCGAGGCTGGTGTCGATCCCAGTCAAATGGATGCGATCCGGGCACGCCTGCGGGAGTTGGGGCTGGAGCCCTATGACTGCCTCTCGCCGGCGTTGATGGACTACGTCGCCAGCTGGGTGGCGAAGAAGTCCGGAGCACTGGCGGCCTGAGTACAGAGGAACACTGGCTGTCGGACAAGCATCTGACCGGCAGCCAGTGATCACGGCTGTTACCATTCATCGCCCCTCGGTCTGGCAGAACGGGAGAGCACTGAGGCGAACCGGGTCCTCCGGACGGCGCAGGGGAGGTGTGGCTTTCAGGCGGCGTTCGTCTCACCGACGCCTGAGCCGCGCAGCCCGAGCCGGACTGCTTCCCGAGACTGCCGCGCGCTGTTGGGCTGCAAAGGCGCTACCGGAATGCCGGTGAACGTGATATTTTAGAACATGTCGATCGAAAGCTGTGATCCCGTCGACTGTGCCGGACAGTCAGCCACCGGCGGGCGCTTCACACGCCGTGAAGCCTTGGCCCTGGGTCTCTGTCTGTGCTGTTTCCCCCGAATTGGGTTCGGCACTCAATGTGGGAGATTGAAGGAACTCGGTAACGGTGTCTTCATCCGTGAGGCGCCCCATGAGGAAGTGTCGCCGGCCAACAAGGGCGGGATTGCCAATGTCGGGTTCATCGTCGGACGCGACAGCGTACTTGTCACCGATCCCGGCGGCAGCCTGGCGGATGGGGAGTGGCTCAAGGCGCGGGTCAGGGAGCGAACCAGCAAGCCGATCCGGCATGTGGTCCTGACACATGTCCATCCCGACCATTGTTTCGGCGCTGCTGCCTTTGTCGAGGAGCAGCCTCAGTTCGTCGGTCATCATGCCCTGAAGGCTGCCCTGGATGCGCGCGGAAGCTATTACCGGCAGCGCCTTGCGGAGGTCCTCGGAGCGGAGAATGTCGGCGACATCATCTATCCGACGCTGGAGGTCCACGATGTGGCGGAAATTGACCTCGGCGACCGCCGCCTGCAGATCACGGCGCATCGGACGGCACATACCAACTGCGACCTATCGATGCTCGACCTGTCGTCCGGTCTGCTCTTTCCGGCAGACCTGCTTTTCGTCGATCGTGTGCCTTCACTCGACGGCAGCCTGTCGGGATGGTTGGCGGAAGCGGAACGGTTGAGGGGGGTCGGCGCGGTTCGAGTTGTGCCGGGCCACGGTCCGGCGATCGTGGATTTTGAAGCGGCTATGGACAGACAGATAGGCTACCTGACAGCTCTCCATAAGGAGACCCGAAAGGCAATCGAGGAGGGGCTATCGATAGACGAGGCCAGCCGAAGGGTCGCTGCGGGGGAAGGAGCGGGTTGGGCGCTGTTCAGCGACTATCATGCGCGCAACGTGATCCAGGCCTACAAGGAACTTGAATGGGAATAGTCTCACCTAACGCAGGGAGGAGAATATGATGCCGATGATGCGACGAACCTTTGCAACGGCTCTGCTGACGATGTTCTGCGTCGGTTCCGCGCCCGGCGTACATGCGTCCGAAGCGGACGCGGAGCGCGAAGAACGCTGGCAGCAGATCGCCGACTACATTTTTGGGAACCGCGAGGTGGTCCCGACGCACTCGCTGATCAAGATCGATGCGCCGAAGCGCGCGCAGGATGCGGCGCTCGTGCCGATCACCCTCACGATGCCGGAGAAGGACAAGATCAAGTCGGTCTATCTTGTGATTGACGAAAACCCGATTCCCTTGGCCGCCCATGTCATCTTTGGTCCGGGCGCCGATGCAGGCGCGCTGCACCTGCGTGTGCGCGTCGACACCTATACCAACATTCACGCGGTTGCCGAAACGACGGATGGAAAGCTGTTTTCCAACGCTGTCTTCGTGAAAGCGTCCGGTGGGTGCTCTGCCCCTTCCGGCCCGAGTGACGCTGAAGCGATGAAGGGCATGGGCGAGATGCGGATGAAGTTCGCGGAAAATGTCCAGCAGGGGAAGCCTGCGGAAGCGACCCTGATGATCCGCCACCCAAACTTCAGCGGCATGCAGATGAACCAGCTCACCCGCCTCTACACGCCGCCGCGTTATGTGGAGAAGGTAACTGTCTCTCAGGGTGACCGGACCGTGCTCGAAGTGACCGGTGACATTTCGCTCTCCACCAATCCCGCCATCGGCTTCAGCTTCGAGCCGGCAGACCAGGCGCCGATCCGGGTGGTTGCGTCCGACAACAAGGGTGGAGCGTGGGAGGAGAGCTTCGACGTCCCGCTGGCAACCAATTAAGGGCAGGGACATGCGGGGAAGCTCACGGTTTTTCCTCTTGCTTGCCGTCGCCGTGGCTCTGGCTGCCTCCGGTGGAAGTCGCACGTTCGCGGAGGTGATGGAGCCGGAAGGTTTGTGGTCGGGGCCGATGCGGAGCGAGACCCCCAGCACCTTGCGGGGCACCGTGGTGATCGATCTGGCCGGTCTCGAGGCCCTACTGCCAAGGGATCCGCTCCTGGTGGATGTTGGCCCGGCCGACAAGAAGCCTGAAGGGTTCTCGGAGGATCGGCTATGGTTGCCCACTCATCGTTCCATTCCGAAGGCCGTTTGGCTCCCCGGCGCGGGAGCGGCAACCCTTGAGGCGGCACAGGAAGAGGCATTCTTCCGGCGCGTGGAAGAACTGACCCAAGGTGACCACGCTCGGCCAATCGTGGTCTTCTGCCAGCCGCGATGCTGGGGGAGCTGGAATGCCGGCAAGCGTTTGGTGACGAACGGCTATACCGGCGTCCACTGGTTCCCCGGCGGCGTCGACAGCTGGCAGGAGAAGCACGAGACGGTGGTCGTCGACGTCGATGAGGAGTGGCCGGTGGCCTCGGCCAAATGATTGGGGGGCTCTGACAAAAGGTGTTGTGGGTGGTCCTGCGCCACGCGTCCTTCCTGCCGGAGAGACCGGCTCCGCTAAATGCGCTTCTCGATGAAGATCAGACGTGAGGGAATTTCCTGCCGAATTCTCGCCAACCCGCTTCGTACATACCTCTCCTCTACACTAGGTCAAAGCGCCACTGTACTTCCCGATTATCGCACGCACTTGGAACCGCATGGAATAGAGGGACTGCGATAACGCAACTGCAAGTTCCGCTGCTGTCAGAGTCCGCAATCATGGGCAGCCTCGGAACGAATCTCCTGCTTTGAACGTCTCCCTTAACAATTTAGGGCATTCACTCTATTTCATAGGCCGCGATGGAGGATGTATGACAGACAGTTCAAGCGCGAAAGCAAAGACCGGGGTGGAGGGACTGGACGACATTCTGTCCGGTGGGCTCTCCCGCGGTCACGTCTTTCTTCTCGAAGGGGCGCCAGGCTCGGGGAAGACGACGATCGCATTGCAGTTCCTTCTGGAAGGCGGAAGCATCGGCGAGCGCTGTATCTACATCACGCTTTCGGAGACCGAGGAAGAACTGCGTGACAGTGCGCTCTCGCATGGGAAGGATATTGGCGATCAGGTGGAGATCTTCGAGCTTGTTCCGCCGGAAAGCCTGCTCGATGCCGACCAGCAGCAGAGCCTCCTGTATTCTTCCGACCTGGAACTAGGCGAAACCACAAAACTCATCTTTGAAAACTTCGAGCGCGTGAGGCCCCATCGGGTGGTGATTGACAGCCTCTCCGAAATCCGGCTGCTGGCGCAGAGCTCACTACGCTATCGCCGCCAGATCCTTGCAATGAAGCACTTCTTCTCCCGCTCCGATGCGACGGTGCTGCTGTTGGACGACATGACCTCCGAAGCGATGGATAAGACCGTCCACAGCGTCGTGCATGGTGTCATTCACCTGGAGCAGCTTGCCCCGGACTACGGCTCCGAGCGTCGACGGCTCCGGGTTCTCAAGTACCGCGGCCAGTCCTTTCGCGGTGGTTACCATGACTTCATCATCAAGACCGGCGGCGTCGCCGTTTTCCCGCGGCTGCGCGCTGTCGAGCACAGGTCGGGGTTCGAGCGCTCCTCGCTGGCGAGTGGCATCAGCGCATTCGACGCGCTTCTCGGCGGAGGCATCGCCCGCGGCTCCAGTACGCTGCTGATCGGCCCTGCCGGTACCGGCAAAAGCCTTTTCGCATTACAGTTCGTCGAAGCCGCCATCCGGCGTGGGGAGCGGGCCGCGATCTTCATTTTCGACGAGGAATTAGGCCTGCTGTTTTCCCGCACGAAGGAGATGGGGCTTGACCTTGAGGACTTGCTCGACAAGGGGCTGATCCACATCGAACAGGTTGACGCGGCCGAGTTGTCGCCCGGCGAATTTGCCCAGCGGGTAAGGGACAGGGTAGCGAGCTTCGACGCCAAGACCGTGGTGATCGACAGCATCAACGGCTATCAGGCTGCGATGCCCGAGGAAAACGCACTGATCCTGCACATGCACGAGCTGCTGCAATATTTGAACAGGCAGGGTGCCAACACCTTCATCACCGTGGCGCAGCACGGGCTCGTCGGCGACATGAAATCGCCGGTGGACGTGACATATCTTGCAGACACGGTCATCCTGCTGCGCTACTTCGAGGCCGAAGGTCGCGTCCGCCGAGCGATCTCGGTGATCAAGAAGCGGACCGGGCAGCACGAAGATACGATCCGCGAGTACACGATCGGCAGTAACGGACTGACGCTGGGCGAGCCGCTTTCAGGATTCCAGGGCATCCTGCGTGGTGTCCCTATCTTCGTGGGGGACCGACAGCCCCTTTTGCAGACACTCGATGAGGATGGCGCCAATTCCTGAGCGTGATGTCATTGGCCTGATCCATGCTCCGCTGGGCCGCGATGCGCAGATCGCCGCGGCGTTGCTACAGGAAGCGGAGCTGCCCGCACGGATTGCCTCGACACTGGACGCGCTGGTTGCGGGGCTGAACGAGAACGTCGCCTTCGCCGTGATGACCGAAGAGGCGTTGCGGTCGGTCGATCTTCGTCCATTTGTCTCGTGGATCGAGACCCAGCCGAGCTGGTCCGATCTTCCGTTTATCATTCTGACGGCCCGCGGCGGTGGTCCTGAACGCAACCCCGCCGCTGCCCGTCTGTCGGAAGTCCTGGGCAATGTCAGTTTTGTCGAGCGGCCCTTCCACCCGACGACATTCATCAGTGTCGTCCGTTCCGCAATGCGGGCGCGACGGCGCCAATACGAGGCCAGTGCCCGCATGGAGGCGCTGGACGAAGGGGAGCGTCGTCTGCAGACGGCCTTGGAGGCCGGCCGCCTCGGCGCCTGGGAGCTCGATCTCGCCACCAACGTCTTGACCACGTCGGCGACCTGCAGGGGGATCTTTGGCCGCGGCCCCGAAGACGGCTTCACCTACGAGGATTTGCTGCAATCGATCCATCCCGAAGATGTGACGCGTATGCAGGAGGCGGTGCGCAAGACGATCGAAACGGGTGCAGACTATGCCATCGCCTACCGTACGGTGTGGCCTGATGGTTCGGTCCATGGCGCTGAAATCCGTGCCCAGCTCCACCGGGACCGCACCGGCAAGCCGATCAAGCTGGTGGGGGTTTCGGCCGATATCACCGAGCGGCTGCAGGCGGAAGAACAGCAGCGTCATCTCAACGAGATGCTCGAGGAACGCGTGGCGGAGCGGACGCGTGAGCTGCAGGAGGCGCACAGGCTCGTGCTGGCCGAGGTCAGCCAGCGGGAACGGGCGGAGGAGCAGCTTCGCCAGGCCCAGAAGATGGAAGCGATCGGCCAGCTTACCGGCGGGGTGGCCCACGACTTCAACAATCTCCTGATGGCGGTGCTCGGCAACCTCGAGCTCCTGCGCAAGCATGTTGCCGGCGATGCGAAGGCAACGCGGCTGATCGACGGAGCCCTGCAGGGCGCCCAGCGCGGCGCGTCGCTCACCCAGCGGCTGCTGGCATTCGCCCGCAGGCAGGACCTGCAGGTGGGTCCGGTCAACCTTGCCGGGCTGGTGACGGAAATGGAGGATCTCCTGCAACGGTCGGTCGGCTCCAGGATTGCCATAGAGGTGGCCGTTCCGGAACGCCTCCCGCCCGTCTCCGCCGATGCCAACCAGGTCGAGCTCGCCCTCCTCAACCTCGCCGTCAATGCCCGCGATGCAATGCCGGATGGCGGAACGATCCGGATCGAACTGAAGGAGGCGGAGCAGCCGGCGGGATCGGATATGCTTGCACCCGGCCGCTATGTCGTCCTCTCCGTGATCGACCAGGGGCTGGGCATGGACGCCGAAACGCTGCAGAAGGCGGTCGAGCCGTTTTTTTCCACCAAGGAACTCGGCAAGGGCACCGGCCTCGGCCTTTCCATGGTGCATGGGTTGGCACTCCAACTGGACGGCCGTTTGACGCTAACAAGCGCGCCGGGTCAGGGAACCACCGCGGAACTGTGGATCCCTGTGTCGACTGCGGACGTTCAGGACCATGCGCAGGATGTCGCGCCGGCAGGACCTCGGGATGATGCCGGGCCAAAGCGGATCCTTCTCGTCGACGATGATGTCCTGATCGCCATGAGTTCGGCCGACATGCTGAGCGATCTCGGCCACCAGGTCGTCGAAGCTCATTCCGGAAAGGAGGCGCTCGCCTTGATCGACGGGGGCGCCACCTTCGACCTGTTGATCACCGATTATTCCATGCCCGGCATGACGGGTGCGGAACTGGCGAAGGCCGCCCGTGAACGCGTGCCGGGACTGCCGATCCTGCTCGCCTCCGGCTATGCCGACCTGCCGTCGGGCGTGGAGATGGACGTCGCCAGGTTGGCCAAGCCCTATTCCCAGGACCAACTGGCTTCGGTGCTCGACAAGATCTTATAGCTTCGGACGGGCCGAGACCGCCAAGAGCTAAGAAGCCGCAAAGAACGGTGTGTGCATCTTTTCCGAGTATCCGCATAGAGACGATTGGTCGGCATGCCTTGTCAGAGGTGTGCCAATGTCCGCAGATCCTCGATGGCCCCGGGACCGGCGGCCAACACCGGCGCGCCCTTGGTCAGGCGCTCGCCTTCGACCGGAAAGGGCAAGAACCACCCTCCGGCCTCGCGGACAAGGCAATATCCGGCGAGGCAGTCCCAGGCATGCATGTAGGGCTCGTAATAGCCGACCAAGCGTCCGGCAGCGACGTATGCGAGCATGAGCGCACCCGATCCATTGCGGATGAAGGTGCCGCCTTGCGTCAATAATGCCTCCACGAAATCCGCGACCCTGCGAGGAGGAACGTGATGGTTTGCGCCGACCCCGGTGACGGCATTGCGTATCGTCCGGGAGCCATCGATTCGGAGGGGGGTGCCGTTCAGTCGAGCCCCCAGGCCATGGGCGGCCGAATACAATTCGTCCTGACAGGGAGCGGCAATCACGCCGACGACCGGCTCCCCTTGGTGGAGCAGTGCGATCGACACGCACCAGGTCGGCATCCCGTTGACGAAGGGGCTCGTGCCATCGATGGGATCGATTACCCAGGTGAAGCCGGAACTGCTCTCGGCCATTCCATACTCTTCTCCAAGCACGCCATCCTTGGGATAGGCTTCGGCGATCTGCTCCCGGATGAGCGTCTCCACGGCCCGGTCGGCGATCGAGACGACGTCCTGCGGGTCCTTCTTGGTTTCGATGACAAGCGTCTCTCTGCGCAGGAAGTAGTCGAGCGCGAGGGCACCCGCCTTGCGGGCGACGTTCTCGGCAAATCTCTGCCGGGCTTCATAGCCGGTTGTGGCATGGGAGGTCATGAGTTCCTCGTTCGGGTTGTGCCGCTGTCGGTCAGCGGGTGATGATGGCAATGCCACGGGACCTGAAGGCTACGGAGACGGGCGTCGATGCCGGCAGCATACGGTCCACGGCCGGATCCACCACGAACAGGCTGCCGCCTGCCGTCTCCACCTCATACTCGACATGGCCTCCTAAATAGGCGGCGTGGGTGATGACGCCGCCGAAGGGGGCATCATCGGCGGGTTCCAGAATGATGGCATTGGGTCTCACCGCGAGCTTCGCCTCGCCCGGCTGGGCAACGTCGCGTCTCGGCACTCGCTGCGTCAACGCTCCCAGGCGGATCAGCGCGTCGTCGCCTTCAATGCCGATGACATCGCATGACATGACGTTAGCCTCGCCCATGAAGTCGGCAATGAAGGAGGAAGCAGGCGCCTCATACAGGGCGCGCGGGGCACCTTCCTGTTCGACGCGACCGTCCTTCATGACGATGATGCGGTCGGAGACTGCAAGGGCCTCATCCTGATCGTGCGTGACATAGACGGCGGTGAAGCCGAGCCTCTGCTGCAGATCGCGAATTTCGGTCCTCACGCGACGGCGCAGTCGCGCGTCCAGGTTGGAGAGAGGTTCGTCGAGGAGCAGAACCTGTGGTTCAAGTACGAGTGCGCGGGCGACGGCGACCCGTTGCTGCTGGCCACCCGAGAGCTCAGCCGGTATCCGATCGCCCATTCCGGCGAGGCCGACGAGCGCCAGCCCCTCTTCGGCCCGCTCTCGCGCCTCGTTTGGCTTAACGCCTGATGATCCGAGGCCGTAGGCGACATTCTGGAGAGCCGTCATGTGCGGGAAGAGCGCGTAGGACTGAAACACCATGGAGACGTCACGCTCGTTCGCCGGCAGCATCGTCACGTCTTTCCCGCCAATCAAGATGCGGCCGGCGCTGGGATGCTCCAGGCCCGCCAGCATGCGAAGCGTCGTGGTCTTGCCGCAGCCCGAGGGGCCAAGCAGTGTCACCAGGGTGCCCGGCTCGATCGTGATCGACAGGTCGTGGATAGCGGTAAACGAACCGAAGCTCTTTTTGACGTTCTGGAATACCACCGAGCCGGGAGTCTTCATGCTGTCTTCTCCTTCGCGACCGAAAGGGGCATCGAGCCGGCGATGCGATTGGTGCGGCGGAGGCGACGCTCGCCGACCAGGAACTGGAAGATGGCGATGACCGCAATCATCACCACGATCAGGGCTGAGGAATAGGCGATGGCGACGCCGTATTCACCATTTTCCACCAGCCCGACGATGTAGGACGTCGCCATGTTGTGCTCGGCACTTACCAGGAAGATGACGGCACTGATCGAGGTGATTGCGCGAACGAAGGAATAGACGAGCGCTGCCGTGATTGCCGGCCGCAGCAGCGGCAGGATCACCTTGCGCAGTGTGCGGAAGCTGTTGGCTCGCAAGGTCAGGGAGGCTTCGTCGAGGCTCTGGTCGAGCTGCTTCATAGCGGCCACTCCGCCGCGCACTCCGACCGGCATGTTGCGGAAGACGAAGCAGGCAATCAGGATTGCTGCCGTACCGGTCATCTCGAGCGGCGGGAGGTTGAATGCCATGATGTAGCTGATGCCGATGACGGTCCCCGGAATTGCGAAGCTCATCATCAGGGCGAACTCGAACAGTTCTCGTCCGGCGAACCGCTGGCGGACGATGAGATAGGCCGTCATCAAGCCGACGGCTGCCGTCAGGGGCGCGGAGATCAGGGCGATCTTCATGGTTGTCCAGAAGGAGTTCCATGCCACGCCGGTCCAGGCGATGCCTTCGCCTGTGAAGCTGATGGAGAAGGCGCGGACATAGTGGTCGAGCGTGAAGCTGTTGTCCAAGCCCCAGGTCTTCATGAAGCCGCCGGCGATGATCATGCCGTAGACCACGATCGTGAACATCGCCCAGGGAATCACGATCGCGTGGACGCCGATCGCGACAGAACGGGGCAGGGCGGCGTGAACACCATTGTCGCCCTTGCCCGTTACGGTGGCGAAGTTTCTTTTGCCCAGCCACAGACGTTGGGCCAGGAAGGCCGACAGCGTGAAGCAGAGCAGGATGATCGCAAGCACCGCTGCGCGCGAGGGATCGTTCTGGGAGCCGACCACTGCGAAGAATATCTCGGTGGAGAGCACGCCGTGACTGCCGCCAAGCACCAGAGGGTTCCCGAAGTCAGCCATGCTTTCGATGAAGCCGATGAGGAAGGCGTTCGCGAGGCCTGGCTTCATCAGTGGGAGCGAGACGTGCCAGAAGGTTCGCCAGCGGTCGGCCCGCAGCGTCTGCGAGGCTTCCTCCATAGAGGGGGACACGCCTTCCACGACCCCGATCAGGACCAGGAAGGAGATCGGCGTGAATGACAGGACCTGTGCGATCCAGATACCGGTCAGGCCGTAAAGCCAGCGACTGGGCTCGATCCCGAACATGTCGGAGAGCCCGACGGTGACGAGCCCTGCGCGGCCGAACAGCAGCGTCAGCGCAAGGCCGACGACGAAGGGTGGCGTGATGATCGGCAGGATGGTGAGGAGCCGCAGGCCCTTCTTGAATCGGAACCCCGTCCGGGTTGCCACGAGAGCGAAGGCAAGACCGAGAAGGGTCGAGCCGGTCGCGGTCATGATCGCAAGAAAGAAGGTTCGCCACGCGACACCGCAGCGTCCTTCGCCGATCACGCAGTTCAGGCTCCAGATGGAGGGATCGACGATATTGCCGAGGAAGCCGTCGGGATTGAAGGATCCGTCGAAGTCCTGGAAGGCTCCGGCAAACATGCTGGCGATCGGATAGAAGACGAACACGGCGACCAGGAAGACCAGCAGCGTAATTGCGCTAACGACGAAGGCGTCGCCCTTCATCACCCCGCATTCCGCGCGGCCGAAGGAGAAGATGAGGATGAAGACGATCGAGACTGTGATCGCGCCGGCACCCATGGAGGGCTGCCCGGTCGAAAGCGTTCCGAAAATTGTCTCGGTAATTGTCCAGGACCAACCCGAAAAGCCGATCGCCAGGCCCTGCAGGGCAAGGAACAGGATGCCAAGCGCCCCGATCCATGTCAGCATTCGGCCACGTTGTTCCGATTGGCGGTGAAGGCTCCGCACCAAAATGGCAGCTACGAGCAGAAGAAGCGCGATGGCCAACCACCAGCGGCCGTGAAGAACGGCCTGAAGAAGGCCAGGGGCGACATCGGTGCCACCGGGGAAGTCGGGCAGCCATGACAACCCAAGAAAGCCGCCTTCGATCCGGTACCAGGGAAGGAGGAGAAGGGCGACGGTACCAAGCCCCAGGGCCCAGTCCAGTCGACGATCACTAGTTGTCATGAGACTTCCTGCCGCGCCGATTTATGCGAGATTGCGTGCAGGTGGCCGGTTTCTCAACCGGCAACCTGCGGTTCACGCCGATGAGGCGGTAGAGGTCAGTTCGCCTTGGCGCCGATCTCCCTGTCCCAGCGCTCAAGGAGCGCCTTGCGCCGTTCGGGCTCGCCATAGGTCTTGAAGTCGTAGTCGATCAGCTTGATGTCCTCGAAGCGCGGTGCCTCTTTGGGGATTTCCGCGCTCTTGTTGGAGGGTAGCTGGAAGGATTTGGCGTCCTTCATTCGGGACTGCACCGGCGCAGAAAGTGCCCAGTCATACCACTTCTTGGCGTTCTCGACGTTCTTCGCGCCCTTCACGATCGACATGGAGCCAATCTCGTAGCCTGTGCCTTCGCAAGGAGCGACGGACTTGACGGGGAAGCCTTCTGCTGTCTGGGACACTGCGTCGTGCATGAAGACGATGCCGAGCCCGGTTTCCCCGCGCGCTGCCGCTTTCACCGGCGCGGAACCAGACTTGGTGTACTGGGAGATGTTGGCGTTCAGCTTCTCCATGTAGTCATACGCCTCATCCTCCCCCATGATCTGCACGAGCGAGGCGAGAGCCGTGTAGGCAGTTCCCGACGAATTGGGGTTCGCCATCTGGATCTCACCCTTCAGCGCGGGATCCAGCAGATCGGCCCAGCATTTCGGCTCCTTCCACCCCTTGGACGCGAAGATCTCCGTGTTGTATCCCCAGCCCAGCGCACCGGCATAGATGCCCACCGTTTTGTAGTCTGCGCTTTCTGCCTGCTTGACAGCCCAGTCCTGCAATTCGCCAAGCATAGGCGACTTGTATTCCTCGGTGAGATTCTCGGCCGCAGCCTGGAGATGAGGGTCTCCCGTACCGCCCCACCAGATATCCGTCTTCGGATTGCGGGCTTCTGCCCGGATCTTGGCGTAGGTCTCTCCGGACGAGAGCCGGACCATGTTAACCGAGATCCCGGTTTCCTTCTGGAAGTCCCCCTGCATCTGTTCGCAGATCACGACGTCTGCCGAGCAGATCAGATTGAGACTGCCATCCGCCTTGGCGTTGAAGGCAATAAGCGATGCGCTCGCGGCAAGCCCTGCCGCGATCAACTTGATCGAGTTCATGTGGTCTCCTCCGGTGTACAGACGCCTCCACGTCCGCCGCTTTGCAAGCGTGTGCAAATGCTGCATGATAATTTGCCTGCTGTCAAACCGTAACGCTCCACAATTAAGGTTTGGCGTGCTACGAGACCCGTGCACTCCCGTGCAAGAAGCAGATCGGAACGACGTTGAGCCGAAAAGTTTACGTAAGTGCCCAGGAGGTGGCGGCCAAGGCTGGCGTTTCGCGGTCGGCGGTGTCGCGCACGTTTACGCCGGGGGCCAGCGTTTCGAAGGAAACGCGGCTACGGGTCCTGCAGGCGGCAGAAGAACTCGGATACCACGTAAATCACCTCGCCCGTGGGCTCACGCGTCGGGAAAGCGGCATTGTCTGCCTGATTGTTTCGGACCTCGCCACGCCCTATCGGTCGAGCCTGCTCCGCACCTTGACAGACCGACTTCAGAACTCCGGGCGGGTTGCCATGGTAATCAACACCGATCGCTCCGACGGAAGTGTCGATCGTGCACTCCAGCAGGCGATACGCTACCGGGCCGAAGCATCGATCATCCTGTCCGGCATGCCGGACAGGTCCATCATCGACCTTTGCCTCAGGAACGGCCAGCGGCTCGTGCTCATCAACCGGGACGAAGAGCAGGAAGGCATTCTGCGCATCAATCTCGACGACGCCGTGGCGGCGCAGACCGCCGTCCAGGCATTCTGGAGGGCGGGATGCCGGCACCTCGCATTCGCCAACTCCGCGGCGGGCACACCCAGCCTGATGGCGAGGGAAGCAGGGTTCGTGGCGGCCGCCGCGGCACGGGGGCTTCCGGTTCTGGTGGAACGGCAGGGCGCTACCGGATACGAATGCGGCCGTGCGGTCGCGCGAAGAATGATGACCGGACACCAACGCCCCGACGCAGTCTTTTGCGCCACGGATCTGATAGCCTGCGGGTTCATGGATGGCGTACGACAGGAGTTCGGCCTCTCCATACCCGCTGACATCTGTATCGTGGGCTTCGATGATATCGAACAGGCCTCCTGGGGCTCCTATGAGTTGACGACCTTCGCCCAGCCGGTTGATGAGATTGCTCTCGAAACCGTCAGTTGGCTCGGCGCGCGGGACAACGTGGCCTCTGGTGAAGGGTCCCTGCTGACACTGCACGCCGAAATGATCTGGCGCAAAACAGTCCGCGCCGGCTGAATGGGTTTTCCATCTCGACTACGGACAAGGCGCGGCCTGTCCCGACGGATACCAATGCTGCCGCTCCGATAGGGAGCACGGCACTGCCGAGCGGGATTCAAGCATCGCGCTTTGCAATCCAGTCATGGTCCGGATGGTTCTGGAAGCGCCATTTGCGGAGAGGGCCGGCCATGACATTGAGATAGTACATGTCGTAGCCGTAAGGAGCAGCGCAAGGGTGGTGGCCTTTCGGGACCAGAACGACATCGTGATTGGAGACGCTCATCGTCTCGTCCAGCGTCCCGTCCTCGGTGAAGACACGTTGATGACCGTACCCCTGGTCGGGGTTCAGGCGGTGGTAATAGGTCTCTTCAAGGTAGGTCATCTCCGGAAACCGGTCCTCGTCATGGCGATGCGGTGGGTAGGATGACCAGTTGCCGGCCGGCGTAAACACTTCCGTCACGAGCAGGCTGTCGGCGACATTCGATTCCTCCATGGCGATCGGGAAGATGTAACGCGTATTGGCGCCCTTGCCGCGCGTCACGAGATCCGGCACGTCGAGCACCCGCGCCTCGTGGCTTCCCTTCCCAGGTGCGGTGCAGACGGCGAGCGTGCAGTCGGTCGCGGCAATCGCGGTCCATCTGCTGCCATTCGGCATATAGGCGCAGGCCGGCTTCTTGCGCTCGAACACGTTCATCCGCTCGCCAAGGACTCCGAGGCTTGCATCCCCTGCCGCGATCTCTGCCTTGCCTTCGACGAGCACGAGGATGACCTCCCTGTCACCCGTCGCTTCCTCGGCACGTTCCCCCGCCTTCAGTCGGTAAAGCCCGAAGCCGACATAGGACCAGTCCGGCGACTTTGCCGTCCTTGCATTCTCCACTGTTATGTCGTGCAGTTTTCCGGTTGTGCCACATGGCTTGATCAAGAGTTCCGACATTCGTTCTTCCTTCCATCTGGCGATGTGAGCGGCGCTTCAGCGTTGTCGTGGCAAGTCTGCTCAATCGCGACCGGCAACCTTAAGCCCGGCCTTGGCGCAAACCGCAAGGATGTGCTCGTAACCCATCTTCGAGTAGTCATAAGGCGGCGCCTTGGACGGGTCCTGCTCGGCCTCCACGACGATCCAACCGTGATAGTCCATGCCCTTCAGCCGCTGTGCGACGTCGAGGAAGTCGATCGCTCCATCGCCAGGCACGGTGAACGCGCCGGCGACGACCGCGTCGAGGAAGCTCCGGTTGTTCTCCCTGACGTCCCGGACGACGTCGGGGCGGATATCCTTGAAGTGGACGTGATGGATGCGGTCGCCCCAGCGATCCATGGTCTTGGCAATGTCGCCGCCGCCAAAGACGAGATGGCCGGTATCGAAGCAGAGGGTCACTTCCGGCCCGGAGGATTCCATCAGCCAGTCGATGTCTTCCTGGTCTTCGATGAAGGCGCCCATGTGGTGGTGATAGGAAAGGGTGACGCCCTGGCCAGCCGTCCATTTGGCAAGCTCCGTCAGCTTTCGGCCATAGGCATACACCTCATCGCGGGAGAGCTTGGGCCGGTCGTTGACGGGCACCCCGATCTGCCCCTGCACCGTGTTGGAGCATTCGGCGTAGACGATGCAGGGCGCCCGCAGCGTCGCGAATTGCTCGGCCTGCTGGGCAATTGCCGCCTGTTCCATGGCGACATCGGAGACGAGGAGATTGCCGGAACACCAGCCGCCGCAAAGCGCGATGTCGAACCGTTCAAGGAACAGCCTCAAGCCCTCCGTGTCCTGCGGCATGCGGCGGCCACGCTCGACGCCGGTATAGCCAATTTCGCGCGCCTCCTTAAGCGCCTGTTCCATGGTGTAGGCGGCGGTGAGATCCGGCAGGTCATCGTTCTGCCAGGCGATGGGGGAGATGCCGATCTTGACACTCATCTGCTTATCCTTTGCCGCGCGGGGCGGCCATGTTGTTGTGCTTCATGTTTATGGGAGATTGAGCCTCAGTTGACCCGCTGTCGCTTGAGGTTTTCCATGTAGCGCTCGCGCGCCTTTCGTACGGGTTCTCGGGCCGAGACCTCCGCGACTGCGACCTCCCACCAACTGCCGCCTGCTTCCGTCGACGGATAGGGATCGGTGTCAATGACGACCACGACGGGTCCGGGCGCCTCACGTGCTTCGACGAGCGCGGCCTCGAGTTCCGCGATTGTAGCGACCTTGCGCGTCTCGGCACCCATGGAGGCGGCATGGGCGGCGAAGTCGATGCGAGAGGGATTGACGTGCTGGGCGTGGTCGAGAAGGTTGTTGAACTGCTCACCACCCGTGCTCATCTGCAGCCGGTTGATGCATCCAAAGCCGCGATTGTCGGTGAGTACGAGCGTGATTTTGATGTCCATCATCACGGCGGTCGCCAGTTCAGAGTTCGCCATCATGTAGGACCCATCGCCGATCATGCAGATCACATCGCGATCCGGTTCCGCCATCTTTACCCCGATTGCCCCGGCGATCTCGTAGCCCATGCAGGAGTAGCCATATTCCATGTGATAGGACATCGGCCGGCCGGCTTTCCAGAGCTTGTGCAGTTCTCCCGGCATGGTGCCGGCGGCGCACATCACCACGGTATCTGGACCTGCCGAACGCTGTACTGCGCCGATAACCTGCATATCGGTCGGCAGCGCGTTTTCCTCCGGCTCCGGCGCGTCGGTGACCCTGTCCGCTGCCGAGAACCAGTCCGATTTGAGCGCAGGATCGGGTGCGGCGAAGCGAGCGTCACCGAGAGCCTCCGCAAGGGCAGAAAGCCCCACCGCGGCGTCTGCGCACAAGGGCTCGGCACCGTGCTTTGCCGCATCATAGGCCTGGACGTTGAGGCTGATCAGCGTGCGGTCGGGATTGTTAAAGAGGGCCCAGGAGCCGGTGGTGAAGTCCTGGAAACGCGTCCCGATGCCTAGAACGACGTCAGCATCAGCGCAGACGGCGTTCGCACTGGATGCGCCGGTCACGCCGACGGGGCCGAAGTTGAGCCGGTGATCCCAGGGAAGTGAGGACTTGCCCGCCTGCGTCTCCACGACCGGAATGGCGAAGCGTTCGGCAAACGCCTGCAGGTCGGCATGTGCCTGTCCGTAGTGCACGCCGCCGCCGGCGATGATGACCGGGTTCCGGGCCGTCCTGAGGATGTCGGCAACCTTTCGGACTTCGACAGGATCCGGCTGAGGGCGCCGGATGCGCCATGTCTTGTGCGCGAAGAAGTCCTCGGGCCAGTCGTATGCCTCGGCCTGCACGTCCTGACAAAAGGCCAGGGTGACCGGTCCGCAGTCGGCAGGATCCGTCATCGTCCGGAAGGCCCGGGGCAGGGCCGTCAGCAATTGCTCCGGCCGCATAATCCGGTCGAAGTAGCGGCTCACAGGGCGGAAGCAGTCATTGGCCGAGACGGTGCCGTCATCGAAATCCTCGACCTGCTGCAGAACGGGATCCGGTCCGCGTCCGGCAAAGACATCGCCTGGCATGAGAAGAACGGGAAGCCGATTGACATGCGCCAGTGCCGCCGCGGTCACCATGTTCGTGGCACCGGGGCCGATGGATGACGTAACCATCATCGCCCGACGTCGTCCAAGCTGCTTGGCGTAGGCGATTGCAGTATGCGCCATGGTCTGCTCGTTGTGGCCGCGCCAGGTCTGGAGGCGTTCGCGCTCACTGTGCAGCGCCTCGCCGATGCCGGCCACGTTGCCGTGTCCGAAGATGGCCCAGCAGCCGGCGATGAAGGGTTCGCCGTCCTCGTTCAGTTGGTTCGCGATGTAGCGGATGGCGGCCTGTGCCGCAGTCAGTCGGATCGTCTTCATGCTGTCTCTCCGGCGTATGTGGCGCCTGTTTCCTCTGCTGCGGCCCGGGCTTCGTCCCAGATCCGGCAGAGGCGGCCGTAGCGCTCCTGCATCATGGCAATTGCTTCGGCGTCGCTGATCTCGCCCTTCAGCCAGCGTCGCGCAGCATAGGCAAAGATCGTGCGCCCGACGGCAAAGCCCTTGACGAGGTCGAACTGTGCAGCCGCCCGGAAGCTTTGCTGCAGGTCCGCCTCCGGTGCATCAAGGCCCAGGATCACGATGCCGCGGACATGCGGGTCGTTTTCCTCGATAGCCTGGCAGGCCGCCTGCCATGCGGCGGGCGAATACATCGGCTCCAGCTTCCACCAATCAGGGTAAATCCCGATCTCATAGAAGCGACGGATGAGATCGGCGGTTGTCCGATCGTCTACCGGACCGGCCTTGGAGGGGATGATCTCCAGCAGGAACTCCAGGTCGTTGCGTCGGGCGGCGGCGAAGAGGCGAAGCAGCGTCTCCTCCTGCTCCTGGCGCAGTTCCGGGCTGTCGCTGGGATGGCAGAAGCACAGGACCTTCACCACGTGGTCCCTTGGCCAGTCGTCCAAGCCGCCGCAGTCCGGCCCGAGATCCGGTTCCAGCGCCAGCGGTCGGGATCCCGGCCACTCGGTCGGCCGGCCGACCCAGAGCCCGGTGCCGGTAGCTGCATGCAGCGCCTTGCGGCCTAGGCGGTCATCGCAAAGTATGCCGTAGCCGGGACGGCCCTCCCCAACCTTCAAGGTGGCCTGCAGGCAAAGCGTCTTGAACTGACCGATCCGGCTCGTTTCCGCCCCCGCCTCCTCCGCAAGCGTCTCAAGTTGCATGCGGTGGTCGAAGGCGAAAATCCGCATCTGCGCCCAGTCGCCCTTGCGGTTGGTGGACCAATGGACCTGCTCCAGTGCCGGATCGTTGCGCAGGTCCGGGCGCTTGACGCCTCGTTTCAGGAAGAACTGCAGTTCCTCCCATGAGGGATAGGCGGGCGTGCAGCCATGGCGGGAAACGGCAAACGCGCCGCAGGCATTGGCGTAAGTCAGCGCCGTCTCCCAGCTTGCGTCTCTCAACCAGCCGCGCAGCAGGCCGGACATGAAGCCATCGCCTGCGCCCAGCACGTTGAAGACTTCGATCGGGAAGCCTGGCCCCGAGCGGCCCTCGTTCAGCGTGTCGGCGATCTCGCGCTCGAACGCGACGGCGCCCATAGGCCCGCGCTTGCAGACCAGGGTGGCGGACGAGACCTTGCGCACGTTGCGCAGCGCTTCGATGGTATCGGTCGAGCCTCCGGCGATGTGAAACTCCTCCTCGGTCCCGACGATAAGGTCGAAGAGGTGGAGCGTAGATTGCAGTTTTGCGGTCACCGCCCCGGATTCGATGAACCGGCTCTCGCCCGCCCCATGGCCGGCGAGGCCCCAGAGGTTGGGGCGGTAGTCGATGTCGAGCGCCGTTCTGGCGCCATGCTTGCGGGCGAGGTCGAGGGCCTTCAGGACCGCGGCTTCCGTGCGCGAATGGGAGAGATGCGTTCCGGTGGCGCAGACACAAGCCGCAGAGCCGATGAACTCCTCGTCGATATCGTCTTCGCAGAGCGCCATGTCGGCGCAGTTCTCGCGGTAGAAGATCAGCGGAAAACTGTGCTCGTCCCTGATACCCAGAAGCACCAGTGCCGTCAGCCGCTCCGGATCGGTCTTCACCCCTGTCACGTCGACGCCTTCCGCGACCAATTGCTCGCGGATGAAGCGCCCCATGTGCTCATCGCCGACCCGGGTGATCACCGCCGACTTCAGGCCCAGCCGCGCCGAGCCCGCAGCGATGTTGGTGGGGCTGCCCCCGATATACTTGGAGAAGGAGCGCATGTCCTCAAGCCGCCCTCCGACCTGATCGCCGTAGAGATCGACCGATGAGCGACCTATGGTGATGAGGTCGAGCGGCTTCGTGCTTTGCTTCCGCATGACGTCGGTGTCTCCCTAGGTTCTCATTGCATGTGTCGGCGCCGCTCGGCGATCGCCACCGGCAAGGCGGAAACGATCGCCATGGATGCGGCGATCGAGCGGAAGCCCGCATAGTCGTTCTCTGCGATCTCGAGCCAGACCTTGGACAATGGAGCGAGAGGCGAGAGCGGAGAGTCCGTCAGCGATACGATCGGCACACCACGGTCGTGCAGGCGCGCTGCCAGGTCCACGGTGTCCGAGGCATAGGGCGCGAAGGAGCAGATGAAGGCCGTATCGTCGGCCTGCGCCATGTCGGCTATCTCCTCATCTATCCCGTTCGTGGAGCCGACCATGATGGCGCGGATGCCAAGCTTGCCGAACGCATAGGCAAGATGTGCGGCGAGCGGATAGGAGCGCCGACGGGCGATGAGATAGATGGTGCGAGCGCGTGCCAGCACCGTCACGACCTTGGCGAATTCCGCATCCGTCACCTGCGCGGAGAGCTTGTCCACGGAGTTTCGCGCCGCATCGATGAAGCCATGCATGACCGTGCCGTCGAACGTCCCGGGGGAGGCCTTTGCTTCAAGCCGGCTGAGGCGCTCTTCGTAGCTGGATGCGCGCTCCATCAGCCGCTCGCGGAAGACCTGCTGCAGGTCGGAGAAGCCTTCGTACCCGAGATGGTGTGCAAGCCGGACCAGCGTCGATGGTTGTACCTGCGCCGCCTTGGCAATGGAGGCTGTCGTGCCCAGCGCAATCTCGTCGGGATTGGCCAGGACATAGCCTGCCGCTTCCGCCAGGCGTTTGGGCAAGGTGTCCTGCGCACCGACGATGCGGCTGCGCAGGATCTCAAAACTGTTCTTGGCCTTGACCATAACATCCTCAGAGCACGACCACGACGCCCTGCTTTGCCGAACGCAGAGCCGCATCCGCGAGTTTGAGGGCGCGCAGGCCATCTTCGCCGCTCGGGGAGGGGGACGCCCCGTCCTTGAGTACGGAAACGAAGGCGGCAATCTCCGCCGCGTAGGCCTCCACATAGCGGGTCATGAAGAAGTCGTGCAGGGGAGGTCGGGTGAAGCCGTCGCCGGCCGCGAGTTCGATCGTCACGGGGCGCTGGTTCTCAACAGAGACGGCGCCCTTCGAGCCGTGCACCTCCACCCGCTGGTCATAGCCGTAGGTGGCGCGTCGCGAGTTCGAAATCGTGCAGTGCTTGCCCGACGCCGTGGTCAGAGTGACGGAGGCGCTGTCGTAATCGACGCCTTCGATCGTCTTGTCGGTCAGGACCGAGCCGGTGGCGTAGACGGTCGCGGGTTCCTCGCCCAGGAGGAAGCGGGCCATGTCGAAGTCGTGGATGGTCATGTCGCGAAAGATGCCGCCGGAGGTCTTGATGTAGTCCATCGGCGGGGCGCCCGGGTCACGCGAGACGATCTGGATCATCTCGACTTCACCAATGCGTCCATCGGAGATGGCCTTCTTGACCGCCGCGAAGTGCGGATCGTAGCGGCGCTGGAAGCCGAGCATGAGCTTTGCGCCGGTGTCGCGAACGACCTTGAGGCAAGATTCGGCACGGGCGACATCGAGGTCTACCGGCTTTTCGCAGAAGATCGCCTTTCCGGCGCGTGCGAACATCTCGATCAGGTCTGCATGGGTGTTCGTCGGCGTGCAGATGATCACCGCATCCACCGTCGGATCGGCGGCGATCTCGTCGATCGTCGAAACTCGGCAGCTATATTGTTCGGCTATCGCCCTGGCTGCGTCCGCGACGGGATCGGCAACGAAGGCGAGTTCTGCATCTGGATTGCCGGCAATGGCCCGCGCATGCACCTTGCCGATGCGACCAGCGCCGAGTAGCGCGAACTTGAGTGTCATGTTGTCCTCTTGTTGGAAGGCCGCGAGCGGATGGCGCCGCCGTGTTGCCGAATTCGATGTGGCCGGCTTCCGGTGGAAGCGCTAGTCCCTTGCTTCATACGAATGGAATGAATATTCCACTATGGGCCGGAGTCAACCCATCTCTTCCAGCGTGGGCGAGCACACAGCGGGTCTAGCGTGACCGTTCATGCTCGAGGAGCTCGAGAGCACGTCGTGACGGCGCGTCGCGGCAGCGCCTGCCGCTTCTTATTTCTGCTTGACCCCCAGCCACTCATTCAGCTCGGCTTCGGCGCGTTCCAGCGCGCTGTAGTTGATCAGCTTGCGCAGCAAGGCGACGGCGACGGCCCGGCCGCGAAGGTTATAGCGACCCTCTTCCACGTCTTCGCCGACGCGTTGATAGACATTGAGCTTCTCGTAGAGCTGTTGCAGCCGATTCTGCACGCTTCTGAGGGACAGATTGTGACGGCGGGCAATCATGCGGTCCGTCAAGCCGAGTGCTATGTCGATCAGGATCTCGTATTCGACATCGGTGAAGCCGTTGACGTGGCCAAGGCTCTTCTGCTGCATGCCGCGGACTTCCCGGTCGATGACGCATTGCGCCTCCATGAAGATGCTGCGGAGCGCGAGCTTGAGCCGGTCATCGGAGGCCGACTTCAAGACATAGCCGTAGGCCGCACCTTCGGGCACGATGCGCGACACGCCTCGTACATAGGCTTCATCGGCATAGTTGGACCAGAAGAGTATGCGCGTATCCGGTCGCTCCTTCCAAATGGTCCGGGCAGCCTCGATGCCATTGCGCTCCGACATCTGCAGGTCCATGACGATGTGCGCCGAGCGGTGCTGCCGTGCCAGACCTTCCCCGACCCTGCCGTTTTCGGCTTCCAGCACCAGATCACATTCGGGCAAGGCAGCGCGAACCGCGTCGTGCAGATACGAACGGTGAAGCGGATCGTCTTCGACGATGAGAACTTCCATCATGTCCTTCCTGTCGGTTGCTGCCTCGGGTGTCCCAGTGGAAGCCAGAGCTTCACCTGTGTACCGGGGCCATCCGGCCTGCAGCCGATCTCGAAACGGGCGCCGATAAGGCGGGCCCTGGTGCGCATGTTGTCGATGCCGTGACCGACCTGTTCCTGCGGATGTCCGATGCCGACGCCGTCGTCGTTCACGATCACCCAAAGGCCGCTACCAACCTTCTGCAGGTTCACAACGATCTCCGAGGGCTGGCCGTGGCGCACCGCGTTGTTGATCGCCTCCTGCACGATGCGGAACAGCGCCGTCGCGACGGTTTGGTCGAGGGTCGCGAGGCTTGTGCAACTGTCGTCGACAACCTGGCAGCGGATTTGCCCTCCCGTCTCCCGCACCGAGCGCTCGAGATGATTTTCTATGGCCTCGGTCACTCCGAAGAGTTGCAGCACCGACGGCTTGGCCTCTTCGATGATCTGGCGCAGGTCGTGCATACAGTGCTGCAGGCTTCGAAAAACCGGTTCCAGCGTCTCACCCGGCACGTCCGGCAGATGCGTCAGACGCTCCAGGCGTCTTGCGAGTCTTGTCAGGTCGGCAAGGGTCTGATCGTGAAGATCCATTCCGATCCTCTGGCGTTCCGCTTCGAGTGCTTCGGTGAGCTTGAGAGCTCCAAGACGAAGGCCCTCCTCCCGTGCACGCGCCTCCGTCTCGACGACGGCGGATCGCTTCGCCTGATCCGCTGCACGCAGGGCGAAGAAGTAGGGCGCCAGAAGGTCCGCGATCGAGCGGGCATTCTCTACATCTTCCATGGTGTAGTGGTTGAGCCGGTGGCTGGAGCAACTGAGCGCTCCGATGATGTCTCCCTGGACCCGCAAGGGAACGTGCAGCCGGCTGTGCAATGAAAGGGCGATGATTGGGCTGGAGAAGGCGCCATCGAAATGAAAGCGCGGGTCGGTGCAGGCGTCGCCGGAGAGAAGATGGTCGACTTCGCCGGAGAGCAGGCTGCGGATCGGGCTTCCGCTCAGCAGGGCCGGGGGATGCTGGCTCCAGGCTGTCTCGAGGCCGCTCTCGTAGGCGATATGGTACTTTCCGTCGATCATCTTGATACAGACGTCGAGATGGTCATGCGGAATGATGTGACCGATCTCGACCGCGACCGCCTGAATGATCGAGTTGAAATCGAGCTGTCCCGCCAGCAGCCGCGAGATACCAAGGTAGTGATCGAAGAGCGCGCTTCTCGTCGGGTTCAGCATTGGCGACGTCCTCCCCGTCGGCGTCGGCGCGGGCAAGGCGCCAGATTCATTAAGCGCCGTCCCGCGACGCTTGTCTTGCGGGATCCCGCATATTTAACGCGATCCTCCGCATCAAGCTTGCTCGGATACGCCTTTGCAAGGCCGATCTTCTCCTTCATTCTTTTCAAACTGACGCCTGGGCGCCAGTAGAAAGATCAGTCGACGGGGCCGTTGAGGAGCGGACCTGATATATGAGCCCGCGGGGCACAGGGAGGAAATCATGACCATCAGGAAGATGCTTCTGGCATCGATCGCGCTTGCGGTCGTAGCCGTACCGGTCTCCGCTTCGGCCGAGACCGCCGACAAGAAGATTGCGCTTTCCAACAACTACGCCGGCAACTCCTGGCGCCAGGCAATGTTGACGAGCTGGGACAAGATCACCAAGGAGGCCGTCAGCCAGGGCACTGTCGCCGCGGCGGATGCGTTCACCACAGCAGAAAACCAGGCGACGGAGCAGGCCGCGCAGATCCAGAACCTCATCCTTCAGGGATATGACGCGATCGTTCTGAATGCCGCATCTCCGACCGCCCTCAATGGCGCCGTCAAGGAAGCCTGCGACGCAGGGATCATCGTGGTCTCGTTCGATGGCATTGTCACCGAGCCGTGTGCATGGCGCATCGCGGTGGACTTCAAGGCGATGGGCGAAAGCCAGATCGAGTACCTCGCCAAGAAGATGCCCGGCGGCGGAAACCTCCTCGAGATCCGCGGCCTCGCCGGCGTCTCCGTGGATGACGAGATTCACGCAGGCATTCAGGCGGGTGTCGAGAAGAACCCGCAATTCAAGGTCGCGGGCTCCGTCAATGGCGACTGGGCGCAGGACGTGGCCCAGCGTGCAGTCGCCGGCATCCTGCCGAGCCTGCCGGAGATTGCCGCAGTCGTGACCCAGGGTGGTGACGGCTATGGTGCCGCGCAGGCCTTTGCCGCAGCCAACCGCCCGATACCGACCATCATCATGGGCAACCGCGAGGACGAGTTGCGCTGGTGGAAGGAGCAGAAGGACGCGAACGGCTACGAGACGATGTCCGTGTCGATCGCACCCGGCGTTTCCACGCTGGCTTTCTGGGTCGCGCAGCAGATCCTCGATGGCAAGGACGTGAAGAAGGATCTCGTGGTGCCATTCCTGCGGATCGACCAGGACAATCTCGAGGAGAACCTCGAGAACACCGAGAAGGGCGGCGTCGCGAACGTCGAGTACTCGCTGGAAGATGCGCAGAAGGTAATCAGCGCAGAGATGTAGGAGCGGAGCTCCTCCTCCCGGACCGGATGCGGCTGATCATCGGCCGCATCCGGTACTTGTGTCGCGAACGGCTGGCAAGACAGCATCTCCATGGATAACGCAGTGCTCAATCAAGAGGTCGTAGCTGTTCGCGGGGTCAAGGTGGCCTTCGGTGCGGTGAAGGCGCTGGACGGTGCCGACCTGGTCATCCGAAGCGGAGAGTGCGTCGGACTGGTGGGTCACAACGGGGCGGGCAAGTCCACCATCGTCAACGTGATCAATGGCGCGCTCTCGCCTCAGCAGGGGACCTTGGCCTATGGCGGAGACACAGCTTCTCCGGGTATCGCCCGTGCACGGGCGAATGGCGTGCGGTGCGTTTTCCAGGAGCTGTCGTTGTGCCCCAACCTGACGATCGCCGAGAATGCGCGGATCATGCACGGTGACCTGGGAGGCGGTCGCTGGCGAAGACGCGGCATCGATCTCGTCAGCAAGCAATTGTCCGATATCTTCCCCGACCACCGCATTGACTGTGCCAGCGTTGTCGAGGACCTCAGCATCGCGGAGAGGCAGATGGTCGAGATCGCGATCAATTTCGCTGCCGTCTCTGCAGCGCCAAGGCTCGTCATCCTGGATGAACCTACGTCGTCGCTCGATGCTGCTCTTGCCGGGCAGCTCATGGCCTATGTGCGGAGGTTCGTCGGCTCAGGGGGCTCCGTGCTGCTGATCTCACACATCCTAGGTGAAATTCTCTCAACCTCCGACCGGATCGTCGTGATGAAGGACGGCAAAGTGGTCGCCGACAGGGCTGCCCGGGAGTTCGATACGCGACGTCTCGTCGAAACCATGGGGAGCGTCGTGCGGGAGCGCGCCGAAAGGCGCGTCTTCGGTCGCGAACGGCGAACACCGATCCTGTCCGTTCCTGCGGCGTCTGCCTCCGACACGCGCTTTGAGGCATTCGAGGGCGAGATCATCGGTCTTGCTGGCCTGGGTGGGCACGGACAGACCGAGGCACTCCTCGATCTCTATCTGTCGGCGAACAGCAACTGGCTGCCAGTGCGCGAGCCAAAGATGGCTTTCGTGGCAGGAGACCGCGGATTGAACGGTACGTTCCCGCTCTGGAGCATATTGAAGAACCTCAGCATTTCCTCCCTGAAGACGCTCTCGTCGCGCAATCTGATCGACGCTGAACAGGAAGATCGGGTCAGCGAAGGCTGGAAGAAGCGGATAGAGATACGAACCCCGAACATGCACAATCCAATCCTGTCTCTGTCGGGCGGAAACCAGCAGAAGGTCCTCTTTGCCCGCGCCCTTGCAACCTCTGCCAAGGTGGTTCTCATGGACGATCCGATGCGGGGCGTGGACATTGGAACCAAGCAGGAGGTTTACGACATTCTGCGCGCGGAGGCCGAGAACGGCCGGACCTTTATCTGGTACTCCACCGAAATGGACGAGATCTGCCTCTGTGATCGCGTCTATGTTTTCCGTGACGGGGCGATTGCGGCCCATCTCACTGGTGAAGACGTCAGCGAGGAGAACGTGCTGGCAGCCTCCTTCGCAGGAGGTGAAGCGGCATGAAGCTCTCTTCGGGCGCCATAAGGACGATACTGCCGGCGGTCTCGCTGGCCGTGCTTCTTGCCGCGGTCTTCTACATGCAGCCGCGGGCCATGAGCTATACGGGCCTGAACCTCCTGTTCAACCTGGCAGTACCCATCGCGCTCGCGACCGTGGCTCAGATGCTCGTCATGGCGGTCAACGATCTTGACCTCTCCATGGGAGCGTTCGTCAGCTTCTGCGCCTGCGTTACCGCCACCTTCCTGCAGGCCTCGCCTGCCATCGGGATACTGATCTTGGCCGGTGCCATTGCCGTCTACGCCGCGCTCGGCGTGGTCATTCACCTGCGGCAGCTACCTTCGATCGTTGTGACGCTGGGGATGAGCTTCGTGTGGGCAGGTCTCGCCGTCCTCATGCTGCCATCACCGGGAGGCGCGGCGCCGGATTGGGCCCGGGCGCTGATGACCGCGAAGCCGCCTTACGTTCCGATGGCGATCGTTGCCAGTCTCGTGATTGCTGTCCTGACGCATGTTCTCGTCATGCGCTCCACATTCGGCGTGTTGATCCGGGGCGTTGGGGGCAACATGCGCTCGGTGGAAAGGGCGGGGTGGTCGGTCATCGGCATCCGCGCGGGAGCCTATGCGCTTGCGGGCTTCTTCGCCGTGCTGGCGGGGATCGCGCTCGTGGGGCTCACCACGTCCGCCGATGCGAACATTGCGCTCCGCTATACGCTGCTGTCCATCGCCGGGGTAATCCTCGGCGGCGGCGAATTCGTTGGTGGGCGCGTATCCCCGGTAGGCGCGGTGATCGGGGCCCTGACGCTGACCCTTGCCGGATCCTTCCTGTCGTTCATGCGCATCTCTCCTGACTGGCAGATCGGTGCGCAGGGAGCGATCCTCATCATCGTGCTTGCGATGCGGCTTGCATTGAACAGGATGGAAAAGCGGGAGAAGTCGCGGTGACCATGTTGAACAGCCTCTCCGGCAGGCCGTGGATCTGGTCTTTTGCTGCGACAGTCATCGTTTGGGTCGTTACGGTCCTGTTCACGGGCGGCTCAAGTTCGCTGGGGCTGACGCAGGCGGCGCTGACCTTTGCTGCGTTTTCGATCGTGGTCGGCATCGGCCAGATGTTCGTGATCACGCTCGGCCCGGGCAATATCGACCTTTCCGTTCCCGCCACCATGACCCTTTCCGGCACCGTTGCCCTCAAGGTCATGGACGTCCAGGACAGCATGGTCCTGCTTGGCCTGATCCTGGCGATAGCCATCGGCATTGCGATCGGAGTGGCCAATTTCGCACTCATCAAGCTGCTGCGAATCCCGCCGATCATTGCCACCCTGTCGATGAGTTTCATCGTGCAGTCCTCGGCAATCTGGACCAATCGCGGCTTGCGCATCAAGCCTCCGGAGGCACTGGCGGATTTCAGCACCTCCTACACGCTCGGTGTTCCAAACGTTGCGATTGTGGCAGCAGCGCTGTCGGTCATCGCCTGGGTCCTGCTGGAGAAGACGATCTACGGCCGATGGATCTCGGCGATCGGGCAGAGCCCGTTCGCAGCGAGGATGGCCGGCATTCCCGTCGATGGCACGCGCTTCATCACCTATGTTCTTTGCGCCGTTCTTGCCTCGCTGTGCGGATACCTGCTCGCCAGTTTTTCCGGTGGGGCTGCTCTCAACATGGGGGCTGAGTATCTGCTGATGTCCATTGCCGTCGTGGTCATCGGTGGCACGGCAGTCGCTGGAGGGAATTCGAACGTGCCGGGGATCTGGGGAGCGTCTCTCTTCATGTTTCTGGTGGTGTCGATGCTCAACACATACGGCTTCGGGGCCGGCGTCCGCCTCATCCTCACAGGGCTCATCATCATCGGCGTGATACTCGCCGCGGGCGGCAAGCCGGCGGCGCGGTAACTGCTTCATCAAACCAACGGACGATACGCATGGGAAAGCCAGAGTCGATCTACGAAATCCATGACGAACGCTTCCGCCGGCTGACGGTTGGAAGTTCTGATCTGGATCAGCTCTACTCGGGTTGCCGGTGGGCGGAAGGGCCTGTTTGGTTTGCGGATTTGCAGTGCCTCATCTTCAGCGACATCCCCAATCAGAGGATGCTTCGATGGGTGGAGGAGGGCGGCATTTCCGTCTTCAGATCGCCCTCCAATTTCGTCAACGGCAATACCCGCGACCGGCAGGGTCGCCTGGTTTCCTGCGAGCATGGGGGGCGTCGGGTAACCCGTACGGAGATCGACGGATCCTTGACCGTCCTTGCCGACCGGTACGGTGGTCGCCGGCTGAACTCGCCCAACGACGTTGTCGTGCGTTCGGATGATACGATCTGGTTCACCGATCCGACCTACGGCATTCTCTCCGATTATGAAGGTTTCCAGGCGGAGCCAGAGCAGGCCACCCGCAATGTCTACCGGCTTGACCCGAAGAGCGGCGAACTGACTGCGGTCGTGACAGACTTCGGCCAGCCGAACGGGCTCGCGTTCTCGCCGGACGAGAGGATACTCTACGTCGCCGATTCCGCCTCCAGCCACGACCCGAACGCGCCTCGGCATATCAGGGCGTTCGATGTCGACGATAACGGGGGGCTCTCCCACGAACGCGTCTTTTGCGAGATCGACAAGGGTCTACCGGATGGGTTCCGGGTTGATGTCCAAGGAAACGTCTGGACCAGCGCGGGTGACGGGGTGCACTGCTTCTCTCCCGAAGGCGATCTGCTCGGGAAGATTCTCGTGCCGGAGACTGTGGCGAATGTCGCCTTCGGCGGGCCTCGCCGAAACCGCCTCTTCATCACCGCCAGCAAGAGCCTCTATGCCGTCTACCTCGCAGTGCGTGGTATCTAGCCTCAGCCTACCCTCTACGCGCTGGCCCTCAGGCTTCAGTCGGCGAAGAACGTGGTCTTCCGCTCGGCGAGCATTGGCAGGGACTTCAGGATCTCTCGAAGATGAGCATGCATGGCTTCTTCGGCGGCGGCCGGGGACCCATCTGCTATCGCATCGACGATTGCGACATGCTGGTCAATGATGACCTCAAGCGGCGTCGCCTCGGGCAGCGACAGATAGCGGACCCGATCCATCTGTGCCTTCAGACTGTCGAGCACGCGCCAGGCATCTTCGCAATCGACGCTTGCCGCAATCGCCTGATGGAATTGCTCGTCAAGCCGCAGGAAGCCCGAATGATCTTCTCTTGCTGCAGCAATGCGTTGCTGCTCGATGAGATCACGCAGGTGGTCCGGAGCCAGCGCTTGTGAAGCGGCCTTCCGGACGATTGCAACTTCAATCGCCTCCCTCAGGAACTGCGCGTTCTCGACCTCCCGCTTCGAGATCAACCGAACGAAGGTTCCCCGCTGCGGACGGATCTCGACCAGACCTGCTTCGCTCAGCTTGATGAAGGCCTCCCGCACAGGCTGTCGCGAGACGCCCAACTGCCCGGCGATCTCGGCTTCCGACAAATTGTTCCCCGGCCTCAATTGAAGTTGCACGATCGCCGAGCGAAGCGCGTCGTAGACGCGACCGCCCACGCTCGTCTGGCGTGCAGATGAAGGGTCGTTCGGCAAGGCTTTCAGTCTGAAATCGCTCATGTTGACTTTCTGTATACTACCATACTAGTCTTGCACAGAGGGGGCTGGAGGGCCACCCGCTTCATCCAAGGGAGGGAATATCGTGAAACTCATTTCCATCACCACGCTTCTGACGACGGCGGCCCTGGCTATCGCGTCACCCGCATTGTCTGCCGACTATACGCTCAGCATCAACACCGCACTTACCACGGATGACCCGCTCTACAAGGGCCTCGAGAGCTTCCGCGATTCCGTCTCGGAACGAACGAATGGGGCGATCGAGGTCAAGCTTTTCCCAAATTCGCAGCTCGGTCCCGATGAGGATGTCCTCGAGCAGGCCCGCGCCGGCGCGCCGGTTGCGGTCGTCGTCGACGGCGGACGCCTCGCCGTCTTCCAAAAGGAATTTGGCGTTCTCGGCGCTCCTTATCTCGCGTCAGGTTATGACGGGATGCGTAAGATCGTGACCTCGCCCCTGTTCGAGGAGTGGGTGACGAGCCTCAAGTCGGCTTCGGGCCATCAGGTTCTCTCGTTCAACTGGTGGCAGGGCGAGCGCCAGCTGTGGACCAACAACCCCGTCACCAAGCCGGCCGATCTTGCGGGAAACCGGATGCGCACGCCGGGCGCCCCGGTGTGGGTTGAGACCATCAAGGCCATGGGCGCTACACCCACTCCCATGCCGTTCGCCGAAGTCTATTCGGCCCTACAGCAGAACGTGATCGATTCGGTCGAAGCGCAGTTGCCGGCCGGGCAGGGGGCGAAGCTGTTCGAGGTCACCAAGGAACTGACGAAGACCGGTCACATCAATCTCATCACGGGACTGGTCACAAGCGCCGCCTGGTTCGACGGCCTTCCCGCCGAACTGCAGACCGCCCTGCGGGAGGAGGCACTGAAGGCCGGTGATGTCGCGTCCTATGGCACGCGCGATGCGCTTGCGAAGATCGAGGAAGATCTCAAGGCCGCAGGCGTCAACATCGCAGAAATCGATGTCACGCCGTTCCAGGAGGCAACGGCAGGCGTCTATGAAACCCTGGGCTACGCCGATCTGCGCGAGAAGCTCCAGAAGATCGCAGCCGAGTAAGGCTGCCCAACGGGGGCGCCTCAGCTGCCCCCACCCATCTTCCAAATTAGGTCGGTCCCATGCTCAAACGCCTGGCGCAACTGGAGTTTGCCATTGCGGCGCTCCTTCTCGGCATCATCGTCGTGCTTGTTTTCCTTGCCGCCATCATGCGCTTCTTCGGCTATCCGCTGATCTGGTCCGTGGACATGGCGCAGCTCCTGTTCATCTGGCTCTGCTTCTTCGGAGCGGCCCGCGCAATGCGCGAAAAAGGACATCTGGGGATCGACCTCCTCATCCGCTGGCTGAAACCGCACCAGAGGTTGTGGCTTGAATACGTCATGTCGCTGATCATCCTGGTATTCCTCGGTTTCCTTGCGGTCGAAGGCTACCGGCTGACGGTTCTGAACAGCCAGCGTCAGTTCGGTGACAGCGGTCTTTCCTACGCCTGGGTCACCTCTGCGGTGCCGGTCGGCTGCCTGATGATCGGCGTGGCTCTGCTTGCCAACATGGTCAGGACGTGGCGCCGCCGCGATGACGGCAGGACGCTGGTCTACTCGCGCACCGAGACCGATTTCAGCACTCCGGCGGAACTTTGACATGGGCCTGATCACGCTTCTCTTCTTCGCCTTCATGATCGTTGGCATGCCCGTAGCCTTCGCCATCGGCATCTCCGGTTTCGTCTTCTTCCTCAATGATCCGGTCATGCCGATCTCGATCGCCGTCCAGAAGATCGCGACGATGAGCCAAAGCTTCCCGTTGCTGGCGGTTCCCTTCTTTGTCTTTGCGGGTCACCTGATGAACGAGAGCGGCATCACCGACCGCCTCTTCAAGTTCTCCTATGTCGCGGTCGGCTGGATGGCAGGCGGGCTTGCGCAGGTCGCCATCGTTCTCTCGACTGTCATGGGCGGTGTGTCCGGTTCGGCGGTCGCCGATGCGGCAATGGAAGCGCGCATCCTCGGCCCGACGATGATCGCGAAGGGATATGGGAAGGGCTTCTCTGCCGCGGCAATCGCTGTGGGGTCACTGATCACCGCCACCATACCGCCGAGCATCGGCCTCATCCTCTACGGCTATGTCGGCAATGTCTCGATCGGACGCCTCTTCATCGCCGGCATCATACCGGGATTGCTGATGATGATCGGGCTGATGACGACGACCTATCTCGTCGCCAAGCGTCGCGGTTATGTCGTCGCCAACACGGAGCGACCGACCTTCAAAGCCTTAGCATCGGCCGTCTGGGGCGCGAAGTGGGCGCTGTTCTTCCCCGTCGCCCTCGTCCTGACGATCCGGGGCGGCGTGTTCACGCCATCCGAGGTTGGCGCCTTCGCCGTGGTCTACGCGTTTCTTGTCGGGTTCCTTGCGCACAAGGAGCTCGATTTCGAGAAGACGAAGCGCGCTTTCGCGCATGCCATCTCCGATATCGGCCTGATCATGATCATCATCCTGATGTCTGGCATGGTGGGCTTCGCCATCATCTATCTCCAGGTTCCGCAAGGCATCTCTTCATGGATGCTGGCCGGCATCGAGAGCCCGGCGATGATCGTCCTCGTCATCCTCGTGTTCCTGCTGATTGCCGGCTGCTTCATAGAGAGTACCGTCCTGGTGCTGCTCCTGACGCCGATCTTCGTGCCGATCATCACGCAGGTGGGCATCGACCCGGTGCATTTCGGCATCCTGATGATGAGCATCGTCACGCTCGGCGGAATGACGCCGCCAGTCGGCGTGGCCATGTATGCCGTCTGCTCGCTCATGAACGTGAAGATCGAAGAATACACGATCGAGGCGCTGCCGTTCGTCGCCACGATCATCGCACTGATTTTGGCCATGCTCTTCATGCCGGGCCTCGTGCTCTGGCTGCCGAACCTCGCGTTCGGCTGAGCGTTCAGGCTTTAGGGAAGCAGACCATGAGACAGACGTGGAGATGGTTCGGGCCGGTTGACAAGGTCACCATCAGGGACGCCCGTCAGGCAGGAGCAGAGGGCATCGTCTCCGCGCTCCATCATGTGCCGTACGGAGAGGTGTGGACTAATTACGAGATAGCCAGGCGCCAGCGGGAGGTCGCGTACGACAGCCGCGGCACTCCGACCGGGCTCGCCTGGGAGGTGGTCGAGAGCCTGCCGATCTCGGAAGCGATCAAGACCCAGACAGGGCCATGGCGGGAACACATTGCGACCTACATCCAGTCCCTGGAGAACCTTGCGAAGGCGGGGCTTCAGGTGATCTGCTACAACTTCATGCCCGTGCTGGACTGGACCCGCACTGATCTCGCATGGCGCGTGCCACATGGCGGAACCACCATGCGGTTCGAGTTGGTGGATTTCATCGCCTACGATCTTTTCATCCTGCGCCGCAGAGGCGCGGAAGATGAATACCCGGTTGAACTGCGCGCTGAAGCACAAAGTCGTTTTGCCAGCATGCCGGCAGAGCGACGTCTCCAGCTTTCGCGCAATGTGAATGCAGGACTGCCAGGCGCGACCGGACAGCCCTCGCTGGACGACCTCAAGGTCCAGCTTGCCCGCTACGAGGCCATCGACGAGGAGCGCCTGCGCGGCCATCTCATCGACTTCCTGACGGAAGTGGTGCCGCATGCAGAGCGACTCGGTCTGCGCCTCTGCTGCCATCCGGATGACCCACCGTTCCCGCTGCTGGGGTTGCCGCGGATAATGTCGACCGAAGCACACTATGTGGCCGTGCTTGGGGCCGTCGAAAGCCCTGCAAGCGGGATCACCTTCTGTACTGGCTCATTGGGTGCCAGGGAGGATAACGATCTTCCGGGCATGGTGGAGCGCCTTGGCTCGCGTATCCACTTTGCCCATCTTCGCAACGTGAAGCGGGAAACGCGGGGCATCCCCTGCTCCTTCCACGAGGACGAGCATCTTGCAGGCGACACGAACATGGTGGCAGTCGTCGCCGCTCTGCTGCGGGAGGAAGAACGGCGTCGCGCAGTGGGGCGCAGCGACAGTATCATTCCCTATCGGCCAGACCACGGACAGGATATCCTGAACGATCTGGAGCGTGGCGCGCAGCCCGGCTATCCTGCAATTGGCCGCCTCAAGGGCCTAGCCGAATTGCGGGGCGTTGCAGCGGCACTGGCTGACCGGGTTTAAACCCGACGCTCCTGGACAGCCCGCATCCATTGGCGAGCTTGGAACTTCAATGCCGCTGCGCCGAGCTCGCTATTCCGCCGCGACTGCGACCGGAGTGGGGTCCGCCGTGACCTTCTGCTTCTTCCCTGCGGATATAGCGCGAGCCGGTGGGGTGTCGCTGGCGCTGGTTTCCTTCAGGAGCCTGACCAGCCAATCGACGAAGACGCGAACGCGGTTACCAAGGTGCCGGGTGCGAGGATAGACGATGTAGAGTGGCATCGGATCCCGCTGCCATTCCGTCATGACTTCCACCAGTTCGCCCCGTTCGGCGGCGTCCCGAACCATGAATTGCGGCGCCTGTACCACGCCCATGCCGGACAGAGCGGCGGCGACGTAACTGCGGCTGTCGTTGACCGAGACCGCATAGCGGGGCGTGATCTCCAAGCTCTCTTCCCCCCGCCGGAACTCCATCGGCAGGACCTTTCCGGCCTGGGCGTTGAGATATCCGACGGAGAAGAAGCGGGCTTCGAGATCCCTCGGATGTTCCGGCATGCCGAACATCTCGATGAAGCCGGGAGATGCGTAGGTCTTGAGGCTCATCTCACCGACCTTGCGGGCGATCAGCGACTGATCGGTCGGCGTGCCTGCCCTCAATGCGCAGTCGACATTTTCGGCGATGTAGTCCACGAGCCGGTCGCCAACCCCGATGTCGAGCGAGATCTGCGGATACCTGCAGTAGAAGTCGCAGAGCGATGGGATGACGATCAGGTCGGCAAAGGCCCCGGCCATTTCCACGCGAAGTCGGCCGGATGGCTGTGCCTGGGAGGAGGAAATGCTGCCGTCCAGTTCATCGAGGTCGGTCAAAAACTGGGCCGCGCGCTCGTAGTAGAGGGCCCCTTCGGTCGTCACGGCGACCTGACGGGTGGTGCGGTTCAGGAGCTTTGCCATGAGGTGTCCCTCCAGGTTCTGCACCATGTTGGTGACGGTTGTCTTGGACATGTCGAGCGAGCGGGCGGCGCGGGTGAAGTTCCCGGTTTCGACGACACGAACGAAGGCACGCATAGCAGAAAGTTGATCCATGGCACGATCTCGTTGCGAGGCAACATTGTCCCGATATAGTGGATAGTGAAGTACGAACGGGAAACTTGTGCGGTTTCTACTGAACAATAATATCAGGTGGCATCAGGGAAACAAGAAGCTGCCTTGAGTAAAGAGCAGGCAGAGGTTTCGATGGAGATGCGATGGGAACAGGTCGAGTTGGGTTTGCCGGCCGCTACAACCATGCCGGTTCGGTTCTACGAGCCGCCGATGAAGGAAAAGGCTCCCCCGCTCGTCCTATACCTACGCGGCGGTGCTTTCCAACAGGAAGAAACTGCCGAACGTGAAACGCCCATCGCCGGAGCGCTTGCCAATGGCGGCGCGATTGTTGTCGAGGCGGACTACGGAAGCATCTCGCAGAACATGTTTCCCGGCGCCGTCGAATGCGGTCTTGCAGCGCTGCGCTGCCTAGCCGCACGGCGACGCAAACTGGGCAGTGCCCGGTCTCCGATCCTGATTGCAGGCGAGGAGGCTGGTGGAAATGTGGCGGCTGGCATCGCTCTCAAGGCCCGGGACCAGATGCCGGGAGTCCTTGCAGGGCAGGTGCTCCTGTCGCCGCTGATCGACCCGACGATGAGTTCGGTGTCGATCCGCAAGGCGGACGCGATCGGCATGCGGGAACGCTGGTCCGATGGCTGGATGCATTATCTCCGCGGATTTTGCGGGTTCACGCATCCCTATGCAGCGCCTTGTATGTGTTCGCGCTTGGCCGCCGTTGCGCCTGCACTGGTGGTGACGGCGGAAGACGATCCGCTGAGGGATGAGACGCTCGGATACGCCGACCGTCTGTCCGAAGCAGGTGTGAAAGTACGCCGACATGTCTTTCCTGCGGGAAGCGGCTGGTCGGGAATTTATAACGAGGAAGACGGGGCGTGGCTGTCGGAAATAAGCGCCCACTTTCGTCTTTTCGTTCAGGAGTTGCGTCGGTAACGGCTTGATTTGAGAAGGTGGCGGCCCGCCTCAGGGGCCGCAAGGAGATTGATATGACGAAGAAGCTAAGCTGGGCCCTCGCGGGCGCCGGAGCGATACTGGCCGTCTCGTTGTCAAGAGCTGCGGTCCATTTCGACTTTGACGGTTTCGATTTTGCGCGTGATGCCGAGGCGACCCAGGCGGAGGCTGCACCTGCGCCTGCTATTCCCGTGACGGTGACGGCCGTGGAGCCGCGCAGCATCACCACCTGGCAGGAATTTTCCGGCCGGCTCGAAGCTGTGGACCGCGTCCAGCTGCGGCCACGGGTGGCAGGAACCATTCAAGCGGTTCATTTTCGGGAGGGTGGGTTGGTCTCCGTCGGGGATCGGCTGATCACCATCGATCCGGCTCCTTATGCCGCGGCTGTGGCGCAGGCGGAAGGGCAGGTTGCCTCCGCGAAGGCCCGTCTTGACCTGGCAGCTACGGAACTGCGGCGGGGCAAGACCCTGCTGGAGAAGAAAACGATCTCGCAGAGTGAACTCGCCCAACGGCAAGGTGCCGAGCGGGAAGCCGCGGCGAGCCTGCGTTCGGCGGAAGCGGCTCTCGAACTCGCACAGATCAACCTCGGGTATACGGAGATCAAGGCGCCAATTTCGGGTCGCGTCGGCAGGCTAGAGATAACCGAAGGCAACCTCGTCGGTGCCGGAGATGCTGCCCAGGTTCTGACGACGCTCGTCTCCGTCGATCCGATCTATGCAAGTTTCGACGCCGGCGAGGATATCGTTGCCCGGATCCTGGCCGAATTGCCGTCGCAAGGCGGCGTTCGTGCGCTCGAACAGGTCCCGGTGGAGATCCAGACGCTTGGCGGCGAGGAAGCAGTCCGCGGCAGGCTGCAGCTGATCGACAACGAGGTGAGCGCCACGAGCGGCACGATCCGCCTGCGGGCGATCTTCGACAATCCGGACGGCCGGTTGATACCGGGCCAGTTCGTGCGGGTCCGACTGGGCGAGCCGAAGGAGAAGGAGCACCTGCTCGTCAGCGAGACGGCGGTAGGGTCTGACCAGGACAAGAAGTTCGTCTTCGTCGTGGATCAGGCCAATACGGTCGCCTATCGCCAGATCAAGCTCGGTGCTGCAGTCGAGGGCGAGCGGATCGTGGAAAGCGGTTTGCAGCCGGGCGACCGCGTGGTCGTCAATGGCCTGCAGCGCATTCGTCCGGGCGCGGTCGTCGAACCGCAGACTGCAGCGGAAGTCGCCAAGAAATAAAGCCGGCGAGAAATAAAGCCGGCGACCGCCGCGCTCTGAACCTGAAACGCACCTGATGCTCGCGACACTTCCTGTCGCGGGCACGGCTTTCCCATGCCTTGTTATCAGCCCTGGAGAGAGGGTACCGACATGAATATTTCCAGATTTTTTGTGGATCGCCCGGTCTTCGCGGCGGTCCTGTCAATCCTGATCGTGGTGGCGGGTCTGATCGGCCTGCGCGCCCTGCCGATTTCGGAATACCCGGAGGTCGTGCCGCCATCCATCGTCGTGCGGGCCACTTATCCCGGCGCCAACCCTACGGTCATTGCCGAGACGGTTGCGACACCCCTCGAAGAGCAGATCAACGGCGTCGAAGACATGCTCTACATGTCCAGCCAGGCGACGTCGGATGGTGTCCTTACCGTGACCGTGACCTTCAAGCTCGGCACGGATCCCGACAAGGCGCAGCAGCTTGTCCAGAACCGGGTGGCGCAGGCCGAACCGCGTCTGCCGGCCGAGGTACGGGCACTGGGCCTCACCACGGTGAAGAGTTCGCCGGACTTCATCATGGTCGTCAACCTGGTCTCGGAGGATGACGGCTACGACATCACCTATCTGCGCAACTATGCGACCCTCAACATCAAGGATCGCCTTGCCCGTATCGAGGGCGTCGGCCAGGTCCAGGTTTTCGGGGCTGGCGACTATTCGATGCGCGTCTGGATCGACCCGCAGAAGGCGGCGGAGCATGGGCTGGCCGCCAGCGATATCAGCAATGCCATCCGGGCGCAGAACGTTCAGGCGGCGGCAGGCATCATCGGTGCGTCGCCAAGCGTTCCCGAAACCGGTCTCCAGCTGAACGTCAATGCGCAGGGGCGTCTCGAAACGCCGGAAGAGTTCGGCGCCGTCATCGTCAAGAGCGGCGAGAATGGCGAGATTACCCGCCTGCGCGACGTCGCGCGCATCGAGTTGGGAGCTGCTGATTACACGCTGCGCTCGCTGCTGGACGGCCAGCCCGCGGTCGCCGTCGCCGTCCTGCAGGCACCGGGTTCGAACGCCATCGAGATCGCCGACAACGTCACGGCGACAATGGACCAGTTGCAGCTCGCAATGCCTGAAGGCGTGAAATACGAGATCGTCTATGACACCACCAAGTTCGTGCGTGCGTCGATCGAAAAGGTGGTGGAGACGCTTCTCGAGGCGGTGGCGCTGGTTGTCCTGGTGGTCATCCTCTTCTTGCAGACCTGGCGCGCCTCGATCATCCCGCTGATCGCTGTCCCGGTCTCCATCATCGGCACCTTCGCCGTTATGTATGCCTTCGGCTTCTCCATCAACGCGCTGACACTCTTCGGCCTTGTGCTCGCGATCGGTATCGTTGTGGATGATGCGATTGTGGTGGTCGAGAATGTCGAGCGCAACATCGAGAACGGCCTCTCGCCCCGCGATGCCACCTATCGGGCGATGCGGGAAGTGTCGGGACCGATCATCGCGATTGCCCTCGTGCTCGTCGCGGTTTTCGTTCCGCTCGCCTTCATCACCGGCCTCTCGGGCCAGTTCTACCGGCAGTTCGCGCTGACGATCGCGATCTCGACCGTGATCTCGGCTATCAACTCGCTGACGCTATCGCCGGCGCTGGCAGCCCTGCTTCTGAAGGGCCATCATGCGCCGAAGGACTGGCTGACGCGGTTGATGGACCGGCTGTTCGGGTGGTTCTTCCGCGGCTTCAACCGCGTCTTCGGCGCTGCGTCCAGCGGCTATGGGCGAACCGTGGGCGGACTGCTGTCCCACAAGAGCCTGGTCATGATCGTCTACCTGGCGCTGGTCGGAGCCACTTACAGCGTGTTCACGACCGTCCCCGGCGGTTTCGTGCCGGCACAGGACAAGCAGTACCTCATCGGCTTCGCCCAGCTCCCGGATGGCGCCACGCTCGACCGGACGGAAGAGGTCATTCGCAACATGAGCGACATCGCGCTGGAGCAGCCGGGCGTGACGCATGCCATCGCCTTCCCCGGATTGTCCATCAACGGTTTCACCATCGGTTCGAATGCGGGCATCGTCTTCGCGGCGCTCGATGATTTCGAAAACCGCAAGACACCCGAGCTTTCGGGCGGCGCCATCGCCATGGCGCTGAACCAGAAATATTCCGGAATTCAGGAAGCCTTCATCGCCATGTTCCCGCCGCCGCCGGTCAACGGGCTTGGCCAGACGGGCGGCTTCAAGTTGCAGATCGAAGACCGCGCCGGCTATGGCAATCAGGTCCTGGACGAAGCCACCAAGGCCGTGCTTGCCAAGGCCTATCAGACACCGGAACTGGCCGGCATATTCTCAAGCTTCCAGATCAACGTGCCGCAACTCTTCGCGGACGTGGACCGGGCCAAGGCCGAACAGCTGGGTGTAGCGGTGACAGATGTCTTCGAAACGCTGCAGATCTACCTCGGCTCCCTCTATGTCAACGACTTCAACGCCTTCGGCCGTACCTACAGCGTACGCGTCCAAGCGGACGCGAAGTTCCGCGCGGAGGCGGAAGACATAGGCGAACTGAAGGTGCGCTCGCGCTCGGGAGAGATGATTCCGCTTTCGGCGCTCCTGAAGGTGGAGGAGACGACAGGTCCGGAGCGGACGACCCGCTACAACGGCTTCCTATCGGCGGACATCAACGGCGGCCCGGCGCCGGGCTATTCCTCGGGGCAGGCGCAGGCAGCGATCGAGAAGATCGTCCGGGAGACGGTGCCGCAAGGGATCGACTTCGAATGGACCGATCTCACCTACCAGGAAATCCTTGCCGGCAATTCCTCGATCGTCGTCTTCCCGCTGGCGCTTCTCCTCGTCTACCTCGTGCTCGCGGCGCAGTACGAGAGCCTGACGCTGCCGCTGTCGATCATCATGATCGTGCCCATGGGCGTCCTGGCGGCACTGACAGGCGTGTGGCTAACAGGCGGCGACAACAACATCTTCACCCAGATCGGTCTGGTGGTGCTGGTGGGATTGTCGGCGAAGAATGCGATCCTGATCGTGGAGTTCGCCCGCGAACTGGAGCTTGAAGGACGCACCCCGTTCGATGCTGCAGTCGAAGCAAGCCGCCTGCGCCTGCGTCCGATCCTGATGACGTCGATGGCCTTCATCATGGGGGTCGTGCCACTCGTGATCTCCACCGGAGCAGGAGCGGAAATGCGCTCGGCAATGGGCGTGGCGGTCTTCTCCGGCATGATCGGCGTGACCTTCTTCGGCATCTTCATGACGCCGGTCTTCTACCTGCTGGTGCGCATCCTCACGGGCCGCCGTCCCCTGCGGCGGTCCGGTATGCAGGAGGTCCCCGCTCTCTCTCCAGCGGAGTAGCGCCTCCTGTGCCGCGCGGGCCCGACCATCGGGCCTGCGCGGCTTCCGATCAGACGACGTCACGGATGCGTCGACAATCGATGGGTCATGCTCCCGCCGCGGCACGGCGAAAGAACAGCAGGCTTCCGACGAGATAGAGGGATCCGAAGACGAAAACGGCGAGTAGCTTCGGCCAAACGATGGAGAGGTCGGCGCCGCGGAAGGCAATTGCGGTCGCCATCTCCATGTAGTGTCGCGACGGCAGCATGTAGGTGATCGGCTGCAGCCAGATCGGTTGGCTTTCAATGGGACTCATGCCACCGGACAGGATCATCATCGGCATGATCACGAGCATGATCAGCAGCGCGAACTGTGCCATGGTGCGGGCAATCACACCGAGCAGGATGCCGATTGCGGCCGCTGCGAAGAGATAGATCAACGTTCCGAACAAGAGCAGTCCGTCTGAGCCGGCGAAGGGGACGTCGAGCGCTGCCTTCACGACGACGTAGAGCCCGAAGACAAAGGCCAAGAAGACGACGGCGCTGTTCGCAAGCACTTTGGCTATTGCGATCTCGAAGGCGTTAAGGGGAAGAACCATGAGGTGCTCGAGCGTGCCGTGCTCGCGTTCGCGTATCAGGGCGGCGCCGGTCAGGACGATCGTCAGCATGGTCAGGTGGTCGAGCAGTCCGGAAATTGCGGAAAGCCAGACGTTGTCGCCGGTCGGATTGAACGCGCGGCGCAGCACCAGATCGATGCTCATGGGCCTCGCAGCGTCAGATCTGGCCAGGAAGCGGGTCACCTCGTCCGAGATGATCTTGGTCAGGTAGCCGGTACCCACCGTCGCCTGCATCGTCTTCGTTGCATCGATCAGGATCTGCACCTCGGTATGGCGTCCTGCCCTTAGATCAGCCTCGAAACCTGCCGGTATGGTGACGACGAAGGTGGTCTCGCCCCAGTCCAGCATGCGCTCCGCCGTATCCGGATCCGCCACGTCCGGCTCCAGGAAGTAGGGCGGGAAAAGCGCGGTCCTCAGTCCGCGGCTCAGCGCGCTTCCGTCGTCATCGACGAATGTGACATGGGCATTGCTGAGAAAGTCGCCACCGCCGGAGCTCTCGATGTAAAGCCCCGGGCCGAACGAATAGAGGACAAGCAGGAGCAGCAGAAGCTCGCGCCATAGAGAGATCAGTTCCTTCCAGCTCAGATAGAGGATATTGCCGATATGCCGCATGTCAGGCCTCCTGTTTGCGCAACAACAGTGTGGCAAAGATCAGAAAGGCCGGAGCAAAGACCAACAGTATCACGATATTCGGTGCAAGCTGGACGAAATCCATCGATTTGTTGAATGCGCCGAGGCTCATCTGCATGAAGTAGTTAGTCGGCCAAAGCTGGCCGATCATGCGCGCCGGAGCCTCAAGCGTCGAAACCGGTTGCGTCAAGCCGGAGAACATGACCGTCGGCATCATCGCCAGGATCGTGGTGGCGAAGACCGCGGCCACCTGGGTCCTGGCGAAGCTTGCGACCACCAGTCCGAACCCGGTCGAGGCAAAGACGTAAGTCACGGCGCCGAGGGCGAGTGCGCCCTGGCTGCCCTTGAGGGGTACGTCGAACAGGAACACGGCCATCGCTGTCAGGATCAACCAGTTGGCAAAGCCGATGATCACATAGGCAAGCTGCTTTCCGAGGAGATATTCGACACGTGTCGTCGGCGTGACATAGAAATTGGTGATGGTGCCGAGCTCCCGTTCGCGGGCAAGACTCACCGCCATCAGGATCGCGGGAAACAGCATGAGGAGGATGGCCGGCACGGCCGGAGCCATCGATGTCAGGCTGCGAAGGCTGGGATTGTAGCGATATCGCGGCTCGATCGAGAGTTGCGACACCAGAAGGTCGGCCATTCCCTCACGGATCGCCCGGTCGCTCAGGAAGGCGGCGTGGGCCCCCTCGACATAACCCTCGACAATCGAGGCGGTGATGGTGTTGGCACCATCCATCCAAGCCCCGACTTCCGTCGGTTCGCCTGCCGTGCCCGCCCGGCCGAAGCCTCGAGGGATTTCGATGGCAAGCGCAATGTCGCCGCTGCGCATTCGGGCGTGTAAATCATCGGCGCTATGCACCTCGGGGCGCTCGATGAAGATGTTCGACCCTTCGAAGCTTGCGAGATAAGCCCGGCTTTCGGGTGTCCGATCCTGATCGAATGCGGCGAAGGTCAGTCCCTCGGTGTCGATAGAGATGCCATAGGCAAAGAGAAGCATCAGGATCATGCTGCCGCAGAAGGCGAAGGCGAGGCGCACGGGATCGCGGATGACCTCCTGCAGTTCACGCCGGTTGATGGCAAGCATCCGGTAAGGCAGCCACCGCGTCAGCCAATGGCCTCGCTTTCGCCCGACGGGGTCCAACGCTGTCTCGGGGGCGGGCGCAGGTGGTTCAGCAAGGCTGCGGTCCGCTTCCGATATGTAGCGGATGAACGTCTCCTCCAGAGAATCTGATGCCGCCTCGTGCGCAAGCGTTTCCGGCGTGTCGCAGACCAGGACCCGCCCCGCATGCATCAGCGAAATGCGGTCGCAGCGCATGGCCTCGTTCATGAAATGCGTGGAAATGAATATCGTCACGCCGTCGTTCTGGGCCAGGCGGGTGAGCAGCTTCCAGAACTCGTCTCGCGCGACCGGGTCCACGCCCGATGTCGGCTCGTCGAGGATCAGCATCGGCGGTTCGTGCAGCACCGCGCAGGCCAGCGACACACGCTGCTTCAGCCCGAGAGGCAGTTTGCCGGTCCGCTCGTCGGCGTGTTCCGACAGGCCGAAATCCAGCAGCAACTCCCGCATCCGAGCGCGCGCATAGTCGGGTTCCAGATGGTAGAGGCGGGCATGCAGGCGCAGGTTCTCAACCACCGTCAGTTCGCCGTAGAGGGTGAAGCTCTGCGACATGAAGCCAACATCCTCGCGGCCCACCGTCCCACCGTGGCGGATCGGCCGACCGAAGACCTCGGCATCGCCTTCGGTAGGCGGCAAAAGTCCCGTCAGCATCTTCATCGTGGTGGTCTTGCCGCAGCCATTGGAGCCCAGGAAGCCGAAGATCTCGCCGCGACGGATCTCGAAACTGACGTCGCGGACCGCGGTGAAGGCGCCGAAGCGTTTCGTGAGCCCCCGCGCGATGATGACGGGGGCGCCGCCGTCGAGTTCTCGCTTGGCGATCGGCCCGCCGTCAAACGCTGCGCCGCGTTTTTCCGGAGGCAGGAAGGAGACGTAGGCGGCTTCAAGGTTCTCGGTCCCGCTTCGTTCCAGCAGTTCGGCGGGGCTGCCGGTCGCAAGCACACAGCCGTCATCCATTGCCGCGAGCCAGTCGAAGCGGGCCGCCTCTTCCATGTAGGCGGTCGACACCAGCACGCTCATCTCGCCGCTCTCGCGGCGCAACTCATCGATCAGGTCCCAGAACTGACGGCGGGACAGGGGATCGACACCGGTCGTGGGTTCGTCGAGAATGAGAAATTCAGGCTCGTGGATCAGCGAACAGCAGAGGCCCAGCTTCTGCTTCATGCCGCCAGAGAGCTTTCCCGCCGGCCGGTCCTGGAAAGGATCGAGACCCGTGGCACGAAGCAAGCGGTTAATCCGCTGCGCTCCATGCCGGTTGTCGCGACCATGCAGTCGAGCGAAGAAGTCGATATTCTCGCGGACGGAGAGTTCCTTGTAGAGGGCCTTTCCCAGGCCCTGCGGCATGTAGGCGATGCGGGGCTGAACCATCCTGCGGTTGGCCGGCCGTCTGAGCTCCCCGCCCAGCACTTCAAGGTAGCCGATTTGCTGACGCCTTACCCCGGCGAGCAGTCCCAGAAGCGTCGACTTTCCCACCGCGTCAGGACCGATCACGCCGAGCATCTTCCCGCGTGGCAGGTCGAGAGTTACGTCGTCAAGCGCGATGGTCCGGCCGTAGCGGTGGGTGAGCCCCTGGAGACGGGCAAGCGGGGCGGGACTTCCCTGCATGGCCTACTCCGCCTTGGGCAAGGCATCTTCCGGGATCGGCTTGCCGACGAACTCGGCAGGCCAGGGCTCGGTGTCATTGCCGGAGAGACGAATGGTGGCGACACCGCGAAGGCCGGTACGGACGTGGTCGACATAGGAGCGCACCAGTTCCTCCGGCACACGGACGCGAATCCGGAACATGAGATCGGCCCGCTCCTCGTACGTCTCCACCGTGCGTGGCGTAAACTGCGCCTCCGGAGAGACGAAACTGACACGCGCAGGGATGGCGTAGTCGATATTGTCAAGCCGGATGCGTGCCTCTGCGCCGATGGGCGTGTGCATGGTGGCGGCCGCCGGAAGGAAGATTTCCATATAGACTTGGGTGAGGTTGATGATCGTGACGACGCGGCCGCCTGCCGCGATAACCTCGCCCGGCTGCGCCAAGCGATACAATATCCGCCCGAACACCGGTGCGGTCAGAGTTGAATCGGCAATCTGCGTCTCATAACGAGTGGCGAGCGCCCGCGCGGCGTCGACTGCCCGCTCGGCCGTGGATAATTGCGCCCGCGCCGCCTCCACCGCTGCTTCTGCGACGGCAAGTGTCGCCTTGGCGCGATCGGCAAGCGCCTGTGACTGGACCCCGCGCTCGGCCAGCTGTTCGGTTCGCTGGAACTCGATGCGTGCCAGAGCCAGGTCCGCCTCTCTCTGCTGAATGAGAGCACGCACCTCGTTGATCTGACTTTCGGCCCGCGCGGCGTCTGCCTGAGCGCTGCTCAGCAGTGCCTGGAGTTCCGACGTATCCATGACTGCGACGACATCGCCGGCCTGCACGAGATCGCCTTCTGAAACGCGGATCTCGGAGACGCGACCGCCAAGCCGTGTCGCGAGATCGATCTGGTCGGCCTCCAACCTGCCATTTCCGGCAGCAAATCCTTCAGGCAGGCCGCGGTTATTCTGCTCGTTCACGTACCATGCCGCCGCGCCGAGAAACGCGACCACCAGAAGGCCCATGATCGTCCATCGGACAATACCCTTGTCTCGCCAGGTCGTATCCATGGTATCTCGTCCCTGATGTCTCGCCTCCATCTCTAAACGATATGATGCGATGCGATAAGAGGTTCAGCGTGTCGCAGCCCTAGACAGACTACATCGAGTAAAGAACCTGCGCGGCCTTTACGGCAGCCGACGCGCGGTTTTCGACGCCGAGCTTTACGTAGATCTGCTCCAGGTGCTTGTTCACCGTTCGCGCGGAAAGGCCAAGAATCTCCCCGATATCACGGTTTGACTTGCCCTTGGCGATCCATTCCAGCACCTCCGACTCCCGTGCAGTCAGGCCGAAATGCTGGCGCAGCATGCTCGAACCTGAGCGGCCGCCGGAGCCGCTGAGGCGGAAAAGGAATTCGTCGGCGCCGATTGCTCCGAGAAAAGTAAAGTTCAGGGTGGTTTCGCTGTCGGGCGCCAACGAGAAGGAAGCGTCTCGCGAGCCACCTCCATCGGCTCGTTGGGAGAGCCAGCCAGCGAGGTGAACTGCCACGGCCTCCAGTCCGGTGTCACTGCCCGTCGCGGCGTCGACCAGGCGCATGGCTTGCGGCGTCGACCAATGGATGCTGCCGTTGCGGTGGATCGCGAGCAGGTGGCGGCCGGCCGCGTCGAGTGCCACGCGCGCGCTCTGAACCGAGCGTGCGTTTGCGAGATGGACACGTATGCGTGCCCGCAATTCGTCGATATCTATAGGCTTGCTCAGGTAATCGACACCGCCGGAATCGAGCGCATGCACAATGTGCTCCGTCTCCGTCAACCCGGTCATGAAGATCACCGGGACCTGCGAGACAGAGGGATTGGCCTTCAGCTTTCGGCAGGTGGCGAAGCCATCCATGGCCGGCATCACGGCGTCGAGCAGGATTAGGTCGGGCGTGATGCGATCGACGATATTGAGCGCCGCCTGGCCGGACGTCGCGATCAGCACAGAGAACCCAGTTTGCTCCAGGGCTTCGGTGAGGAAACCAAGAGCTTCGGGACTGTCGTCCACCAGGAGCACGATGTCGCGGGGATGGGCGGCGTCAGCCATCTGTCGTCGTTTCTCCGATGAAGCGGTTCAGGAAGGTCATGTAGCCGTCGAAGTCAAAAGCCTGAATATAGGTGCCCAGTTCGGCCGCGAATGGCCGGTACTCCTCCGTCTGCGCCAGATCGGCAAGCTTTGTCTCGATCCCCCGCACGTAGCCGATCTCGCCCAACCGCAACAGGTCATGGAGGTGATTTTCTCCTGGGCTCACCAATTTTGCCGGCGAGGGTATGGCGATGGCGGTAGCTTGATCGCTTTCGTAGATCCAGGTCAGGCCGAGATGAACGGCCAGGCGGTCGCTCAGCTGGCGCATGTTGACTGGCTTGCCGATAGCATCACTGTGGCCTTCGGCCGTGGCGACCGAGCCATCGCCGATATTGGCAGAGAGCATGACGATCGGTGCCGTCTGCCCACCGTCGCGTAGCTTCGTCACCAGATCCCAGCCACTCATGCCCGGCATGGAAATATCCACGAGGAAGAGGTCCGGTCGCATACCCTCGATCAGTGTCAGGCAGTCCGGCCCGCTCGCCGCCGTGAGGACCACAAAGTCCATAGGCACGAGCAGTTCCCGCATCAGGTCGCGATGATCCTCGTTGTCGTCGACCACGACGATGGTCCGTCGCGGACCGCTGTAGGAAATGATGCGGCGCGCCGGCGCGGGCGCGGTGCTGGGGCGGTCTACGGCCGCAAGCATCAGCCGCACCCTGAAGGTCGAGCCCTCACCCTCTGTGCTCGCGACGGAAATCTCGCCGCCCAGGGTGTTTGTGAGCAGCCGCGTGATGGTCAGGCCGAGACCAAGTCCCGGCATCGGTTTCACCGTGTCGGCCTCACCGCGCTGAAAGGGCTCGTAGATGCGCGTCTGGTCCTTCTCCGGAATACCGCGTCCGGTATCGGTAACCGTGAAAGTCGCTACCTGGCTCCTATAGGCAACGTCGAAGCGGACCGTCCCGGCATCTGTGAACTTGATCGCGTTGGAGAGCAGGTTGACGAGGATCTGGCGAAGCCGCTTCTCGTCGGTGCGTACGTAGAGTGGCAGGCTGCGGACGCGCTCGTGCTCGAACTGCAGCCCCTTCGCCTGCGCCTGAAGAGAGAACATTTCGACGATCTGGTCGAGGAAGTCCTGAATGTTGATCTCGTTCGAATAAACCTGCAACCGGCCCGCTTCGATCTTGGAGATGTCGAGCAGGCCGTCGATCAGACCCGACAGGTGGTCGGCGGAGCGCTTGATGACCTTGATCGCCGACTGCCGCGGCGCGGGGATGGTTTCGTCCCGTTCGAGGATCTGCGTATAGCCCAGGACGGCGTTGAGCGGCGTGCGCAATTCGTGGGAGAGGCCGACGACGTAGCGGCTCTTCGCCCTGTTGGCCGCCTCCGCCGTCTCCTTTGCCTGCTGCAGGGCGGCATCCGTTTTCTTGTGGGCGGCGATCTCGCGTAGGAGCAGGGTGTTCTGGCGAGAAGATTCCTCTTCGGCCACGACCCGGCTGTCATGGGCGAGCACGTAGAACCAGGAGACAACACCGGCGATGATGGCGAAGACGAAGAAGACGATGATGATCGTGCTGTAGATGACCTCGGCATTGGCCGGTGCCGCGAGCCCCACCTGATAAGCGATCATTGCGAGGATGGCGCCGATCACCGAGATGGAGAGTGCCGCCGCCACGGCGTAGCGGCCGAGGCGCGTAGTTAGCTTGGCGATGACAGTCTGCGGCAGCACCGCCTTCGCCACCGAGCCCACCTGCGCATGGAGCCGCGCGTTGGGCTTGCACATGTCGTGGCAGCGGCTGTCGAGCGAGCAGCAGAGCGAGCAGATCGGCGCCGCATAGGCCGGGCACCAAGCCATGTCCTCGGGCTCGAAGGGGTGTTCGCAAATGGAGCAGGTAATGGAGGCGAGGCTCTTCCAGCTGTGACGGGGCTTGCGAGCGAGGTAGAACTTGCCGTTGGTCGCATAGGCGATGGCCGGCGACAGCAGGAAGGCAATGAGCGTCAGATAAGTGGAGAGCGAAGCCATCACCGGCCCGAACAGGCCTAAATGGGCGGCAAGCGCAATGGCAGCCGACCCGCCCATGGCTCCAAGGCCGACCGGGTTGATGTCGTAGAGATGCGCACGCTTGAACTCTATGCCGGGCGGCGACAGGCCAAGCGGCTTGTTGATGAAGAGATCCGCAGAGATGGTGCAGAGCCAGGACATGGCGATGATGGAGAAGATGCCGAGCGTCGCTTCGAGCAACCTGTAGATCCCGAGTTCCATCAGGAGGAGGGCGATCGCCACGTTGAAGATCAGCCAAACGACGCGGCCCGGATGGCTGTGTGTGAGGCGCGAGAAGAAGTTCGACCAGGCAAGCGAACCCGCATAGGCGTTCATCACGTTGATCTTCAGCTGTGAGACGACCACGAATGCCGCCATCAGCAGGAGCGCGGCCGTATCGTGCGGGATCATGTAGCCGAAGGCCGCCAGGTACATATGCGCCGGGTCCGCCGCTTCCTGAGCCGGAATGCCTGTGGAGAGCGTGAGCACGGCGAGAAAGGAGCCGGCCAGCAATTTGGGAACGCCAACCACCACCCATCCCGGCCCTGCAAGGAAGACTGCAACTCGGTGCCGCCACTTCCGCTGGCCCTCCGCAGGCAGGAAGCGTAGGAAGTCCACCTGTTCGCCGATCTGCGGCATCAGCGCCAGGATAACGGCGGACGCGGCCCCGAATTCCAGGAGGCTGAAGGGTGCTGCACCTGCGACCTCGCCGTTGGAGTGATCGATACCGGCAAAGGACCGCCACAGGTCGAACTTCTCCCAGTCAAGGAAGGCGATGAAGAGGAAAGGCAGGATGTTGAGCACGATCCAGAAAGGTTGGGTCACCAATTGGAATCGCGAGATCAGCCGAACCCCGTAGATGACCAGAGGGATCACCACGACGGCGCTGATGATGTAGCCGATCCAGGGCGGGATGCCGAAGGCGAGCTGCAGTGCGCCGGTCATGATCGACGCTTCGATCGCGAACAGCATAAAGGTGAAGCTCGCATAGATGAGCGATGTCACCGTCGAGCCGATATAACCGAAGCTTGCGCCACGGGTCAGCAGGTCGATGTCGACCCCGTGGCGGATCGCATAACGGCTGATCGGAAGGCCGACCACCAGCATGGCGACGGCGGCGGCGATGATGGCGAAGAAGGCATTGGTGGTGCCGTAGGAGAGGGTAATCGTGCCGCCGATCGCTTCCAGCGCTAGAAAAGAGATAGCGCCGATCGCCGTGTGAGAAATCCGCGTAGAGGAAAAGCGTCGGGCGCTCTTTGCCGTGAAACGTAGAGCATAGTCTTCCAGCGTCTGGTCCGCGACCCAGCGGTTGTACTCCCGGCGAACCGGAATGATGCGTTGCCGTGCGGCCATGCCTAATAACTAGCGCCCTCATAAATTTGACTTCCAATTAGGCACTCTTATGCGCGGTGAAGGGTTTGGCAAGCCCTCCGGAAGCAGGATCACAAGTGTCTGACGGCGAGCCTGCCGCCCCATTTGCTGTTGAGGTAATCGACGACGAGGCTCCGGTGGCACTGGTGTGGCTTGTCTTCCGAGCAGAGCAGGCAGCTACCGTCGAAGGCTTCCGCCTTGAACTGGCTCTCGATCTTCCGATCCGCCATCAGCCCCAGGAAGCTTTCCCTGAAGACGTTCCAGTCGCCCTTCTGCTTCTTGAACGTGGTCATGATCTCCTCCGTCGGCGCCAGAAGCGGCTCATGCACGTAATCCGCGCCGCAGAGTTCACTCAGGAAGAACGGCAGGTCGTCTGCCTTGGCGAAGCCCGCCAGTTGGGAGGTGTTGTGCAGCCGCACGTCGATCACCCTCTTCACGCCAGCCGATTTCAGGCGCCGGAAGAAGTTCTCTGCGGTCGTCTTGGTGAAGCCGATCGTTGTAACGTCCATCGTGTTCCCTCCCGCGACCGACTATCGGGACAGCAGTTCCTTGCTGTCAACGATATCGATTGGCTGACGTTTCCCACTTCTCCCCCGTCTGTACGTCATTCTACGTATACGGGTTTGCGGTGCAGCATCGGATAGTCCCTCCAGCAACGGCGAAAGCGTCCCGCTTCCGGTTGCGAACGAACAAGAAGAGGGGTTCGATCATGAAGATTTCCGCAAAGCTTGGCGGAGCGCTGCTAGCCGCTGCGCTCTCCACCACGGCATTCCATGGCGCGTTGGCGCAGGAAGATACGATCAAGATCGGCGTGCTGCACTCCCTTTCGGGCACGATGGCCATTTCCGAGACCACGCTGAAGGACGCCATGTTGATGCTCGTTGAAGAGCAGAACAAAAAGGGCGGCGTCCTCGGCAAGAAGCTCGAAGCCGTTGTCGTCGATCCGGCCTCCGACTGGCCGCTGTTTGCCGAGAAGGCTCGCCAACTGATCAGCCAGGACAAGGTAGCTGCCGTGTTCGGTTGCTGGACATCCTCGTCACGCAAGTCTGTGTTGCCGGTCTTCGAAGAGCTGAACTCGATCCTGTTCTATCCGGTCCAGTACGAAGGTGAAGAATCCTCGCGCAATATCTTCTACACGGGTGCTGCTCCAAACCAGCAGGCCATCCCCGCCGTCGATTACCTTGCCGAAACGGAAGGCGTCGAGCGCTGGGTGCTCGCCGGCACCGACTACGTCTATCCGCAGACCACGAACAAGATCCTCAAGGCCTACCTGATGTCGAAGGGCGTGGCCGAGGAAGACATCATGATCAACTACACGCCGTTCGGTCACTCCGACTGGCAGACGATCGTGACGGACATCAAGAACTTCGGTTCCGCCGGGAAGAAGACCGCCGTGGTGTCGACCATCAACGGCGATGCCAATGTGCCCTTCTACAAGGAACTGGCAAACCAGGGCATCAAGGCGGAAGACATCCCGGTTGTCGCCTTCTCCGTCGGCGAGGAAGAACTGGCGGGTCTGGACACCGGCCCGCTGGTCGGCCATCTGGCCGCCTGGAACTACTTCCAGTCCGTTGAAAGTGAGGCCAATGCCGAGTTCATCGAGACCTGGCACGCCTTCACCAACAACGACAAGCGCGTGACCAACGACCCGATGGAAGCCGCCTATATCGGCTTCAATGCCTGGGTGAAGGCCGTCGAAGCGGCCGGCACAACCGATACCGACGCTGTTCTCGACTCGATCATCGGCGTTGCAGTGCCGAACCTGTCGGGAGGTTATTCTACCGTGATGCCGAACCACCACATCACCAAGCCCGTGCTGATCGGTGAGATCCAGGCGGACGGCCAGTTTGAGGTTGTCCAGGAAACGCCGGCCGTCGTCGGGGACGAATGGTCCGACTACCTGCCGGACTCGAAGGACCTCATCGCCGATTGGCGCAAGCCGATGGAGTGCGGCAACTTCAACGTCGCCACCGGCAAGTGCGGCGGCAAGGGCAGCTGATCAGACCACCCTCCAGCCCCGGCCCTCTTCCCGCACTGGGAAGAGGGTCAGCGCCTCAATCGCCTTCTCGCTCATGCGGGAATGGCGCAGATGTTCTTCTCCCGGGTGAGGGGGAAGGTGCCGGCAGGCGGATGAAGGGCGGATCGCGCCCGTCACGCGCAGCCAACCGGGGGACAAGAGCATGGCAATCCGTTTCGTCAGTCTGATTATTCTGATCCTTTCCTTCGCCGCGCCGTCCCTGGCGCAGAGCGATCCCAAGCCTCTCATCGATCAATTGGCCGATGCCAATTTCCAGCAGGCGGAAGAGCTGATTGCTCAGATCGCCGCGACGGGTGATGCGCGCGTCGTACCGGCACTGGAAGCCTTCTCCGAGGGTGATCTCTACGCCCGCAAGTCCGATGACGCCGTGTTCATGACCAAGCCTGCCGGATCGAAGCTGGAACTGCTCGATCCACTGACCGGCGAAAGCGCTGGCGAGGTGGCGAAATCCGCCGTCAGCAAGGTCAAGGTCAACAACAACCTGCGTCGCGCCATCCGGGCCGCACTCGGCGGCCTGACGCTGATGAGTCCGAACCCCAAAGCCCGGCTGAAAGCGGCCGACACCATGCTTGCCGCACCGAGTGAAGACAATCTCGAGCTTATCGAAACCGCTCTTGCCAAGGAAATCGACGGCGAGGTGAGGGCCAGAATGGAGGAGGCACGCGCCGTGTCGCTGCTCACCTCCGGCCGCTCCATCGAGGAGAAGCGCGAGGCTATTGAGCGAATCCGCAACTACGGCGGACGCGACGCGATCGGCGTGCTGCGCGGCGCCTATGGCTCGGTCGACGCCAGCCTTCAGCCGGACATCGACAAGGCGATCGGCGCGATCGAGAGCGAGATTGCGCTTTGGGACATGGCGCAGAATGTCTGGTATGGCCTGTCGCTCGGCTCGGTGCTGCTGCTCGCGGCAATCGGGCTTGCAATCACCTTTGGGGTGATGGGCATCATCAACATGGCGCATGGTGAGATGGTCATGCTCGGCGCCTATTCCACGTTCGTCGTCCAGGACATCATCCGTTCCAGCGCGCCGCAGCTCTTCGACTGGTCGCTTGCCATCGCGCTGCCTGTCGCCTTCCTGGTGACGGCGGCGGTCGGACTGGCGATCGAGCGTGGCGTGATCCGCTTCCTTTACGGCCGCCCATTGGAAACCCTGCTCGCCACCTGGGGGATTTCGCTCATCCTGCAGCAGGCGATCCGGTCGATCTTCGGGCCGACGAACCAGGAGGTCGGCAACCCTTCCTGGATGTCCGGCTCGTTTCCGCTTGGCGGCATGACGGTCACCTGGAACCGCATGTGGATCATCATCTTCTCACTTTCGATCTTCGTTGCGCTGCTGGTGCTGATGAAGAAATCGTCCTTCGGACTGCAGATGCGGGCGGTGACGCAGAACCGGCGCATGGCTTCTTCCATGGGCGTCCGCACGCCTTGGGTTGACGCCTTTACCTTTGCGCTCGGCTCCGGGATTGCCGGTATCGCTGGCGTGGCGCTTTCGCAGATCGACAACGTCTCACCGAACCTCGGCCAGAGCTACATCATCGACAGCTTCATGGTTGTCGTGTTCGGCGGCGTCGGAAACCTCTGGGGCACCTTGGTCGGCGCGCTGTCGCTCGGAGTCCTCAACAAGTTCCTCGAGCCATGGGCCGGCGCCGTGCTCGGCAAGATCCTCGTGCTGGTACTGATCATCCTCTTCATTCAGAAGCGACCGCGCGGCCTCTTCGCGCTCAAGGGAAGGGCGGTGGAAGCATGATCACCGGTTTCGTTCTTCGCGCGCTGGACGGCAAGATCGTCGTCGCCATCGGCATCCTGCTTGCGACTGCTCTGCTTGTGCCGGCATTGAACCTCCTGGTGCCGCCCGAAAGTGCCTTCCACGTTCCGACTTACGCGGTGTCGCTGTTCGGCAAGTATCTCTGCTACGCACTGCTGGCGCTCGCGCTCGATCTCGTCTGGGGCTATTGCGGCATCCTCTCGCTCGGCCACGGCGCCTTTTTCGCGCTCGGCGGCTATGCCATCGGTATGTATCTCATGCGCCAGATCGGTTCGCGCGGCGTCTACGGCAATCCGGTCCTGCCGGATTTCATGGTCTTCCTCAACTGGCAGGAACTGCCGTGGTTCTGGTACGGCTTCGACATGTTCCCCTTTGCCATGCTGATGGTGCTGGTGGTTCCGGGGCTGCTTGCCTTCCTGTTCGGCTGGTTTGCCTTCCGCAGCCGCGTCAACGGCGTGTATCTGTCGATCATCACGCAGGCGATGACCTATGCGCTGATGCTCGCCTTCTTCCGCAACGACATGGGCTTCGGCGGCAATAACGGACTGACGGACTACAAGGAGATCCTCGGCTTCCCGGTCCAGGCCGCCGGGACGCGCAACGTGCTGTTTGCGATGTCGGCCATCATGCTGGCGCTCTGCCTGCTGATCGCGTCGGCTATCGTGCGCTCGAAGTTCGGCAAGGTGCTGGTCGGGGTGCGCGATGCCGAAAGCCGTGTACGCTTCCTCGGCTTCCGGGTGGAGAACATCAAGCTCTTCACCTTCGTTGTTTCGGCCATGATGGCGGGCATCGCGGGTGCGCTCTTCGTGCCGCAGGTCGGCATTATCAATCCGGGCGAGTTCGCGCCGGCCAATTCCATCGAGGTGGTTGTTTGGACGGCGGTTGGAGGCCGCGGCACGCTTGTTGGACCCATCATCGGCGCAGTTCTCGTCAATGCCGGCAAGAGCTTCTTCACCGGCGCCTTTCCCGAGTTCTGGCTCTACGCGCTGGGCGGCCTGTTCATCGCGGTCACCCTGTTCCTTCCCAAGGGTATCGTCGGCACGATCCAGCAGGGCTGGAACGCCCGCAGGCAACTGAGGGCGGCGGCGGAACGAGAAAATGGCAGGGATGTCGATCTCCTGCCGCAAGCGGCGGAGTAGGATCATGACAACGGTTGCCGAAACACGCGCGAAGAGCCTGCTTTATCTCGACAACGTGTCAGTCTCCTTCGACGGCTTCAAGGCGTTGAACGCGCTTTCCTTCGTGGTCGAGCCGGGTGAGCTTCGGGCCATCATCGGCCCCAACGGCGCCGGCAAGACGACGATGATGGACATCATCACCGGCAAGACCCGCCCCGACAGCGGCACGGTCCTGTTCGAAGACACGATCGATCTCACCAAGCGGGATGAAGCAGACATCGCCCAGCTCGGCATCGGCCGCAAGTTCCAGAAGCCGACTGTGTTTGAGAGCCATAGCGTTTGGGACAATCTGGAGCTCGCACTCAACCGTTCCCGCGGCGTCTTCGCCACGCTGTTCTACAAGCTCACAGCTGAGGATCGCGCGCGCATTGAGGAGATCCTCGAGACGATCCGCCTGACGCACCGCAGGGACGAGCTCGCCGCCAATCTTTCGCACGGCCAGAAGCAGTGGCTGGAGATCGGCATGCTCTTGGCGCAGGAGCCGAAGCTTCTCCTCGTCGACGAGCCGGTGGCCGGCATGACCGACGCGGAGACTGCGGAGACTGCGATCCTGCTCCGCGAGATCGCGAAAACCCGCTCCGTCGTCGTCGTCGAGCACGACATGGGCTTCATCCGCGATCTCGGGGTGAAGGTGACGTGCCTGGCGGAGGGCTCAGTGCTGGCCGAAGGATCGATCGACTTCGTCTCGAGCGATCCGAAGGTCGTCGAGAATTATCTGGGACGTTAATCATGCTGACGGTAGACAACATCAACCTGCACTACGGCGCGGCCCAAGCTCTTCGCGGCATCTCTTTGACCGCGGAGATGGGCAAGATCACCTGCGTGCTCGGCCGCAACGGCGTCGGCAAGAGCTCGCTGCTGCGCGCCATCACCGGACAGCACCCGGTGAGCGCCGGAACGATCCGCTTCAACGAGGCGCCGCTGAACGGGCTGGCACCTTATGCACGGGCGAAGCGCGGCGTCGGCTACGTGCCGCAGGGGCGGGAAATCTTTCCGCTGCTGACCGTTCAGGAGAACCTGGAAAGCGGCTTTGCCCCGCTTCCCCGCAAGGAGCGCTTCATCCCCGACGAGATCTTCAGCCTGTTTCCCGTCCTCGGCAGCATGCTGTCACGGCGTGGCGGGGACCTCTCCGGCGGGCAGCAGCAACAGCTGGCGATCGGCCGCGCCATGGTCATGCGGCCGAAGATCCTAGTGCTGGACGAGCCGACGGAAGGTATCCAACCGTCGATCATCAAGGATATCGGCCGCGCCATCCGCTACCTGAGGGATTCGACCGGCATGGCGATCTTGCTGGTCGAACAATACCTGGATTTCTGCCGCGAACTCGCGGACCAGGTCTACATCATGGACCGCGGCGAGATAGTCCACGAGGGTGGAGCCGAGTCCCTGGATACGGAAGAAGCTCGCCGGCATCTCACCGTATGAATTTCCGACCCGAATGAACTATTTTTCATCAATTCCATAGCACGCATATTTTTTAGACAATGATGCTTGCCAGAATTGCTGCGCTGCGGCATCGTTAGCGAATGTCCCAGGCCGAACTCACCATCCTCGTGATCGATGAAAATGCCATTCGCGCCTCCATCATCGAGGAGGGACTGCGCGAGGCCGGGCATGATCGCGTCAACGTGATCCATGAGGTCAACGGGGTCGCGCGGACGATCGAAACGCTGCAGCCCGACGTCATCATCATCGACATCGAGAATCCGAACCGGGACATGATGGAGCACCTGTTCCAACTTACCCGAACCGTCGGGCGTCCGATTGCGATGTTCGTCGATCGGTCGGATACGGCGTCCATAGAGGCGGCCGTCGATGCTGGAGTCTCCGCCTATATCGTCGACGGGCTCAAGAAGGAGCGGGTGAAGTCGATACTGGACATGGCCGTCAGTCGCTTCAACGCCTTCAGCCGCCTGCAGCGTGAGTTGGCGGAGGCGCGCTCGGCGCTGGAAGAGCGGAAGGTGGTTGAGCGTGCGAAGGGAATTCTCATGAAGATGCGGGGTCTGTCGGAGGAGGAGGCATTCGCCCTCCTGCGCCAGTCCGCGATGAACGAAAAGAAGAAGATGGCGGACATCGCCCAGAGCATCGTAACGGCGGCACGGCTGCTCCTTTGAATGCGAGCCCGGCGAAAAGGCCTTGAGGAAACTGGAATGAACATGGTGACCAGACGCAACCGCACTGGACCTAGCTTGCCTGCTCCCGCAATCGTGCCTTCGGAAGGGACGCGTGTCCTCCGCGCCGGCTTTATACCGCTTGTCGATGCATCCGTGCTGATTGCCGCATCCGTCTTTGGTTTCGCGGAGCGGGAAGGCCTAAGGCTCGAACTTGTCCGGGATGTTTCCTGGGCCAATGTACGCGACCGTCTGGCTTTCCGTCAGTTCGACATCGCCCACATGCTGTCGCCCATGCCGGTGGCATCCATGCTTGGTCTCGGCTCAAACCCCTCGCCCACGATCACGCCTTTCTCGCTCGGACGGGGCGGCAACGCGATCACGCTCTCGACGAGGCTATTTGCCCGCATGCAAGACACTGCCGACATTGGCGATGATGCCAGCGCGCTCGATCATGCCCGTGCGCTTGCCCTGGTGGTCCAAACCATGAAAGCGGCGAGCGAGCAGCCGCCGACGCTGGGCATGACCTATCCTTTCTCTTCCCACAATTACGAGTTCCGTTATTGGCTGGCGGCCGGGGGGATTGATCCCGACGTGGACGTCAGGCTGGTTGTCGTGCCACCGCCGATGACCTCCGATGCGCTTGCGGCGGGCGCGATCGATGGCTTCTGCGTCGGTGCACCGTGGAACATGGTTGCCTCCCAGCGGGGTGTCGGCCGCATCGTGGCTGCCAAGCAGGATATCTGGCCCTCCGCGCCGGAGAAGGTGCTCGGCATGCGGCCGGACTGGGCCGAAAGCAACGCGGACACCGTCATGCGCCTGCTCGTGGCGCTCAATGCTGCAGCACAGTGGTGCGATCAGCCGGAAAACCATGATGCCCTGGCGGAAGCGCTGGCGGATCCGCGCCATGTCGGCGCGCCGGTCGAGATCATACGGCATGTGCTGTCGGGGGAATTCAGTCTGGACGCGCAGGGCACCCGCCGCGTCATCCCGAGCTACTTCTCGTTCCACGCCCAGCACGCCAGCTATCCGCGCCTGAGCCAGGCTCTGTGGATCTACAGCCAGATGATCCGCTGGGGCCAGGCCACCTGTTCCGAGAAGGGAATAGCCGCTGCCCTGGCTTCTTACCGGCCCGACATCTTCCGTTCGGCGCTAGGCGATGCTGCAGCCCCTGACGAGGACGACCTGCGGATGGAAGGTGACCGGCCGGGAGACAGGTTCATGGACGGGTATGTCTTCGATCCTCGAAGACTCCACGACTATGTTCGACACTTTCCGATCGCGCGTCGCGAGCTTGGTGGACGGGACGAGCACGAGATGTAGAACCTGCGCGCGATGCGCGGTCCGACGTTTTTGGGTCTGCGTCGTCGCTGCTCAATTGACCGGCATCAGAAATCGGCTGTTTCGCCCAAATGTTCGGCAATATCGTTGAGTGCTGCTCTCGGCGACTGCGGCGGATTCGGGAAAATTTCTTGCTTCGCCAATTAGTTAGACCTTTCCATCCAATCTGGCACAGGCTTTGCTTGGTATAGAGCAGGCCGATCAATGGAGATCGGACTTTAGGGCGCAACAGCCGCGCCCGCCACAGACATCGACGTCGCAAGGATTTTGCAGCACGGGCCCGTCCCGCAAGCGCGACTCCGAGCGGCGTTTTTTTCGTTTTCGACCCCCCCCTCCATCGAGGAGAGCCCATGACTACCACGACCGAGAAGCTCGTCATCATCGGCAACGGAATGGCCCCCGGACGGATGCTGGAGCATCTCTTCGAGCAGGCGCCTGGCCGATACGACGTGACCATCTTCAACGCGGAACCACGTGTGAACTACGATCGCATCATGCTTTCGCCGGTACTGTCTGGAGAGAAGAGCTATGAGCAGATCGTCATTCACGGCGATGGCTGGTACATCGACAACGGCATCACCCTCTACAAGGGGCATCGAATCGTCGCGATCGATCGGGGCGCCAAAACCGTCACTTCCGATCACGGCGTTATGGAGCCATACGACAAGCTGGTGATAGCAACCGGGTCGGTGCCGTTCATCATTCCCGTGCCCGGGGCGGATCTGCCGGGGGTGATTACCTACCGCGACGTCGACGACGTCAACGCCATGCTGCTTGCGGCGCAGTCGCGCGAGAAGGCGGTGGTGATCGGTGGCGGACTGCTCGGACTGGAAGCCGCAGCGGGTCTTGCTCATCGCGGCATGGATGTCACCGTCCTCCATGTTATGCCGACCCTGATGGAGCGGCAGCTCGATCCGGCCGCGGGCTATCTCCTGCAGAAGGCGGTCGAGGAGCGGGGCATCAAGGTTATCTGCAAAGCTAATACCAAGGCGATCGTTGGCGAGGGCAGGGTTGAAGGCGTCGCGCTCGACGACGACCGCGTCATTGGCGCCTCACTGGTCGTCATGGCGGTTGGCATCCGTCCGAACGTGGCGCTCGCTCGAGACGCAGGGCTTGCCGTCAACCGAGGCATTGTCGTCGATGCGGGCATGCAGACGTCCGACGGCAACATCCTCGCAGTCGGGGAATGTGCAGAAGTGGCAGGGCAAGTCTACGGCCTCGTGGCCCCTCTCTACGAGATGGCGAGGATCGCGGCGTCCCGTCTCGCCGGCGACCGTGGCCCAGCCTTCGTCCATTCCGACACCCCGACCAAGCTGAAGGTCACGGGGATCGATCTCTATTCGCTCGGCGATTTCGCCGAGGGAGAGGGCCGTGAGGAAATCGTCCTGCGAGATGCCACCGCAGGCGTCTACAAGCGGATCGTGCTGAAAGACAACCGGATTATCGGCACGGTCCTCTACGGCGACACGGCCGATGGCGCCTGGCTCAACAACCTGAAGAAGAAGGGCGCCGACATCTCTGCGATGCGGGACACACTGATCTTCGGGCAGGCATACCAGGGCGCCTCGCCGCTCGATCCTCTGGCCGCGGTTGCCGCCCTTCCGGACGACGCGGAAATCTGCGGCTGCAATGGCGTATGCAAGGGTAAGATAACCGGCGCCATCACCGCGAGCGGCTTGACTTCGCTGGAAGAGGTTCGCGCCCACACGAAGGCATCCGCCTCCTGCGGCACCTGCACGGGCTTGGTCGAGCAGTTGATGACGCTGACGCTTGGCGATCGCTACAATCCCGCCGCCGTGACGCCGATGTGCCCCTGCACCGACCTCGGTCACGACGACGTCCGCCGGCTGATCAAGGCGAAGGGCCTGAAGACCATCCCGGCCGTCATGCAGGAACTGGAATGGAAGACCTCCTGCGGTTGCGCCAAGTGTCGACCGGCGCTGAACTACTACCTCGTCTGCGACTGGCCGGACGAGTATGCCGACGACTACCAGTCGCGCTTCATCAACGAGCGCGTCCACGCCAACATCCAGAAGGACGGCACCTATTCTGTCGTCCCACGCATGTGGGGCGGAATGACTTCCTCGAAGGAATTGCGGGCAATCGCGGATGTCGTCGACAAATTCAAAATTCCGGCGGTGAAGGTGACCGGCGGTCAGCGCATCGACCTGCTCGGGATCGAGAAGGAAGACCTGCCGGCTGTATGGGCGGATCTCGGCAAGGCCGGCTTTGTCTCCGGCCAGGCCTATGCCAAGGGGCTGAGGACGGTGAAGACTTGCGTCGGGTCCGACTGGTGTCGTTTCGGGACCCAGGATTCCACGGGCCTCGGCATCCGCATCGAGAAATTCATGTGGGGATCCTGGACACCCGCCAAGCTCAAGATGGCCGTCTCCGGCTGCCCGCGCAACTGCGCGGAGGCGACCTGCAAGGATATCGGCATCATCTGCGTCGATTCCGGCTTCGAGATCCATTTCGCGGGTGCGGCCGGACTGGACATCAAGGGAACCGAGGTACTTGGCCTGGTCAGGACCGAGGACGAGGCGCTCCAGCACATCGTTGCTTTGACCCAGATGTACCGGGAGCAGGGTCGGTATCTCGAGCGCATCTACAAGTGGGCCAAGCGCATCGGCGTCGACGAGATCCGCCGGCAGATCATGGAGGATGGCGACAAGCGCCAAGCCTACTACGAACGCTTCGTGTTCAGCCAGAAGTTCGCCCAGGTCGACCCGTGGTCGGAGCGCGTCTCCGGCAAGGACAAGCACGAATTCAACCCGATGGCCGTCATCCAGAAGGAGGCAGCGGAATGAACGCGCATACCACTTTCGCCGAGACGGCGTGGGCTCTCATCGGAACGATTGACGACATTCCGCGCCAGGGATCTCGGCGCATCAAGGATGGTGCAAGACGGATCGCGGTCTTCAGGACCGCTGATGACCGCGTCTTCGCACTCGAAGACAAGTGCCCGCACAAGAACGGGCCGCTCAGCGAGGGGATCGTGCATGACGGCTGCGTCACATGCCCGCTCCACAACTGGGTGATTTCGCTTGAAACCGGGGAGGCCCAAGGCGCCGACGACGGAAGGACATCAACCTTCCCCGTACGGATCGAAGGTCGCAACGTCTACCTCAACCTCACTGCAACCACCGCGGCTTGCTGAGCCGTCTCCTGCATCGCGAAAGGAAACTCGATGTCCTATGTAGCACCCCAGGAATTCGCCACGAAAATGATCGATGCGGGCGAGTCCAAAGTCTTCATGTCCACAAAGGATACCCTCATAAGGGCCTATATGGCCGGTGCCATATTGGCGCTCGCAGCAGCATTCGCGGTTACTGTAACCGTCAATACCGGAAATCCGCTCATCGGCGCGCTGTTGTTCCCCGTGGGCTTTTGCATGCTCTACCTGATGGGGTTTGACCTGCTGACCGGCGTCTTCACACTTGCTCCGCTGGCGCTGATTGCCAAGCGGCCCGGTGTCACGGTGGGCGGTATCCTTCGCAACTGGGGTCTGGTCTTCATCGGCAATTTTGCCGGTGCAATGACAACCGCGGTTTTCATGGCCATCATCTTCACAATGGGTTTCTCGGAGGCACCGAATGCAGTCGGGCAGAAGATTGGGGTGATCGGTGAATCGCGGACGCTCGGCTACGCTGCCGCCGGCGCTTCGGGGATGCTGACGCTCTTCATCCGTGCGGTCATGTGCAACTGGATGGTCTCGACCGGCGTCATCGCCGCGATGATGTCGACCTCGGTGTCCGGCAAGGTGATTGCGATGTGGATGCCGATCCTCATCTTCTTCTACCTCGGCTTCGAGCACTCGATCGTCAACATGTTCCTCTTCCCCTCGGGCATCATGCTGGGCGGCCAGTTCACCTGGGCGGACTACTTCATCTGGAACGAAATCCCCACCGTCGTCGGCAATCTCGTCGGGGGACTGACCTTCGTAGGCGGGATGATCTACGCCACCCACTACCGCACATCGCCGAGCCGCAAGGTGACCGAGAAGCCTGCGGCGCGCCTCGTCGCAGCAGAATAACAGATAAAAACGAGGATCGGTCCTGCCGTGGGCGGGACCGATCCTATCTGGATCCCGTGATGCTCAACATTCGCGACACCGCTGCGCTACGCGTCAGCATCGGGCAATACTCGTCGGCCGGGCGCAAGCCGTTGAACCAGGATTTTCATGGTGCCGTCGTGCCGTCCGGCGTGGCGCTGACCATGAAGGGGGTAGCGCTCGCGATCGCCGACGGGATCTCTACCAGCCCCGTGGGGCATGTCGCGGCCGAGACGGCGGTGAAAAGCTTCCTAACCGACTATTACTGCACATCCGATGCGTGGACCGTGAAGACGTCGGCGAGCCGCGTCATCGACGCCACCAACTCCTGGCTGCATGCGCAAAGCCGACATGTGGAAGATCGCGACCGTGCCCATGTCGCAACCTTTTCCGCGCTGGTGCTCAAGGGCGAGCGCGCCCACATCTTTCATGTCGGCGATAGTCGTATTGCGCGGGTTTCGGGCAGCGAGGTCGAGCCGCTGACGCGCGAACATCGCCTTGTCCTATCCGGGTCGGATACCCAAATCGCCAAAGCACTTGGTCTGCTTCCGTCCATCGAGATCGACTATCGGCACGTTCCTTTGCAGGTAGGCGACGTCTTCATCCTGACGACTGACGGTGTTCACGATCATCTGAGGCCGAGGCAGATCGCAGCGGAGATTGCGGCGAACCCGGATCTGGATCGGGCGGCTGGCGAAATTGCCGCACGGGCGCTCGAAAACGGCAGCGACGACAACCTCACCATCCAGATCGTCCGCATCGATCAATTGCCGGAGCCGAGCTTCGAGCCTCTTCTCGACAGGATGGAGACACTGCCGCCCGCCTCGCTGCCGTCGGTTCCCGGCGAGTTCGAGGGCTACCGCGTCCACCGGCAGATCCATGCCAGCAGCCGCAGCCATGTCTTTCTTGCCAGCGACCCGCAAACCGGGGATGCCGTGGTGCTGAAGTTCCCGTCGGCGGACCTGCAGCAGGATGAGGCCTATCTGCGCCGGTTCGCGATGGAGGAATGGGTGGCGCGCCGGCTTTCCAGCGTCCATGTCGTAAAATGCAGGGATACGATCATTCCGCGCCGGTCTCTGTATCTCGTCATGGAGTATGTTGCTGGCGAAACGCTCTCGCAATGGATGAAGGATCATCCCCAAGCTGACCTGGCTTCCATGCGCGCGATCATCTCGCAGATCGCCGAAGGGCTGCGGGCCCTGCATCGCAAGGAGGTCATCCATCAGGACCTCAGGCCGGACAATGTGCTGATCGACAGCAATGGGACCGCCAAGATCATCGACCTCGGATCGGCCCGTGTCCAGGGGCTGGTCGAGGCGAAACATACGCCGGATGCGGAGGATATCCTCGGCACGTTCCAGTACACCGCGCCCGAATACTTCCTGGGAGAACGTGGAAACGAGCAGTCGGATCTGTTCTCGCTTGGGGTGATCGCCTACCAGATCCTGACGGGACGCCTCCCCTATGGAGCCGCTGTTGCAAGAACCGGCAATGCACGACAGCAAGCCCGACTGCGATACGCCTCCATCCGTGAGTGCCGGCCAGACGTACCGCAATGGATCGATGACGCTGTTCGCAAAGCCGTCCATCCGGACCCAGGGCGGCGCTATGAAGCCATTTCTGAATTCCTTTATGACCTGTCCCATCCGAAGCAGCACATCCTAAGAACGGCAAGAACGCCGCTGACGCAATACAATCCGCTGCTGTTCTGGCAGGTGCTGTCGCTGATACTGGCGCTGCTGCTGGTGCTTCTGCTGCTGTGGCAGCAGCTGTATGCCTAAGTTTTGGGCGGCAATCACGAAAGATTAGATCTTGTGCAGCCAGATCAGGTCTGGCACTATGACATCAACGGCGCAGGCCGTTTCACACCCGATCGACTGCAATGGCGCAGTCCGGGTAGCCACAAATCAGGCACCAGCATCGACGCTGTGGACATCATCGCTGCCACTTGAGGGCAGGGTGGGGACGCAGCGTTTTTTGTGCCTGGCGAAGCGTTGGCCACGAACACAGGAGCATGATCGCATGTTGACCAAGCAGGACGTCACGGATCTGATCTATGAGCGCAAGCGCGCGAGCGGGCTTTCCTGGGCCAAAATCGCCGAAGACATCGGTATGAGCGAGGTCTTCGTGACGTCTGCCTGCCTCGGCATGAACACGCTGCCGCGGGAAAAGGCCGAGGTGCTGGTGCTTAACCTCGGTCTGCCGCAGGAGGCGGCTGTCGTCCTTTCGGAGTATCCGACGAAGGTCTTTCCTCAGGCAGTTCCGACCGATCCCTGCATCTACCGCTTCTACGAGATTATCGGCGTCTACGGTCAGACCCTGAAGGAGTTGATCCAGGAGAAGGGCGGCGACGGGATCATGAGTGCGATCGACTTCGACATGAGCGTGGAGAAGGTCCCCTATCCGAAGGGTGACCGCATCGAGATCAGGATGAGCGGCAAGTTCCTTTCATACAACGCTTGGTGAACGTCCATCCCCGACGCATTCTCGCCCGTCAATGGAGATTTGCATGTTTGAACTGGAACACCCCGAGATCCAAGGCCGGACCGAGGCGCCCCGTCGGATCGAGCCGCTTGCCAAGCTTCCGATATTCTGGAGCCTCGCCGGCAAGCGAGTGGTGGTGGCAGGCGGTTCGGATGCCGCTGCCTGGAAGGCGGAGCTTCTGTGCGCTTGCGGTGGGGAAGTCTCCGTGTTCGCGCCGGTCAGCGAACTTTCCTCGACGTTCGAGGCACTGATCCGACGGGGTCCCCAGGATGGTGGCGGATGTTGCATCCACCACGACCGACCTTGGGCGGCCGATGTCTTCGAAGGTGCTGCAATGGCCATTGCCGATTGCGAGGACGACACCGATGCCGCCGCGTTCTTCGAAGCGGCGAAGGCGGCGGGGGTTCCGGTCAATGTCATCGACAAGCCGGAGTTTTGCCAGTTCCAGTTCGGCTCGATCGTTAACCGCTCACCTGTGATCGTATCCATCTCCACCGACGGCGCCGCGCCCATTCTGGCGCAGGCCATCCGCCGCCGCATCGAGACCCTGCTGCCCGCTGCTCTCAAGGGCTGGGCGATCCTCGCCCATAGGCTTCGTGACGTGGTGAGCGAGCGCCTGCAGCAGGGTGCGCCGCGCCGCGCCTTCTGGGAACGCTTCGTCGACCGTGCCTTTGCGGAGCAAGATGGGCCGGATGCCCAGGCAGAACTGGAACTGCTCTCACTCACGGCGGAAAATACAGCGGGACCGAAAATCGGTCGCGTGACTTTGGTGGGAGCCGGTCCGGGCGATCCGGAGTATCTGACCCTCAAGGCGGTTCGCGCGCTTCAATGCGCCGACGTGATCCTGTTCGACGATCTCGTTTCGGCTGAGGTTCTCGAACTGGCGCGTCGCGAGGCGAAGCGCATGCTGGTCGGCAAGCGCGGTGGAAGGGAGAGTTGCCGCCAGGATGACATCAACCGCATGATGATCGACTTTGCCAGAAGCGGCAGGCATGTCGTCCGGCTTAAGTCCGGTGACCCGATGATCTTTGGTCGCGCGGGCGAAGAGATCACGGTTCTGGACCGCGAGGGGATTGCGTTTGATGTGGTGCCGGGCATCACGGCGGCCAGCGCCATGGCCGCGCGTCTCGGCATCTCGCTGACCCATCGCGACCATGCTCAGTCAGTTCGTTTCGTGACCGGGCATGCCCGCGACGGCCGCTTGCCCGCAAACCTCGATTGGCGGAGCCTCGCCGAGCTTGGAACAACCAGTGTCTTCTATATGGGCGGCAGAACGGCCACCCAGATCCGAGATCACCTTCTGGGGGAGGGGATGCCGGGTGCGACCGCCGCGGTGATCGTCAGTTCCGTGGCGCGTCCGCAGGAGCGCCGGTGGATCGGAAAACTCATCGAGCTCGGGGCGGGTATTTCCGAAATCGGCTACGATGAGCCTGTTCTCATTGGTATCGGCGACGTTTTCTCGGGCGCATTGTCTGCAGAAGATCGCGGAGCGGGGAAAGGCGAGCAATATCTGAAGGTCGGCTGACTTCCGTGCAGCATGAGTAGGCGGCTGTCCGCAACCTGATTGGGCAAAATATTCCCAAGCCGCCCGCTGAACGAGGGTGTTTGAGAATGGAATATCGCGGATTGCGCGTTGTTCGTTCCGTTTTTTCATGGACATCGCAATTCCGTTTCTTTAGACAGGATAGTGTCTCCTGATGGGATGGCGTTTTGTCTGCTGGCGCTCAGCACATCGCATCTCGATTGGGATCTGACGTTCTTCCGTCAGATCCCAATCGAGATGCGATTAGAAATAGTATGATACGACCCTGTGTAACTTCAGAAAGTCTGCGCTTGGTCGTTCGTTTGTTGAGCGTATATTTTATACTGATGGAGGTTTGCCTCGCCGTGGTGCGAGGCCGTTGCAAGATGAATAATTCTACTTCTTCCGTGGTGTCCGCTGGCGATATGGCCGGCTCTGATGCCCCGCGAAAGATCACGTTGAGGAACGTGTTCAAGGTTTTTGGCGAACGACCGGATAAAGCCATGGAGATGGTCCGGGCTGGCAAGTCGAAGCCGGAAATCCACGCAGCGACCGGCTGTGCCATTGGTGTCAACGATGCCAGCTTCGACATTCGCGAAGGCGAGATCTTCGTCATCATGGGCCTTTCCGGTTCCGGAAAATCCACGCTGTTGCGACTTCTCAACCGTCTGATCGAGCCGACCGCAGGGTCGATCGAGATCGACGGGCGAGACATCACCAAGATGTCGCGTCGCGAGCTCATCGATATTCGCCGACGCGATATAAGCATGGTGTTCCAGTCTTTTGCGCTTCTGCCCAACCGGACCGTACTGAACAATGCTGCGTTTGGGCTGGAGGTCGCCGGTATCGGCGAGCGGGAACGGAAAGAAAAGGCCATGGTCGCCCTGAAGGCTGTCGGCCTCGAGGGTTATGCCGACAGTCGGCCGAACCAGCTTTCCGGCGGCATGAAGCAGCGCGTGGGGCTCGCCCGGGCGCTTGCCAGCGAACCCACGATCTTGCTGATGGATGAAGCCTTTTCGGCGCTCGACCCGTTGATCCGCACGGAAATGCAGGACGAACTTGTCCGCCTTCAGGCGGAGCATAGCCGGACCATCGTCTTCGTCAGCCACGATCTCGACGAGGCGATGCGGATCGGTGACCGGATCTGCATCATGCAGAACGGCAGCGTGATCCAGGTCGGTACGCCGGACCAGATCGTCACCCGGCCCGCCAACGACTACGTCCGGTCCTTCTTCCGCAACGTGGACGTCACCCAAGTCTTCAAGGCCGGGGACATTGCCCGCAAGACGCAGGTGACGATTATCGATCGTCAGGGCGTATCAGCGGCCGCTGCGCTTGAGCGGATGCAGAACTTCGACCGGGAGTACGCGATCGTCGTCGGTCGCGACAAGAAGTACCAAGGCATCGTCAGCCAGACCTCGCTGGTGGAAAAGGTCAGGTCAAAGGCTGCCGATCCCTACCGAAGCGCATTTCTGACCGACATCGAGCCGATCGCGGCAACCGAGCCCCTGTCGGATCTTCTCGGCAGGGTGGCCGGCAGTCCCTGGCCGCTCCCCGTGGTCGATGACGAGGGCCGCTATCTCGGCTCTATCAGCAAATCAATGCTTCTCGAGACGCTTGATCGCGCCAGCTGAGCAGATCACGGATAGGATGCAATCATGAACTTCGACATTGGTGACGGCGTCGATACGATCGTCAACTATATCCTCGACAACTTCTCTCCTGCCCTCGACGCGATTGCTGTAGCGATCGGGCTAGTCACGGGGGGCATACAGGACACGCTGACGGCCCTTCCGATGATCGTTGGCCTTGCCATCTTCGTTGCACTCTCGCTGTGGCGGGTCGGCCTGGGTTTCGCCATCTTCACTGCCGTCGCACTCTGGCTCGTGGACCAGATGGGTCTTTGGCCGGCGATGATGGAGACATTGTCGCTCGTCATAGCCTCCACGATCATCGCCATGCTCTTTGGCCTGCCGCTCGGGATTGCCATGGCCGCCAAGGACTCGGCGGCATCCGCCGTGCGCCCGGTGCTGGACCTGATGCAGACGATGCCCGCCTTCGTCTACCTTATTCCCGCCGCCATGTTCTTCGGGCTCGGCGCCGTGCCTGGCACGATCGCCACGGTCATTTTCTCGATGCCGCCGGTCGTACGCCTGACGAATCTTGGGATACGTCAGGTCGACGTGGAGTTCGTCGAGGCGGGCCACGCCTTCGGTTGCACGGCATCGCAGCTGCTCTTCAAGGTACAGCTGCCGAATGCGCTACCCTCCATCATGGCTGGCATCAACCAGACCATCATGCTGGCGCTGTCGATGGTGGTGATTGCCTCCATGATTGGCGCTGGCGGCATTGGCAATACCGTGCTGACCGGGATCCAGCGTCTGGACGTTGGCACGGGTTTCGAGGGCGGCCTGGCCGTCGTCATCCTCGCCGTGGTGCTCGACCGCATCACGCAGAGCTTCGGGAAGGAGCGGCCGGCCTTCTGGCGCACCCTCTTCCCCGTCGTGGCGCGACAAGAGACCAAGCAGGCGAACGCCTGAACGTCGCGCAGACCACACTTGGGCATTCCGCCTTATGCGAACCTTCAAAAAAGGAGCAGACATGATCAAGAAACTCGTATCGCTGAGCCTCGCGGCCGTTATCGCCGGCAGCGTTTCCACAATCGCCCTGGCCCAGGATGCAAAACCGGTGAAGATCGGTTGGGCGGCATGGTCGGATGCGGAGTTCGTCACCAAGCTTGCCGCGAAACTGATCAAGGACGAACTCGGCCAGGAGGTCGAACTGGTGCAGACGGATGTCGCACCGCTCTACCAGGGCGTCAGCCGCGGCGATCTCGACGCAATGATGATGGCATGGCTTCCGCAGACGCATGCCGACTACTATGCGAAGATCAAGGACGACGTGGAAACGCTCGGCACCGTCTACGAGAACGCCAAACTGGGCTGGGTCGTGCCGAACTATATCCCGGAAGACGCCATCAGTTCGATGGAAGACCTTGCCAAGGACGAGGTCAAGGAGAAGCTCGGCAACACTGTCCAAGGTATCGACCCGGGCGCCGGACTGACGCGCCTGTCTCAGCAGGCGCTGAAGGATTATGGCCTCGACGACTACAAGCTGCAGATCTCCAGCGAGGCGGGCATGTTGACCACCGTCGACCGCGCCGTTCGCTCCGAGGACTGGTTCGTAGCAACGTCCTGGAGCCCACACTGGATGTTCGGCAAGTACGACATCCGCTATATCGAGGATCCGAAGACCTCCCTGGGCGAAGCTGAACATGTGGACGTTCTCGCTCGCAAGGGCTTTAAGGAAGACAATCCGGAAGTTGCCGGGTTCCTCTCGAGGATGCAGCTGCCGATCGACGACCTGCAGGCGGGGATGTTCAACGCGCAGGAGACGTCCTACGAAGAGGCCGTGGCGAAGTATATCGGAGACCATCCGGACCAGGTGAACGCCTGGCTCGGCGAAGAGTGATCTGCCAAGTGCCGGCCGGCTTGTCCTGCCGGCACTTTCCATCTGGGGAGGGAGGCCTCGATGGAAACTCAATCTTGCGAATTGGGATGGCCTGGTCCGATGCGGCCTTTGCCGCGGACGGGGCAAAAGACTTTTGCGCCAGGCGCCTTTCGCTTGTTCCTGTGGAAAACTCGTCTTTCGAAGCCCAAAGTAAGGGGCTTTCGACAACTACGACTATCGGAGAATGTACGCACCCTAACCGATTAGGTACTTCTTGACACTTGTCCATTCGTGTTGGGATTCGGTGAGCGTTTGGGCAGGAGGTTGCGTCCTCAGGGGGACGCGAATTTTGGAGGAGGTACACGTGACGGACAAATCATCGTCCAATGCCTATTGGGCAGCAAATATTCGCATCATCACCATCTGCTTGGTGATCTGGGCAGTCGTATCCTACGGCTTCGGCATCCTTTTGCGTCCCATGCTTTCGGGAATCCCGGTCGGGGGGACCGATCTGGGCTTCTGGTTCGCACAGCAGGGCTCGATCATCGTCTTCATCGCGCTGATTTTCTATTACGCTGCCTACATGAACCGGCTCGATCGCGAGCACGGCGTAGAAGAGCAGTAAGGGACGGGGGGAATAATGGACCAGTATACACTCAATCTGCTGATCGTAGGCGCGTCCTTCGCGCTCTACATCGGCATCGCGATCTGGGCTCGCGCCGGTACCACGGCGGAGTTCTATGCCGCCAACCGCGGCGTCAATCCGGTCATGAACGGCATGGCCACGGCCGCCGACTGGATGTCGGCCGCATCCTTCATCTCGATGGCTGGCCTCATCGCCGGCGTCGGCTACGCCAACTCCACTTATCTCATGGGTTGGACCGGCGGCTACGTCCTCCTTGCCCTCCTGCTCGCACCGTACCTGCGCAAGTTCGGCAAGTACACGGTGCCGCAGTTCATCGGCGACCGCTTCTACAGCCAGTCGGCTCGCCTCGTGGCTGTGATCTGCCTCATCATCATCTCGGTCACCTATGTTATCGGCCAGATGACCGGTGCCGGCGTCGCCTTCTCGCGCTTCCTCGAAGTCAACGTCTCGACCGGTCTGTGGATCGCGTCCGCCGTCGTCTTCGTGTATGCCGTTCTCGGCGGGATGAAGGGCATCACCTACACGCAGGTGGCCCAGTACGTCGTACTGATCATCGCCTACTCGATCCCGGCGATCTTCATTTCGCTGCAGCTTACGGGCAATCCGATGCCTTGGCTCGGCCTGTTCTCCACCCACACAGAATCGGGCCTGCCGCTTCTGCAGAAGCTGGACCAGGTGGTCACCGACCTTGGCTTCAATGCCTATACCGCTCAGGGTAGCATGCTGAACATGTTCCTGTTCACCCTGTCGTTGATGATCGGTACGGCCGGTCTTCCGCACGTCATCATCCGCTTCTTCACCGTTCCAAAGGTGGCAGATGCCCGCTGGTCGGCTGGCTGGGCGCTGGTGTTCATCGCGCTTCTCTACCTCACGGCTCCGGCCGTCGGTGCCATGGCGCGCCTCAACATCATCGACACCATCTTCCCGAACGGCCCGCAGGAGCAGGCAGTTGAATACGAGCAGCGTCCGGACTGGATGCGAAACTGGGAAACAACCGGTCTTCTCAAGTTCGAGGACAAGAACGGCGACGGCCGAATCCAGTACTACAATGACACGGCTGCGGGCTTCACCGAAACCGCAACGCAGCGTGGCTGGTCCGGCAACGAGCTGACCATCAACAACGACATCCTGGTTCTCGCAAACCCGGAAATCGCACAGCTTCCGGGCTGGGTCATCGGCCTCATCGCAGCAGGCGGTCTCGCAGCCGCTCTGTCGACGGCTGCCGGCCTTCTGCTCGCCATCTCGTCTGCGGTCAGTCACGATCTGGTCAAGGACTGGCTCGTTCCGAACATCTCGGAAAAGGGTGAGTTGCTGGTCGCGCGTATTTCGATGGCTGGCGCAATCCTTGTGGCAACCCTGCTGGGTCTCAACCCGCCGGGCTTCGCTGCACAGACGGTGGCACTCGCCTTCGGCCTTGCCGCAGCAAGCATCTTCCCGGTCCTGATGATGGGCATCTTCTCGAAGCGCATCAACTCAATCGGCGCCACGCTCGGCATGCTCGTCGGTCTGATTGTGACCTGCCTCTATCTGTTCGCCTATCTGGGCTGGTTCTTCATCCCCGGTACGAACATGCTGGAGAACGTCCCGGCAAACTACCTGTTCGGCATTCCGCCGACGGCGTTTGGCCCGATCGGTGCGCTCTTGAACTTCGGCACCGCCTATGTCGTCTCCATGATGACCCAGGCACCGCCGCAGCACGTGCAGGATCTCGTCGAGTCGATCCGCGTACCTCGCGGTGCGGGTGCGGCGACCCACCACTAACAGCCAAGCTCTCGGAAGGCGGCAGTATCCCTGCCGCCTTTCTTTTTTCAGTCGAGGGTTGCCGGTACGGCCAGATGAGGGCTTCATGGGTGTAGAAACCCACGACATAGCGGGATTTCTGCAAACAGTTCATCCCTATGACAGCCTACCCCGGGACGAGCTCGACAGACTGATACCACGCTTCGAATGTCGCCATGTATCTGGCGGAGATCAGATCTATTTTCGCGGTGAACCTCTGCCCGGTCTCTTCCTCATCATGGAGGGTAGCGTCGAAGTTCGCGACGCGTCCGGCACGGTAATCTCGCAGCTGTTCCCTAGAAACTCCCTCGGCGAACGCGGTCTGATGGCCGATGGACGCGCCGCGACGACCGCCAATGCGCTGTCAGATGCAATCCTGCTTGTTCTGCCCACGGCCGAGTTCAAGAGGCTGATGCTGGAACAGCCTGTCTATGCCCGCTTCTTCACCCGCGGACGCACCACCGACCTTCGACGGGCTGACGTGACGATGCGGAAAGTCGGAGAACTGATGTCGGCGCCGCCGCTCACCTGTTCGCCCGAAGACAGCGTACGCCAAGCCGCCGAGATCATGCGGGACAGAAGGGTATCGAGCCTTGGCGTCGTCGATGGCGACCGCCTTGTCGGTCTGGTGACGACCCGCGACCTGACCTCTCGCGTCCTTGCCCAGGGGCTTGATCCGATCAGCACGAAGGTTGGCGCGATCATGACCGCGGAGCCGCTAACCCTCTCGGAAAACCACCTGGGGTCTGATGTTCTCAATCTGATGCTGGAGAAGAAGATCGGCCACCTTCCGATCGTCAGCGGTGAGCGCCTGAGGGGAATGATCACGCAGACGGACCTGACCCGTTTCCAGGCGCTCTCCTCCGCAATCCTTATCCGGGAGATTGCCAATGCGGAGGGCGTGGCCGAGCTTCGCGCGGTGACGGCGAAGATACCGCAGCTGCTGGTTCAGTTGGTTGGGGGCAACAATGCACATCACGTCGTCACGCGACTGATCACGGACATCACGGATGCGGTGACGCGCCGACTTGTAGCGCTCGCGGAAGCGGATCTCGGCCCACCCCCAGTCCCCTATCTGTGGCTTGCCTGTGGCAGCCAGGGCCGCCAGGAACAGACGGGCGTCAGCGACCAGGACAACTGCATCTTCATTGACGACCGTTTCCAGGAAAGCCAGCGACCGTGGTTCGAAAAGCTTGCCCGCTTCGTCAGCCATAACCTGGATGCCTGCGGCTATTTCTTCTGCCCCGGCGACATGATGGCCACCAATCGCCGGTGGTGCCAGCCGGTCAGCGTGTGGAGGGGATATTTCGGGAGTTGGATTCGGGAGCCGGAGCCGATGGCGCAGATGCTGGCGAGCGTCATGTTCGACCTGCGACCGATCGTTGGGGAAGCGAAGCTCTACCAGGACCTGCAGGCCGAGACCCTGGCGCAGGCGAGCCGGAACTCGCTATTCGTCGCTCACATGATCAGCAATTCGCTGAAGCATGCGCCGCCGCTCGGCTTGCTGCGAGGATTTGCGACCGTCCGGGTGGGTGAGAATCGCAACCAGATCGACATGAAGCACAGTGGCGTCGTTCCAGTGATTGACCTTGCCCGTGTCTATGCGCTGACGGGACGGCTGACACCCGTCAACACCCGCGCGCGCCTGCTGGCGGCCGAGGAGGTGGGGATTATCTCCAGCGCCGGAGGGCGGGATCTGATTGCCGCCTATGATCTGATCGCCGACTTCAGGCTGCGCAACCAAGCAAACCAGATCAAGGCTGGCGAAAGGCCAAACAATTATCTCGGACCCTATGAGTTCGGAGATTTCGAGAGGTCGCACTTGCGAGACGCCTTCGTGGTGGTGCGGACCATGCAGTCTGCGCTCGCCAATTCTGGAAGCGCTCCGGTGTAAAGGAAGAAGTCGGAAATGTTGTTCGAGTTGATTGCCGCCGTGGTGGCTGGTGTGGCACTGGCCGGTATCGCCATGAGCGTGAGATGGATCAGCCGGGGACGGCTGCCGAAATGGATCGTCCCCGCCGCGGCTGGCCTCGGGATGATCTCCTATGCCATCTGGAGCGAGTATAGCTGGTTCGACCGGATGCGGAATTCGTTCCCGCAGTCCGTGGTGGTGACGTGGTCGAACACGGAGCGCGCCATCTGGAGGCCGTGGTCCTATATCCGCCCGCTGACCACGCGGTTCACCGCGGTCGAAACCTCCACCGCCAAGCGGCATCCGCAACAGCCCGGCCAGGTCATGGTGTCGATGATTCTGGCCGCACGCTGGCAGCAGACGACCGTGATCAAGGCTGTTTTCGACTGCGATAATAACCGCCGCGCCGACCTCGTCGGCAATGACGTATCGATCGCCGATGACGGCTCGGTTACGGGTGCGCAGTGGATCGACCTGCCGGCGGACGATGCCAATCTGAAGGCGGCTTGCCGCCAGCCGTAGGGGCACGCTTCGCATGAAGTGCGGGCTGCGGTGAGACCGTTGCAGTCGTTCCGAGGAAGCGAGCGCCTTGCGTGGCGAGCATTCCGCTAGAAGTCGTCCCCCGCGTGCTTTTACTGCAAGAGAAGCGGCAAGCTGAGGATGATGCCGGGAAAGGCTATCACCACCGCTACCACCAGGATGTCTGCCAACAGGAAGGGAACTATACCGCGGAAGATCTGGATCACGGTAACGTAGCTGGACGCGACGTTCCTGATGACAAAGACGTTCAGCCCCACGGGTGGCGTGATCATGCCGATCTCCAGCATCTTGACGACGAAGACGCCGAACCAGACAAGGCTGATCCCTTCCGCCTTCAGTAACGGCAGCAGAACCGGCAGCGTTACCAGCATGGCCCCGAAAGGTTCCATGAACATGCCCAGAACGAGGTAGATCAGCACGATGATGCTCATTAGTTCGACGTAGCCGAGTTCAGATCCGGCGACCATGGAGCCGATGAAGCCGGACAGCCCCGTGATCCCGAGGAAGCGGGTGAACATGGACGCGCCGATGCCGATGATGAAGAGCGAAGCGCAGGTCGTCAGCGTCTCGAGCAGTGATGTTCGCAGAACGTGCGTGGTGAGCTTGCCCGTCACCAGCGATAGAAGGATCGCGCCGCCGGCGCCGACTGCGCCCGCCTCCGTCGCTGTGAAATAGCCGGAAAACAATCCGCCGAACACGAGAACCACGAGGATTGCGAGCGGCCAGATCCTCAAGATTGCCGGCAGCCCGCCGGCTTCGCGGAAGGTGCCGGCGCTGTTGCGTGGTACCACGTCAGGTCGCAGCCACCAGAAACCCAGCACCACCAGGCAATAGAACAAAGCGGTCAACAACCCGACGCCAATGCCGCCGATGAAGACCTGGGTTATCGAGGTTTCGGCAAAGACGCCGTAGATGATCATCAGGATGGACGGGGGGATCAGCGCGCCGATCGTTCCGCCCGCTGCAATCGAACCCGCCGCGAAGCTTGGCCTGTAGCCGGCCGCGACCATTTCCGGAATGGCGATCCGCCCCATGGCGGCCGCACAGGCGATCGAAGAGCCGGAGACGGTCGCAAACCCGGTGCAGGCGAAGATGGAGGAGATGGCCAGCCCTCCCGGTACCCGCCACAGGATCGCCTTGGCGGCGCCGAACAGGCTGGCGGTCAGCCCGGCGTGAAAGGCGACGAAGCCCATGAGCAGGAACATCGGGACGGCGCTCATCGTCCAACTGGCGACAAAGCTGTAAGGTGTCGAGGTGACGATGCCGAGCGCCGGCCTGATACCGAGGAGGCTGGCAATGCCGCCAAAGGAAACAGCGATCATGGCGAGCGCCACGGGTACGCGCAACAGCAGGAGCAGCAGCAGGATGCCGACGCCGTAGAAACCAACCTCGACATTCATTCGGGACTACCCCAGTCGGCATCTGTCTTGCCGCGAACGATCTTCAACAGCTGTACGATCATGATCAGCGCGGCGAGCGCGAAGCCGATCGGTGGCAGGAAATAACCTGGCCAGGTGATGATCTTCGTCTGCAGCGCGATGACGAAGGTGCCGGTCTGGTAGTTCTTTACCGCGGTCAGCCAGCTGGCATAGGCAATGACCGCATAGACGGTGATGGAGAAAAGGACGACGGCGAGGTCCGACACACGCCGCATGCGTGGCGTCAGCAGGAAGTCTAGAAGCTCTACGGAGATCATCCCCTCCTTCCGCTCCACCCAGGCCAGCGGAAGAAAGGCGACGAGCACCATGTAGTAATAGGACACGACCTCTACAGTTGCGGGCAGCGAGGCGCCGGTCATCGCGCGCGAGGCGACGTCGGCGCAGACATGCACCATCATCGCGAGCACGCCCGCTGCGCCAACGAAGGCGAGCATGCGCGCGAGCCTGTCAGTGAGCCTGGTGACGAGCAGCATCGCCGATCCCATTGAGAGTGGTCAGACGGGGGTGGGTCGCGGGGACGAGCCCCGCGACGGCGCGTTACATGCCGTAGGTCTCGAAGTCGACCTTGCTCCAGACTTCCTCGTCCAGGCGCTTGGCGATCTCCTGCGGATCGCTGTTGGCCTCCTTGACGATGCCTGTCCACTTCTCGACGAGGTCGGAAAAGCGAGCGACCCGCTCTGCGGCATCGGCGAAGCCGAAGCGTTCCTGAGACACTTTTGCAGCCGTCTCCTTGTCCGCCTCGGCAAAGGCCTCCACCGCCTCTACGAATGCCGGATCGGGCTCGACGAATTCGATGCCGGCCTTCTCGGCGGCGTCCTTTGCCTCGGCGGCCATCTCGTAACCCCACCTCTGGGTAAAGATGACGTTGGCCTGATTGGCGGCAGTCGCCAGTTGCTTGCGCTCCTCCGCGCTCAGGCTTTCCCAAGTCGTGTTGGCGACGGTGAAGTCGGAGGTGGCGTGGTAGGTGCCCAGCGGCACGAAGGTGATGTTCTTCACCAGTTCGACGAGCCGGAAGGACAGAAGGTCCCCGATCGACGCCATGGATCCGTCGATGACACCCTGCGACATGGACTCAAAGGTGTCGCCTACGCCGATATTGGCGGGAACAGCACCGAAGTTCTCTGCCCACCGCGAGAAAGGCGCTCCGCCGCTGCGCAGTCTCAGTCCCTTGACGTCTTCTGCCGTCCGCACCGGCTTGTTGGTGAGCAGGGCATAGACATCCGACGATCCCGAACCGAGATAGGTCACGCCGAACTTCTTCAGCTCTTCCTGGCATGTGTCGCAGGTGACCATGTATTCGGTCATCGCCGCTGCCATGGCATGGGGTTCGCGACCGGAGAGAGCCAACTCGCCGGCAAGCGACATGTTCGGAAGATCGGCGGGGAAGTACAACGGCAACAGGTTGCCGATCTCGACCAACTGGCTCTGGAGTCCATCCTTCATCTGCCCGAGGCCGACGACTTCGGGCCCCAGAACCTGGGCCGTGAGATTGCCGCCGGAAACCTCCGGAAGCAGTTCCGCCAGTTTCGAATAAAGGTGGCTGTGCGATGGATGCGCCGGCGGTGCGCCGGGTGCAATGCGAAGTTCACGAGCATCGGCGGTGGTTGCGGCAAGTGCCGCTATTCCCGCCAGTATTCCAAGCATGCGTCTCATGTTCGTTCCCTCCCAGTTGGAACATGTTGCAGATGGCAGTTCTAAAGCTTCAGCAGTTTGCGAGCATTCTCCTTGAGGATCAGCGGGCGGACTTCGTCGCGAATCTCGATCCCTTCGAAATCGGCGAGCCATCGGTCCGGTGTAATTGCCGGCCAGTCCGAGCCGAACAGCATCTTGTGCTTCAGCATGGTGTTGGCGTAGCGGACAAGGATCGGCGGGAAATATTTGGGGGACCAGCCTGACATGTCGATGTAGACGTTCGGCTTGTGGGTCGCGACCGACAGGGCCTCCTCCTGCCAGGGAAAGGATGGATGCGCCAGGATGATCGGCATGTCGGGAAAATCCGCTGCGACATCATCGAGATAGATCGGGTTCGAGTACTTCAGGCGCATGTTCATGCCGCCGCGCATGCCGGCGCCGACGCCGGTCTGGCCGGTATGGAAGAGAGTAATCGCGCCTTCCTCGGCAATTGCCTCGTAAAGCGGATAGGCACTGCGATCATTCGGATAAAAGGCCTGCATCGTGGGGTGAAACTTGAAACCCCGGACCCCGAATTCCCGCACGAGCCGCCGCGCCTCGCGGGCGCCAAGCCTTCCCTTGGCGGGGTCGATCGACGCGAACGGGATCATGATGTCAGCGTTCCGCGCGGCAATCTCGGCCACTTCCTCGTTCTCATATCGTCGGAAGCCGGTCTCGCGTTCGGAATCGACCGGAAAGATGACGCAGCCGACCCTGCGCTCGCGGTAGTAGGCAGCCGTCTCCTCGACCGTCGGCAGCATGCCCTTGGCGCCTGCCGGGTTCTTGAAGTATCGAGCCATCCCGGCCTGGAACTCGTCGTAACCGTCATCCCGCGGCCCACAGCAAGGCTCCTCGGCATGGGTGTGGATGTCGATCGCGATCAGGTCATCGACGTTCATTAGGCCTCTCCCTCCCGCAGTCCAACATACTTCTGCAGAAGCGATATCAGTTGCGTGCGCTCACCGTTACTCAAAGGCGCGCCTGTCGTTTCCTCGTAGGAGAAGAACTCGGTGCTCGACGTCTCCACCGCCTGCCGGCCCTTGGCGGTGAGCGTGAGCTCCACGGCCCGGCGGTCGGCCTCGGGGGTCCGGCGCGACACCAGTGCGAGATCCTCCAGGACGCGGATCAACTTGGTCATATGGGCGCGCTTGATCATCAGGCGCTGGCCGAGAAGGCTCTGCCGGATGCCGGGATTGCGCGCGATTACCCACAGGACCGAGAACTCCCCGGGCTTCAATCCGCGCGGGCCACGATCGGAGAAAAATTCCTCGAAGGCCCGCAACTGCGCAAGGCGCAGAAGGAAGCCAAGCGAACCGGATAGCTCACCAAGCTTCACCCTCTCGATACGTCGCGAGGAGACATCCATATCAGCCGCCTCCCGCCGTTCCGGGCGCCTTCACCCGCGCGGCCCGTTTATCGAGAAAGGCCCGAAGCCGTTCCTCCGCTTCCGGGCTTGTGGCGGTAAAGGAGGCGATGAAGGATTCGACGAACAGCCCGTCCTCCTTCGCCATGTCCTGAATGCGCGGAAGGGCATTGATGACGGCATAGTTGGAGATGGTCGCATTGCCGGCCGCCGCCAGGGCAAGTTCGTGCGCTTTCCGGCGCGCGTCTCCCGTATCGACGACATACTGGACGAGGTTCCAGCGTTCGGCTTCCTCGGCAGTGGCGACGCGGCCCGTCAGCATCATGTCCGTCATCCGGGCGGCGCCGGCGAGGCGCGCCACGCGGACGGAACCGCCGCCGCCAACGAAGATGCCCCGCTGCCCTTCCGGAAGCGCAAAGAACGCAGACCGCTCGGCAACACGGATATGGGTCGAGGCAGCCAGTTCGAGGCCGCCGCCGACCACGGCGCCATGCAACGCTGAAATCCAGGGGATGGTGCCGTGCTCGATTGCGCCGAAGACGGCGTGCCAACGGCGAGAGCCGCGTACGCCTTCGATGGGCGTCTTCTTTACATGTTCGGCGAGGTCGAGACCGGCGCAGAAGTGATCGCCATGACCATAGAGCACTGCCGCCTTCGCCTCACTTTCGGCGCGTGCGACCGCATCAGCAATCATCTCCACGAAGCTGTCGCTGATCGCATTGCGCTTTTCGGGCCGGTTGAGCCCGATGTGCGCAATCTCGCCCTGAAGTTCGTAGCTGACGAAATTGCGTGCCGGCTGGTCGGCCATTCTGTCGCTTCTCCCTCGTCACGGGCTCACCCGTTCTTCGTATAATTGTTTACGAGGAGATTGTTTCCTTGTAAACAAAAAATCGGCAGCAATCTCTGGGAGGAGGTGTCATGGCCAACAAAGCCGTGCGCGAGGCGCAGCTGTGGTCCCCCGTTCTTCGTTGGGAGAACCGTCCGAATGGTGAGATCCTGATCTGGCGGGAGGATCAGCTCGGTCCTTACCCGTCGAAGATCAACGAGCGGCTGGTACACTGGGCCAGCACGGCGCCCGATCGCGTCTGGATGGCGGATCGCGAGGGAACGGGCGACTGGCAGACCGTGAGCTATGGTGACGCGCTCAAGTGCGTCCGCAGCATCGGCCAGTTCCTCCTGGATCTCGGCCTTTCCGTTGATCGACCGCTCCTGATCCTCTCGGAAAACTCGATAGCGCATGCTCTGATGGCGCTCGGTGGCCAGCATGTCGGCGTGCCGTCGGCGGCGATCGCGCCGGCCTATGCAACCAGTGCAACAGGTATGGCCAAGCTTGAGGATATCGTCCGGCAGGTCACGCCGGGGCTCGTGTTCGCCGAAAGCATCGATGCCTTCCGCAATGCCGTCGATACGCTTTTCGGTTCCGAGTTTCCCGTCGCAGGTGTCAGAGATCTTCCGGCCAAACGGGCGAACACCTACTCGTTCAACGACATACTCCGCACCCAGCCTGGGCCCGAGGTCGACCGTGCATTCGATGCCGTCGGGCCGGATACGGTGGCGAAGTTCCTTTTTACCTCGGGGACGACCGGTTCACCCAAGGCAGTGATCCAGACCCAGAGAATGCTGTGCTCGAACCAGGAAATGATCGCGGACTGCTATCGGTACTTCCGCGAGGAGCCGCCGGTCCTGGTCGACTGGGCGCCCTGGAACCACACCGCGGCAGGCAACAAGTGCTTCAATATCGCGATCTACAATGGGGGGACCTACTACATCGATCGCGGCAAGCCCGCTCCCGCATTGATCGGCCAGACGATCGCGAACCTCCGGGACGTGTCGCCGACATGGTACTTCAACGTTCCGGCCGGGTTCGAGATGCTGGTTGAAGCCATGCGGGAGGATGAACCGCTGCGGAAAAGCTTCTTCAAGGATCTCAAGATGCTGATGTATGCCGGTGCGGGTATGGCGCAGCATACGTGGAACGCACTGCTTGAGCTCTCCGAGCGCGCGATCCAGCAGCATGTGCCCTTGTGCACCGGAATCGGCTCGACGGAGACCGCACCCTTCGCGCTCTTCTGCACGGAGCCGCAGGATCGGCCGGGCAATATCGGGATTCCGGCACAGGGCGTGACGATGAAGCTCGTTCCCTTCGACGACAAATATGAGCTTCGACTGAAGGGACCGAACGTCACCCCCGGCTACTGGCGCAATGAGACGCTGACCGCGGAGGCCTTCGACGACGAAGGCTTCTATCGCATCGGTGACGCGGTCCGCTTCGCCTGCCCCGGCGATCCGCGCAAGGGCTTTTACTTTGATGGTCGCACGGCCGAGAACTTCAAGCTGCAGACCGGTATCTGGGTGGCGGTTGGCGTGTTGAGAGCTCAGCTCGTCAACCAGTTCGGCGGCCTGGTGCGCGATGCTGTGATCGCAGGCGAAAACCGTGTGGAGCTGGGTGCGCTTCTCGTACCGTTCATGCCGGCGCTGCGGGCGTTGGTCGAGGATGAGGCGCGGATGAGCGACGAGGAGATACTGGACCATCCTGCGGTGCGGGCGGCGATCGCCGGTAAGCTTGGCGACCATCAGCGTGCTGCCAGCGGTTCGGCAACCCGTGTGATGCGTGTCATGCTGATGCGTGAGCCGCTGCGCTTCGAAAAGGGTGAGGTGACAGACAAGGGATCGATCAACCAGCGGGCCGTTCTTGCGCATCGTGGTGAGCTCGTCGAGGCTCTCTACAACGATGGTCGGGACGTCCTCCGGGCAGACAAGGAGCTTGCGGCATGAAGATTGAAGGATCGAGCGTCATCGTCACCGGTGCCGGATCCGGACTGGGCGAGGCGACCGCGCGACTGCTCGCCGTTCAAGGAGCGATCGTTCATGTCTTCGACAGGAATGAGAAGGCCGCCCATCAGGTTGCGAACGACATCGACGGCGTGCCGCTTGTCGGCGATGTCGCAAACGAAGAGGATGGAAAGCGGGCCGTGGAGACGGCTGCTAAGGCCGGGGATGGCCTGCGCATTCTCGTCAATTGTGCCGGCATTGCAGCTGCGGGACGGATACTGGGACGCGAGGGGACACTGCCGCTTGCGGATTTCGATCGGGTAATCCGCATCAACCTCGTCGGCACGTTCAACATGATGCGGCTGGCGGCGGAGCGGATGGCGGTTGCCGACGAACGAGAGGACGGTGCGCGCGGCGTGATCGTCAATACTGCCTCGGTTGCCGCGTTCGAGGGGCAGGTCGGCCAGGTGGCGTATTCCGCCTCCAAGGGAGGCATAGTCTCGATGGCGCTGCCCGCCGCCCGCGAACTCGGGCGCTTCGGGATCCGGGTCAATACAGTCGCTCCCGGGATATTCCTGACGCCCTTGCTCCTGGCGCTGCCGAAGGAAACCCAGGACAGCCTTGGTGCAGCCATCCCCTATCCCTCGCGGCTGGGAAATCCTGGCGAATTCGCCGAGACCGTCCGGTTCCTGATCGAGAATCAATACGTCAACGGCGAGGTAATCCGTCTCGACGGTGCCCTTCGGATGCAGCCGAAGTAGGCGCGGATGTCGTTTCGGGACCAGGTCGACAGGACGCTTGCCGCGCTCGCGGTGACGCCTGGCTGGCGGCGATTGCAGCAGTGCCGGCCAGACTGCGACGACGAGACCGTCGCCGAAATCCTCCGTCAGGCGGGAGGCTTCGCAGAGCGGGTGCTTGCGCCCCTCAACACTCCCGGAGATCGCCAGGGAGCACAACTGATTGAGGGCCGGGTGCAGACGCCCGCAGGATTCCGTGAGGCCTTCCGCAGCTATGCCGAAGCTGGCTGGCTTGCCGTCGATCTTGCCGAGGCCGGTGGTGGGCAGGGACTGCCGCTGACGGTCCAGGCCGCATGCGGGCCTCTGTTCGAACGCGCCTGTGTCGCGCTCATGATGGTGGCAGGGTCGACCCGTGCCGCAGCCCACCTGATATGGGAAACAGGGGACCAACAGCTCATCCGGGAGTGGGTGCCGAAGCTCGCCACGGGAGAGCGCACCGCAACGATCTGCATCTCGGAAGCCGATGCCGGTTCAGATGTGGGGCGGCTCCGGACAAAGGCGGAGAGGGTAAGGGACGATTGGCGGATCTCCGGCCGGAAAACCTGGATCTCCTTTGGCGACCACGACCTGACCGAGCGCATTGGTCACTGCCTGCTGGCGCGGACCGGAAGCGAGCCGGGGACAAGGGGGCTAAGTCTCTTCCTGGTTCCGAATTTGATCGAAGGGCAGCCGAACGGCATCACTGTAGAGCGGCTAGAGGACAAGATGGGGCTCCATGCCTCGCCGACCTGCGCGCTGAACTTCGACCAGTCACGAGGGACGTTGATCGGCGGGGAGGGGCGAGGGCTCGCGCAGCTCTTCCGCATGATTGAACTGATGCGCCTGCAGACGGCCTGCCAGGGGCTTGGACTGGCATCGGCATCCGTTGATATTGCAGAGCGATATGCGAAAGAAAGGCGTCAGGGTGGTCACTCGAGCAGTCCTCCGGTCCCGATCGCGGAGCATCCGGATGTTCGGCGCCAGCTGGAGGAGATGCGGCGACGGACGGAGGTTCTGCGGCTGGCAGTCCTCGAACTTGCAACCGCCATGGATCTTGCGGCCTACGAACCCAATGATGAGAGGCGCCGAGAGCTTGAAAGTTTCTGCGCCTGGATGCTGCCGCTGATCAAGAATTTCGGCGCGGATGCCGGCTTTGGCGTCGCCAATGCTGCGATCCAGGTGCTCGGCGGCGCAGGTTATACGCGCGACTGGCCGCTCGAGCAGTATCTCCGTGATGCGCGTGTCATGACCATCTACGAAGGCACGACGGGCATGCAGGCGCTGGACTTCCTCACCCGAAGGCTCTGGGGGGACCAAGAGAACGGTCTGCGACAGCTCAAGGCGCGAGTGCAGAACGATCTGTCGTCGGACGCGGATCTTCATCCCGAGGAGGCCAAGGTCGCCCAGAAGAGACTGGAGGCCTTCGACGAGTTCAGCCGACGGATGATGTCGTTGCAGGCCGAGCCCGAGATTGCGCTCTATCTTGCGCATGACTACTTCCTTTCCGGGTGGGAAGCCGTCTCCGCCTGGATGGACCTACGGCTCTGCCGCATCAAGGACCGTCTTCGACAGTAATGGTGGACGCTCTCAAAAGCCTGGAGTCCTGTTGAGGGGCGGTCAGCCGCCATTGCAAGCGGCGCGATATCTTCCTATCAGCATCATCGGAAGCTATGGGAGAGCACATGGGCGCCGCATTGGGGGACAGCAGACCGAGGATAGCCGCAGGTTTCGAACGCCTGTTCTCTCCCCCTGTCGTGTCTTACCCGAAAAGACGGGCGCCGCTGGAACGACCCGTCCTGATCCTTGGCATTTTTCTGTTGCTTTCAGTTTCGCTGATGCTTTCGGCAGATCTCACCCTTGGCCGCTGGATGAAAGACTTTCCTGCGGAGCTTCGCCCATTCGCCCAGTGGATCACGGACCTGGGTGAAGGCGTCGAGATCCTGGTGACGAGCGGTGTCGTGCTTATCCTCAGCGTTCTCGTCCCCTCCAGCCGCTTGCGAAGGCGGGTGGTGGTCGGCGCGAATTCCATCACTGCGGCAGCAGCATTCATCTTCCTGTCAGTCGCCGGAGGTGGGCTGACAGCTGCGCTGGTCAAGAACGTGATCGGGCGTGCACGACCCAAGCTTCTCGAAACCTACGGGCATCTGCACTTCGAGCCCTTCACGTTCGACTCCGACTTCGCCGCGTTTCCATCGGGACACTCGGCGACGGCCGGTGCGATGGCGATGTCGCTGGCGCTGGTCTTTCCCCGACTGCGCTCGCTTTTCATCCCCGTCGGCGTGTTGATCACGCTGTCACGACAGCTGGTCGGCGCCCATTGGCCCAGCGATACGCTAATGGGCTGGGCTGTCGGAGTGGCTTTCGCACTCTGGATGGCGCATGTGTTCGCCCGCCGCCGCATGATGTTCTTCTACGACAGGGACGGGTGCCTGCGGCGCAAAGAGGGTCGTCGGGTCATGCAGGCGCTCTGGAAGGCTGCGACCGGAGGCGCCGGAGTGGCGAAGCCAAGTTAAACCGAGCACGTGGTTTGGGACCGCGATCCGGTTACGGCGCCGGGAAAACCCTGCCATCGAACAGCTTGCGCGCCGTGCGGAGCGTCCCTACTCCGGTGATCTTCCCGTCCGGATCGCGATGAACGAGAACCTCGGCCGCACCGCTCGGATGCTCGACGAGAAATCGTTCGTCATCAGGCAGTTCGGCAATGCCGGCGGCGACCGAGCCGGGCAGCGTGCATGCAGTCGCGACGCTGACGGCTGCGAAGACTCCGATCGAAGCGTGGCAGCGATGCGGGATGAAGCTGCGGGTGCTGATCGTCCCACCCTGTTGGGGAGCCGAAACCAGTGTCATCTTGGGGACCGACTTTTCTGCAACGTCGCCTAGGTTCATCAGCGGTCCTAGCGCAAGCCGTATCGTTTCCAACCTGCGCTTCAGGTCGGCATTGCCATCCAGATCCTCCCGGCTTTCGCTGCCGGTGAGGCCGAAGTCCGAAGCGCGGAGGATGACGATCGGCATGCCATTGTCGATCAGCGTGCACTCGACGCCTTCAATGATATCGCTGACGTTTCCGGAGGGCAGGAGCGCTCCGCACATGGAGCCTTCCGTGTTCTGAAACAGGAGGGGGATTGCCGCATGATGGCCGGGAACGCCGTCGATGCGCGCGTCGCCCTCGTAGCTCACCCTGCGACCGGGAGTGGAGACTCTTGCAAGCGACACTTCCCCGGTGTTGAGCATGTGCACGCGGACCGGTGTCACGCCATCTTCGGCAGATACAAGGCCCCGCTCGATGGCTGCGGGGGCTGTGGCTGCCAGGATATTGCCGCAACCCTGGGCATCCGTGACCACGGCCTGATCCACGAAGACCTGCAGGAAGAGGTAGTCGATGTCCGCGTCGGGTCGCGAAGAGGGGGAGAGTATGGCCACCTTCGACGTGAGCGGATCGGCTCCCCCTATGCCATCGATCTGCCGTGCGTCAGGAGATCCCATGATCTTCAGGAGCAGGTTGTCTCGTTCTTTCGAGTCGGAGGGTAGATCCGAGGCAAGGAAAACGGCTCCCTTCGACGTTCCACCCCGCATCCAGAGACACGGGATGCCGTCCGCGTAAGGATCAGACATATTTCAGTCCTTTCTCCGCAAGCCTTTCGCGCATGGAGTAGATGTCGAGACCAAGCTCGCCAGACGCCAGGCGCTGACGCTTGGCCTCTTCGGCAGACAAGCGCTTCTCAGCGGCAATCGCGACGGTTTCGGCCTCGGCACGCTTGACGACCACCACGCCATCGTCGTCCGCAACGATGATGTCACCGGCTTCGATGGCAGCGCCGGCGCAGACGATTGGAACGTTCACTGAGCCAAGTGTCTCCTTCACCGTACCCTCGGCCGAGATTGCCTTGGACCAGACAGGGAAGCCCATCGCGGTCAGGTCGCGAATGTCGCGCACGCCGGCGTCGATCACCAGCCCGCGGCAGCCACGCGCCTTGGCGGAGGTCGCCAGAAGATCGCCGAAATAGCCATTGTCGCAAGGGGAGGTGGGTGCGAGCACGAGGATGTCCCCTTCGCGGAGCTGCTCGATTGCAACATGGACCATCCAGTTGTCGCCGGGAGGGGCGGAGATTGTCACCGCTGAACCGGCGACCTGTGCACCGGCGTAAATGGGACGCATGTACGAGGCGAGGCAGCCGCGTCGGCCCTGCGCCTCATGAACCGTCGCCACGCCAGCTGTGGCAAGCCGGTCGATCACAGAGGGATCGGCGCGCTCGATGTTTTGAACCACGACAGCCATCTTAGCGCTCCTTCTTTACCGGCGGCGTGCCGTGTGTATGGAATGTTTCGATCGTCTTGAGACCCCAGGCCTGCCCCTTCTTGCGGTCCGCCTCCGTCCACACGACCGGCTTCCAATCTGGTGCGAGGATCAGCCGGGCTCCGGCATTTGCCAGCTCGACCCGGTTTCCTGCGGGTTCCCAGACATAGAGGAAGAATGTGCCCTGGATGGCGTGCTTGTGCGGACCTGTCTCGATATGGACCCCGTTCTGCAGGAAGATGTCGGCTGCCCGAAGAATATCCTCGCGCTGGTCGGTTGCATAGGTGACGTGGTGCAGGCGTCCGCTGCCCCCCCCGTGTTCCTCAGTGCAGGCGAGGTCATAGGTCTTGTTGTTCACCGTGAACCAGCAGCCGCCGATACGCCCATTGTCGAGCTGGATCATCTCCGTGACGCGGGAGCCAAGGCAGGTCTCCATGAAGCGCCTGAACTCGGTGACGTCGCTCGATAGCAGGTTCAGGTGGTCGAGCCGGCGTGGCGCGGCGCCAGTGAAGGCTGACGCAGTGTTCTTCAGGGCAGCCCGCTCCGCCTCGATCTGCGGCTGGTACCAGTTGGTATCCCAGTAGATCTCGAAGATGTGGCCAAAGGGATCCTCGAAGCGGAACGCCCTGCCGTGACCGAGATCGCCGTCCGTCCAGCCATGGACTTTGTAGCCGGAGGCTTCGATCACCTCTACTCGCCGCTCAAGCGCTTCGGGTGAGGTCGCCCGGTAGGCAACGTGGCCTATGCCGGTTTGATGATGGCGCGTCAGCTTCAGCGAGTGGAACTCGTAGTCATCCCATGCCCGAAGATAGGCAGACGTCTCGTCCTCACCCGAAAGCTTCAAGCCATAGACGCGGGTGAAGAAGTCGAGGCTTTCTTCGTATCTGTCGGTGTACATTTCCACATGCGCGAGATGCGCGATGTCGTGGCAGGGCTCCATGCTCGCGCTCCTTACAGCTCATCCACTGTTCGCGGGAAGATCGACTGGAAGCCCTCTGCATACTTGCAGTCGCGGCCACCAGACTGGCCACCGGAGTTCCGCTTGAAGTGATTGGCGCGGTTGATGGCAACGCGCGTGTAATACTCCCAGAGGTGCTCCTGGCCCTCCATGCACTCGATTGCTGCCCGCTTCTTGGCCCAGACAGGGGTGATGTCGAGGAAGGTGTCCGGCTTCCAGCCCATCTGCTCAGTCTGGTGCGGCTCGAACAGATAGAGTTGCGGTGCGCCAAGAACCTTCTGGCCGGGATTGTGGCCCCAAGCCTGGGCAATCATCCGGCACTCAAGCGCGACCTGCGTCGCATACATGTGATCTGTGTTGTAGGGATCGTACTGCGAGTGGCTGAGCATGAAGCGCGGCTGGACCTGCCGAATGACGTCAACCAGCGCGTTCTTGTTCTCGCGCGTCAGTTCCAAAGGATAGTCGCCGAGATCCATGCATACGAGGTCGTGAACGCCAAGAGCCTCGGCAGCGCGCTCGGACTCTGCGCGCCGGGCGTCCTTGACGCGATCGAGCGTCATGCCCTCCTGCTTCCAGAGCTTGGCGCTTTCACCGCGCTCTCCGAACGAGAGGCAGACGACGGTGACGTTATAGCCAAGTTGCGCATGAAGCGCGATCGCGCCACCGCACCGCCAGACAAAGTCGGCGGCATGGGCACTGATGACGAGGGCAGTCTTATTCTCGCTGGGCATGAAGGCCTCCCTGGTTTTCCATTAGCTTAGGGTTGTTTCGTGTGCTCATCCAGATCAAATGGAAAGACGTCGGAAGCTCATAAGTTCAAGCTATAGGGTCTGGATTTGCTCGCTGCGCCTTGCCACACTCGCCCGCCAATGGAGGAGAGCCTGATGACCGATACTGCCGGAAATTTCCCGAGGATCGCCTTCGTAGGCTTCGGCGAAGCAGCGCATGCGATCGCCTCCGGCTGGCAAGCCGCGCCTGCACGAGGTGTTCGCGCTTATGATCTGAAATTGCAGGATCCGGAAGCTGCCGAGCAGGTGACGATGCGCTGTGTAGCGGCAGGCGTGGAGCCAGTGGCAAGTCTTGAAGAGGCTTTGGACGGGACGGGCCTAATCTTCAGCCTCGTGACGGCGGACCAGGCACTGGAAGCTGCCCGTGCAGCCGTGCCCTATCTGGCTCCAGGCGCCTACTGGCTGGACTGTAACTCCTGCGCGCCGCAGACGAAGCAGAAGGCGGCTGCGCTTATCGAGGAAGCCGGCGGCCGCTATGTAGATGTTGCCGTCATGGCGCCGGTCTATCCGAAAAGGCACCAGGTGCCGCTTCTGTTGGCAGGACCTCATGCAGGTGAAGTGGCTGGTCTGCTCGAACAATTGGACATGCGCCCGCGCCTCACGGGGAAAAAGGTGGGCGATGCGTCGAGCGTGAAGATGCTGCGCTCGGTGATCATCAAGGGCCTGGAGGCGCTGACGACCGAATGTCTGCTTGCGGCGCGAAGGGCTGGCGTCGAGGATGCGGTGCTTGCCTCGCTGCAAGCCTCCGATCCGGGCATAGACTGGCGCGCCCGGGGATCCTACAACCTCGAACGGATGATCGTTCATGGCGCCCGGCGGGCCGCCGAGGTCGAGGAAGTCTGCGTGACTCTGCGAGAATTCGGGTTGCCCGACTGGATGAGCAGCGGCACGGTCAGGTGGCAGCGGACCATCTCCGACCTCCGCCTCGATCCGGGCGACGACGATTTGGCACAGCGCTGCGACGGCGTGCTCCGCACCCTATGATTCCCCGCAATCTCAGACATCTGAGGTTCTTCGCCGCCGTTGCGGAATTGAAGTCGCTGACGGCGACGTCGGAGAAATGGCATCTTTCCCAGCCGGCGGTCACCCAGGCGATCAACAAGCTGGAGCGGGAGGCGGGCGGGCCGCTGTTCGATCGAACCGGTCACGGGTTCTTTCCCACACCGCGCGGAGAGATCCTTCTCAAGCGCGTCGAGAGCGCATTCGCACTTCTCGACCCGATCCTTGGCGAAATCTCGCCGCGGCTGCGGATCTCCCTGACCTATGCTCAACTGCAGGCTCTGATCGCTGTCAGCGAAAGCGAGAACTTCACCCTTGCGGCGCGGCGCCTCGGTCTGGCCCAGCCAACCGTCCATCGCGCGGTGACGCAGATCGAACAGGAGGCCGCGCGAACCCTGTTTGAGCGGACATCCTTTGGAAGCCTGCCGACGCGCCTGTGCCAGGCGCTGGCGCAGGCAGCGCGTCTTGCCATCTACGAGTTCGATCAGGCCGATGCGGAACTCGCACAGTTCGATGGAAGCGAGGCTGGTGCGGTCGTGATCGGCGCAATGCCGCTAGCCAGATCGATCCTGCTGCCGCGCGCGCTTGCGCGGTTCCGCCAACAGTACCCCGCAATCGCTGTCCGCATTATCGACGGAACCTATGATGCCCTTCTGGGAGACCTGCGGCGAGGCTCGATCGACTTTCTCGTGGGCGCCCTGCGCGAGCCTGCTCCCATAGAGGATGTCGTTCAGGAAAGGCTGTTCAACGACCGACTTGCGCTTCTCGCCCGGCCGGACCATCCGCTCGCAAAACAGACCTCGGTGAGCATAGATGATCTTCTTGCCTATCCCTGGGTGGTGCCTCGGCTCGGGACGCCGACACGAACGCAGTTCGAGACGCTGTTCACATCAGAGGGCAAGGCGACGCCGCAGCAGCTGATTGAATCCGGATCGCTTCTCTTGATGCGGGGCCTTCTCAGTGAAAGCGATCATCTCGGCTGCATCTCCCGCCACCAGTCGATGCCGGAATGCGATCACGGGCTGCTGGCGCAAATCAATTTCTCCACCGATCACCTCATTCGTCCGATCGGGCTCACCTATCGCGGGAACTGGCAGCCGACCCGGATACAGCAGCAGATGATGGAGATCATCTCGGAGCTTTCGCCAGACGGCTGAAGTTCGTCAGGCTGCCGTCTTGCCGAGGTGAGCGAACTCCGAGACGACGCGCTCATAAACGTTGCGCTTGAACGGGATGATCAGGCCGGGAAGTTCGTCCATGGGCTTCCACTCCCAAGCATCGAATTCGGGGGCGTGGTCGCCCGGCGGCGGGTTGATCCGAATTTCGCGCTCGTCGCCTTCAAAGCGGAAGGCGAACCAGCGCTGTGTCTGGCCGCGGTACTTTCCTTTAAGTCCGATGCCGATCAGGTGGGGCGGGAGGTCGTAGTTGATCCAGTCCCGGCTCTGCCCGAGCAGAGAGACAGTCTCGATGCCGGTCTCCTCATAGAGTTCCCGATAGGCAGCCTCCAGCGGATCCTCATCCTTGTCGATGCCTCCCTGCGGCATCTGCCAGAGCTGCGGCGAGCCATCATACTCGGAATTGCCCTCGGCAATGCGACGTCCTGCCCAGACCAGCCCGTCGTGATTGAGGACCATCACGCCGACGCAGCGTCGGTAGGGGAGGTCGTCGGCGGTTTTGGAGAATTGACTCATTGGTTCACCTCTGCGCGGTAGCCGGTCGGGTCGTCGGCCAAAGCCGAGACCCCGACGATCTCGATCCCGCGGCGGCTCGCCTCCTGAACCCATTGGCGGATTGCCTGCACGGACTCGTCGAAGGCCGAAGCGACACCGATAGCACTTCCCTTTCGCAGCGCAAGACGTTCCAGGTCGTCAAGCTTGCGCAGGATCGCCGCGGTTTCCACCTGACCGTCCAGCGTCATGTCGGCAAAGGCATGGGGCAAGTCGATTGCCTTGGCGAGTGTGCCGCTTGTGGATCGTGCGGATGAGCCATCGTCAAGGAACAGCAGGCCGCGGGCGCTCACGTCGCGCAGAAGGGGTTCCAGGGCATCGACGTTGGAGAGCAACCGTCCCCCGAGATGGTTCATGATGCCCGTATAGCCTGTGATGCTTGCCATCGCTTCATGCAGCCGCTCCAGGTTCTTCGCCTGCGGTGCGTCGACGAGCAAGGTGTTGGGATCGCTTTCCGGATCCGAGGAGCCGAAAGGCTCCATGGGGACCTGAAGCAAGATTTCGTGGCCTTGTCTGCGAGATGCCTGCATCCACCGCTGGAGGCTGTTTCCGCTTGCGGCGAAGGCGAGGGTAATCTCCGACGGCAGTTCTTCAATTGCGCGCTGCGTCCCCGTCTGGCTCAACCCGAGTCCGCCGACGATAATGGCGATGCGAGTTCCGCGCGCACCCGACCACGGGCGCGCATAGTGATCCATGGGCCGCAGTCCATCAGGGCCGACCACGGGCAAGGGACCGTAGGGAGAATCCTCCAGAAGATCCTCATTGGGCGTCCCGGCCAGCCTTGGGTCCTGTCCGACACGTGGCGCCTGGAGGATGAGCGGCTCACTGCCGCTGCGCAAGCCGGGCGAATATTTGGTCACCACCGCTCCGTCGTCGGTGGTCAGCCGTTCGACGCCTGGCCCCGTTTCGGATCCGCTCCGACGAGCGTCCCCGGCTTGTGACGGGGCGGATCGCGCGATCTCGGATTGAGGTGTCTGCTGCTGTTCCGACGGGGTGCCGGGCGAGGATGCTCGAAAGCGGCTTCCCTCCGACATCGTGTAGAAGGAGAGGGCCAGAACCGCCGTCGTAAAGGCTGCGCCCCCGGCAAGCGAGGGTGTGAGGCGAATCCACCGTCTTCTTCCGGCCGGTCTGTTCTGTCCGAGCGGGGCGTGAAGGTCAGGGTCCAAGGGAAGGTCCGGGATGGATGCCGAAGGTGAAGAAGCCGGAGGTTTGCTCCGGCTTCAAAGATCTTACTGCTTTACTGCTGCAGCCTTGTCGGGGCTTGGCGGGAAGCTCGGGTCGGTCTTGTTGCCGCGCAACAGATCGAGGGCGTAGTTCAACTGCACGTCGTCCTTTGCCTCCGGCGGGACGTAGGCGACTGAGCCGGAGCCTTCATCCGTCTCGTTCTGACCGGGGATATGGCCGCGAAGGCTCGATTCGCCTTCGGCACGAACCTTGCCCTGGAGCTCTTCGGGCAGCGGCTGATCGACCTTGATGTCCGGGTTGATACCCGTGCCCTGGATCGAGGTGCCGGAAGGCGTGTAGTAAAGTGCTGTCGTCAGTCGAAGCGCGCCGCTTTCGCCAAGCGGAATGATCGTCTGGACCGAACCCTTGCCGAAGGAACGGGTGCCGAGCACCGTTGCCCGCTTCAGGTCCTGCAGGGCGCCGGCGACGATTTCCGATGCCGAGGCAGAGCCACCATTGATCAGCACCACGACCGGCTTGCCATCCGTAAGGTCGCCGGGGCCGGCATTGAACCGGCGGGTCTCGTCGGCATTGCGGCCGCGCGTGGAGACCACCTCGCCGCGCTCAAGAAAGGCGTCGGAGACGTTGATCGCCTGATCCAGGAGACCGCCCGGGTTAAGGCGCAGGTCGAGGACGTAGCCCTTCAGCTTATCGGCCGGGACTTCCGCCTTGATCTTCTCGATCGCCTTCTCGAGGTCGTCATAGGTCTTCTCGGTGAATGAGATCACCCGGACATAGCCTACGTCTCCCTCGACGCGCGACTTGACGGCGCGAACCGCGATGATCTCGCGAGTGATGGTGATTTCCAGAGGCTTGTCGGCGCCCTCGCGAAGGATGGTCAGCTTAATCGGCGTGTTGACCGCGCCGCGCATCTTCTCGACCGCTTCCTCGAGCTTCAGGCCACGCACGGCCTCACCGTCGATTTCCGCTATCAGGTCGCCTGCGAGGATGCCCGCGCGGGATGCCGGCGTATCGTCGATGGGCGCAATCACCTTCACCAGTTCGTTTTCCATCGTCACTTCGATGCCGAGACCGCCGAACTCCCCGCGCGTCTGGGTCCGCATGTCCGCGGCGTCCTTCGCATTCAGGAAGCTCGAATGCGGGTCGAGGGAGGTGAGCATGCCGTTGATGGCGTTCTCGACGAGTTTGCTCTCGTCGGGTGGCGTCACGTACTGTGCCCGCACCCGCTCGAAGACGTCCCCGAAAATGGACAATTCCTTATAGGTCGAAGGACCGGCAGCCTGCGCTGGCACTCCCGCCGAGTAGATGACGCTCATGGCCGTGGCACCCATCAGAGCGCCGACGATCACCAGAGAAGCCTTACGAATCATTTCGTGCCCTTCCGAGTTCCTTGGCGGTCCACCATGGCCTAGAATCGACCGGCGACCCATCCTTCCTGAATTCAATGTAAAGTGTCGGGCGATCCGTTTCCAGCGTCAATGCCGTAGCGCTCGCCACTCTTTTGTTACCCATGACGGCGATCGGCTCGCCGGCAACAACAAACCTGCCCTGCCGCGTACGAACCTCATCCATTCCCGCCAGAACAAGATGATACCCGTCGCCCGCATTCAGGATGACCATCTGACCATAGCTTCGAAAAGCGCCGGCAAACACCACCCATCCATCAGACGGAGCTGTCACGACTGCACCAGGATTTGAAGCGACGGTCATGCCCACCGCAGAATGTCCCGTCCCGTCTGGTTCACCAAAGCTCCGCAAGATGTCACCCGTCACCGGAAGATCGAGCTTCTGCCTCAGGCTGGAAAAGGCATATGCGGGCGCAATGCGGTTTTTGTCAGGCAGAATGCTCTCGGCCCGTTGCTTCGCCCGCTCCCGTTCCTCCTCGGAAAGGCGACGCTGGCGCTCCTCTTCGAGCCGTGCCTGCTCCATCGCCTCGCGTACAGAGGATATCTCTCCTTCGAGGGATTGGATCAGGGCTTCAAGGGAGGTCGCCCGTCCCGCCAGTTCCTCCGACCGGCGGTGCTCGGCTGCCAGTTCCTCGGCATTCTGGCGGCTGAACTTTTCCTTCTCCGCCAGCAGCATGTCCATGCGCTTTTCCTCCTCGAGCCCTTCAGTGATGGTCTGGGACGCCGAGGCCTTTTCAGCCGTCGCTTCTGCCTGCAGCTTTGCAAGGGCCTCCAGGTCCGCCACCAGGCGATCCGCCTCGGCCCGCATGCCCGGCACGACGGCTCCAAGCAGGATGGCGCTCCGCACCGAGGCGAGCGCGTCCTCGGGGGTGACGAGGAGGGCGGGTGGTGGATTGCGGCCCATGCGCTGCAAGGCCGCCAGGACTTCCGCTAGAAGAGCGCGCCTTGCCACAAGGGAATGCCGGATTTCTTCCTCCCGCAGTCGAAGCCGCGCCAGTCTTTCCTCGCTATCCTGGATCTTCTGCTCCAGCTCTTTGCGGCGGCTCGCCGAGTCGACGAGCGCCTGGCGCAGGTTGGCCGTCGTTTTCTCCAGTTCGGCTATTGTCTGCTCGATCGCGTCCGTCTTCTCGACCGAAAGGCTGATCGTGTTGCCGAGGACGTTCAACTCCTGGCGCGCCTCGTCCCGCTTACGCTGGAGTTCCAGCGTCGGATCCTGAGGCGTCATCGGTTGCTCGAGAACCTGGGCACGTGGCGCAGATAAATGAAGCGCCGGCACCGTGAGAAGTGCCGTGGCTATCCCAGTTATTAGGACACGGCCCCCGCGCCGAATTGTCTGTCGTGACGTGAAGTTCATCTCTCTACCGTTCGCCGCGCAGTCAAGGTAAGCTGATTTGCGCGACATGACCACATGGCGGCCTAGGCCCTGTGATACGGGTGACCGGCGATAATCGTGACCGCCCGATAGAGTTGCTCGGCGATCAGGATGCGGACGAGCTGGTGCGGCCAGGTCATGATCCCAAGATTTACCACGGCGTCGGCCCTGGATTGGAGTTCCGGATCCAGTCCGTCCGCGCCGCCGATCGCGATCAACATGTCCCGTTTGCCGCTGTCGTTGAAGCGGCCGATCATCTGGGCGAAACTCTCGCTGTCCATTGATTTCCCGCGCTCGTCGAGCAGAACGAGGAGACCCCCTTCCGGCAAGGATTTCTGGAGGATGGCGGCTTCTTCCTTTTTGCGGGTGTCGGCATTTGATGCGCGACTTTCTGGCACCTCGATCAACCGCGAAAATTCAAGTCCAACCGCAGGGCCGGCCTTGGAGAAACGATCGAGGTAGCGAGACGCGAGGTCTTTCTCGGGGCCGGATTTCAGCCGTCCCACGGCAAAGAGGCTGATGCGCATGTCCTGTCCTGCAATAAGGCCGGCCTAATGCTGGCGGCTAGCGGGTGAGCGCAGCCGCGTCACTACGGTCGGCTTTACCGGGTCAGGGCAGCCCTAACAACCGGTCAGTGAAGTGTTTCTTCCTCGAGATCGGGAGCGGCCCACATCTTTTCGATGTTGTAGAACTCCCGGACTTCCGGTCGGAACACATGGATGATGACGTCGCCCGTATCGATCACAACCCAGTCGCCGCTCTCCAGGCCCTCCACCCGAGGGGTGCCGAGGCCTTCCGCCTTCAAATCGCGGATAAGGTGATCGGAGATCGCGCTGACGTGCCGGTTCGACCGCCCGGTGACTACGACCATGTAGTCTCCTAGCGCTGATTTTCCGGCGATGTCGATGGTGACGATGTCTTCTGCTTTGGAGTCCTCAAGGCTTGCGAGGACCAGTTCGAGAGCACGGGCCGCGGCATCGGCGCCACGTTCCAGTCTCTGCGGGAGGATGCCGGGCATCTTTCCCTTGGTGTGCACTGTTGTCAGGGTTCTTCCTTTCGTCCAAGTAACAGCTACAGCACTGTCAGCGAATCCGGACTCTCCGGCCGCTGTCTAAAGGTGGCATCGAAGGGGCTATCTTTCAAGCGACACGTGGGAAACATGATGAAGGGCTGGTGCGCGAGGTTAGGTTCCCGCCAGCCTCAAGCTCGTCGAACTGAGGGCGGAGCGGGGGCCATGGATGAAAGTCCATGCAGGAGCGGGTCTCCGCCACAGAACGCCAGCATCGTCTTCGTCAACACGCGCGTAGTCGAAGGTTCGCGTCAATCGTGACGAGAGGAAGGAAAGCGTGGAGCCGGGACGATCGATGATGGCGATCGGAAAGGTCTGGACGATCGAGCGCCACTTCTGCCACCGGTGGAACGTCCGAAGGCTGTCCGCGCCCATGATCCAGATGAAACGAATGCCCGGCCTGCGCCTTCTGACATGGGCGAGCGTGTGGGCAGTGTAAGGGCTCCCGAGGGCCTGCTCGAAGGCAGTAACTTTGATCCGCGGATCCTGCGCCAGCTTTTCGGAAAGGGCGATACGATCGGCAAGCGGCGCCAGTTCGGTTCGGCTCTTCAGCGGGTTCCCCGGCGTCACCATCCACCAGAGCTGGTCAAGGCCGAGGCGGCGAAGTGCAATCTCCGCCACCAGCAGATGGCCCTCATGAGGAGGGTTGAAGGAGCCGCCGAAGAGGCCAACGGCCATGCCGCGCTCCACATGCGGCATTGACAGATAGCGAGGGGCGATGGAGGCGCTCTCCACAGGCGGCTAGGGCCGGATCTGGCCGGTGCCGTGCACCAGGTATTTGAACGAGGTCAGCTGTTCGACGCCAACTGGTCCGCGCGCGTGCATCTTTCCGGTTGCGATCCCGATCTCGCCGCCCATTCCGAACTCGCCGCCATCCGCAAACTGGGTCGAGGCATTGTGCAGCAGGATCGCTGAGTCGATCTCGTTGAAAAACCGCTCTACGACCTTCGGATCCTCGGCAATCACTGCTTCCGTATGGTTGGAGGAATAGGTGTTTATATGGGCGATGGCGCCCGAAATGCCGTCAACGATGGCGACGGCGATGACTGCGTCCAGATATTCAGTCCGCCAGTCGTCCTGGGTTGCCGGCTTCAATCCGGGAAATACCTTCAGGACCGCAGCCGAAGCGCGGATCTCACAACCGGCAGCAGTCAGCGCCTCCAACAGAGGCATAAGATGGGTGCCGATTGCGGCACTGTCGATCAGCAGTGTTTCGGCGGCCCCGCAGATGCCCGTGCGACGCATCTTGGCATTGACCACGATGCGCTTTGCCATCTCGAGGTCGGCTGAGGCGTCGACATAGACGTGGCAGAGGCCTTCGAGATGCGCAAACACCGGCACCCGGGCCTCGTTCTGCACGCGTGCCACGAGGCTCTTGCCGCCGCGTGGGACGATAACGTCGATTGCACCGTTGAGACCGGTCAGCATGGCGCCGACTGCGGCGCGGTCACCGGTCGGTACGATCTGGATTGCATGCTCTGGCAGCCCGGCTGAACGCAGGCCCTCGACGAGGCAGAGGTGAATGGCGCGCGAGGAATTCAGGGAGTCTGAGCCGCCGCGAAGGATGACTGCGTTGCCAGCCTTCAGGCATAACGCCCCGGCATCCGCCGTCACGTTCGGGCGGCTTTCATAGATCACACCAATCACGCCGAGCGGCGTCCGTACCCTTTCAATTCGCAGACCGTTCGGGCGCTCCCAGGCGGCGATCGTTTCCCCGACGGGATCACGCAGCTCTGCGATTTCCCGCAATCCCTGCGCCATGGCCGCAATGGATTTGTCAGAAAGCGTCAGGCGATCGACGAAGGATGCCTGCAGACCCTTGCCTTCGACTGCGCGAAGGTCCTCTGCATTGGCGGCCAGGATCGCGTCCTTCGACGCAAGCAGCGCATCCGCCATCGCGTTCAGCGCCCGGTTCTTGGTCTCACTCGATGCCAGCGCAAGCTGCCTGGCAGCTGCCTTCGCGTGGCGGCCGATTTCATTCATGAGGGCTGTCACGTCGTCGGTCTTCGCAGTGACGAGGTCAAGCATGGGCAGGGTCCTTCACATCGCTATGGTGATCCCCCAAGCTGCTGCCGGACAGAGTCACCACGAGATCATCGCGGTGAACCATGGCAGCGCGTCCCGGATAACCGAGGATGGCTTCGATCTCGCCAGACTTGCGACCGGCAATCTGTCGGGCTTCGTCGGCATCGTAGCTGGCGAGCCCGCGGGCGACCTCGCGCCCATCGGTTCCTATCACCGCCACCGTGTCTCCGCGGTGAAAATTCCCAGCGACCGAGACCACACCGGCAGGGAGCAGGCTCTTGCCCATCCCAAGAGCAGCCTGCGCACCGGCGTCGACCACGAGTTTTCCCGCCGGCTGCAACTGGCCGGCGATCCACGTCTTGCGCGCGGCCACTGGGCTGCCCGAGGGCGCAAACCAAGAGGAGCGAGCGCCCTCGTCTATGGCGCCAAGGGGATGTTTGTCCTTTCCGGACGCAATGATCATTGCGCAACCGGCGCTCGTGGCGATCTTGCCGGCATCGATCTTGGTGCGCATGCCGCCCCGGGACAGTTCCGAAGCCGCGCCCCCCGCCATTGCCTCTATCTCCGGCGTGATTGCGAGGATTGAATCCAGGAAGCGCGCTTCGGGATCGAGATGTGGCGGTGCTGTGTACAAGCCGTCTATATCCGAAAGAAGCACAAGCAGATCGGCGCTGGTCATGGTCGCAACGCGGGCGGCGAGACGGTCGTTGTCGCCGTAGCGGATTTCGGACGTCGCGACAGTGTCGTTCTCGTTGATGATCGGAACGGCGCCGATCTTGAGCAACTGGTTGATTGTTGCGCGAGCATTGAGGTAGCGGCGTCGCTCTTCCGTATCCCCCAGGGTCAGGAGGATCTGTCCGGCTATCAGATTGTCGCGGGAAAGGCTTTCGGACCAGGCGCGTGCGAGCGCAATCTGCCCCACGGCCGCTGCTGCCTGGCTTTCCTCAAGCTTGAGCGCCCCGCCCGGCAGGCCAAGCACTGTGCGTCCGAGGGCGATTGCCCCTGAGGACACCACGAGGACATCAACGCCAAGGGCCTTGAGTGCAGCGATATCCTTGCAAATGGAATCCAGCCATTCCGACTTGAGCCCCGTGTTCCTGTCGACGAGAAGCGCCGAGCCGATCTTGACAACAATGCGCCGGTGGCTCGTCAGCGGCTTGCGGGAAGTGCTCATTGCGTCTCCCCGTCCGCGTCACCGGCCGCCCAACGGGAACTCCGGTCAGGCAGTGCCGTGTTCTCGCCCGCCTCTTCGACGATGACATCGCGAAGCGCTCGCAGGACCTCGGTCATACCCTTGCCCGCGACAGCAGAGATCAGGAACGGCTGCGACCCGCAAGCTTTCGCCAGTTCCTTTGCCTTCTTCTTCAGTTCCTTGTCGTCCAGGACGTCGATTTGTGACAGCGCCACGATTTCTGGCTTGTCTTCAAGCCCACCATCATAGGCTTCCAGTTCATGCTTGACCGTCCTGTAGGCCTTGCCAACGTCTTCTTCCTGAGCCGAGATCAGGTGGAGCAGAACGCGGGTACGCTCGACATGGCCGAGGAAGCGATCGCCTATGCCGACGCCCTCGTGTGCACCTTCGATCAGGCCGGGGATGTCTGCCAACACGAACTCGCGACCGTCGATCGTGGCGACGCCCAGGTTAGGGTGGAGCGTCGTGAAGGGATAATTGGCGATCTTGGGGCGAGCGCGGGTCACAGTGGCCAGGAAGGTCGACTTGCCCGCATTCGGCAGGCCAACAAGACCGGCATCGGCAATCAGCTTCAGCCGCAGCCAGATCGTCTTTTCCTCGCCCTCAAGACCGGGATTGGCCCAATTGGGTGCCTGGTTGGTAGAGGATTTGAAATGTGTGTTCCCAAAGCCGCCATTGCCGCCCTTGGCGAGCCTGAAACGTTGCCCCTCCTGGGTCAGGTCGACGATCAGCGTCTCGCCGTCCTCTTCCAGAACCTGGGTCCCCACCGGGACCTTTAGTGTCACGTCATCGCCGTTGGCACCGGTTCGGTTTCGACCCATGCCGTGCATGCCGACCTTGGCCTTGAAGTGCTGCTGATAGCGGAAGTCGATCAGCGTGTTCAGGCCGTTGACGGCTTCCACCCAGACGTCTCCGCCGCGACCGCCATCGCCCCCGTCCGGACCTCCGAATTCAATGAACTTTTCTCGCCGGAACGAGACTGCTCCCGCCCCGCCGTCGCCGGAACGTATATAGACCTTCGTCTCGTCGAGAAATTTCATCGTGCTGCCATTCGTCTCGTGTTGGCGACGGTTCCACCGGGTGTGGAACATCGTGGGTTCGATATAGGCCGTTCAGGCGGAGGTCAAAACATATCACGCAGCCCGTCAATAACACACCGTCCGGAATGGGCTGAACCGGTGGCGGGACAGGTACTTCCGTAGCAAGGCGTAGCTGTTGCCGTGGCAGTCGATCTTATTGGTCAGCTGCCACGGCAGGAATTCATGGCCGGCGGAGATCTTCAGGTTGAAGAAGCGTATCTATGTGCGCGACGATGGCGTTCCGTGAAAGGCCGTACATCTCGCTGCAACCGGTAATCCGAAAGCCGAGCTTCTGCTGGATCTTGAGGGATGCGGCGTTGTCGGCGAAGGCGCCGGATTCGATCGAAACGTCCGGCATGCGCCGGAAGAAGCGGTTCAAGAGGCCACCGGTCGCCTCGGTCATGATCCCGCGCCCCCAGTAGTAGCGATTAAGCCAATAGCCAAGGCGCCAGGCACCAGCCCGTAGCTCGAGTGAAACGGTGCCGATATGGACATCGTCCCCCATCGTGATCGCAGCGGACCAGCCGGCAACGGAGACGGAGACCTGGATCTGCAACCAGTCCAGCGCATCCTGCCGATCATAAGGTTGCGGCACCCGTGCCAACATTCGGGCCACTGCAAAATCGCTGAGCGATTCCGTAATGCTGTCGGCATCCGAAAGCCGGTGCGGGCGCAGGACCAGACGCGACGTGGCGACGACGGGGCAGGGCCCCGGCGTCCTTGCTTCCACCTGGTGGTGATCGAGAAGGGCAGAGCTCATCTGAGTTCTCCCCAGCTTCTGAGCGACATCCAGGTCTTCCGGTCAAGCCGGAACCACTCGACCGGAACCATGCCGCCCAGCGCCAGCGATCCGATCATGCCGGAGCTTTGGAACTGGAAGCCGCACTTCTGGATCACCCTTCGTGACGCGACATTGGTCACCCGGCAGCGCGCGTCGATATGGTCGATGTCGCGGGTGCGGAAGGCCATGTCGATCAGGACGTGGGCGGCCTCGGTTGCGTAACCCTTGTTCCAGTGCGGCTCACCGAGCCAGTAGCCGATCTCGACCGTCCTCTCGTCTTCCTGCGGCTCCAGGCCGCAACAACCGAGAAACGCCCCATTGTCGCCGCGCGTAATGGCATAGACGCACTTGCCGATCTCGCCGCTGTTCGTGCGTCGCACGAAGTCGGCTGCGTCTCTTGCCGTGTAGGGGTGCGGCATGCGGGACACCATGGTGGCGATGTTCGCATTGTTGGCGAGATGGGCAAGGGCGTCGATGTCTTCTTCGTGAGGAGCGCGCAGAACCAGTCTCTGCGACAGTAAGACAGGGCAATCGCTTCTTGACCGCTCGGGTCTCAGCCGTTCCTCAGGTGGCCGTGATTGGCTCACCCTTATCAATTCGCCTTGCATGGTTCAGTCCTCCTTGTTGGATCAAAAGAAAAAGGGAAGGTGGGTGGCGCCCCATCTTCCCTTTCTTCTGGACTGAAACCTGGTGGTGCCAGCCGGGTCGATGAGACGCCGGCTGTTTTAGAGCGCTACCGGCTTATTCCGCTGCTTCCGCTTTCGGCATTACAGACACGTACACGCGGCCATTGGCCTTCGTACGGTAGTTCACGTTGCCGGCGGTCAGCGCAAAAATGGTGTGATCCTTGCCGAGGCCGACATTGGCGCCCGGATGCCACTGCGTACCGCGCTGGCGCACGATGATGTTGCCCGGAATGACGACTTCGCCGCCAAACTTCTTCACGCCCAGGCGCTTGGACTGGGAGTCGCGACCGTTACGCGACGAGCCGCCGGCTTTCTTGTGTGCCATTGGTGTTCTCCTTAAACCTTAGAAACCCTGATCGACTTAAGCCAAGATGTCCGTGATGCGGACAACCGTGTGGTGCTGGCGATGGCCGCGAATCCGCTTGGAATTCTGGCGGCGGCGCTTCTTGAAGGACAGGACCTTCTTGCCGCGGTTGTGCTCGACCACTTCGGCCTTGACCGTCGCACCCTTTACGAAGGGAGCGCCGAACTTGGCATCGGCGCCTTCGCCGACAACCAGGATCTCGTTGAATTCTATCGTCGAACCGGTTTCGGCGTCGAGCTTTTCGATGGTGACGACATCGTTTGCCGCGACGCGGTACTGCTTACCGCCGGTCTTGATGACTGCGAACATTTTTTATCCTTTCATGTTCGTTCCGGCTCTGCCCGAAGACGGCCGTCTTTTTGTCAGTCGTTGAGCGGTCGGTTCTCACCTTCCGCCGGTGGAAGTCAGGCGCCTGCACATCGGCCTGCGCACAAAAGAAAGAGGCATGGAATCCATTCCACGCCTGATCGCTAGCGGGCATAGGCGAGGGTAGCGAAACTGTCAAGGAAAAAGCATGGCTAGACGCGGATTTGCTGCTTGCCAGCCTCGGCTTTCATCGCTAAGAGACAGCCCGCGCTTCAAAAGCGCCGACCAGCGAAGCGGAGAGGTGGCTGAGTGGTCGAAAGCACCGCACTCGAAATGCGGCATACGGGCAACCGTATCGTGGGTTCGAATCCCACCCTCTCCGCCATGGGTTGGTCACTCTCCTCCAGTTATCGCTAAGCTCCTGTACTTCCTGGCTTAATTCCGGCCCAAGGCCCGAACATCAGGAGTCTCGCGATGAATGTAACAAGCCATGTCCACCCTCATGTAACAGGTCGTGAGTGCGAATCAAAGCCGCCGCGCCGACTTGGCAAGCGGGGGTTGGGCTCTTATCTCGCTCGGCAGGGGACCGTGTATATCTTCCAGATGCGCCTGCCCAAAAAGCTCGGTGGAACGGCCGACACGCCGCCGGTCCGATTGAGCCTTGGGCCATGTGCCTATCAGCAGGCGCGCTATCTGGCGGATATCCTGGCTGCGGAAGCCCGGTTGTTTTGCGAGGGGTTAAGGGCATTGGACACTTCAGACGACACGCATTTTCCAATCCAGCCGCAGGAGCTGCTGACAGAGGAGACGCCCGAGCACAATCTCGTTGCGCTGAAGACCTTACTGAAGATCAAGCATCATGAGATGCGTTCAAGTTTCGATCCCCGGTCGCCGTCGCAGAAGGCGGCCATGGATGCCATGAAGGGGATCGTCCGGGTTCGGAGCGAAGCCCGCAAAAGGGAAGCAGGAGAGCCGTTCGACGAGGTCATCGTAGACAATGCCGATCTCCTCATCGACACCTATTCCAAGAAGCTGACGGCTTCGGTATCACCCGAATCCGTTGCTTCAGCGACGTCGGACCAGACGGTATCGGTTGCGCCTCTGCAGCCTCCAACCGTTCTACCGTCTCCACCCGCCGTTGCCACGCCTTCTCCGCCAGCTCCTCCAAGGCCAGCGGCTCCGGTAAACGTTCCGTTCGCCGTGTGGGTCAAGCCAGAGGAGCTGAAAAAACTTGGAAAGCGGGTGCCTGACGTCCTGCTTGATCGCCGTTATGTTTCGCGTCCTCCTTCGACTGCGCCTTTGTTCAGTGAGGTTGCAGACGAGTATCTCTCTGCCAGGGCAGGCGCGAATGAAGGCGACAACAAGGACATCGGGACCGCCAGAAAACGCCTCAAGCTGTTTATTGACGTGGTTGGCGATCATCCAGCAGACACATACACCTTTACTGATCTGCAGGCGTACACGAACGCCATCCAGTATTTGCCTGCGAAACTCGGTGCGCGTGCCGAGGAGGATGACCCGCTGCAGCTTATCAAGGCCAACCTTGATCGTTCCGAGAAAACCCTCGCGCTCAAGACCATTAGGGATGGCTATGTAACCGTAGTCAAGACAGCGATCCGAACTGGGGCAACAGAACACAATTACCGCTACCCTCTCACGGACCTCACAATCCGCTACCCGCGCATGGCTGAGCGGAGTCGACCTACCCAGCCGATGAGCTACGAGAGGATCAATGCCGTTTTCCGAACGGGCGTCAGCTCGGGCCTGATGGAAGATGTCATGCTTCCTCTCCTGGGACATCTTACCGGGCGGCGGCTGGGACTGCTGGTCCATATCTATGCAAGTGATATCGTGGAAAAGTATCCAGGGGTGTGGATTGTCGATACCACCTCAATCCGCCGCGTCGACGGCAAATTGAGGCGCATTCCGCTCAAGACGGATGCCAGCCTTACATTCTTCGTCTTGCATGACAAGTTGAAGGAGATCGGGTTCATCGATTGGGCCGTCTCACAGGGCGAGCAGCCACTGTTTCCAAACCTGATGAGGCTGACCGATCCAAGCAAGAGCGGTTCTCAATACATGGGACGTCTGTTCGCCAAAGCCGGAGTTCCTCGCGGCAGGCGCGAGGTATTCCATTCGCTTCGAGGGGGACAGATCGAAGAGATGCGGGATCACGAGGTGGATTCGCGCAGCCGCAAGCTTCAGGCGGGTCATGAGATCGGCAGCGATGAGCACGAACTCTACGGGTTTAAGTCGTTGACAGAGCACAAGGCGCGTGCGCTGGCGCGGCTTGAACTCAATCCGGAGATCGACTTCACCATCTTTGAGCGGCTGGATTTCGAGGCGATCTCCAAGAACACCCGGCAGGAAGGGCGGCGTTGGCCTTCCTGATCAACGGTCGCGTCCCATCAGCTTCTGCATGCTTCATCGGCGGGACGATGGTCCCCGCCGATTCTGGTGCAAACGCCGTTAGATGAAGTAATGGGGGGAATAGTCCTGTCGCAGCGCAAACACCGTTACTCGGGAGCATCCCGTTCCATCAGTATCTGTGCCGAGGAAGGAGGCTCCTCCTGCAGATGAAGTTTGCGACGGAAACTCCACCCGCCATCGACGTAACGGTCAATCAGTTCTCCCAGCACCTCGTCGGAAGCTCTTTTGTTGAAGCCCTGGGCGACCAGGCCCTTGAGCAGAGCATCTTCCACCAAATTCATCCGGGTAGGATCGTTCTTACGTACCACCAGCCTGGCCGTCTCTACGATCAACCAGTATAACGCCACCCGCGCGACGTCATCGCGCGTGGGCCGACGTTCCTCCTTGAGGCGGTCCCTGTACTCTTGCTGCCGCTTGCGCTGCTTCTCCCGCCGTCGCTTACTCATGCTCGCCTCCCGCAAACGCCGTTGCTCCGGGAATCGAAATTATCGATCTTAGAATCAAACGTCGGATTGGCTTGAGGAATAGACGGGACGGCGTCTGGGTGCGCCCCGCGACGATGCTGAACGAGATGAAGGGCGACCGGCGGCATCCCGGAAGACGCGTGTGTAGGGTCTCTCTCAAAGATCATCTTTGCCCTCCAGCCATGCAAGTCCCGTCCGACTTCGCCACGAGAACATCCGCCGGTGGGTAAATCCGCCAGGCGGCGCTGAAACGCATGGAGTTCCATCGGGTCCAGGTCCAACTGCGGAGCGGTCGTAAAGAAGCTGGGCCTATGTCTATCGATGCGAAGCGGCACCCAGATCAAGCCCTGGAAAATACCGGGCTTGACGGCCGCGTTGAGGAGTATCTGTGTGGCCTCCATCATAAGGATCGACGTTATCGGCAGGGACGCCTGGTCCAATAGAACCAGGAAGCGCGGCTGATCACTGCTGTCGCACTCGACAATCTGTTCGTCATAAACAAGTGCGTGCCGAGTTACCCCCTGCTGCAACGCCACTATCCGGTAGATGTCGATGAACCCAGGGAGATGGCTCTGACGCTGTACGTAGCGCCCGTCGAGGCGGATGGCATCGACATCCAGCTGACCGGTGATGGCCCCGTGCAGCTGCAGCAATCGGTGCAAGCCCTCGCTGCATTCGGACTGGGCGAAGGCGAGATGATCGCGGTCAGCGATATCACTGTGGAGAGTGACGGCATCAGGCGAGACACTGATCGAGAAGTCGATGCCTCGGATAACCAGGTGACTCAGCCACGCGCTTCCTCCGGACGCGAGGACGTCCGAGAGGCTGGGATGCGTGTCGGCAATAGTCGAGAGGGCGCGGGCCAGCGGTGGCCGCGTTAGATAATCTGTAGTCATTTTGGAGCGTAATCCCGTTGAAGAGATAACTATGCTCAATCGATATTTTCGAACCGTCAAGAACAAATACAGAGGCGTTGAAATTATATATGTGTCCATTGGATTAAACTGTTGACGGATGTAGATATGCCATAAGTTATTTTTCGTGATGGGGCGATGCGCCCGCGAGTAAGGTGAGCCTGCTAACGGCGTGAGGCGGTGAATCGAAAAGATCACCGGCGACCGGAAGGGGTGTCTCACCAAGAAACGGTGCAGCTGTCAGGGGCACTGTCGCCTCGAATGGCGATAAGAGAGGTGCAGCCCCATCGGAAACGGCGTTTCCACATGAATCGGATCCGTCGCTATTGGAATCGGTAATGCGCAAGTCATTCCGATGTGATCTAAATTGCGGGCGACTTAGACCACGGCAGCTAAACGTGTCGTGATTTGCCTGCGCGTCATCGCAGCTCTCCCGAAAGGTATCCGGTCGCATGGCAGCTGAGGCAGCTTGAATTCGACGGTCGTACGGTGCTTTGCTGATCGGCGATTTACCAAGCGTGGGAACGTCAACTCGTCAGCAGGTTGAGAGGGCCCTCGGGCGAGAAGGTTCAAATTGTCCACGGCGTCAACATATGCAGCCTGAGACCGCAGACTGTGCGATTGGGATGATCCGCGCCCCTGGAAGGCCCGCGTTTTGCTGTGGCGAAATGCAAAGGACTGATGAATCGCAGTGAACGCTGAAGCTATAGAGGACGCCTGATCTATAAACGACGTGGGGACCGGCAACGAATTGATCATCCTCTGAATCGAAGATGTCGCATTCGGAATTTACAACACAACCGTTTAGATCTGTACTCGATGTACCCGCCATGGGAGCAGCGGGTCGAACCTGAGATGTCTCTGGACCTGATGGGCAACCGAAGTCGCTGTGAGATCGTCAGCGACCTGTCGCATCGAGCCATTCCTAACATTGATCCCCAAAGCCCACGCCTTTGGTGACGATCAGGGTGCCGCGACAAAGGCCCGTCTATATTGGCAGGAAAGGTGGCCTCCGTGTCCGCTGATCAAGGACATGTGCGGCCAGTGATCATGTCACGGCTGCTCGGCTTGGAAATTGCTCCGATGCTGTCGGCTATTGACGCCGACGGAAAAATCTCCCGAAAATTGAAGTCTCGAAACATATCGCGAATGAAGCGAGCATAAGAACGGTGATTGTAATGAGTGAGGTCATATCAGCAGAACAGCTGCACACGGACACACTGAAATTCGTCTTGAAGGTGGCAAACCTGGTGACGGTCCAGGAGTACGCGGAGGAGCTTGTCGAAGAGCAAGGGTTGGATACACACGATGCCATCAAACAGGCTTATCAACGCTACGATGGCCGTGAGACGGTAGAGACCCTGATCCGCTGGGCGCGCAGCATCTGCGAGAAGCATGATGTTGAGTAGAGCTATTCTGAATCATTCCTCCGCCGACGCTGGCGCGGGCGGAGGAATGATTCAGAGCCTCGTGGCCGTGAGCCAACACTGCGGCGTCTACATGTTTCTCTGTCGCCTGGTTAGGCTCAGGATGTTCGCGACATGGCTGCCTTCGAGATAGGTCGCCGCATCCAGAGCTTTGGCGAGGCTTAGGAGCGCTTCGCGATGTTCGCGCATCGCATCGGACGCGATTTCCATAGCGGACTCGAGCCGCTGATGAACGCGTGCGGCCAAATGGGGATCGAATCGGAGATCGTGAGCCATTCGTTCTGGTGGTACGTAAAGCAGCGGCCTAGAGGTAGAGCACCCAAGCATTGTCTCCAGATGCGTCGCGTGAGCAGTGGCCAGTGCCAAGTCGCTGCGCTCGGATCCGCCACTCCCGATCATTGCCTCGCCCAGGATGGAGACTTCAGCCGCACGCCCGCCGAGAATACAAGCGATCAGCGACATCATCCCGGCCTCGGCCTGCGTTGCCTCAGTAGAGATCTCGACCCTTGTGTCGCCGCCACGCGCCTGTCCGGTTGTCATTGACACAACAGTACCGACTCCTGTGAGCGACCACATCAGTGCGTGCCCGGCTTCGTGGAGGGAGATCCGCCACCTCAGCTCGGCAGATGGTCGCTCTGCTGAGCCTGCAATCGCTGACTGAAGATCGCTAAAGGCGAGAGGCCGTCGTGATCGGCGTGCCGTCTGCCTCGCGTTACGTACCACACGCTCGATATCGGCACCCGTCATTCCTTGTGCAGCCAGTGCCAGGCGGCGGAGCGGTGAGGGGGTGATCATCGGGGATGTCTTGCTCCTGATGTCCTTGTGGTTGTTATCCATGAGCGGGCTCCTGCGGATGAGCTGGAAGTGCCTTGGCCTGAGCTGCGGTGGCCATCAATCGTTTGAAGTCGGGCCCCAAATGGTGCGCGAATATGCCTTCCAGGGCATCCAGGTCGGGCAGCTGTATTGGGATGTGTGTTTCTAACCTTCCGGAGCGCCTTAGGGCTGGATCGATGGCATCGGGCCGATTGGTCGCACCGATAATGATAACCCCCTCGGTCTTCGCCGCGCCGTCGAGTAATTCGAGGAGACGGTTTATTACCGACACCCAGTAGTCGTCGTAGTAACGACCACCGCCAGCATCGCGATGGCCGATCCCGTCGATTTCGTCGATCAACATGATCACGGGCTGCCGCGCCTGAGCAACCTCGAACACTGCCGCCATTCTACGCAAGACGTCGCCAAGGTAACCAGGCTCAAGCCAATCAGCGACGGATGTGGCGATCAGAGGGATCTGAAGCGAGTTGCAGAGAGCCTTGGCAAAGGTAGTCTTCCCGGTGCCAGGAGGGCCGGACAGTAGTAGTTTGACGCTCATGTCACTCCAGGAAAGCTTCTTCTTACTCCACAGCTGAAGGTCCGCCTTCAGATCCAAAGCCCATGGCCGCGCTTCGCCATATCCAGAAAGCGTTTCTACAAGCAGGGCTGACCTCTTCTGACTGGTCCGCCCCTTGCTGGTTGGCTCGGGCTCAATGATATCGATACTGTGCTTGCTGCTCTTGTCGCTCCGCGACCGCTCGCGCGACTGACTTTTAGCAGACGAGTTGGTACTACTCCTGCTCTCCTGCGTCTCCTTCTTTGTAGCAGCGGAATTCTCTGACACCTCCTCTTCGTTACCATCTCCGTCGGCCTTCCTGTTCTCCCTTCCCAACGCTTCGAGCCTGGTCAGAATATCCGGAAGCGTCCGGCCCGCTCTGATTGCGAGCGAGAGATCATCGAGGCCAAGGTGCAAGATCGGGATCGACCGAGATTGAATGGCTGCAATGACCTGTTCGATGGAAAAGCTGCAGCAGATCGCGATGATTTCCGCCAGCATCCGTACATCCAACATCGGTGTGTCGAGGATCAGATCCGCGCCAGCAGCAATGCGACCTGGTAAACGTATGCCGAGTTCCGTCATGATCAAGATAGGGGCCCCACACCGCCTGGCTTTTGCTAGAGCCTGCCTTCCACGCTCTAGCCCTACACTCTCAAGGTGCGTCAGCTTAAGCGTCAGCACCTTTGAGCTATCGACGTGCTCCAGAAGATCTCTCGAATACAGGTTGATCCCGTCCTGAAGGCTGACAGCTCTCGGCAACAGGGTGCCTGTTTCAGCCATTGAGGTGAAGACCGCCTCGAAATCGTGGATAGAGGCCCTGACACAGATCATCGGGGTTGGAGAAGCGAGGGTAGTCATGGCCTTTTCGAATGTGACGCCGGGACTGCGAAACGCTGAAGCCAGCAATAAGCAAACAGCAACCTCGGCTGCGGGCAATGGAGCGCGTAAGCTGCGGAGGACGTCAAGAAGCTGCTGCGGCACCGGCCTATGTGCGCCATCGACTGGCGAGCGTGCCAAGGTGTGCGGCGCATCATCTCCAGAAGCGTTAGAGAAGTCTTCAGGCTGGACCTCGATCCCGTCACGAAGCAGATCCCGGATTACCTCCTCATCAAAGCTGTCAGTTTGGTGCCTGTCGGGCTCGGGGAGCTGACGAGGTCGAGAAAGGAGCCGCCGAACGGTATCCTCGTTGGGAATAGCACGACCAACCAGCCGCTCTGAAGAAGAACCTTCCCTGTACCGCCGTAGAGAAATTCCGTGGACAGCCACCTCCTCTGGATGGAGAAGTCCGGCAGCGCAGGCCTGCGCGAATGTTGTGCGAAGCGCCCGTCGGTTGAGGCGGCGGAGTAGGTGAGTCTTGATACGATCAGTGGTACTCATGAGCGATCTCCTCCAAGAGCAGGCTGAGCAATTTGAGGCGACGCTGTTCATCCCGCCGCAAGAGGATTGGGTTCCCCGGGCGCCAAGGCCGCCCGTGCCGCCAGATCCGTTCGCCCATCCGGGTGGGGCTGGTCTCTGACGGGCAGCGCATCTCACGTCTCACTTCGGCGGGCGTATAGGGCATACCGACTGGTGCAGTGCCTCGCAGCCAGTGCGACAGGAGCGAAGCGGTGGGATCTCCTTCAGAGCACAGGTCACTGAGCGCTCTTTTTACCAAAATGGGGAGTGACACGCTTTCGCGGCCAAGCCGACGGCAGCGGCGGATGATGTAGGCGGCAAGGATGGCACTTTCATCCATGGGTAGATGGTTGACTCGCGCAGGGTTCCTCCATGCCCTTCGCTTGGTAGAGGCGCGTGACATATGAGGCGAGGACTGGTGAAGCGACGCGGTTGTTCGCACATGGGGGGATGTGTCAGATGACATGGCAAAAGATCTCCACGCGCCGGAGCGTGTCCGGACGCTGAAAGCAGGAATGGGGGAAATGATTAGTGAATCCGCCCGCCAGGGCGGTAGAAGCCTACAGTTATGGCAGCAGGCGGCTGATGCTTCCGTGGCCTTCCACGCTTGCGTGGGATCTGCTTTTCTGCTGAGGGCAATGACGGAGCTTCGTCTGGTGGTGAAGCCAACGGTCCATTGGTGGCAGATGACGGTAAGGCAGCCTCCCAGCGGGTCTTCAAAGCTTCACGAAACGCAAGTATGCAAGATTGTGCTGCGCTTCCAGCTCCTGGCACCCCGAGAAGGTCGTCCAGCCGATCAAGCGACCAGATGCCGTCATCGATATCGCTGGTAGTCTTCGAACCGTCGATAATTGCGATGCCGACCGTCTCCACAGCAAGTCGTTGGTGATGCCGCCAGAGGATTTCCGGGAGCACCCACGCCGCAGCTTCCATTCGCTTCTGAAGTTTCAGAAGGCTACCGCTTCCCGAATATCCGGCTAGCGACCGCTTGACGTCGATGATGATCGCGCTTCGCTCTGTTCGGTCGACGAGCACGAGGTCCGGATAGTAGGAGCTGTGGCTTTGGCTTTCCAAATCGAGGGAGAGGCGATGGTAGCTCTCCAGCTTGTTGCGCTTTGCGATGTCTGCGGCGATCTTTAAGACCGGGAGCTTCATCCCAACGAGCACCTCGTTGCCTGTGCTCGTTCGAGCGAGCGAGATGGCAGCCGCCTCAAGCAGGCGGCCCTCCTCGATGGCAAGCATTCGACCGACGGCCTCTATTGCGTCGAGATCGCCGCCGACTGCAGACGCGAGCTGCGTTGGCTTCAGTACCCGTTCACTTGCCAGTGCGACAAGAGCGTCCAGGTGCGGCGGCAGGTGGATTTCGGGAAGGGGAGAACGTTCGGCCGAAAGGCCGTTGTGCTTATTCATCGGATGATCCTGTTCTTGATGGCAAGAGGGTCTGTCGCGATACCACCCGGCATCCAGCCGAGGGTCATGACAAATCGGACAAGCTCAATCAGTTGATGGTCGAGAGAAGATGCCGAATGAAGGCACTAGGTCTGTCGCATCAAGGACAGGAATAAATGCGGGAGCTTTCCCCGGAGGAAGAATCTGGTTATGGGTCATGGTAGCCCGAAAGCCTTTCACGAGAAGGTTGAGGGTTAGACCTCCGCCGGTGTTGGCGCACCGACGGAGGTCGCGTGATTACACCGTGTAGATATAGCTCAAGCGTCAAAACCTCATCAATAGGGAAGTGAGTAGATAGTTAACAGCAACTGAAGCTGACGCTGGATCCGCTCCTGGATTTCGCAGTTGACAGAGCAACCTCCTCCGCTTATTCGACCTGCAGAAGCAATCTCGGTGTGTGGTCCACATCGACTAGCTACGCGTCGCCGCCGCTGGCTGGACGCATTTCAGTGAGATGCGCTTGCGATCTCACGTCATCGCGTCTGACGGAAGCTATGCGAATATTAATAGTCTCTCAGTACTTTTGGCCTGAGCAGTTCGTAATAAATGACCTTGCGGTTGCACTGGCCTCCTCAGGGCACGTGATCACTGTAGCCACAGGTAAACCGAATTACCCAACTGGACGTATCTGGCCGGGCTATCATAAAGAAGGCGTTACTTGGGAAACCTATTCAGGTAGCATAGAAGTGATCCGTGTGCCGCTTCGACCTCGTGGGAGAGCTGGTGCTTTTGATCTGCTCCTTAACTACGCTTCGTTCGTCGTTTCCGGCCTCAAGCTCCCCCGATTGTTGCGCGGCCGTAGTTTTGACGTGGTGTTTTTTTTCGGTGTCTCACCTATGACGGCCGCGATACCAGCGGTAATACTCGCGCGGGTAAAGAAAGCGCATCTGGCACTATGGCTCCAGGATCTTTGGCCGGAAAGTCTCGTCGGATCCGGCCTAGTCACGAACCGAATCGTCCTGAACGGGGTCGAATTGATGATGCGTCTCATCTACCGTTCGGCGCAAACATTGTTGCTGCAATCTAGAGCATTCTCCGCATCGGTTGAGCGTTTAACATCTAGAGAGAAAATATTCTACCTCCCTAATCCTGCGCCGATTGAAGGCGATTACCAAGAAGATATTCCTAGGGAAGTGAAGGGATTTTCGAATAGTCACTTTACTGTAGTTTTCGCGGGAAATCTTGGACGCGCTCAAGCGCTAGACACGGTGCTTGGAGCGGCTTCCCTCCTTCGTGTTCACCCAAACATTCGCATAATGCTTGTAGGGACCGGAAGTGAGGCAGATAACGTTCGGCGTAAGGTTATAACGCAGGGTTTGGATAATGTTGTTCTGGCCGGCCCGTTCGAGCGATCAGCAATGGCAGCAGTATACAGAAATGCGAACGTGCTTTTGGTTACTCTCCGGGATGAGGTAGCCCTCAATAGCGTTATCCCGAGCAAGATACAGGCGTACATGCAAGCAGGGAAGCCTATCATTGGTGCTTTGAATGGGGAGGGCGCACGCTTAATTCAGGAGAGTAAATGTGGGCTTGTTGTCAAGGCTCAAGACAGCGAGAGTCTCGCCAGATGCATCTTGACCATGTCATCTATGCCCGCCAGTACGCTGGAGGCTATGGGGCAGGCGGGGAGGAGTTTCTTCTTGGAAAACTTCGAAGTAGGTAATGTCGCCCAGAAGTTGACAGCAATTCTAGAGAACAGGTTGGGAAACAAGAGTGACTAAGGAAACTACGCTCGTAATTGGTGCCAGTGGGATGCTCGGCAGCGAAGTGTTTCGAGCATTGGCGGGAAAATCGGACCATTGCGTGTTTGCCAGTGTGCGAAACTCTTCAGCACTACAGTATTTCGACGCAGAGTATCACAATAAAATCGCGACAAACGTAGATGTACTCGACAATGATGCCTTGATATCGCTCCTAAACTGGTCGAAGCCCACGACGGTCGTGAACTGTGTGGGGTTGATCAAGCAGCTGCCCGCATCGAAGGACCCACTTGTCGCTCTCCCGATAAATGCGATGTTTCCCCATCGCCTCGCACGCCTAGCCGCCCTTGTAGGCGCTCGCTTGATTCATGTTAGCACGGATTGTGTCTTCTCCGGGTCCAAAGGGGGGTACACTGAGGATTGTGAACCAGATTCCTCCGATCTGTACGGCGTATCCAAGCGCTTGGGAGAGGTCTTGGACGTCGAAAATGCTGTGACACTCCGCACCTCCATTATTGGCCGAGAACTTAATTCTGCCCATTCACTTGTTGAGTGGTTTCTCGCTCAGCACGGAGAGGTGATGGGATTCAAACATGCGATTTTTTCCGGCTTACCAACGTGTGAATTGGCAAGCGTAATTCGAGATGTCGTAATTCCACATAAAGAGCTAAATGGGCTTTATCATGTGTCTGCAGAGCCCATTTCCAAATTTGAACTCTTGCAACTCATCGCGTCAGAATATGGGAAGGACATCAGGATCTTGCCTGACGAACGAACAGTTATTGACCGCTCTTTGAACTCTGCTCGTTTTTCGTGTGCTACAGGCTATGTAGCTCCACCATGGCCTGAATTAATCAAGAGAATGCACCGAAACGAGCGAATGGGAGGCCCGGCAGATGTTTGACGGAAAGACGCTCCTTATCACGGGTGGGACGGGCTCTTTCGGTAACGCGGTGCTGCGCCGGTTCCTTAACACCTCCGTGCGAGAGATACGCATCTTTAGCCGCGACGAAAAGAAGCAGGAGGATATGCGGCTTTCATTGAACAACGATAAGTTGAAGTTTTTTATCGGCGACGTCCGTAACTATGATAGCGTGCGCGACGCGATGTCCGGCGTCGACTACGTATTCCATGCTGCGGCCTTGAAGCAGGTGCCTTCCTGTGAATTTTATCCGATGGAAGCAGTGCGCACCAACGTTCTTGGAACGGAGAACGTAATGGCAGCCGCTGCAGAGAAATCTGCTAAACGCATGGTCTTCCTGAGTACGGACAAAGCCGTGTATCCCATCAATGCGATGGGTATCTCTAAGGCTATGGCTGAAAAGGTGGTGATTGCAAAGTCCCGGGTGTTGAGGTCTACCGGCCCGGTCTTGTGTGCTACGCGTTATGGCAACGTAATGGCTTCCCGGGGTTCCGTTATCCCCCTGTTTATCAACCAGATCAAGTCTGGCAAACCTCTGACCATAACCGATCCGAAGATGACACGTTTTTTAATGTCACTGGAGGATTCGGTCGATCTGGTTATCCATGCTTATGAACATGGCGACCAAGGCGACATATTTGTTCAGAAAGCGCCAGCCTCTACTCTTGAAGATCTGGCCCTGGCGCTCAAAGATCTTTTCAATGCCAGCAATCCAATTAGGACTATTGGAACCCGACACGGGGAGAAGCTATACGAGACGTTAGTGGCGCGCGAAGAAATGGCGAAAGCTGTGGACATCGGGAGGTATTTTCGGATCCCGTCTGATAACCGAGATCTGAACTATAACAAGTACTTTGTTGAAGGCGAGCACAAGATATCGGTAGTAGACGACTATACGTCACACAATACCGAGCGCCTTAACGTAGACCAAGTAAAGAACCTGCTTTTGTCGCTGGACTACGTACGAAAAGAGCTTGATTTGTAACGGTGCGCGGCTTCTTCTCTGGAAAAATAGAAGACAGGAAGTATGATGTTGAAGGTAATGACTCTGGTCGGCACGCGACCGGAACTTATAAAGATGAGCCGGGTCATCGCCGAGTTCGACAAGTACGTTAATCATGTCCTGGTTCATTCAGGGCAAAACTATGACTACGAACTCAACCAAGTCTTTTTCGATGAACTAGAAATACGGAAACCAGACCACTTTTTGGGTGTAGTCGGGGAAAGTCCATCTAAGGCTATCGCGGATGTTATCTCTAAGGCGGATGATGTACTAGATCAGGAAAAGCCTGATGCCCTGTTGCTTTACGGCGACACCAATACCTGCCTAGCCGTTATAGCTGCCAAACGCCGAAAAATACCGGTCTTTCATATGGAGGCTGGCAACCGGTGTTTTGATCAGCGAGTTCCTGAGGAACTAAACCGCAAGGTGCTCGATCACCTTAGCGACATCAACCTGGTGCTTACGGAACATGCGAGGCGCTATCTTGTCTTAGAGGGGATAAAGCCGGAGACCATTATCAAGACCGGGTCTCATATGAAGGAAGTCCTCAACTTCTACATGCCTAAAATTACAGCTTCGGACGTGGTCTCGCGGATGGGGCTCCGTCCACGAGGTTACTTCCTCGCCAGCATTCACCGAGAAGAGAACGTCGATACAGCGGACAATTTGCGAGACCTTTTGCGAACGTTGCGCGATCTCGCAGAGCACTATGAGTATCCGGTGCTGATCTCTACCCATCCCCGCACGCGAAATCGACTCCAGCAGCTAGGTGAGCCACTTGATCATCCACTGTTGCGTTTCACAAAGCCATTTGGCTTCATCGATTACGTAGCCTTACAGATGTCCGCTTTCTGTGTTCTTTCTGATAGCGGGACAATCACAGAAGAAGCCTCGCTCTTGAATCTTCCGGCTGTAACCTTGCGGAATGCACACGAGAGACCGGAGGGAATGGACGTGGGGACGCTTATTATGAGCGGCTTGCGCAGCGAGAGAGTGCTCGAAGCCGTGTCCATAGTGACAGCTCAACCACAAATGGACAGTTGGGTTTCGCCGAAGATCGCCGATTACGAACAGGATCAGGTCGCTAGCCAGATACTTCGCGTGGTGGTTAGCTATGTAGATTATGTGAACCGTACGGTCTGGCGCAAAGAGGCGCAGCACTTGGGTGCAGGGCATTCTCGTTCGCTCGTCTAACAGCTAAGAGCTAAATGTAGGAAGCTGTAAATGCCCTACTCCACGCTGTGCCAAGAAAGATAATTTGGATGGATCCAGCACGTAAATTCCCCCTCGTTTCCATTGTAATTCCCGTCTTCAACGGGAAGAACTACATGCGAGAAGCTATCGACAGCGCATTGGGACAAGATTATCCCAACATTGAGATTATTGTCGTAAATGACGGGTCAAATGACAATGGAGAAACGGATGCCATAGCAAGAAGCTACGGGGACAAAATAGTATACATTGTAAAGGAAAACGGCGGCTGCGCGTCAGCTCTAAATGCTGGGCTAGCTGCCATGAAGGGAGAGTATTTTTCTTGGCTTAGTCACGACGATAAATACAAACCGAACAAAATCTCTCATCAAATTTCCTTACTAGAGAGGCTTGATAATAAAAAGACAATTATTTTTGGTGGCTATGAATTGATTAACGCCGAATCAAAGGTCACGGGATCGGTGAGACCTGATGCCGTTTTGACGTGTGATAGGCTAAATATTCCCATGCTTCCATTGCTTCGGGGGCTTATTCACGGCTGCTCATTGATCATAGCGAAGGAGCACTTTGATGCTGTCGGGAGGTTCGACGAAAGCCTCCCTTCTACTCAGGACTATGCGCTTTGGTTTGAAATGTTCCGCGTTGCGCCACTGCATTTCGATTCCGAGATTTTGCTTCAGTCACGGGTGCATGCTGAGCAAGGCACGCATCGAATTTCGAAGCACGTCGAAGAGTGCAATGCGCTATGGGCCGGCTTCCTGACGAGGTTAACCGAGGCTGAAATGACGGCAATGTCTGGATCAGCCTATCATTTCTTGATGGAAACAGCTGAATTTTTGGAAAATACCCCGTACAAAGATGCAGCCAGGTTGGCGAGAGAGATGGCGTCAACTGCGAGGGATGAGATTGTCGTTTCTGTTGTGATCCCATTTCAAAATCGCATCTCCTGGACCATTGAAGCGATCCAGAGTGTTCAGGCGCAGACGCATCAAAAGTTCGAGATCATTTTGATTGATGACGGCTCGACCGAAGATGTTTCTCGAGTCGCGGAGTTGGTCTCTTCGGATGCTCGGATCCGGTACGTGCGCCAAGAGCAGTCCGGTCCCGCCAAGGCTAGAAATCTCGGGGTAGGACTTGCAGTGGGCGCTTATGTGGCGTTTCTTGACTCTGATGATCTTTTCATTCCCAGCAAATTGGCTCGTCAGCTTCAGTTCATGTTGGATCGTCGATGTGTCTTTTCGCACTCATCTTACGAACGGATTAGTTTGGATGGAGAGATTCTGCAGAAGTGCCCCTCCGGATCATTTTCGGGGCAAGTTTTCCCGGCAATAATCGCTGGCTGCACCATCGCGATGCCTACAGTGATGGCACGTACTGATGTTTTGAAATTGAATCCGTTCCCAGAGAACTATGATATCGCAGAGGATGTATGCCTTTGGATAAAGCTCGCTGGCCAATACGAAGTCGGCGGAATTGATGAGGTCCTGTCAAGGGTCCGAATCGGGCCAGAGACTGCAGCTTTGAATCGACGGAAGCAGCTGGAGGGCTACATCAATATCGCTCAATATTGTATAAGAGATCCATATCTTGCTCAGTTCGAGCGCGAAATAAGATCGCTACTTTCCAGCGCCAGTAGCCTACTTTCTCCGGCGGCCGGGGCCTCGAAGCAACTGAATGTTGCTCCTATGGCGCCTCGCCGAGCGGTGCGTCCCGTACTGGCGTCGCTAAGCAAGGTTCTTTCCTCCATCAGAACACATGGTCTCTTGGTGACCCTTCACCGTGTTCGTCAACGCGTTGGGTGGTGAAGAATGTTGACTTCCTTTCTTCCGTCGTCGGTAGCTAACGTCGTTCGCTACCGGAACCTCCTGTACCAATTGATCAGAAGGGATATCTCATCGCGCTATCAAGGGACTTTGATCGGTATCGGATGGTCCCTGATGCTGCCATTGCTTACGTTGGGCGTATACGCTTTAGTGTTTGGTTTCATATTGCAGCCTCGATGGCCCAATGTGTCCGATCCCGCTATGTTCACGGTGTTGCTCTTTTCAGGTCTGCTTGTTTTCAATTTTTTCTCAGAGTGTATTAGTAGGTCTGCTTCGGTAATCGTGAGCAATCCGAGCTATGTAAAGAAGGTCGTATTTCCAGTGGAGCTGTTGGTGATAGTACCGGCGGGCACTGGCGTGTTCCACATGTTGTTGGGGATATCGGCTTGGGTTATTCTAGTGATGATGTTGGGGGGGAGCGTGTATTGGACGTTGCTGCTGTTTCCTTTCGTCCTGCTGCCGCTCGCCGTAATGTGTGTCGGCATCAGCTACTTCACCTCGGCAGTGGGGGTATACGTTCGAGATATCGGTCAAGTGATTGCAGTCGCAGTGCAGCTTTTGATGTACCTCGGACCTGTGATTTATCCCAGAGAAGTTCTCCCTCAGTCCTTGCAAACGCTGATGGTGCTGAATCCAATTACAATTCCAGTAGAGCAGTTCCGGAAGGTTATGAACTACGGAGAAGCTCCGGATATCGGTGCTTTGACAGCCTACTTCGTTGCTGCTTGCGTCATCGCGTGGGCTGGTCGACGATTTTTTGACAAAACCAGGCATGGGTTCGCAGATGTCATCTAAGGCCGATAAGGGATTAATTTCCGTCAACGAACTGAGTAAGAGCTACCACATATATGAGAAGCCTGCTGATCGTCTTAAGCAGATCATTCTAGGAAGCGAGACTAAAAAGTACTATCGGGAGTTCAAGGCCCTAGAGAATGTCTCCTTTGACGTTCAAAGGGGTTCGTCGTTCGGAGTGATAGGGAAGAACGGCGCAGGGAAAAGCACGTTGCTGCAGCTCATCACCGGGACATTGGAGCCGTCCAGTGGGAGTATCTACGTTAATGGGAAGGTTGCAGCGGTCCTGGAGCTAGGCGCGGGTTTCAACACAGAGTTTTCCGGGCGGGAGAATATCGAACTTTATTGCAATTTGCTGATGATGGATCCGAAGTCCATCAGGCAGCGATTCGACGCAATAGTAGAATTCTCGGATCTGGCCCCCTTCATCGATCAGCCTCTAAAAACATACTCAAGTGGGATGGTGGCTAGATTGGCATTCTCGGTGATTGCACACGTTGATGCTGATATACTAATTGTTGATGAGGCGCTATCGGTTGGTGATGCAGCCTTCTCCCAAAAATGCATGCGTTTCTTGCGAGAGTTTAAAAAGAAGGGAAGCATTTTCTTCGTCAGTCATGACCTGGGCGCTGTGAAGGCATTTTGTGACAGCGCGATATGGCTCGATAATGGCAAGATTAGATCTTTGGGAGAGGCGGCAAAAGTGTGCGATGAATATCTCGCTGAGGTCTATCCCAACAATTCGATAAGCTCAGACGAGACTTTAGAGGCGGTTTCACGACCTGAAAGTGCGCGTAGGAAGCCACGGGTCAAGCCAAAGAACAAGAAAACTCAGCGTACTCTTGACGCCGGGGCATTGCGATTCGAGGGTTTCAGTTTCAATTCCGAATCTGCAGCTTTCGGCAACGGAAAAGCTGAGATCATCTCGGTACAGATCACTGATGATGACGGTTTTGAGTTGCACCAATGTCGTGGCCAGTCTGATGTACATTGCACCGTGAGAGTACGCGCTAACGCCACAGTTGCGCGCCCTATTGTCGGTTTTTTTGTGAAGGATCGACTTGGGCAGCCCTTGTTCGGGGGGAACACTTATAGCGCATACGAAGATGCTGCGCCCACGGTTGCCCCAGGTGAGATCTTCGAGGCCACCTTCAGCTTCAGGATGCCGACCTTGTTGGTTGGAGAATATTCTATCACTGCTGCTGTAGCAGCTGGCACCCTACAGTTTCATGAGCAGCTACATTGGATGCACGACGCGGCACTGTTCAAAGTGACATCGAGCAGTCTGGATGGTGTATTGGTGGGTATTCCTATTGACTCGGTCGAACTGACCGTTGCCACCAGTTAGGACAGGCACTTCTCGTGATGTGCATCTCGGACGCTCCGAGTTGCACTTCGCATCGTACAACATTGAAAACAAAACGTCTATGGGTTCGTCTGGAAGGATTTAGATGCGTCGTCTCGAAATAACCAAGTTCCCCGATGCTGACAGCTTACTTAAGGGCGCGAAGGATCGTATTAATGAAGCTGATGTAGTGCTGGACATCGGCTGTGGTATAATGCCCATGAATTACTTTCGGCCACGGTTGCACATCATGGCTGAGCCGTGGGAGGAATATGCAAACATTCTAGAGGAGAGATACCACGGTGATAAGAGCGTGCTTATCATTAAAATCGGTGCGCTCGAAACGTTGCAGGCCTTGGTCGACGATTCAGTAGACAGCATTTTCATGCTCGATGTGATTGAGCACTTGGATAAGTCGATGGGGCTGGAGGTACTCCGTGAGATTGATCGTGTCTGCCGTCAACAGGCTGTTCTATTTACGCCACTCGGATTTATGCCGCAACACATGGATGAGGGAGAAAAAGATGGATGGGGCCTCTCAGGCGCTCAGGTCCAGGAGCATAAATCGGGTTGGCTTCCAGAGGACTTCAACGATGGATGGGAGTTTCTCGTCTGCGATACCTTTCATACGCAAGCGTACGATGGTGAAGCTCTTCCGGTACCATTCGGTGCTTTTTTCGCGATCCGGAACTATGGCCACAAAGTTTATCAACCCAAAGGTGATTTGAGTGATATCCGCCGTCCATTGCCGTCGGAAATAGCGCTAGCGCAGACGCGAACAGAGTTGGAGAGTGCGCGAGCTGAGATGGAGAACGTGCGAGCTGAGTCCCTTGAAATGAAGATGCGACTTGAAGCCTGCGAGCAGGCCTTGAACAGCTTGAACAAGCGTATTCCGATTCGGGTACTTAGAAGACTGAAGTTGGTCTAGATTTTCAAGCTGTAATGGCGGTTAGGGGCGGGGACGCTATGCAAGGCAAGGTCAAGGAATTACTTGCACGGATTGTAGAGCATTCGCGCAAATTCAGAGCATCGAAACCCCGTGAGCGCGGTCTCGACGGTAGAATTGTATTGGCCGCGAGGTTAAGTCCGTCTGTTCGCCGACTGCTAGAAATTGCTGAGTTCTATTTTGAGAGCGGTGATTTAGAGAACGCTGCCCGTGCTGTAAAGAGAGCTGAGGAGCTGCCCGGCTCGGAGCAGGCATTCGATCTGTGGTTCTTGAATGGTCTTATCAAAGCACGCCAAATCGATCTGGACGGCGCAGTTGCATCTATACGGAAAGCCCACTCCATACTTCCTGACAATCCCCACGCGGTATATTGTCTCGGCAGTCTACTCGCTTGTACGGGAGAACTGACGGAGGCGGACATGCTTTTTGCAAGAAATGTTCCGGTCCTAACTGGTGCAGGTACCCCAACCTATACCTGCGCGCTGAGGTTTTTCCCAGAGAATGTAGATGGAAGTATCAATAGAGTACTTTCGAGCGTTGTAGAGCCTAACGAAAAACACAACGCCGCTGTATATCTTGTTGCTACGGACAGTGTCTATCTCGGTCGTTATGGTGGCGCATTAGCGGAATCGGTTCGCCGGAACTGTGGAGAGAATTGGTTGTTGCATTATCACGTGGTTAATCCAGATGAAACAGCGTACAGGACAATACAGGCGATATCCGAGGCTCACAAAAATATTCGCGTAACTGTGGAGGAGGCCGATTTATCAGAATACGATGATGCTGAGAAAAAGGTTTACTATTCATGCGCTCGATACCTTGTTCTGGAAGACTGTCTCAGAATGCAGAAATGCCCGATTGTCGTTGCTGATATTGACCAAATGGTGATGGCAGACCCATCTCCCCTTATGGAGACGCTAGGGGATCGGGATGTTGCGGTCCTTCGTTTCAGTGATCAGGCCAATAATTTGTTCTCCTATCTGTCCGCCACACTGATGGTAGTATCTCCTACCGCTAAAGGACATCAGTTCAGCAGGGCTTTAAGGCTCTCGACAGAATTGGCCCTAGTCGATAAAGCAAAGCGTACGTGGCATCTCGACCAAGCGATTCTAGCGGTAACTTATTTGAAGGCGTCCGACACAGCTTACGCAGATATATCACCGACCATGATACACCTCGGTGTAGGCGAACCTCCTGTGGAACGAGAACCCGCAGTGGGTGTGTTCTGGTCGATAACCAATTCGCTAGAAGAAAACCTTCAAAAGCTGAACTTGCCAAGCTTTCTGAGCCTGATGCGCTAGAATGGCGGTCGAGTTCGCTTTTTGTCAGTTGGTGTCCCGAGTTGATGGGCGTCGGCAACTGGGGCGCATACCGTTATTCTCAATGCCTCTCTCGTATCGTACGGAGCATGCCAAGAAAGTCGCTGGCGAGTGGCTTGGTCGTCAATCTCTAAATTGTGCAACAGGCGTATAAGCGCGTGTTTCCTTCGGAGCAGCACACCCCCGAGGTAAAGGATAGTCGGAGGGATTATTACGCTGGGAGATCTCCGCCCAAGTGCGGTGGCGAGGCCTAAAATCAATTCATGGGTAGAGACTGCTGGTCCATCGGACACAAGTAGTATTCCGTTTAGCTGCGGGTGCGTGATCGCCTTAATGATTAGGTCGCATAAGTTCCCCACGAAGATCAGAGACCGCCGATTTCGGATGCCGGCGAAGATGGAAGGAATGCCGTAGGAAGCCCACTTAACAAGATTCCTAAAGTTCCCTCCCACACCTGGCCCATAAACGAGGGGAGGACGTACTATCACGATCTCCATGGGACTTTTCTGCCCGAGGTCAATCAAAGCATCCTCGGCCTCCGCTTTGGATATAGCGTAGGGATTCTGTGGATTGGGTGGGTCATCGGCCGTGAAGGGCTTCCCAGGCTCAGTGTTCTCTCCGTTTACCTTGATAGTGCTGACGTAGATAAAGCGTCTAATGCCTGCGCGAGCCGCCTGTCGCGCAAGATTGAGTGTGGCGCCCACATTTGCCGCGCGGAACTCCGCAAGCGGGTCCCTGGCGGTCTCCCGCATCACATGAACCCGGGCTGCCAGGTGAACAACGACATCGACGTCTGCAAGATACGCAGTCCAATTTACCTCGGGGCCATAAGATGGGATTGTCACCAGTCCCGGCCTTTTCTGCCGACTGACGCCCCGTACAGGAAGCCCACGCTGCCTCATCTCCTGGACAAGATGGGTCCCCACAAAACCCGATGCTCCCGTTACGAGCGTCAATCCCATCTCTGGTCCCTTCAGGTCGCGGCGTTGGCCCGAACGTGCACAACGTGCGTTTTATCTTCCGTTGAGATGAGCCTGAACAAGATCTCCCGAGCCCGGGCTTCGTCTTCGCCTTTCAAGGCCTGCTCCAGTTCCTCAAGGGCGCCCACCAGATCATAGCCTAAGATTGCAGCGGAATCCGCTCTCAGGATCTTGGGATGACGTGTAGGCTCGGCATTGTTCCGGTCATAGAAGAGTTCCTCGAAGAGCTTTTCGCCCGGACGTCGCCCAACCACTTCGATGGCAATACCCTTCTCGATGTCGCTGTTCGGGTCGCGAACCTGGAAACCGGCCAGCCGGATCATGTTCTCGGCGAGATCGCCGATACGGACAGGCTCACCCATGTCAAGGAGGAAGACATCGCCTCCGGCGGAGAGACTGCCCGCTTGAACGATAAGTTCGGCTGCCTCCGGAATAGACATGAAGTACCGCGTCATGTCCGGGTCTGTGACCGTGACGGGTCCCCCATTGGCGATCTGCTGCTTGAAGCGAGGAACGACGGAGCCGTTTGAGCCAATGACATTCCCGAAGCGGACTGCACAGAAGCTTTGGCCATCAGGCTTAGCTTCCACCTCCTTGGCCTTCAGTCGAACGATGAGTTCAGCCCAGCGTTTGGTGGCGCCCATGACATTGGTTGGTCTGACCGCCTTGTCGGAGGAGATCAGGACGAAGTTCGCGACCCCTTCTTCCACGGCAGCCGTGGCAACGGTAAACGTACCGAAGACGTTGTTGCGGATGCCTTCCAAGACATTCGCCTCCACAAGAGGGACATGCTTGTGAGCTGCGGCATGGTAGAGAACGTGTGGCGCATGGCTCCGGAGCGCACGTCTTATCGTCCTCTCGTCCGTGACGGAGCCGAGGACAGGGACGACCTCGACATCGCTTTTGCTCAAGAGTTCCTGTTCGATCTGATAGAGCGCGTATTCGCTGGCTTCCAGCAGAATGAGTTTAGCGGGCTTCCAGCGGATAATCAGTCTGCAAAGTTCAGAACCGATAGAACCTCCGGCACCGGTGACCATGATGACCTTGCCCGTGATCGCTTGCGCCAGCAGCTCCTTGTCTGCAGGCACAAAGGAACGCCCAAGCAACTCATCGAGTTCGATTTCACGGATCTGGTTGACGATATAGCGTCCATCGACGATGTCAGAAATATCGGGCAGCGTACGGACACGCACATTCAGCCCCGTTACCTGCGCGATCACCTTCTGTCGGCTTTCGGCTGGGATGGCCGACATACTCAGTACGATTTCCTTGATACCGTAGCGGTCGATCAACGTCGGCAGTTGGCTGGATGGAAAGACCCTGTACCCAGCAATCTCCGTGCCGTGGTTGCGTGAGTCGTCATCGACCAGACCCATGACATAGCGATTGCCATGCCCCTTCAGGGCGCGAGCGAGCTGCGCCGCACTCGGACCGGCGCCATAGATCAGGATCGGCTCCTCGTCACGGCGCAGGCCAGTGCCTGTCGTGACGATCCATTTCAGGCCGAAGCGAATGGCGCCAATCAACAGCGTGCCGAGGATAAAGTAGAGGAAGGGAACCGAACGGGGGACGATCCCTTGCCCAGCCATCTCCATGAGGAAGATTAGGATCACCCAACCAGCGGTCGAAATCATCATCGCTTTGAGGATCGTCCAGATCGCCGCTTCGGGGAGATACCGGATGACCGAGCGATAGAGGCCGAGGCGGATAAAGACCGGGATGGCAATCACAGGAGCAAGTGCGGCAAGGGTCACGCGCTCCATGGTGATGACAGGCGTCCAGTCTGCGAGGCGGATCGCATAGCTCGCCCAGAGCGCAAACATCAGCGTCGCGACGTCAAGAACAATCATCGTCACCCGCTTCCAGACGCGGGGGGTGTTGATGATCCAGTCTCTGAGCAGGTGTACGACACGGCTGTCGTTTGACTTACCAGTCATCGATTACTCCGTTCCCACTAGCCTCTGATTACCTTCGGTCTCTTGATCACCATCACGGAGCACTACTAGTGTTTCACGCCTGAGGCTCCGACAACCTTTAGCGCGGTGACGCCAAGGATACGAAGGTCAAACCAGAAGCTCTGCCTTCGCAGGTATTCCGCGTCCAGCTTGACCTTTTCAGGTATGGCAAGTTCGTCTCTGCCATTGACTTGGGCCCAGCCCGTCAGGCCTGGAAGTAGCCTATGCACGTTTTCCTCGGTGCGCGCTAGAATTAGATCGTCCTGGTTGAACAGCGCAGGGCGCGGCCCAACCAGGCTCATGTCACCTTTAAGGATGGACCACAATTGCGGCAACTCATCGAGGCTGGTTTTACGCAGGAAGCCGCCCACCGGAGTGAGATGCTGCGCTGGATCGGCAAGCAAGTGGGTCGCCACCACAGGCGCGTCGGTCCTCATGGTCCGGAACTTTGGCATCCAGAATAGCTGGTTGTCACGCCCAACCCGTTGGGACCAGTAGAGCGCGGGTCCTGATGATGTCCCCCTCACCATTGCCCAGATGAACAGCATCGGGACGGCGAACACGGCAAGTGCCAGGGCCGCTACGGCAAAATCGAAAACGCGCTTGAACCACATTCTTGAAGTCTCGGAGAGTGTTTTGAGGCCTCTACGATAAATGTGGGGCGCATGCCAGCGTTACCCGCGAAAGACGTTAAGCCGAGATATGACGAAGGAAGGGGGGCGGTTTACGCTGCGTCCTAATGGTCTTCGGCGGACTTCTTGACCGCGCCCAACCACGCATTTCGAGCGTGGCGCAGCCCAAGCCTCTTGCCATCAATGTATCACGTCATGTAACAAGCGGTGTACAAAGAAATCCGCTATTGGGTCAGATGCTTAGGCGGCGCAGGCGCTTTCGCGGTAACTGGAGGAGAGTCCCACCCTCACCGGCCAAATTTATCCGATTTCTCCTCTCGCGATTGCGTGGAAGAAGCTGCCGCTGACGAGGCCGCGGCGGGTGCCGGAGGGGCCGATGGGGGTGCCGAGGCCGTCGGCGATATGGGCAAGCGGTTCGTCGTGGCCGGGCGCCACGACCCGGGCATAGTGGAATTCGTGGCCACGGAGCCTGTCGCCCTTGTGCCCGAGCGGACCATCGACAAGGAGCGTTGCCTGTCGGTAGCCGAGGTTCATCTTGCGCTTTGCAAAACTCGTGCCGTGCGAGAGCAGTCCCGTCATCCGGTGCGTCACGCCCTCGGCATCTTCCAGCGTCTCGCCAAGCACCATATAGCCGCCGCACTCGCCATGAACGGGATGTCGCTCGGCAAAGCGCGCAAGCCCGGTACGGAAGTTGTCGGCGCCGGCAAGGCGGCCGGCATGGAGTTCAGGATATCCTCCCGGTAGCCAGCAGACGTCGCATCCGTCCGCAGGGGCCTCGTCCGCCAGCGGCGAGAACGGCACCAGTTCGGCACCGCAGGCTCGCCAATGGCGACCGAGGTGAGGGTAGAGAAAGGTGAAGGCTGCGTCCTGTGCCAGTGCGATGCGCTGACCTGGTGGCGGTAGGGCAAGTTCCGCGGAGCCGGTGGGTATATCGAGCGGGGCGGCCGCGGCAAGGATCGCATCCAGATCCAGCGAAGCCTCCATGGCATCCGCCAGCCTGTCAATATGGGCGTCAACCTCCGGATGCTCGTTGGCCTGAACCAGACCCAGATGGCGCTCCGGCAGCGTCAGCGACGGATCCCGGAGAACGGTGCCGACGACGGGCAGTCCAATGTCGTTGATGGCGTCTGAGCAGAGGAGACGGTGACGCTCGCTACCGGCGCGATTGAGGATGCAGGCGGCAATGCGGACCTGTGGGTCGTAGCGGGTAAATCCGCAGGCGATAGCTGCGGCCGTCCGCGACTGACCCGACACATCGAGCACGAGCAGGACGGGGATCCCGAAGAGGCCTGCGAGATCGGAGGCGGCACCAGTACGGCCTGGTTCGCTTCGTATGCCGTCAAAGAGCCCCATGGCACTTTCGATGAGCAGAAGCTCTGCGTCCTTGGCGTGTTCGCTTGCCAGGTGGCGAAGCAGTTCGGGCGCCATAGCCCAGCTGTCGAGATTGAGGCCGGGTACGCCGGTAGCTGCTTCATGAAAGCCCGGGTCGATGTAGTCCGGGCCGGTCTTGATGCCGCGAACCTTGACGCCGCGGCGGGCAAAGGCCCTCAGCAAGCCGATGGTGACGCTCGTCTTGCCGGAGCCGGATCGCGGGGCACCGATGATCAGCGCGCGCGCACTCATGAGCCGTCCCCTGTATTGAGTACGTCCCGCATGGAGACGATGTCGCCGATGACGATGAGGGCGGGTGCGGCGAAGTCCTGCCGCCGCACCTCCGCTTCCACAGTTGCAAGCGTGGCAACGAGAAGCCGTTCATCCGGTGTCGTGGCGGACATCAGGACTGCCGTCGGTGTCTCTGGCGAAAGTCCGCCTTCGATCAGCAGCCGGCTGATCTCGCCGATCATCTTCAGCCCCATATAGATGATGATCGGCTCGCCGACCCGAGCGAGCGCGCGCCAGTCCAGATCATCCGGAGTGCCGGCTGCGTGGCCGGTGGCAAGCGTAATGGAGCGACTGATGCCACGCATGGTGACGGGAATATGGGCTGACGCGAGGGCGGCGAGCGAGGATGTCAGGCCAGGCAGGATGCGGAATGGGATCCCGGCCTTCGCCAGTGCCTCTGCCTCCTCTCCGCCCCGGCCGAAGACGAAGGGGTCGCCGCCCTTCAAGCGAAGGACCCGTCGACCGGCGCGGGCAAGTTCGATGAGCATTGCGGTAATGCTCTCCTGTGTGGCCGAGGGCTTGCCGCCGCGCTTTCCGGCGAAATGCAGCTCCGCGGTTCCTGCGAGGGCGAGAACCTCGGCCGAAACCAGCGCATCGTAGACGACGCAGTCGCATTTCGCCAGCGCGTCCGCGACCTCGAGGGTCAGGTAGCGCGGATGCCCCGGCCCGGCGCCTGCGAGCCAGACATGGCCCGGTTCGAAATCGGGCGTTGCGGCGCAGGCCGAGGCGATCATGTCAGTCAAGCTCATGCGGAAACCTTTTGCCGGTGACGGTCGCGGCCGGCCCAGTTATAGAAGCGATCATGGATGTCGAAGGCAAGAACCTGCGCCGCGGCTGGACGACGGGAACCTGTGCGGCTGCGGCCAGCAAGGCTGCCTGTCAGGCGCTGCTTGGGGGCGAGTTTCCTGGGCTCGTCGAGGTGACGCTGCCGGGAGGGCAGCGGCCGGCCTTTGCGCTTGCCATGGAAGAGCGCGAAGAAGGGCTTGCTCGAGCCGGCGTGATCAAGGATGCGGGCGATGACCCTGACGTCACCCACGGCGCCCTTATCATCAGCACGGTACGAAAAGGGCGCCCCGGTTCGGGCATCACCTTCCGAGCCGGCCAAGGAGTGGGCACGATAACGCGGGCAGGCCTGCCGCTGCCGGTCGGGGAGCCCGCCATCAATCCAGTTCCCCGGAAGATGATTGCCGCGGCGATCGCTGAAGTGGCGGGACCCATGGCAGATCTGGAGGTGGAGATCTCCGTCCCCGGTGGTGAACTGCTGGCGGAAAAAACCCTGAACCCGCGGCTCGGTATCCTCGGCGGGATCTCCATCCTCGGCACGACCGGAATCGTCATTCCATTCTCCTGCGCGGCATGGATCCATTCGATCTGGCGAGGCATCGATGTCGCCCGTGCTGCAGGACTTGCCCATATTGCAGGCTCGACCGGCAATACGTCCGAGAAGGCCGTGACAGCCTATCACGGCCTGCGGGAGATCGCCCTGATCGATATGGGAGATTTTGTCGGCGGTATGCTCAAATATCTGCGCAGCCATCCGGTCGAGCGGGTGACGATCGCCGGCGGTGTCGCGAAGATGACGAAGCTCGCCCAAGGCATGCTGGATGTACATTCCAAACGCGGCATGGCCGATCTTGCAGCCCTTGCGGAGCTCGCGAAAGATGCCGGAGCTTCCGGGGCCCTGGCGGCGCGGATCGCCGCGGCCAATACGGTAGCCGGCGCGTTCGAAGAGGCCGAAGCAGAGGGATTGGACCTCGGAGCACGGGTCGCGAGACTTGCCTGGCGAACCGCGGCCAAGGCCCTTTGTCACTCCGGCATCGCACTCGAGATCCTGGTGTTCGATCGTGAGGGCAGGCTGAAGGGAAGGACACCGTTTACGCCGACCGATCATTCCGACGCCTCTTCCTCCTGAGGCCATCCCGGGCGGAATCGACGGACGTAATCCGCATCATAAAGCCGGCTCTCGCGAAAATCCGTTGCACGCAATCCTCTGCCGACGAAGATCAGAGCCGTTCGTTCCACCGGTTCGGCTGCCAGCCTTGCTTCGATATCCTTCAGCGTGCCCTCGATGATCCTCTCTTCCGGCCATGAGGCCTTTACGACGATCGCGACCGGGCAATCCTCGCCATAATGCGGGGTGAGTTCGGCCACCACCCGATCAAGCGCCTGGATCCCGAGATGAATGGCAAGCGTGGCGCCTGTCGCGCCGAAGGCGGCGAGGGTTTCCCCTTCCGGCATCTTCGATGCGCGGCCGGAGATTCGCGTCAGGACAACGCTTTGCGCCACTTCCGGGATTGTCAGTTCCCGCCGCAGAGCGGCAGCGGCGGCGGCGAAGGAGGGCACACCCGGCGTCAATGTGTAGTCGATGCCGCGCTTCTCGAGGCGCCGGATCTGCTCCGCAACGGCACTCCAGACGGAGAGGTCGCCGGAATGGAGGCGGGCTACGTCCTGTCCTTTCCGGTGGGCCGTCAGGTACTCCGTCTCGATCTCGTCGAGGGAGAGAGAACCCGTGTCCACGATTCGTGCGTGCGGCGGGCAATAGGCCAGCAGTTCCCGCGTCATGATCGAGCCGGCATAGAGGCAGACGGGCGAGCGGGAGAGAATGTCACGTCCGCGTACGGTGATCAGATCGGCGGCACCGGGGCCAGCGCCAATGAAATGAACTGTCATGGTACGGTTCTCGATTGAGCAAGAGCACATGTCGCGCCTTCGGCGATCACTCGGGCTACCAGCAGGACGGCCGGACCATCTACTCCAGCCAGGGCCGCGGCTTCGGAAAGGCTGGGGGAGGATGTTTTCGCAAGGCTGTGTCGCGAGACGGTCTGCGTCAGCGGCGCAGCTTCTCGCAGTTCGTCGTCTCGGACAATATGAAGTGGCAGGTTCAGCCGTGTCGCGAGTTGCAGAATCCCCGGCTCGTCCTCCTTGATTGTACCCGTTGCCAGTGCGTCAATCGACGACAAGTCGATCCCGGCCTTGCTGCAAGCAATGATCAGCGCTGCCTCAACGCCGTCCGCGCTCGTTCCCCTGCGACATCCGAGCCCCGCGACGATCATCGGTTTTCTCCCGGCTTTGTCCAGATCCATTGCGTGACTGGCATGGCCGAGCGCCAGCCATGCATCGTGCCAACATCACCGAGGCGACTGACCTGAAGCCGCACCAGACTGCCGCCAAGCCGGGCCTGGGCAGCCAGCAGAACCGCCTCCATCTCGCTCGTCACGGCGTTTGCCACCAACCGCCCAAGGGGTTTGAGCTGTTCGACAGCTGCATCCAGTACGCCGGGTGCGCTGCCCCCACCGCCGATGAAGATCGCGTCAGGTTTTTCGGGGTCGGCGAGCACTTCAGGTGCCTTGCCCTGCACGATCCTGAGACCGGGAACGCCGAAAGCCTGGGCGTTCCGCAGTGCGCGTTCCGCTCGAACAGGGTCAGCCTCGAATGCGATAGCGCGCATGGAGGGATCGGCGAGCATCCACTCGATGCCGATCGAACCTGAGCCGGCGCCGATGTCCCAGAGCAGTTCTCCGCGACGCGGTGCGAGCGCGGAGACCGTCACTGCGCGGATCTCTCTCTTGGTGATCTGGCCATCATGTTCGAAGAGATCATCGTCAAGGCCAACGGTGAGCGGAAGGATACGCGCATCCGCCCGTGCCTTGACTTCGACTGCGACGAGGTTGAGGTCGTGGATATCGGAGAATGGGAATCCAAGGGCCGTGTGGGCGCGGATACGCTCGCCTGGACCTCCCAGCGCCTCCAGTACCGTGATTGCCGAACGTTCAAAGCCGAGGCCACACAGGAGTTCGGCGACGGTCGCCGGGCCGGTCCCGTCCGACGTCAGCACCAGCAGGCGCCGGCCCGGATGCAGCAGCGGCCGGATGAGGTCGTCGGGCCGGCCGTGCAGCGACAGCGTCTCCACCTCCTGCAGGGCCCAGCCGAGGCGTGATGCGGCGAGCGAGAAAGCCGAGGGAGCTGGGAATGCCACGAACTCATCCGGCGTGACTTGCCGGGCGAGGGTCACGCCGACGCCGAAGAAGAAGGGATCGCCCGAGGCGAGCACGCAGACGGGCTTCCCCCTCAGAGCCAGTAGGTCTTTCATCGACGCGTCGAAGGGGCTTGACCAGGCCCGGGCTTGGCCCTTGATCAGAGGTTCTGCCAGTTGCAGATGCCGTCGCCCTCCGAAGACTACTTCGGCGGAGGCAACCGCCAGCCTGGCGTTTTCCCCCAGCCCCGCGTCACCGTCCTCGCCAATGCCGACGATGGACAGCCAGGGCCTGCGCGGTGCATGGTCGGCGGGTGATTCAGGAGGCACTTTGAAACACTCCATCCTCATTCTGGGCGGTACGGGAGAAGCGCGCCGGCTTACAGGCCGCCTTGCGGACGATCCTCGTTATACTGTCAAGCTCTCGCTTGCCGGTCGAACCCGAACTCCGATCGAGCACCCGGTTCCCGTTCGAGTGGGTGGCTTTGGCGGAGCGGAAGGTCTCGCGCAGTATCTTCGGGAGAAGAAGATCTCCATCCTGATCGACGCGACGCATCCCTATGCCGCTCGAATATCGGCGAATGCGGCGGAAGCGACGAAGAAGGCAGGTGTGCCGATGATCGCGCTCCGCCGTGCCCCTTGGCAACGACAGCCGGATGATCGATGGACCGAGGTGAGCAGCATCCCCGAGGCGGTCGTACTGTTGGGCGAAGAATCGCGGAGGGTATTTCTGACCCTTGGTCGGCAGGAACTCCTGCCGTTCGAAGCCGCGCCCCACCACCACTATCTCGTACGTAGCGTGGATCCTGTCGAGCCGCGACTTGCGGTGCCCCTTGCGGACTACCTGACGGAGCGCGGACCGTTCGAGCCGGCAAGCGAGAAGGCGCTGTTGCAGGAGCATGGCATCGAGGTGATCGTAGCAAAAAATAGCGGAGGCCCCGCCAGCTATGGGAAGATCATCGCTGCCCGCGAGCTGGGCATTGAGGTGATCCTGATCCGACGCCCCCGGCTTGCGGAGGTTCCGGCAGTCGAATCCGTGGAAGCGGTCCTGGATCACCTCGCTCATGCACTGCCACCCCTGTAGCTGCGCGGTGAATAGACCAAAGGCTGCTTCCCGCCGCGTTCGATGACCCGCGTCTCGCTTGTCCCCACAATGATGCAGGTCGCCATGTCTGCCATCTCCGGCGCGGCATCGGCGAGGGAAACGGTCCTGATTGCCTCATCCGGGCGTCCAGCAGCCCTGCCGAAGATCACCGGCACCGAGGGAGGCAGATGATGCCGAAGGAGGTCGAAGGCCGCGCCGAGCTGATTCGGGCGGGCTTTGCTGATCGGGTTGTAGAAGGCCATGACGAAGCCAGCCTTGGCCGCCGCGACGATGCGCTCTTCGATGACGTGCCAGGGCTTCAGGTTGGTCGAAAGGGATATGGCGCAGAAATCATGCCCCAGTGGTGCGCCGGCTCTCGCAGCCACCGCGAGCATGGCGGTGACGCCGGGAATGATGGTAAGATCGATGTCCCGCCATTCCTCGGGCCCTGCTTCTAGTGCTTCGCAGACTGCCGCTGCCATGGCGAAGACGCCGGGATCGCCGCCCGAAACGACGCAGACCTTCCCTCCTGCCGCGGCCATGGCGAGCGCTTCCCGCGCCCGCGCCAGTTCCTCACGGTTGTCGGATGCATGCCGACGCTGGTCATGGCGCAGGGAAAGCCGGTCGAGGTAGGGGAAATAACCGAAGAAATCCTCAGCCGCGGCAATGGCGGCGGCGGCCTCCGGGGTCATCTGCTCGGGGTTCCCGGGCCCCGTTCCCACCACAACGAGCGATCCGGTCATGGACGTGTTTTCCAGCCGGGAACGAGGATTAGCGAGAAATATGGGGCCGGGCTTTCATCCCGTTCCTCGAGCCGGCACACCTTGCCGCTCGCCATCGTGCCGCGCTCGACATAGACAGCCTGTGACAGCTTGCCGGCCGACTGAAGGGCACGCCGGATTTTCGGGAGGTTGCGGCCAACCTTCATGATCACGGCGCCGTCCGTTCCTGCCAGCCGCTCTGCCAGTGATCCCTCCGGCAGCGTTCCCGGCAGGATGCTGAGGATATCATCGCCCTGCACCAGCGGCAGCCCGGCGACCGACCAGCAGCCCGACATGGCAGTGACGCCGGCAACGACTTCGGTCGTATAGCGGTGCGCGAGCCGCACATGAAGATGCATGTAGGATCCGTAGAAGAGGGGATCACCCTCGCTGAGGACCGCGACATTTCGCCCTTCCTCCAGATGCCGGGCGACATCCTCCGCTGAGCGATCGAAGAAGGCGGCGATCGGCTCTTTGTAGTTTCTGTCTTCCTTATGCGTTTCCGTGGTCAGCGGATAAACGAGCGGCAGTTCAATGACCCCAGGGCGGAGATGAGCGTCCACGATGGCGCGGCCATTTCCGGCGCTGCCCTTCTTGCAGAAGAAGGCGACGACATCGGCTTCCTGGAGCGCACGCACCGCCTTGAGGGTCAGCAGTTCCGGGTCGCCGGGACCGGTGCCCACGCCCGTCAAGCGGCCTTTCATGCTGGCTGTCAAAGCCCGCTCCTCGCGAGCGCGTTCACCGCTGCAGCTGTCATCGCAGATCCCCCCATGCGTCCGCGGACGACTGCGTAGGGAATTCCGAGGGGAGCTGCCATCAGGGCTTCCTTTGATTCTGCGGCTCCCACGAAGCCCACAGGCATGCCGATGATGGCGGCAGGCCGGGGCGCGCCGGCATCGAGCATTTCGAGCAGCCGGAACAGCGCGGTCGGCGCGTTGCCGATCGCCACCAGCGCCCCTTCCATCTCGTCCCACAGGTCCAAGGCCGCGGCCGAGCGGGTGTTGCCAATTGTCTTCGCCAGTTCGATGGTGCGGCTGTCACGAAGCGTGCAGATTACCCGATTGTCGGCGGGCAGCCGGGCCCGCGTGATGCCATGGGCGACCATCTCCGCGTCGCAGAAAATCGGCTTGCCGGCATGCAGCGCACCGCGGGCCTTCGATACGAAATCAGGAGAGAATCGGAAATGCGCAGCAGCTTCTACCAGGCCGCAGGCATGGATCATCCGGACCGCGATATCGGCTTGATCTTCGCTGAAGGACGACAGGTCTGCCTCTTCACGGATGATCGCGAAGGATTTCCTGTATATGGCGTCGCCCTCGCGAATATAGTCGTAGGTGGTCATGTGCGTCCTGACGTGAGGGAGAGGGCGAGTTGCTCTCTGCCGAGCCTTGCGATGCAGGCCGCCGAAGTCTCGTCCTTGAGGCGCTCCTTGCGGACGAGCGCGGCGATGCTGCGCAGTGCATTAGCGGATTCGGCGGCCGGAATGGAAGCGAATGATGGATCGGACGCCTTGCCCACGATGAAGGAGATGTCGCTTCCGCCGCCGCATAGCGCAAGTGACGTCGCCTGGGGATGGGCACATCCCTTGGCGCAGCCGGTCACATGCAGGTTGAAGGACCCGTCGAGAAGGTCTTCGAGGTGCTCCAATGCGAGATGCGCCAGGCCATGAGTGTCGATGGCGGCAGAGGCACAGGAAGGGCTGCCAGGGCAGGCGGCAATCATGCCCCGAGCATCGGTGGACTCGGTGATGAAACCGCATCTGCCGGCAAACACCTGTATGGTTTCGCAGGCAGAACGGTCACCGAACAGGATCAGCGCGTGTCCGAAGGCCGGTCTGACGGCTCGGATATGTTGCTTCTTAGCCTCGGTGCACAGAGCCGCGAGCTGCACGGCTGTTGTCTGGCCGAAGGGGAGGCCGATACCGACGGCGGCTTCGTCCCCCTCAAGCAGTGTGACACCCAAGGATGAGAAGCCGTCCTCCATCATCGCGCATGGTGGCATGGCATCGGTCACAAGATCGCGGCCACGGGACGTGGGGCCGAGGCTTGTAAGCCTCTGCAACAGGCTCAGTGCCTCGTCTACGGCTTGTTGGGCCGGGAATGTTCCATGGACGCGGCTGCCGGCTTGCGTGTCGCCAAGCAGGATCTGCCAGCCCACCTTGTCACCCAACCTTGCCGCAACGAGCCTGATATCGGCCAGTAGTTGAGAAAGGCGCATCCGGCCGCTGCCGTCCACGACCACTGAGATCTTCGGCGCAAGTCCTTCCAGACTATGCGCCCGGGCGCGGATCGCATCGGCCAGCGGGCGAGGGTCAGCAATTTCTGCCGGATCGAGGCCCGCCAGGGGAGGGACTTCGACCGCCAGACCCTCCCGAAGTGGCAGGTTGAGGCTTCTGATGTCGCCTTCAAGCTTTCCGGCTGTTTCGGTGGTCAGGCCCCTGACCTGCAGATTCCCACGTGCGGAAATGTTGATCACGCCGTTGCCGTGTGCTTCGCAGAGGCGGCAGATCGTCGCCAGTTCGGCCGGGCGGATCGATTCGGCAAAAGATATGCGCGCCAGCAAACCGTCGCCGGTCTGCATGGGGGCGGACAATGCGGGGCAGGCTCCTCTGCGAAGGTCGCGCTTGTCAGCGTCAGCTGCGAGCAGGTTCATGACACCGGCTCCGCAAGCAGCATTTCGAGTTCCGCATCGACGGCGTTCCGACGAGGATGCCAGAGACCGCGACGCAGGGCGGATCTGAAACGCTCGGCCATGAAGCGAGCGCCCTTGGGATTCTGCGTCAGCAGGAAGTCGAGCACCTCTTGGCTGCCGAGGTAGGCGTCATAGAGCGCCTCGATCAGCGACTGCGGGATGGCCTCGGTCGTCTCCGCGAAGCCGATCAGGCGGTCGACGGCTTCGACGAGTTCAGCCGCACCGCGCGGACCATGGCGCATCTGCCCTGCGATGAAGCGCGGATTGACCGCTCGGGCACGCACCACGCGCGAGATGGCTTCCGTGATCGAGCGGGCGCGGGGCCGTGCCGGATCGGTCGTGTCGAGCGCAATCACCTCGGCGTTGTTCCCAAGTGCGGCGGCGGCGGCCGCAAAGCCGCCGATGAACGTCACGTCTGCGGAGCCATCAAGAAGATCGCGTCCAGGGTCATCGCCCGTGTGAACGAGCAGGTCTGCTGCTTCCACCCGGCTCGCGAACTGTCCGCGCGCCTCCGTCGCCTCGCCGTCGGCACCCGTAAACGCGTGGCTAGTGGCATCAAGATACAGGCGGCCGAGTTCTTCCCGCTCGCTCCATGTGCCGTTGGAGAGTTTATCCTCGAGGCCGGCCCCGAAGCTTCCGGGGGCGGATCCGAAGATGCGCAGGGGCACATGGCCAAGGCGCCGCGCGTCTTCCGCCAAGGGATTGTCGCCAGGCGCTTCATCGCGGCCGGCGATCGCTCGCACTGCCGCATCCAGCAAGGCAATCAGCGCCGGAAACATGTCCCGGAAGAGACCGGAAATGCGCAACGTCACGTCGACCCGCGGACGACCGATTGCAGCAGGAGGCAGGACCTCGACCCCCGTGACACGACCGGTCGCGGCGTCATGGACAGGCCTCGTACCCATGAGCGCGAGCACCTGCGCAACCTCTTCGCCGCCGCTTCGAAGCGAGGCGCTGCCCCAGAGGTCGAAGACGAGGCTCGTCGGCCATTCCCCATGGTCCTGAAGATAGCGCCGAAGGACTTCATCTGCGGCCTTCTTGCCGAGCTCGAAGGCCGTCGGCGTCGGCAAGGTGCGGGGATCGGTAGCAAACAGGTTCCGCCCCGTTGGCATCACATCCCGGCGGCCGCGCGAGGGGGCACCGGACGGCCCGGGCCGGACATGCCGGCCGTCCAAGGCAGCGAGGAGCCCCTCCCGCTCGCTCGCCGCGCTTTCGACTCGCAGAGCGTCATCGTCCCCCGGCGCAACCGACCCAAAGACATGCTGACCGTCCTTGATGGCGAGGTCCTTCAGGTCACAGAGAAACGCGTCGATACGGGTGAGGGCGCTGTCTGGATCGTCGTCGGGGGAAATGCCCACGTCCGCTGCGATGCCGATCTCGTGGGCCTGCTCGACGATCAGCCTTGCCAGACGATCCCGACGGCGACCATCGAGCCCGTCCGCCTGACTGTACTCATCGACAAGCAGCTCAAGCTTTTTCTGATCGTCGGACAGTCCAGCATCGGTCAGGACGGGGGGCAGGTGGCCAAGGGTAACGGCTGCGATCCGACGCTTGGCAACGGCTGCCTCTCCCGGATTCGAGACGATGAAAGGATAGATGACCGGCACACCGCCGGTCACGATCTCTGGGAAGCAGTTCCGTGAAAGCGCTACATTCTTGCCCGGCAGCCATTCGAGCGTTCCGTGAGCCCCTATGTGCACGATGGCGTGAGCGCCCCAGTCATCCGCCATCCACCAGCCGAAGGCCAACAGCGCATGGCGCGGGGGGAGAGCCGGATCATGATAGTCGGCGCGGCGATCGGCATTGCGCCCGCGATCCGGCGCCAGCGCAACGGTGATGTTACCGAAGCAGGCGCCGCGAACGTGGAAGGAGTCCCCGGTGAGGTCCGGATCCTCATCGGCCGGTCCCCAGGCAGCTTCCACCGCGTCACGAGCATCGGGGGGGCAGGCGGCAAGCCGCGACCGGTAGGTTGCCAGCGAGAGCCCTCGGCCGCCTTTCTCTACCTGGTCGAGCAGATCACGCGGCGATAGGGGCAGGTCGTCGACGTGATAGCCGGCCTCCCGTAGCATGCGGAGGATCTCCAAGGCGCTTTGCGGCACATCCAGACCCACGGCATATCCGGTTCGGCCAGGGGCGCTCGGATAATCCGGCAGGATCAACACCAGCTTGCGCTCCCGTCGTGGCGTTGAGCGGAGCCTCAGAAATCGGGCGATCCGGTCCGCGACCGCTTCTATGCGTTCCAGCTCCGGGCTGTTCACCAGATTGGATGAATTGGTGCCGTGCTTGAAGGATATGGCACCGGCCAGAATCCGTCCGTCGAGTTCGGGCAGGACGACATGCATGGCAAGATCGGAAGGATTGAGCCCGCGCCGTCCCTCAAGCCAGCCGCTGCGTTGTGTGGTCGCGACGATGATCTGGAAGACCGGGACGCCGATGTGATCGAAGAGCGTGTGTCCATCGCCGTCGGTTCCGCTCGCGAAGGCGGTTGCCGCGAGAATGGCATCGGGGCGGACCGATCGAAGGGCCTGCTCCGCGAACGTGAGCGAGCCGGCATCCTTCAATCCGCCGACGAAGATCGGAAGGGGAGCAAGGCCCCGCCTCTCCAGCTCGGCGAACAGGGCATCTATCGGCGCCACATCGTCGGCGAGAAGCATGGAACGGTAGAAGATGATCGGTAGCCGCGGCGCAGTCTCCTCGCGTCCTTCCAGCAGCTCCGTGAGTTCGACAATACCCAGCCCAGGCCGGTAGAAGCCAGCCTTGGGCATTGCGGTAGCAGCAGCCGGTTCGACAGTCTGATCTGTCGCGAGGGCGACCAGTCGATGCGCGAGCACGCGCATATTGTCCGGGCCGCCCTCACGGAAGCAGGCGAGGATCGCCGTCTGCTCCTGCGAACTCACAGTTGATGCGGCCGCCAAACGATCATCCCGGACACTGCATTCGCCGGGTAGCAGAACGAGCTTCAGGTTCTTCTGGCGGGCAAGCCGGGACAGCTCCTCCACTCCGTACTGCCAGCGGTCATATCCTCCCAGAATGCGAACCAGGATGACCTTCGCCCGCGACGCCGTCTTGTCGAGCCAAAGATCGACCGACATGGGATGCCGCAGCTCGCTGAGGTTGGCCACCGACAGCGACACCATCCCCTGTCTATCCCAGCCGGCGGATAGCCCGTTTAGGTCGCTGCCGGAGAAAGACAGGACCACCACGTCTGCCGGTGACTGATCAAGGTCCACGGGTTCGATAAGGTCATCCAGAGACGACGATGTGGTGGCCAGGATATGCATCTTTCAGAGCCTCAGGCGGCAAGCATCCTTTCGATGGCGGCGCGATCCATCCCCTTTTCGCCAATAACGACGAGGCGGCTTTCGCGCTTCTCGCCAGGCGTCCAGGCACGATCGAAGTAGTGATTGACGCGCGATCCTACTGCCTGGACCTGCAGGCGCATAGGCTTGTTGGTGACATCCACGAAGCCCTTGATGCGAAGCACGTTCTCTGCCTCGGCGGTGGCTGCGATCTTAAGCGCAAGCTCTTCGGCATCCGTCACGGAAGAGAGTTCCACCACGAAGCTGTCGAAATCGTCATGCTCGTGATCGAGCTCGTCGTCATGATGGGTCTTGCGGTTCTCGATGTCGTCCTCGACGGCGAGGCCGAGGCCGATCAGGACTGCGGGGTCGACGGCACCGTTGGCGCTGACGACGATCTTCACCGCCCGTGGCAGGTGCGCTGCGACGCGCTCCCTTGCGGTTGACAATCCGTCGCTGCCGAGAAGGTCACTCTTGGTCAGCACGATCATGTCGGCGCATGCGATCTGGTCTTCGAAGACCTCCTCGACCGGATTGTCGTGGTCGATCGAATCGTCGGCCTGCCGTTGCGCCTCCAGTGCTTCATGATCGTCGGCCACTCTGCCTTCGGCCAATGCCAGTCCATCGACGACGGCAACGACCCCGTCCACCGTCACGCGCGCCTTTACCGCCGGCCACTGGAATGCCTGGACAAGCGGCTTTGGCAGCGCAAGGCCGGAGGTTTCGATAAGGATGTGATCAACGCGGGGCTCGCGTGCCAGGATCTGGTCGATCGCCGGCACGAAATCATCGGCGACTGTGCAGCAGATGCAACCGTTGGCCAACTCGATGATGTTTTCTTCCGGGCAGCTTTCGATGCCGCAACCCTTCAGGACGTCGCCATCAACGCCGACATCGCCGAACTCATTGACGATGATCGCCACGCGCTTGCCGTCCAGGTTCTCGATGAGGTGGCGGATCAGGGTTGTCTTGCCCGCTCCCAGGAAGCCGGTGACGACGGTGCATGGGACTCGCTTCAGGTTGACGCTCATACGGGCATATCCTCGTGATGATGGAAGGGTGGAATGCGCGCTGACATCCCGTTGCCGCGGAGGCAGGCGGGGCGGCCGCGAAGCGGAAGGAAGCCGCGCTCGTCGTCCGCAAGCATCATGGCGCCGGTGACAATGTCCTCGACATTTTCGACGCTCAGATGACCAAATACGTACGACCATCCGGTGCGGTGGGAGAAGGCGGCGCTGGGGCTCTTCTGGCAGTTTGCGAGGCAGGTTACCGGCTTGACGCTCAACGGCTTATCCGCGACCGCTTCGCGCAGGGCTGCGATCAGGGCGACGCCCGGACGCAAGTCGCTATCAGACGCATCACGGCAGTTCGTGCATACGAAAATAGTAACATCTGCTTCGCTGGATCGGTCGTCACACATGGCCGCGTTCCTGCCAGAATCGATATTGGTGAGGCGCGGGACGATCAGCAACGCCGATCATCGTGATGTCTCGCCTCGCCCGGAGCACCCCGCCCGGAGAAGCGTATTTTTGTCGACGGCAGGTCTCCTGGCTCTCGGGTCTTAACCTCCTGCTGCCTTCCCGGGTTTGCCCAGTGGCTCGTTTGCAGTGGCTCGCCGATTACAGTTGCGGGGGCAGCCGCGGCATTGTTCCTTGAAGGATCGCACCGCATTCCCTTTTAGCCTGTTCCGTTGCCGGACAGGACCGTCTGGAATGTCAGTAAGCCTGCTGCGGCTCTCGTGTCAATGCGGCGAAGGTGATTGCCCGGGCGACCGTTTAGGCTATAGTGACTTTGTCGCTGGTGCCTGTTCGGGCCCTGAGGGAACGTGGTGAGACAAGAGGTCAATGCCACGGCTGCCCCCGCAACTGTAAGCGGAGAGCTCGCGTCCACAAGCCACTGGGAGATCCCGGGAAGGCGGGCGTCGAGTGCATGATCCGCAAGCCAGGAGACCTGCCGGCGGCGAGTGAAGATCAACGACCCTCGGGTGGAGGGTGAAAGGACAAGATCCATGACGACCAAATCGGCTTCAAACATTGCCGTGACCTCAACTTCCAGGACGCTCTCTCTCAGCATGTCCGCCCTGCTTGGGCTGTTCGCCGTGGGGTTTGTCGGCTTTTCACACATGGACGTAGTCCACAACGCTGCTCACGATTCGCGCCATTCTCTGGCCTTTCCCTGCCACTGAGGATTTCCAACATGTCGCTGTTTCGTAACATCGTTTTCACGGCGGTGGTCGCCGGGCTTTTGTCCGGGCTGCTGCTGACGGCAATGCAGAGCTTCTCCACAATTCCCCTGATCATGGAGGCCGAAACCTTCGAAGGCGCCAGCGATGCTGTTGCTGCGGGTGAAGGGATTTCTGCCACGGAACCTGCTGCCCTGGAAGCAGAGGAAGAAGCCTGGATGCCCGCGAATGGCGCCGAACGCCTCATCTATACGGCAGGCGCAAACATGCTGGCTGGCATCGGTTTCGGTCTCGTCCTTTTATCCGTTGCAGAAGCACTGGGCGGCATCAGAGGTTGGCGCCGGGGTTTCCTGTTCGGGATTGCGGGCTTCGTGACCGTCAGCCTTGCGCCTGGCCTCGGCCTGCCGCCTGAGTTGCCGGGGATGCCTGCTGCCGAACTCGGGCCGCGTCAGGTCTGGTGGATGGCAACGGTCGTTTCGACCGGTCTCGCTTTCGGCCTGCTTGTCTATACCCGATCGGCGGGACTGGCGGCGCTTGCGATCGTGCTGCTGATTGCTCCCCATCTCGTTGGGGCGCCGCTGCCGGTGAGCCACGAGACTGCCGTGCCACACGAACTGCATGCGCGTTTCGTGAACGCCGTCTATGCGACCAACCTGGTCTTCTGGGCCGTGCTCGGTGCCTCCGCCGCGCTGTTGCGTGAGAGGTTCCGGTCCGGCGAGGACGTGGTTGTGGCGAACTCCGACCGCGTGGCCGTCCGGTGAAGCCGGTCGACGATGCAACGGTCGAGCGCCACCGGACAAAGATGGCGAACCGCAAGGCTGTTCAGGATGCGGAAGTGGCCGAGAAGACCCTGGAGAAGGGTCTTCTCATGGTTCATACCGGCCCGGGCAAGGGCAAGTCGACGGCAGCCTTCGGGCTTGCATTGCGGATGCTCGGCAATCATCGCCGGGTCGGTATCGTCCAGTTCATCAAGGGGGCTTGGTCCACGGGTGAACAGCCGGCCTTTGCGGCGTTTGGAGACCGCGTCGTCTGGCACACCATGGGTGAAGGCTTCACCTGGGAAACCCAGGACCTGAAGCGCGACATCGCCGCGGCCGAACGCGCCTGGGACAAGGTGCGGGAACTGATGGCCGACGATAGTATCGGCCTGCTGGTCCTGGACGAGCTCAACATCGCACTTCGCTATGAATATCTCGACCTGGAGAAGGTTGTGGCGGAGCTGACGGCGCGACGACACGATCTCCACGTCGTGGTAACGGGCCGCAATGCAAAGCCGCTGCTGATGGAAGCAGCCGATCTCGTGACGGAGATGACGCTGGTGAAGCACCACTTCAAAGCCGGCGTGAAGGCCCAGGCTGGTATCGAGTTCTGACATGGTCGCGCGGGCGCTGATGTTCCAGGGGACAGGCTCCGATGTGGGCAAGTCTCTGGTCGTGGCTGGGCTTGCCCGCGCCTTCACGCTGCGCGGGCTGAGAGTCTTGCCGTTCAAGCCGCAGAACATGTCCAATAATGCCGCCGTCACTGAAGACGGCGGCGAGATCGGCCGTGCTCAGGCCCTGCAGGCAAGAGCAGCCGGCGTTTCTCCGAGCGTCCACATGAATCCGATTCTGCTCAAGCCGCAAAGCGAGGTGGGTGCGCAACTGGTCGTCCAGGGGCGCGTGTCGGGGAATGCAAAAGCAGCGGAGTACCAAACGATCAAGCCGACGCTCATGCCGCGGGTGATGGAAAGTTTCGGCATCCTGAAGGAGCAGGCGGATCTTGTTTTGGTGGAAGGAGCCGGCAGTGCTTCCGAGGTCAATCTCCGCCGCAATGACATCGCCAATATGGGTTTCGCCCGTGAGGCGAATGTCCCGGTCATCCTGATCGGCGACATCGACCGCGGCGGCGTGATCGCCAGTATTGCCGGCACCAAGCTCGTCCTCCCAGAGGACGACGCCCGGATGATCGTGGGTTTCATCGTCAACCGCTTCCGGGGCGATCCCTCCCTGTTTGCTGATGGGATGGCCACGATCGGCAGCCTGACAGGCTGGGAGGCCATCGGCCTGCTACCGTTCTTCACGGATGCGGTCCGTCTGCCTGCGGAGGACGCACTTGGCGTCCATAATCAAAGAACGAGGAAGACTGGCGCCAAGGTCAGGATCGCAGCTCCGATCCTGTCCCATGTCTCCAACTTCGACGATCTCGACCCGCTCGAGCTCGAGCCGGACGTGGAGCTGATTCGTCTGCGGCCGGACCAGACCATACCAGGAGACTGTGATCTCGTGCTGCTCGTGGGTTCCAAGGCGACGATTGCGGACCTTCAGGTGTTGAAGGCGAGCGGACTTGACGTCGACATTCGCGCACATGTGCGCAGGGGAGGGCGGGTGCTCGGTCTGTGCGGCGGCTATCAGATGCTCGGGCGTACCATCGCCGATCCCGAGGGCATTGAAGGCACGCCTGATCGCGTCGAAGGGCTCGGTCTGCTTCAGGTCGACACGGTGCTTGCCGGCGACAAGAGACTGGAGTCGGTAACAGGACGAAGCTTTGACGATGAGCCGTTGCAGGGATACGAGATGCACATCGGGCGAACCACGGGGCCGGATTGCGCGCGACCCTTTGCCGAGTTCTCGGGATCGGCGGACGGAGCCATGTCCGCGGATGGTCAGGTTGTAGGCACCTACCTGCATGGGCTCTTCACAAACGACCGCCAGCGGACGGCTTGGCTGCGGCGACTCGGTGCCGAACCTGCTGGGATAGACTATGAAGCTGGCATCGATGCGATCCTGGATCGGCTTGCAGCCCATATGGAACAGTATCTCGACCTGACGGGACTGCTCAGGCTGGCCAGATAGCCAGCGCTGCCAACCCGAAGATCACGATCAGCAGCGCGTCGGCGACCCTGGCGAGCCGGAGGGCGCGACGGATATCGGAGACGTCGAGATTCGTCCGGCCACCTTCGCCCATGAAGCGGGCCTCGATCATGTGGCCGCCATAGCTTCGCGGTCCGGCAAGAGCAACGCCCAATGCTCCGGCCATCGCTGCCTCCGGCCAACCCGCGTTCGGCGAGCGGTGGTATCTAGCATCGCGCCGGATTGCAGCGATCGCGCGAGTTGGCGAGGCCCCCGGGACCAGGCAGGCCGCGGCGACGAAAAGTGCGCCGCTCAGGCGTGATGCGGGGAGGTTCACCAGATCATCGAAGCGCGCCGACGCCCAGCCGAACGCCTCATGACGGTCAGTCCGATGGCCGATCATGCTGTCAGCGGTATTGACGGCCTTGTATGCTGCACCACCCGCAAGTCCGCCGACCCCGAGCCAGAACGCCGGAGCAACGATGCCATCCGAGAAGTTTTCTGCAAGACTTTCAATCGCTGCGCGACAGACGGCGGGTGAGTCGAGGTTCTCCGGATCGCGCCCGACGATCATCGAGACTGAACGCCGCGCGGCGGGCAGACCTCCCGTCTCCAGCGCCGCTGCAACAGCCTCGACATGTTGCTCCAGGCTCCGCTGGGCAGGAAGACTGGCCGCAACCAACACGACCAGAATCAAGCCAAACGGGACGGCCAGCAGCAGGCTCTCGAGCACCAGCGACAGCGAAACAGCCACTGCCAGTACAACGGCGAGAGCGACGATGCCCCACAGCCTGCGATGCGGGGGCGTATCGCCCTCCTTGTTCCATCGTTCATCCAGCGCTGAAACCAGCGCGCCAATCCAAGTGACGGGATGCCCGATCAGGCGATATACCCAGTCGGGATAACCGAAGACGCGTTCTGTCAGCAGGGCAAGGAATGCGAGAAAAAGGTACATGGTCGATGGCAGCTGGAATTTCTTTGGGCGGTAGAATCGAGCACGGCGGCAACCTTGCACGTGCCCGTGCGCTGTTTCCCGACGCGCCCGAGCCCTGGATCGATCTCTCCACCGGTATCAACCCGAATTCCTATCCGCATTCACCCCTGCCGGCCAATGCTTTCTGGAGATTGCCGGACCCGGAGGACCTGGGAAGGCTGAAGGAAGCGGCCGCCCGTTCCTACGGCGCACCATCCGCCGCGCATGTCGCAGCGGGACCGGGCACGCAGATCCTTCTGCCCATCGTGGCGAGACTTCTAAAGAATGGGGGGAAAGCCGCGATCCTCTCTCCGACCTATGCGGAGCATGCACGGGCGGCCAGGTTGGCGGGATACGACGTAAGGGAGGTCAACGAACCCGAAAGGCTTCTCGAGGCGGATCTTGCAGTTACCGTCAATCCCAATAACCCGACCGGGCGGATCGTCCCTCGGCTGCAGCTTCTCGAAATCGCAGCGCATTTACGTGGGAAGGGGGGGCTTCTCGTGGTCGACGAGGCCTTTCACGAAGTCTCCGAAAGCGAGAGTGTCGCGGATGCTGTGGATAGCGGAGGACTGCTGGTGCTGCGGTCTTTTGGCAAGTTCTACGGGATGGCAGGCGTCCGGCTGGGCTTTGCGATTTCGCATCCCGATCTCGTAGCGCGCATAGAAGATGAACTCGGGCCCTGGTCGGTGTCCGGGCCGGCGCTCCACATTGGGAGCGAGGCGCTAGCGGATCGAGAATGGAGACGCGCGATGCGGGAACGGCTGCATCGGAGTGCGGTGCGGCTCGATGCGTTACTCGAACAACGAGGAATATCCGTGGCGGGCGGAACATCCCTGTTTCGCTTCGTTCGTCACGCCGAGGCCCAGCGGATCTTCCATGCCTTCGGGCAGGAAGGCGTCTTCGTCCGACGTTTCGAAGATCGACCGGAGGAACTGCGCCTTGGCCTTCCAGCCGACGATCAATGGGGGCGTGTGGAAATTGCTCTGGCGAAGCTCACTTGCTGACGCTGCTGCCGAAGCAATCTCGCCATGACGGCTGAGCGTTCGCCACCGGCAAAGCAGTTGCCTCGAAAACCCCGCGTGCGATGGCGCGCGAGGTAACCAGCGCCGCCAGATGGAGTATTTCCATCAGGTCCCGCGCCTCCTTCACCTCTTTCTCGGCGGTTGCCGCAGAAAACACAGTGTCGCCGTCAAAGGGCAGGTGGACCGGCATGATGGCACGTGCGAGGCCATCATGCGCAGCGAGGGACAGCCGGTGGGCCTGAGCCTTGGTCAGGACCGCATCGGTGACGACCACGCCGATTGTCGTCGCCGTGATTCTCACGCCCTTGATCCGCAGTCGGGTATCGGTGGGGAATGGCAAGCCCTGTCCGCCAAACTCTTTGTCGACCTCGTAGGGCGCTGCCCAGAAATGCGGTCCATCGCCAACGGTCGCGGAACCCAACGCGTTGGTTGCGACCAATGCGGCGACGACATGGCCGCTGGAGGTCACTGCGCTGGCGGATCCCAGGCCGCCCTTTACGGTTGCGGTCGTCGCCCCCGTGCCGGCACCCACCGTACCAAGGGGGAAAGCGCCGCCCGTTGCCGCCTTGAATGCTTCATAGCCCATGCCGCGATAAGGCGAATGAAGACCCCAATTCTTGTCGCCGCCGTTCAGGAGGTCCATCAGGATCGCCTGCGGGACGATGGGAACACGAACGTCACCGACGGGAAAGCCGCGGCCGATCTCCCGAAGGCCCGATTGGACGCCACCGGCGGCGTCGAGGCCGAATGCAGAGCCACCGGACAGAACGAAGGCATCCACAGTCTCGACGGTCATCGAGGGGTCGAGGAGCGACGTTTCCCGTCCTCCGGGAGCGCCGCCTAGGACTGTCCCCGAAGCCATCGCCGGCTTGTCGAAGACAACCGCGGTCACACCTGAGCCGAGAGCGAGATCAGTGGCGTGGCCGACGGTCACGCCCTCGATATCGGTCAGGAGGTTGAGCGGTCCCGGCATGCCTCAGATGACGTCGAACTTGACGCCCTGGGCAAGCGGCAGGGTGCGCCCGTAGTTCAAGGTATTGGTTGCACGACGCATGTAGGCCTTCCAGGCGTCCGAGCCGGACTCGCGCCCGCCGCCCGTTTCCTTCTCGCCTCCGAAGGCGCCGCCGATCTCTGCACCGGAGGGGCCGATGTTGACGTTGGCGATGCCGCAATCGGAGCCTCGGTCGGAAAGGAAGGTTTCGGCCTCGCGCATGTCGTTCGTGAAGATGGACGAAGAGAGGCCCTGCGGCACGTCGTTGTGAAGCAGCAAGGCGTCCTCAAAGTCGCTGTACTTCATGACGTAGAGGATCGGCGCGAAGGTTTCTTCCAGCACAGGCCCGGTCTGCGCGGGCATTTCGACGATTGCGGGGCGAACATAATAGGCGTCAGCCGCACCATCCTGCTCCACCCTCTCGCCACCGGTGACCTTGCCGCCGGCGGCCTTGGCGGCTTCCAGCGACTTCTGCATCTTCTCGAACGCGGCCTTGTCAATCAGCGGTCCTACCAGGTTGCCTCCTTCGAGCGGGTTGCCAATGGTGACCGACTGATAGGCCTTGGCGAGGCGCGGTACGAGCGTTTCGTAGACGCTGTCATGGACGAAAAGGCGCCGCAGCGTGGTGCAACGCTGGCCAGCCGTTCCCATGGCGGCGAAGGCCACACCCCGGAGCGTCAGGTCGAGATCTGCCGTCGGAGCGACGATGGCCGCATTGTTGCCGCCCAGTTCGAGCAGCGAGCGCGCAAAGCGCTGCGCCAGACGCGGGCCGACCGCGCGGCCCATGGCCGTTGAACCGGTTGCGGAAACGAGCGGTACCTTCTCATGGTCGACCAGTACCTCGCCGATCTCCCGTCCCCCGATCAGCAGGGTGGAAAGATTCTCCGGAGCCGTATTGCCTTCGGCGACGTAGCGGGAAAGTGCCCGTTCGAAGATCGCCTGAGTTGCCAGTGCGGTCAGCGGTGTCTTCTCAGATGGCTTCCACACCGTCGCATCGCCGCAGACGAGTGCCAGCGCTGCGTTCCAGGACCAGACCGCGACCGGGAAGTTGAAGGCGGAGATGATGCCGATGGCGCCAAGCGGGTGCCATGTTTCCATCATGCGGTGATCGGCCCGTTCGGTCGCGATCGTCAGGCCGTAAAGCTGGCGGGACAGACCGACCGCAAAGTCGCAGATGTCGATCATTTCCTGAACTTCGCCCAGACCTTCCGAGGTGATCTTGCCGACTTCGATGGACACCAGACGGCCAAGGGCTTCCTTGGAAGCACGCAATTCCTCGCCCAGAAGGCGGACCAGTTCGCCCCGCTTCGGCGCCGGCACGAGGCGCCACTCGAGGAAGGCCGCATGCGCTTTTTCGATCGCTGCAGCGGCATCCGTGGCCGTGATCTCCGGAAGCCTGCCGATCTCCCGACCGGTGATCGGGGAGCGAACAGCAAGGGTCCCACCGGTGTAGCTTTCGGACTTGATGCCGAGTTCGCTGAAGATCTTCTTTACGTCCTGGGCGAGATCGAGATTGGCAAGCGTCATGTCAGTCCTTCCGGATGTCGAATTGCGGTCAATTTACTGATCGGCGGCGCTTCTGCAATCAGAAGCGCTCACCAGCGAAGTGCGCGACCTGCGCACCGAGTTCGTAATAGGCCTCCTTGACCGAGCGGACCGCCGGTAACTTCGGATCGGTGATCGGCAGCGGCAGATCCTTCTCGGCAACGCGGCCGAGGATGTGCTCCGCAAGGATCTTGCCGAAGGTCGTGCCGGGGGAAATGCCGCGACCGTTATAGCCGCAGAAGCCGAGAACATTCGGCGCGAACTTGTGGAGGCGTGGCAGGGCGTTGTCGGTCATTCCGATCATGCCATACCATTCGGCCTCGAAGGGGATATCGGCAATCTGCGGGAAGATCCGGCGGATGGATCGGCGAGCCCATGCCTTGTGAATGGATGTTCCGGTGCCGCGCAAGGCGCCGACGCTGCCGAAGACCAGCCGGCCCGCCTGGTCCATGCGAAACGAGGAGAGGATTTCCCTGGTATCCCAGCAGCCCTCGCGGCCGGGCAGGATTACCTGTTGCTGTTCCCGGGGCAGCGGAGTGGTGGCGAGATTAAAGTAGGGGAGGTAGACCTGCTCCTTGCGAATGACTTCCCAAGGGCCGGAACTATAAGCTTCGCTGGCAACGATGACCCAATCCGCCCTGACCTCGCCCTGCGCGGTGCGCAGGAGGTGAGCGCCGCTCTGTTTCTGATGATCAAGTACCGCACTTTTGCTGTAAAGCCGGGCACCCGCGTCGATGGCGGCCCGTGCTAACCCGCGGGCATAGGCAAGGGGCTGCAGGGTGCCGGCCCGCATGTCGAGCATGGAGCCCGCATAGGCAGCTGACCCCACCCGGCGTTCGGTCTCGACAGCATCCAGCAGGGAAACCGGTGCACCTCGCCGCTGCCATTGCGCCGCCCGTTCCGAGAGTTCCTTCAGCCCCTCGTCTCCGACAGCGAGATGCAGGGTCCCATTGCGCTCGAGCTCGCAAGAAATGTTGTGACGGTCGATGAGATCGCGCACGAGGTAGGGACCGTTACCGAGCAGTTCCAGCAAACGCTCTCCGTACTGCGGTCCCAGTTCCTTCGGAAAATCGTCCGGCATGACCCACATGCCGGCATTGATCAGGCCGACATTGCGCCCGGCTCCCCCGAAGCCGAACTCCTGAGCCTCCAGAAGCACAACATCGGTCCCGGCTTCGGCAAGATGCAGCGCGGCGGACAGCCCTGTGTATCCGCCGCCGACGATCACGACCTGAGCGAATAAGCCCTCCTGCAGTATGTCCGTGGAGGGGGCTGGCGGTGCGGTCATTTCCCACAGTCCGTGGGAGCGCGGGTCATTGAGCATTGCAGAGGTTCCGGATGAATTCCGAACGGACTTTACAGAGGCCGCACCAACGTGAATATCGACAGTTTCTCAATAGGTCATTCAACGGAGGAATGACGTGCTGCCGCCCAGGCGATTTCTGCCCTCGTTCTCTCTGCTGGCTGCCTTCGAGGCGGCTGCCCGCACCGGAAGCATCACTGCGGCTGCCAACGAGCTTGGCCTTACCCAGAGCGCCGTCAGCCGTCAGATATCATCCCTTGAAAAGCAACTGGGGGTCTCGCTTTTCCGGCGGGAGCGGCAGACGATCAGGTTGACCCTGGCAGGCGACGGATATGCTCGCGAAATACGGGAGGCGCTTCGGCGCATTTCCACCGCCTCCCTCAATTTGCGGGCCCATCCGAAGGGGGGCGTCATCAATATCGCTGTCCTGCCGCTGTTCGGAGCCCGCTGGCTTGCGCCTCGGTTGGGCCGCTTCTTGGACCGTAATCCGGACGTGGCAGTCAACCTCATCAGCCGCCTTGAGCCCTTCGATTTTCGCTTCGACTCGATCGATGCTGCCATCCATTTCGGCCAAGGGCGTTGGCCAGGCGCGGAACTGCCCTTCCTGATGAAGGAGAAGACGGTGGCGGTGTGCAGTGCCGACTTCCAGGCACGCTTCAAACTGCGTCGCCCTGCTGATCTTCTGGAGGTGCCCCTGCTGCATCTGAGCAGCCGCCCCGATGCCTGGGAGAACTGGTTTAGGTGTGAGGGCGTCTCGTTCGATCAGCTTCACGGGATGCTGTTTGATCAATACATGACCATCGTCGAAGCCGCGGCAGCCGGAATGGGGGCTGCACTTCTTCCGGCATTCCTGATTGCGCCCGAGCTCGATACGGGCCGTCTGGTGATGGCGACGGATGCAAGATCCCAAGAGACGGGGAGTTATTATCTCGCCCATCCTGCCGAGCGGGCTGATTATCCGCCATTTGCCTCGTTCAAGACATGGCTCCTGAACGAAGCTGGCGGGGAGGGGGCGCAGGCCCGGGTTGAAGTGGACGAAGGCATGGGCCAATAGTTGATCGAAAGCGTGCCCTCGCGGCCGCGGCAACCGGTAAGGACAGAACATGAAGCCGATCTTCGTTCAGCTCAGGTGCAAACCAGGAAAGACGTATGAGGTGGCAGACGCTATCTACAAGACCGAACTGGTGTCCGAGCTCTATTCGACCAGCGGTGACTGGGATTTGCTGCTCAAGATCTACATCAAGGAGGGCGACGAGGTCGGGCGCTTCGTCAACGAAAAGATCGCAGCAATTCCGGGGATAGAACGATCTTTGACGACGCTAACCTTCACGGCGTTCTAGAAGACGCGACGCCGCCCGTTTTCCGGAGGGCGTCGCGGATGAGACAGGCACTAGACATGGATTGCCGCGTTGGCATTGCGGCCGCGCACCAAATCCCGGATTGCCAAGCGGACCTCGTCCGCCGAGGTGAACCGGCGTTCGTCGAGATCGATGACGTGGAACTTGACGGCGATGAACTTCAGCCTGTCTTCGTCCGGAACGACGATCCCTACCGGCTCGCCACCGTATTCAATAACTTGCTTCTGCATGAGCAGACTCCTCTGTGGCTGTCGGCGACAGCTCTGACGAATGAATTGTTCTGGAAAGTGTGATCCGGATCGTTACATTCGACAGCACATGAGAGATGCAAGCTCCGTGCCATTCACTTTGAACGCTACCTGACGAAAGGTGGCGACGCGCATCATATCAAACATGTCACTCTCCCTAAGTGGTTGCGTTTCTGCGGGCGAATGCAAATCGCCAACAATCCGGACGCTAACCCGGATTGGATTCATCGGCAACGAAATTCACCTTACAGAGGATATTTTTCTTTCCGATGACAGAACTACGGCGGGAATGAGGATTCTATTGCGCATCCACCGCGGTTACTGCCAGAGATAGATAAGGCCACAGGACGCGCCTGCAAGGCTTGCGACAGGATAAATGTCAGTTCCGCCCGCAGGTCTCATGCTGCTGATCCGTGTGCCTGATCAACCCATGCGCTCTGACGCGTAGCTTCCAGGGCTTGGAGGAAAGACGATCGTGCGGTTACCGTTCAGGAACACCCGACGGTGGATGTGGGCATGGATTGCGCGGGCAAGGACCTGGCTCTCCACATCCCGGCCGAGCGAGACGTAATCATCCGGGCTTTGCGCATGGGTGATGCGTACGGTGTCCTGTTCGATGATGGGGCCTTCGTCGAGATCCGCAGTGACGTAATGCGCCGTCGCGCCGATCAGCTTCACGCCGCGCTGGTAGGCTTGCTTATAAGGGTTCGCACCCTTGAAGCTTGGCAGGAATGAATGGTGTATGTTGATGATCCTGCCCGACATCTTCGCGCACAACTGGTCGGAGAGGACCTGCATGTAGCGGGCGAGAACGATGAGTTCGGTGCCGGTCTGCTCGACCAGTTCCAGGAGCTGCGCTTCCGCCTGCGGCTTGTTCTCCTTCGTCACCTTGATGTGGTGGAAGGGGATGTCGTGATTGACCACAACCTTCTGATAATCGAAGTGGTTGGAGACCACGCCCACGATGTCGATAGGCAGTGCGCCGATTTTCCATCGATAGAGTAGATCGTTGAGGCAGTGACCGAAGCGCGACACCATCAAAAGGACCTTCATCCGGTCGGAGGCGTCGTAGATTTCCCAATCCATTCCGAACCGGCCGGCGACAGGATCGAAACCTTCCACCAACTCGCGATGGGTTGCTCCCTCCTCGGATATGAAGGAAATCCGCATGAAGAACCTGCCGGTATCGAGGTCGTCGAACTGCGAGGAGTCGATGATGTTGCAGCCCTTTTCCGCCAGGAATCCCGAAATGGCGGCAACGACGCCACGGGTCGAGTCGCAGGTTACGGTCAGGACATAGCTCGTCATAGAATTCTCTCCGACATCCCAATAAGGGAATTGTATACATCAATGTGGCGCCCGATCAATTCCACTGCCTCGAATCAGGTGTGGCCGCATGCGCGCAAGCACGGAGCATACTAGGGTCTCAGCTCTTGGCCGTGAAGGTTCCCGATTGGTAACGCTGGACGGCCTCCTGAAAATATTTGTCTTATCCTGGAAGCGTCCGGAGGTGGCGGCCCCGCAGCGACCATTGCTTCGCGGTACAAGCGCGATTTGTGCGATCGTTCGAAGGCGCTCACCGAGAAGAGGATTTGCAGACTTAACGTCGGCGGTCTGAGTGATGTATACAACTTGGCTTGGTAGCTACTCATGGATTCGGCGGGTAAACATGCTCCGCTCCTGAAAAGTCGATCACCCGATAGGCGCCGCCCTCGGCGCGGATCGCACATTCGCCGATCGGAGCCTTTCCATGGCCCCCGGGGATGTCGAGGACATAGGTCGGCTGACAAAGTCCTGATAGCCGACCGCGGAGGACGGCCAGAATGCGCTGCCCTTCGGCAATATCGAGGCGAAAATGGCTCGTGCCGGGGGCGAGGTCTGGATGATGCAAGTAGTAGGGCTTCACGCGCGTCTCGACGAAGGCCCGCATGAGGTCAGCCAGAAGCGCCGGGTCATCGTTGACGCCCTTGAGGAGAACGGTCTGGCTGACCATAGCGATGCCGCGATCGATCATCCGCGCGCAGGCGGAGCGGGCCGCTTCCGTCAGCTCCCGCGGGTGGTTTGCATGAAGAGCGACGTAGGTCGTCTTCCCGCTGGCCGTGAGGGCATCGATGAGATCGTCGTTCACCGCCCGGGGATCGACGACAGGCACCCTTGTGTGAAAGCGCACTATCTTCACATGCGGGATGGTGGCCAAGCCATGCATTATCTCTCGCAGCCGGCGAGGGGACAATACAAGCGGGTCGCCGCCGGTGAGGATGACCTCCCAGATCTCGCCGCGGGAGCGGATATAGACGAGAGCAGCCTCCAGTTCCTCGGCCGTCATCATGCCATCGCCCTGCGGCCCGACCATTTCCCTTCGGAAGCAGAAGCGGCAATAGACCGGACACACATGCACCGCCTTCAGTAGCACGCGGTCCGGGTAGCGGTGCACCAACCCTCTTACCGGGGTGTGAGCATGGTCCCCGATCGGATCGGCACGTTCTTCGAGCGTGGTTTCGAGTTCGCGGGCACTGGGGACGAACTGCCGGGCGATCGGATCTTCCGGATCGGCAGGATCGATCAGCTTCGCCACATCGGGAGTGATCGCCAGGACATATTGTTGTGTGACCTTTTCGATTTCCTCAAGGCGGGCAGGATCGAGGAGCCCTGCTCCAGCAATATCTTCTGCCGACTTAAGTGTGGTGGATCGCGTCATTGTGGCGGTTCCGCAACTGGAGCCCACATCACCTGGTCGATCCGGCTCGCGCCTGTCGCAAGCATCACGAGGCGGTCGAACCCCAAGGCGGCACCGCTTGCTTGCGGCATGCTCCTCAAAGCCACCAGAAAGTCCTCATCTATCGGATAGCTGTCTCCGTATATACGCGCCTTCTCGGCCATCTCATGCTCGAAGCGCCGCCGTTGCTCGGCGGCATCGGTGAGTTCGCCAAAGGCGTTCGCCAGTTCCACGCCGCAGGCATAGAGTTCGAAACGCTCGGCAACCCGCAGATCATTCGGCGAAGGTCGCGCAAGCGCTGCCTCGGCCGCGGGATACTCGCAGAGGATCGTGGGCCGCTCCATCCCAAGGTTCGGCTCGATCTTCGCCACAAGGACGCGACTGAAGAGATCGGACCAAGTATCGTCATCGGCAAATCGGATACCCGCCTGGACGAGCCCGGCGGCTAGCTGTCCGCGGTCGGTCTGCCCATCGTCTGTGGTGGAGGCTAGAAGATCGATGCCTGCAAAGCGGTGGAAAGCCTCCGCCAGCGTGACGCGCTCCGGTTCCGCAAAGGGATCTATACTGGCGCCTCGATAGCTGAAGCGGCGCCTCCCGGCTGCCTCTGCTGCCAGTGCCAGCAGATCGGCGCAGTCGTCCATTAGTTTGCGGTAGTCTGCATCAACGCGGTACCACTCCAGCATGGTGAACTCGGGGTGGTGAAGCGGACCGCGTTCGCGATTGCGATAGACGTGGGCAAAGGAGAAGATCCGCCGTTCGCCGGCAGTCAGCAGCTTCTTGCAGGCAAACTCGGGAGACGTGTGCAGATAGAGAGGAGACGGGCGCCCGTCGATCGTCACTGCCTCTGTCGCAAAAGCATGAAGATGCGTCTCGTTTCCCGGCGAGACCTGAAGGGCGGCGGGATCGACCTCGATGAAATCCTCACCATGAAAATGTGCTCGCAGGCCGGCCTGTATGCGATTGCGCGCCAGGAGAAACGGGCGACGGTCGGCATGCACCTGCGGCTCCCACCAGGGAGAGCGACCGGATGTGGAACCTGAGCGGGGCATGCGATGATCCTGATCGTCAGCTTTTATGGGATGCCTTGCTGGCCGAGGCTTCCTATTTGGCGGTTTTTAAGCTAGGTGCGCCGAGAAAGTCTTATCCGTCCGCTGGATCGGCCTGCCGGTCCTCTACGACGCATCTCCGGCGGTGACAAGCCGGCAGCTAAAAGGGAATACTCATGGTCAAGGTCATCGCTTCCTCCGTCCGCAAGGGCAACGTTCTCGATGTGGACGGCAAGCTTTATGTGGTGCTCACGGCGCAGAACTTCCATCCGGGCAAGGGCACGCCTGTTACCCAGGTGGACATGCGCCGCATCGTCGACGGGGTGAAGGTTTCGGAGCGCTGGCGTACGACTGAGCAGGTCGAGCGCGCCTTCGTGGAGGACGTCAACTTCCAGTTCCTCTACGAGGATGGCGAGGGCTTCCACTTCATGAACCCGGAAAGCTACGACCAGGTGGTCGTCGATGTCGAGACGATGGGTGACCAGAAGGCCTATCTCCAGGAAGGCATGACCTGCATCCTGTCCATTCATGAAGGGGTGCCGCTGGCTGTGGAGCTGCCGCGGCACGTGACGCTGGAGATCACGGAGACGGAGCCGGTGGTGAAGGGGCAGACCGCTTCCTCGTCCTACAAGCCCGCCATGCTCTCGAACGGCCTTCGCACCATGGTGCCGCCGCACATCAACGCCGGCACTCGCGTCGTGATTGCCACGGAAGACAATTCCTACGTCGAGCGCGCCAAGGACTGAGCGACAGCCAACCGATCAAAAAAACCTCCGGCGCGGGAGCGCCGGAGGTTTTTTGTTGCCTAAGATGCTTCCGTTATTTCGTCGGCATGGCCGCGGCTGAGGCAACTACGGTCGCAGTTGGCGCGCCATAGGCATAGCCGCCGCCCACGGCGACGTTTAAGGCCACGAAATCCTGCGCCATCTGCTGGACGGCCTGCGCGAGGTTGGCCTGGGCCGTCGAAACCTGCCGCTGTGCATCGAGTACGTCAAGCAGCGACGAGGCGCCATCGCGATAGCTGGCCGTCGCCAGGTCAAGCGCCTCCTCGTAGGAGCGGACGGTATTGCGAAGGGCATCCACCGTCCGCGCGTCGCGTGCTACGGCAGCGAGCGCGTTCTCGACCTCCTCGACCGCACCAAGCACTGTTTCCTTCCAGGCTAGATAGGATTCTCGCGCGGAGGACTCGGCGCTGCTCAGGTTCGCCTTCAGCGCGCCGCCGTCAAAGATCGGCAGGGAGAGGCCCGGTCCAAATGACCAGCTCAGGATCCCGCTTTCTGAACCGCCGGCGATGCGGGTGTAGGAGGGGCGGATCGAGCCGCCCAGGCTGATCGCCGGATAGAGCTGGGCCTCCGCGACGCCGATCTCGGCGACCGCCGCTGCCAACTGCCGCTCGGCGGCGCGGATGTCCGGACGGTTGCGGATTAGATCAGCAGGAACGCCGGCGCTGACCTTGAAGCGCGCCACGGGCTGACGGGCACCCCTCTGCAGTTCGGGAAGAAGGGAAGACGCGGGAACACCAAGCAGGGTAGCAACCCTATGGGCTGCCCGTCGGAACTGCGTTTCCAGGTTGGGCAACTCAGCCAGCGTACTGTTCACCAAACCTTCCGACTGGACGACGTCAAGGCGCGAGGCGGCTCCGGCTTCCAATTGCAGACGGGTCAGGTCGAGCGTTTCACGGCGCGAAGAAAGGTTCTGGCGCGCCAGCGCGATCCGCTCCTGATAATAGCGCACGTCGATATAGGCCGATACCAGCTGCGACAACAGTGTCAGCCGGGCGACATCGACGCTTGCATATGCAGCGTCCAACTGAGCCAGCGCGCTCTGCTTTGAGCGCTTGTAGAGGCCGAAGAGGTCGAGGAACCAGGACGCGTCTAGCGAGCCGGCGACGGTCGTCTGCGCGGAAGTCGACGAGGGGCTGAGAGGGCCGCCGATGTCCTCGGTTCCACTCCGCTCCGCCTGTGCCCCGAAATCAAGCGAGGGCAGGGCTCCTGCTCCGGCTTGGACAACGCCTGCCTGAGCCTGATTGATTCTCTCGAGCGCTTGCAGAACGTTGAGGTTCTGCGCGAGACCCTGATCGACATAAGCATTGAGCCGGCTGTCGCTGAAGGCCTTCCACCACGCTACTGTTGAGACGTCGCCATTGCTGGTCCTCGAACCCTCCGCATACTTGGCGGGGAGGGCGATTTCCGGTGGGCTGTGCTCAGGCCCGACGACGCAGCCGGAAAGGAGGAGCAAGGCGAGCGGAGCCGCTGCGTGGATCAATTTCATAATCTTTGTCCCAAATGCCCTATCAGAAAAAGAATGCGACTGCACCGTCTGAGCCGAGTCCCCGTATGGGCCGAAAGCCCGCTGGCGAGGACACGCTACTCATCCGTTAACGGATCTCACGATGTCATCTCGCCTTTTTCACGCTTTGATAACCGCCTGACCACAACAAAGAAGGACGGAACGAAGAAAATTCCGAGCAGTGTTGCAGAAAGCATACCCCCCAGAACGCCGATGCCGATGGCATTCTGCGCCGCAGAACCGGCGCCGGTCGCGATGGCCAGGGGCACGACGCCCAAGATGAACGCAAGCGACGTCATGACGATCGGGCGCAGGCGAAGGCGTGCTGCTTCAAGCGTCGCCTCGATAAGGCCCTTGCCCTGCTCTTGCCGGTCCTTTGCGAATTCGACGATCAGGATCGCGTTCTTCGCCGCAAGGCCGATCGTCGTGAGTAGCCCTACCTTGAAGTAGACGTCATTCGCCTGGCCGAAGAGATAGGCGGCCCCTAAAGCGCCGAGTACGCCGACTGGAACGGCCAGTATCACAGAGAAAGGTACCGACCAGCTCTCATAGAGCGCTGCAAGGCAAAGGAAGACGATCAGCACCGACAGGGCGTAGAGAAGTGGCGCCTGCGAGCCCGACAATCGTTCTTGGTAGGAGATGCCCTGCCACGCGACAGAATAGCCCCCGGGAAGCTCGGCCGTCAGCCGTTCCATTTCTTCCATCGCCTGACCAGTGCTCACGCCGGGGCCAGCAGCGCCCTCGAGGGAAATCGCGCTGGTACCATTGTAGCGGGCCAGCTGCGGCGTGCCGCCTACCCATTGGACGGTACTGAACGAAGAGAAGGGCACCATCTCACCCGCGCTGTTTCGCGCATACCAGTATTTCAGGTCGTCCGGCTGCATCCTGAAGGGAGCGTCCGCCTGCACGTAGACTGGCTTCAGTTCGTTATTGAGCGTAAAGTCGTTGACGTCGCGCCCGGCGAAGATGGTGGCAAGCATGGAGTTGACCGTTGCAAGATCAACCCCCATCGCACCGAGCCTTTCCTGGTCGAGCAGGATCTTGAGCTGCGTTTCCGATCGCTGGCTGTTGGTGCGCAGCGAGCTGATGTTCGGATTTGTCGTCGCGGTCTGCATCAGCTGCTGCGAAACGGCGGTGAGCGCATCGTTGCCGTTGCCCCCGCTATCCACCAGATACATGGAGAAGCCGCTCGACGTGCCGAGGCCTTGGATCGCAGGCGGAAGGAGTGCGAAGACCTGTGCGTCGCGAAGCGTGAAGAAATAGCCGCTTGCTCGCTGCACGATCTCCGCCGCTGACTGGCCAGGGCCTGTCCGCTGATCGAAGTCGGTCAATTTGGTAAAGACGATGGCATTGTTCTGGCCACTGCCGCCGAAGCTGAAACCGAGAACGCCGAAGACGTCAGACACATTCTCTTTTTCCTGTTCAAGAAAATATTGCTCGACCTGCTTGACGACCGCATCGGTCCTCGCCGTCGTTGAGCCGGCCGGCGTCTGGACGATGGTCAGCAGGACGCCTTGGTCTTCCTGCGGCAGGAATGACGTCGGCAGGCGGGTGAAGAGCCAGGTGCAGCCGGCAATGACAAGGGCGAAGACCACCACGACCCGCAAGGGACGCTTGAGAAGGTAAGCGATCGTCGAGACATAGCCCTTCGTCGAGCGGTCGAAGCCACGATTGAACCAGGCGCCGATGCCGCGACCCTTCTTGTGATGATCGATCGGCTTCAGCATGGTGGCGCAGAGTGCCGGGGTCAGAACGATGGCAACCACCGCGGAGAGCAGCATCGCCGACACGATCGTCACCGAGAACTGGCGGTAGATGATGCCGGTGGAGCCCCCGAAGAAGGCCATCGGGATGAACACTGCCGTGAGGACAAGGGCGATGCCGATGATCGCGCCGGTGATCTCACCCATGGATTTTTCCGTCGCCTCCAGCGGCGGCAGCCCTTCTTCGTCCATGATGCGTTCGACGTTTTCAACGACAACGATTGCGTCGTCCACCAGAAGGCCGATCGCCAGCACCATGGCGAACATGGTGAGCGTGTTGATTGAGTAGCCGGTGAGGGCCAGGATGCCGAAGGTGCCAAGCAGCACCACTGGGACCGCGATCATCGGGATCAGTGTCGCGCGAAGGTTCTGGAGGAAGATCAGAAGCACGACGAACACGAGAATGATCGCCTCGATCAGAGTATGCACGACCTTCTCGATCGAAAGCTCGACAAAGGGGGTCGTATCGTAGGGATAAGTGATCTCCACGCCTTCGGGCAGGGTAGGAGCGATCTCTGCCAAGGCAACCTTCACACGATCCGCAGTATCCAGCGCGTTCGCGCCCGTCGCAAGATTGACGGCGAAACCGGTGGAAGGAAGGCCGTTCTGCCGCGAGCTCGAACCATAGCTTTCCTGCCCGATTTCGACGCGTGCCACGTCGCTCAACCGTACCGTCGCTCCGTCCTGCTCAACCTTGAGGATGATCGACTCGAAGTCGTCGACGGTGGTGAGCTGGCTCTGGGCGGTCATGGTAACGGTCAGCTGCTGGCCCGCCACCGACGGCTGGCCGCCGAGGGAGCCGACCGACACCTGCGTGTTCTGTGCCTGAATGGCGGATGTCACGTCCGTGGGGGTAAGCTGATACTTCTGCAGCTTCAGCGGATCCAGCCAGATCCGCATGGCATAGCCGGAGCCGAAGATATCGATGCTGCCCACACCCTCAAGCCGCTTGATCTGGTCTTCGATCGAGGTTGAGAAGACATCCCCGAGATCTACGGAACTGCGCTTGCCGTCGGTCGACACGAGGGCGCCGACCATCAGGATGCTCGACGTCGACCGCGTCACCGAGATTCCCGCCTGCTGAACAACGTCGGGAAGCTGCGATTGAACGAGTTGCAGCTTGTTCTGCACCTGCACCTGGGCGATCTCCGGATCGACCGTGGTGCCGAAGGTCAAGGTGATCGAGGCGCTCCCGGTGCTGGATGACGAGGTCATGTATGTCAGGTCATCGAGGCCGGTCATGCCGTCCTCGATGATGCTAGTGACCGACTTCTCGACGGTCTCCGCACTTGCGCCCGTATAGAATGCGCTCACGCGAACGGTCGTCGGGGCGATGTCCGGATACTGCGAGATCGACAGCGTCGAGATGGCGAGCGCACCACCGAGCATGATGACGATTGCGATGACCCAGGCAAATACGGGCCGCCGGATAAAATATTTGGCCATTTGAAAATCCCTTGGCGCTGGGCTTACGGCATCTCTGGAAGGACGAGGATCGTTACTGGGCGGCGGGTTCGGCGGCCGCGTCCGTCGGCGCGGTCACAACGAGACCATTTTCATCCACGGTGGCCTCGACGGGTGCAACCGTGGCGCCATCGCCGATCCATTGAAACCCGTCGACGATCAGACGATCGCCATCGGCGACACCATCGGTGACGAGCCAGTTATTGCCAGAGACCTGGCTGACCGGGAACACGCGCGTTTCCACCTTGTTATCGGCTGTCGCGAACTTGGCGGACAGCTCTCCGCGCGCATTGCGCGTGGCAGCTCTCTGCGGGATCAGGTATCCGGCTTCCGTGCCGAGCGTGACCTCCGCCCGTACATACATGCCGGGTAGGATGATCTCGTCAGGGTTCGGAAAAACTGCACGGATCTGGTAGGTGCCGGTTGTCTCGCTGACCGCCATTTCCGACATGTCGAGCTTGCCCGTGTGGGGATAGATGGTTCCATCCTCAAGCTTAAGGGTCATTTCTGCCTGGCTCGGATCGCCGGTCAGTCGCCCCGAGGCCATTGCCGTGCGGAGCTCTAGGAGATTGGTGCTGGATTCAGTCAGGTCGATGTAGATCGGATCAAGCTGGCGAAGCGTGGTCAAGGCATCGGTCTGGTTTGCAGTGACGATATTGCCGATGCTCACCTTGGAGATGCTTGTCACGCCATCGAAGGGTGCGCGGATCTTTGTGAGGTCGAGATTGATTTCCGCGGTCCGCAACGCCGCCTTGGCCTGTGCCACGTCCGCTTCCGCCTGCAGCAGGGTGACGCGGGCGTTCTCAAATTCGATCTGGGTTGCCCCGCTGTTCACCAGCCGCTCATAGCGAGCAAGATTGGCCTGGGCACTCGGAATCGAAGCCTCGGCCTTGGCGACAGAAGCGCGAGCCTCTGCAAGCGCGGCGCTGTATGTGTCGTCCTCGATCTGGAAGAGCAGGTCGCCGGCCTTGACCACGCTTCCTTCCTTGAAAGCGATCTCGCGGATGGCGCCCGTAACCCGCGGGCGGATGCCAGTTTCCTGGAAAGCCGCAGCCCGGCCCGGCAGAATTCGGGTAATGGGAAAATCTCCCTTCTCCATCGTCACGACGCTGACGGTGGTCGGAGGGCGCTCCTGCGCCGCGCTCCCTGCTGCAGGTGCGTCGCTTGCCTGGTTCGCATCGCTGCAGGCCGTCAGAGCAAGCGACAGAAATAGAGGAAGGAGAAAGGTACGTCTGGTCATCAGCGTCATCCAAAGACTGCGGCAATGTAATGTGAGCGAACCTTAGCCGCAAGAAACTGGCGGCCTTGGTGGAGTATGATTGGCTTGAAAGCGGCTCAGGAAGATCCTGTTCTAGAAGTGACGTATATTGGAAATCGTCACTTTGCAAGCGGACTTTGCAATGCAGCATTGACGAGCCCCGCTATGCCGGCGCACCGGGCCTTCAGTTCCTCTTCGGTCGCTTCCGCGAGGAAGACCGGGTGCAGAACGCTCGCAAACGCCGCGCTCACATGCCGGGTCACGGCGTCG